>DASZQJ010000157.1:0-15591 GCA_035549715.1 Burkholderiales bacterium
TCCCCGGACACCGAAAGCTTCAACGCCGGCTTGCCCTGGTCATCGATGAAGCCGTCGACCACGTACTGCACCGCGCCGGTATCATCCGCGACTGCGTCCTGCAGCCGGGTCAGGCTGGCCACGGGGACTTGTCCTCGCAACTGCCCCACCTCGCGCGCAAATGCCGCGCTGTCAACGACCGGCCGGTCAAACATAAGTCGCGCATAATATTGATTTAGCAGACCTCTGTCAAAGCGAAATGCCGTCCGCCGCCCCCGCCGCAAGCCTCGTCCTGGCCTCCACTTCCCGGTATCGCAGGGAACTGCTCGAACGCCTGTCCCTGGCCTTCCTGGTCGAGGGCCCCGGCACCGATGAAACCCCGCTGCCGGACGAGCCGGCCGTCGAGACTGCCGCCCGCCTTGCCCTTGCCAAGGCACGAGCGGTCGGCGCCCGCCACCCCGGCGCCCTGGTCATCGGCGCCGACCAGGTCGCCGTCTGCGACGGGGTGCGCCTGGACAAGCCCGGGACCCTGGAAAAGGCCATCGGGCAACTGCGGCACGCGAGCGGCCGCGTGGTCACCTTCCATACCGCGCTGGTTCTGCTCAATACCGCGAGCGGCCGCCACCAGGCCGAGGCCGTGCCCACGGAATCTCGCTTCCGCCACCTGTCGGAGGCGGAAATCCAGCGCTACCTGCGGGCTGAGCCGGCGCTCGATTGCGCCGGCAGCGCCAAGGCCGAGGGCCTGGGCATCGCCCTGATGGAGGAAATCCGCTCGGCCGACCCGACCGCGCTGATCGGCCTGCCCCTCATCGCCCTGGCCCGCATGCTGCGCGCGGAAGGCGTGGCAGTGCCATGACCGCGGGCGCCAGCCTCGGCCGCCTGATCCTCATCCCCGCCGACCTTGCCCCCGGCACCACGCCAGCCTGGGCCGGCGCCGCGCTCAGGCAGGCCGTGGCCCCCCTGCGCTGCTTCGTGGTGGAGCACCCGAAGGCCGCCCGGCAGTTCCTCAAATCCCTGGGCCTCAGGGTCCAGGACCTTGAACTGCATGTGCTCGACGAGCACTCAAAGCCCGAGGACGCCGCGGCCCTGGCCCGCCTGCTCACCAAGGGAGACGTGGGGCTGATTTCCGAGGCGGGGTGCCCGGCAATCGCCGACCCGGGCGCAACGCTCGTGGGCGAGGCCCATCGCATGGGCGCGCCGGTGGTCCCGCTGGTGGGCCCCTCCTCCCTGGTGCTGGCCCTGATGGCTTCCGGCCTGAACGGCCAGCGCTTTGCCTTCCTCGGCTACCTGCCTGCGCGCTCCCCGCAGCGGGAAGAGGCGCTCCGGGCCGTCGAGGCACGCTCGGCGCGCGAGGGCGAGACCCAGGTCTTCATCGAGGCGCCTTACCGCAACGACCCGCTTTTCTCGGCGCTGCTGGCCACCTGCAAGCGGAGCACGAAGCTGTGCCTGGCAACCGACCTCACCTCGGCGCAGGAAACGATCGTCACGCGCACCATCGAGGCCTGGTCGAAGGCGGCCCGGCCGGTGCTGGACCGCCGGCCCACGGTGTTCCTGCTGCTCGCCGCGCCCTCAGCGAACGGTGCCGCCGCCGGCCGCCGTGCCTAGCAGCGCGGCGCCCACCGCGGCACCGAAGCGCTTGGCGAAGCGCTCCGCGAGGTTCTCGTGGGGCGTGAAATCGACGATGTTCTCGGCCTTGATCACCTCGCGCGCGACGTAGTCCACGCTGCCCATCGCGTCCGCGAGCCCCATCTCGATGCTCTTCTGCCCCGTCCACACCAGGCCGGAGAAGGTGTCCGGGGACTCCTTCAGGCGCTTGCCGCGCCCCTTGCGCACCGTGTCGATGAACTGCTCGTGGATCTCCGCGAGCATTTTTTTCGCGTAGTCGCGCTGCTTCGCGTCCACGGGCGAGAACGGGTCGAGGAAGCCCTTGTTGTCACCGGCGGTGAGCAGGCGGCGCTCCACGCCGAGCTTTTCCATCGTGCCCGTGAAGCCGAAGCCGTCCATGAGCACGCCGATGGAGCCGACGATGCTCGCCTTGTCGACATAGATCTTGTCCGCGGCCACCGCCACATAGTAGCCGCCGGAGGCGCAGATGTCCTCCACCACCACGTAAAGCGCCACGGCCGGGTACTTCGCGCGCAGGCGCCGGATCTCGTCGTTGATGGCGCCCGCCTGGACGGGGCTGCCCCCGGGGCTGTTGATGCGCAGGATCACGCCCCGGGTGCCCTTGTTCTCGAAGGCGTCCTGCAGCCCCTGGTTGATGATGTCGGCGCTCGCGCGGCTGTCCGCGGAAATGACGCCATTCAGTTCCACGAGCGCGGTGTGGTCGCCCGGCAGCGGGGCCTCGCGCCCCCGCATCCAGTCGAACGCCGCGAACAGGAGGAAGAACAGGTACAGGAAGGTCAGCGATTTGAAGAAGACGCCCCAGCGCCGCGCCTTGCGCTGCTCGTCGAGCGCCGCGCCCGCCAGCCGCTCGATGACGCCGCGCTCCCAGTGTTCACCGCGGCCCTCGGGCCCCGTGTCAGCCATTGCCGGATTCCTTTTCGTTCAGCAGGTAAATCGACCCGTCCCGCTCCGCGACGTCGAGTTTCGCGAGCCGCTGTCCGCGACACGGCCCGCCGACGCAAAGGCCGGACTCGGGCCGGTAGATCGCGCCATGGGTGGCGCAGACCAAGTATAAACCGGAGAAATCGAAGAACTCGCCGTGGTTCCAGTCGAGTTCCACCCAGGCGTGGGCGCAGCGGTTGACGTAGGCATGCACGGCCCCTTCGAAGCGGACCACGAAGGCCGGCGCCTGCCCGCCGGGCGCAGGCACCTCGAAGCGAAAGCCGCGGCCGCGCTCCTCTACGTCCTCGCTGCGGCAGATCAGTGTTTGCGCCTGAGCCATTGCAGGAAGTCCCGGAAATCGGCGAGGCAGGCCAGGGGGCCCAGCGAAAGCAGGTCGTCCTCGGCATGCGCCCCGCAGGTCAGCGCGATCGCACCCACGCGCGCATTCGCGGCCATTTGCAGGTCGTGCGTCGTGTCGCCGACCATCAGCGTGCGCTCCGGCGCCGCGCCGAGCCGGTCCATCAGGACTTCCAGCATCTCGGGATGCGGCTTGGGGAACCCTTCGTCGGCGCAGCGCGAATCATGGAACAAGGGGGCGAGCGACAGCGCCTGCATCTGGCGGTCGAGGCCGCGGCGGCTTTTCCCGGTCGCCACCGCCAGACGGAAGCCTTCGCGGTTGAGGTCGGCGAGGCCCTGGGCCACGCCCGGGAAGCAGGCGATCCCGGCATCGCCGGCAAGGAAGTGGTATTTGTAGCGCTCCGCCACGTCACCGTAGCGGCTCGCGGGCAGTTCCGGGCTCAGGTAGGTCAGGGCATCCTGCAGGCCGAGGCCGATGACGTGGCGCGCCGCCTGCGCCGTCGGCACGGGCAGGTCGAGGTCCGCGTAGGCCGCTTGCAGCGACGCGGCGATATGGCCGGTGGAATCGACGAGGGTCCCGTCCCAGTCGAAGACGATCAGGTCGTAGCTCATGCCCGGCCCCCGCGCGGCTTCCCGACGCTCGCCAGGTAGCTCGCCAGGTCTTCCGGCAGGGGGGCTTCCAGGCGCACGCGCTCGCCGCTGCGCGGGTGGCGGAATTCGATGCGCGAAGCGTGCAGGAACATGCGCTTCAGGCCGGCCTTGGCGAGCGCCTTGTTGGCATCGAAATCACCGTACTTGTCGTCGCCCGCGATGGGGTAGCCCAGGTGGGCGAGGTGGACCCGGATCTGGTGGGTGCGGCCGGTCTTCAGCTCGGCATCGAGCAGGCTGCAGCCGTCGAGGGCGCGCTCGAGGCGGAACATCGTATGCGATTCCACCCCCTCCTCCTCGTTTACCGCGACGCGCCGCTCGCCGGAGGCCGTCACGTACTTGTGCAGGGGCAGGCGCACGCTGCGCTTGTCCTCCTTCCATTCGCCCAGGACCAGGGCCAGGTAATGCTTGCGGACCTGGCCTTCGCGCAACTGCGCATGCACGTCGGTCAGCGCGCTGCGCTTCTTGGCGAGCACCAGGATGCCGGAAGTGTCGCGATCGAGCCGGTGGGCAAGCTCGAGGAAACGCAGGCCGGGCCGGGCGGCGCGCATCTGCTCGATGACCCCGCTGGAAATCCCGCTGCCGCCGTGGACCGCGACGCCCGAGGGCTTGTCGACGACCAGGAGGTCCTCGTCCTCGAGCAGCACGGCCCCGCGGAAGGCCGCCGGCGGCGGCTTGCCCACCGCGGGCTGGGCCGTCCGGACGGGGGGGATGCGGATCCGGTCGCCCGGCTGGAGCCGGTAGGTCGCGTCCACCCGCCGGCTGTTCACCCGGATCTCGCCGCTGCGCAGGATGCGGTAGATATGGCTTTTTGGTACGCCTTTCAGCAGCTTTTGCAGGTAGTTGTCGATGCGCTGGCCGCCCGAGGTCTCGTCCACTTCCCGCATGCTCACGGAGGCTTTGCTTAACCCATTCATTTTGCTTATACTATTCCCCGCGAACTGGCACACCCGAAAGGAACCCGACGGTCGAGCCTCGCACGCCGCAGTCGATGCGGCCGTCGCTCCCGCGGTTCCGACGCCTTCGCAGAGGGGTTAACTTCGCTCACCCGGAAAAGTAGCGATGGTAATTGATGAGTTGCGCGCTCGCAGCACCAGCAGCGGATTCCGCGGTCCTGCCCCCCGGGGCAGGACGACCATAAAGACAAACCACCAGCCCCGGTTCAACCAAAATTCATCGCCCGATGAACTTGCCGAAGACTGAAAGCTGATCGCGGGCGCCCCGATCCCGGGGCGCTGCACCGGTTTGTCCTCCCGAGGGCTTAAGCGAGCGCGGGAGAACAAGAAATGAAGCGCATGTTGTTCAACGCGACCCACGCAGAAGAGCTGCGGGTCGCCATCGTCGATGGCCAGAAGCTCATCGACCTCGACATCGAGACCGCAGGCAAAGAGCAGCGCAAGAGCAATATCTACAAGGGTGTCATCACCCGCATCGAGCCCAGCCTCGAGGCCGCCTTCGTGGACTACGGCAGCGAGCGCCACGGGTTCCTCCCCTTCAAGGAAGTCAGCCGGTCCTATTTCCGCGACCCCGGTGCCGATCCCTCCCGGGTCGGCATCAAGGAAGCCCTGCGCGAAGGCCAGGAGCTGATCGTCCAGGTCGACAAGGACGAGCGCGGCAACAAGGGCGCGGCGCTGACCACCTTCATCAGCCTGGCGGGACGCTACCTCGTGCTGATGCCCAACAACCCCCGCGGCGGCGGCGTCTCCCGCCGGGTCGAGGGCGAGGACCGCAACGAGCTGCGCGACACCATTTCCCAGCTGGAAATCCCCGAAGGCATGAGCATCATCGCCCGCACCGCGGGCATCGGCCGCTCGGTCGAGGAGCTTTCCTGGGACCTGAACTACCTCATGCAGCTGTGGACCGCGATCGAGACCGCAGCCAAGCAGCAAGGCGGCGCCTACCTGATCTACCAGGAAGGCAGCCTCGTCATCCGCGCCATCCGCGATTACTTCCACCAGGAAATCGGCGAGATCCTGATCGACACCGAGAGCATCTACGAGCAGGCCCGGCAGTTCATGGGCCATGTGATGCCGCAGAACGTCAATCGCGTGAAGATGTACCACGACGACGTTCCGCTGTTCTCGCGCTTCCAGATCGAGCACCAGATCGAAACGGCCTACTCGCGGCAGGTGCCCCTGCCCTCCGGCGGCGCGGTGGTGATCGACCATACCGAGGCCCTGGTCTCGGTGGACGTCAACTCGGCAAAGGCGACCCGCGGCGCCGACATCGAGGAAACCGCGCTTCGCACCAACCTCGAGGCGGCGGACGAGATCGCGCGCCAGCTGCGCCTGCGCGACCTGGGCGGCCTGGTGGTGATCGACTTCATCGACATGGAGTCCTCGCGCAACCAGCGCGAGGTCGAGAACCGCCTGCGCGATGCGCTGCACTACGACCGGGCGCGGGTACAGACAGGGAAGATTTCCCGCTTCGGCCTGCTCGAGCTGTCGCGCCAGCGGCTGCAAACCTCGCTGGGCGAGACCAGCCACATCGCCTGCCCGCGCTGCCACGGCACCGGCCACATCCGCTCCGTGGAATCCTCGGCGCTGCACATCATGCGCATCCTCCAGGAGGAGGCGATGAAGGAGAATACCGGGGCGGTGCACGCCCAGGTGCCGGTGGATGTCGCCACCTACCTGCTCAACGAGAAGCGCAACGAGTTCCACTCGATCGAGACGCGCCTCAAGGTCAACGTCCTGCTGATCCCGAACATCAACCTCGAGACGCCGAATTACACCGTCACGCGGCTGCGGCACGACGAACTCAACCAGAACGACCTCACCCAGCCCAGCTACCGCATGGTGGAAATGCCGGCCGAAGCGGAGAAGGCAGCCACGGCCGCCGCCAAACCCGAGCCGCAGCGCCCGCAGGCGGCGGTCCAGGGCATCACCCCGGGCCAGCCGGCGCCGATGCCGGTGCCGCGCGAGCCGGCGCAGCCCGCCGCAGCGCCGGCGCCCTCGATATTCGAGAAGATCTTCGGCTGGCTCACCCGCAAGCCCGAAGCCGTCCCGGAAGCGCCCAAGCCGCGCCCGCGCGAGCAGCACACCCGCCGCCGCGAGCATGAGCGCGGCGAGGGCCGCGGCCACCCGCGGGGACGCGACCGCGACGACCGCCGCGGCGGCCGTACTGGAGACAATCGCAACGAGCCGCGACGCGAAGGCCGCGCGCAGCAGGAGCGGCACGAAGGACGCCCCGAGGGCGAGGGCCGCCGCGACCAGCAGCCCGGGCAGAACCGCCGTCACGAGCACGCGGGCGAGCGCAAGCCGCAGGGCGAACGCCAGCAGCGGCCGCCGCGTCCGGAGCGCAACGAGCGGCCCGACCGCACGGAACGCCCCGAGCGCAGCGAGCAGGCCGTATCGGCCATCGAGCAGCGGCCGCAGGGCGAGCCGCGCCCCGAGGGCAACCGCGAGGGCGGCGAAGGCCGCGGTCGCAGGCGTCGCGGCCGCCGCGGCGAGCGCCAGGAAGGCGGCAGCAACCAGCCCCGCCATGAAATGGGCCAGCCGCGCGAGCACCTGGACCGCCAGCGCGAGCAGCAGGCTTATGCGGAGGCGCAGATGGCCGAGGAAGCCCGCCTCGAGCAGGAACGGGCCCGATCCCAGACCGAAGCGGTCGTGCACCCGGAACCTGCGGATGAGCCCGCCTCCCGCCATGAGGTCCCCGCCTCCCGCCATGAGGTCCTGGCCGAGCCGGCTGCCGTCGCGAGCCGGTACGAGCCCGAGGTGCCGGTACGCGAGACCAGCGAACCGACGCCGGCCACCGCAATGCCGCCGGCCAGGCCCGCCGAGGCGGCCTGGCGCATGGAGCCGGTCAGCCTGCCCGCGGACATGCAGATGGTCGAGACCACGTCCAGGCCCTCGTCGCCGGCCTACGAAGAAGAAGCACCACGCCCCGTGCGGACACCCCGCCCGCGGCCGCAGGTCCCGGTGGCGCCCGAGGAACCCCTGCAACAGGTGGAAACACGCCCTTCGCCGGGCAGTGACAACGCCTGACGCAGTTCGAAGCACGAAATCAAAAGCCCGGCCTCCTGGCCGGGCTTTTTTATTGGCGCTGCGGCGCTCAGCCTTGTGGGCCGAGCCTTTTCCTGATGTCCGCCATCAGGCCATGCGCGCCCGCCTCCACGAGGTCAAGGACCCGCGCGAAGCCATCTGCCGTGCCGTAGTAAGGGTCGGGGACTTCCCCGCCCCGATGGCCGGGGCTGAAGTCCAGGAACAGCATGGCCTTGTCGCGCAAACCCTCGGGGGCAATCCGGCGCAGGTGCGAAAGGTTTTCGGCATCCATTGCCAGCACGTAATCGAACTCGACGAAGTGGCGGGCCTCGACCCGTTGGGCGCGTTGTGCGGAGAGGTCGTAGCCCCGCCGGGCGGCAGCCTGCTGCGCGCGTGCATCCGGGGGGCGGCCCGTGTGGTAATCGTGGGTTCCCGCGGACGCCACGTGGATGAGGTCCTCGAGCCCTTCGGTGCGGACGAGATGGCGGAATACGCCCTCCGCCGTGGGGGAGCGGCAGATGTTGCCCATGCAGACGAACAGCACCCGAACCTTGCCCCCGGCAGGCACGGGTCTACGCCCTGCGCCGGCGCGCCGCCAGCATGGACGCCGCACCCGCGGGCTTGCCGTCCTTGCCCGTGGCGCGCCCGCCTTCGGCCTCGTTCACGCCGAAGGCGAGCTGCTTGAGCTCGTTCAACTGGTCGCGCAGCTGGGCCGCGCGTTCGAATTCCAGGTTGCGCGCCGCCTCCAGCATGTCCTTCTCGACGCGCTTGAGTTCCCTCAACAGGTCCTTCTCGTTCATCGCGCCGTAGGCTTGCAGCTGCTCGGCCGCCTGCAGGTCCTGGCGGGCGGACGAATCGTAGACGCCCTCGATGAGGTCCTTGATGCGCTTCATCACGCCGCGCGGCGTGATGCCGTGCGCGCTGTTGTAGTCCTGCTGCTTCTGGCGGCGGCGCTGCGTTTCGGCAATCGCGCGCTGCATGGAGTCGGTGACCTTGTCGGCGTACATGATGGCGCCGCCATTCAGATGCCGCGCCGCCCTCCCGATGGTCTGGATGAGGGAACGCTCCGAACGCAGGAAACCCTCCTTGTCGGCGTCCAGGATCGCCACCAGCGACACTTCGGGAATGTCCAGGCCCTCGCGCAGCAGGTTGATGCCCACCAGCACGTCGAATTCGCCCAGGCGCAGGTCGCGGATGATCTCCACGCGCTCCACCGTGTCGACGTCCGAATGCAGGTAGCGCACCTTGACGCCGTGCTCGGCGAGGTAGTCCGTCAGGTCTTCCGCCATGCGCTTGGTCAGCGTGGTCACCAGCACCCGCTCCTGGCGTCCGACCCGCTCGTGGATCTCGGAGAGCAGATCGTCGACCTGGGTGGCGGCCGGACGGACCTCGATCTCGGGGTCGACCAGCCCGGTGGGGCGCACCACCTGCTCCACCACCTGCGCCTGGTGCTCCCGCTCGTACTCGGCGGGGGTGGCGGAGACGAAGATCACCTGGGGCATGATGCGTTCGAACTCGTCGAAACGCAGCGGCCGGTTGTCGAGCGCGCTGGGCAGCCGGAACCCGTAGTCGACCAGGTTCTCCTTGCGCGCCCGGTCGCCCTTGTACATGCCGCCGATCTGCGGGATGGTGACGTGGCTCTCGTCGATGATCATCAGCGCGTTGAGCGGCAGGTAGTCCATCAGCGTCGGCGGCGGCTCGCCGGGCTTGCGCCCGGACAGGTGGCGGGAGTAGTTCTCGATGCCCTTGCAGAAGCCCAGCTCGTTGAGCATCTCCAGGTCGAAGCGGGTGCGCTGCTCGATGCGTTGCGCCTCGAGCAGCTTCCCCGCCGCGACGAACTGGGCCGTGCGGCTGCGCAGTTCCTCCTTGATGGTCTCGATTGCGCGCAGGGTGGTGCTGCGCGGCGTCACGTAGTGGCTCGACGGGTATACCGTGTAGCGCGGCACCTTCTGCATGACCTGGCCGGTCAGCGGGTCGAACAGGGTGAGCGCCTCGACTTCGTCGTCGAACAGCGAGATGCGCAGCGCCGATTCCGGGCTCTCCGCCGGGAAGACGTCCAGCACGTCGCCGCGCACCCGGAACGTGCCGCGCCGGAACTCGATCTCGTTGCGCTCGTACTGCATCTCCGCCAGGCGCGAGATGATGTCGCGCTGGCTCATGCGCTCGTGCTCGCGCAGGTGCAGGATCATGCCGTGGTAGTCGACCGGGTCCCCGATGCCGTAGATCGCGGACACGGTGGCGACGATCACCGCGTCGTCGCGCTCCAGCAGCGACTTGGTCGCCGAGAGCCGCATCTGCTCGATGTGCTCGTTGATGCTCGAGTCCTTCTCGATGAACAGGTCGCGCGAGGGCACGTAGGCTTCCGGCTGGTAGTAGTCGTAGTACGAGACGAAGTACTCGACCGCGTTCTCGGGGAAGAACTCGCGGAACTCCGCGTAGAGCTGGGCGGCGAGCGTCTTGTTGGGCGCCATGACGATGGCCGGCCGTCCGGTGCGCGCGATGACGTTGGCCATCGTGTAGGTCTTGCCCGAGCCCGTGACGCCGAGCAGGGTCTGGAAGGCGAGCCCGTCGTTGAGGCCCTCGACGAGGGCGGCGATGGCTTGCGGCTGGTCTCCCGCCGGCGCGAAGGGCTGGTGCAGCCGGAAGGGGCTGTTTGGGAAAGTGACGGCCACGGGTACAATACGCGCCGGAAGAATTTTTGATGTTATCACGATGAACGCCCCCCACCCCTCCTCGATACTCGCCGGCGTGCAGATGGCGCCGAAGGACCCGATCCTCGGCGTGACCGAAACCTTCAACGCCGACAGGAACCCCGCCAAGGTGAACCTCGGCGTCGGCGTCTACTACGACGACAACGGCAAGGTGCCCCTGCTCGAATGCGTGCGCCTCGCGGAGGTTCAGCTCACGGAAAAGTCTGCGCCGAGGAGCTACCTGCCGATCGACGGCCTGCCTGCCTACGACAAGGCGGTGCGGGAACTGGTTTTCGGCGCCGACAGCGCGGCGGTGAAGGACAACCGCGTGGTGACCATCCAGGCCCTGGGCGGCACCGGCGGCCTCAAGGTCGGCGCGGATTTCCTGCGCCGCCTGCTGCCCCAGGCGCAGGTGTGGATATCCGATCCCAGCTGGGAGAACCACCGCGCGCTGTTCGAGAACGCCGGCTTCACGGTCAACACCTACCCCTACTATGAAGCGGCCACGCACGGCGTGAAATTCGACGCGATGATCGCGGCGCTCAACGCCCTGCCTGCCGGCTCGATCATCGTCCTGCACGCCTGCTGCCACAACCCGACCGGGGTCGACCTTACCGAGGACCAGTGGACTGCGGTGATCGGCGCCGTGGCCGCCCGCGGCCTCGTCCCCTTCCTGGACATCGCCTACCAGGGCTTCGGCGACGGCATCGCCGAGGACGGCAGGGTGGTGCGCCGCTTCGCCGAGGCCGGCGGCCCCGTGTTCGTGTCCAATTCCTTCTCGAAGTCGTTCTCGCTCTACGGCGAGCGCGTCGGCTCCATCAGCGTCGTGGCCTCGAGCAGCGAGGAAGCGGCCCGGGTCCTGAGCCAGATGAAGCGCACGGTGCGCACCAACTACTCCAACCCGCCCACCCATGGCGGCCAGATCGTCGCCACGGTGCTGACCACCCCCGAGTTGCGCGCCACGTGGGAACGGGAGCTGGCGCAGATGCGGGAGCGCATCCGAGAAATGCGCAGGCAGTTCGTGGACAAGCTCAAGGCGCGCAAGCCCGGCGCCGACTTCGACTTCGTCACCCGCCAGCGCGGCATGTTCTCCTACTCGGGACTGTCGAAGGAGGCGGTGACGCGCCTGCGCGAGGAGTTCTCGGTCTACGCCATCGACACCGGCCGCATCTGCGTGGCGGCGCTCAATTCGCGCAACATCGACCACGTCGTCGACGCGGTCGCCAGGGTCATCTAGGACCCGGCGCCGTCAGCGGCGGCCGGAAGCCTCCACCGGGGCGGAAGCCTTCGGCGCGGGAGTGCTCGGCGGGGAAGAACCCGGCACCGGGCCCTTCGGCGTGGCCTTGGTCGGCGGGTCCGGTGCAGCAGAGGGTTCTTGCGCTGGTTTCGGCCGCGGGGTGCGTTTCTTGCCGCTGAAGAGTCGCCCCGTCAGGCGCATGGCTTTCATCCCCACCGACGTGCCCAGGCCCGGTCCCAGGAGCGCCGTGCCCGCCGCCGCGCCCGCGATGGCGGCCGTGCTCGGATAGACCAGCGGGCTCTGCACCGTGCCGCCGATCGCAAGCGGCGTGCTCACGAGTGCCGACGTTCCCTTGATGGCCACGTCCATCACGCCATCCAGCTCCTGCTTCGGCGAAATCGAAAGCTCGCCCTCCGCCTTCAGGACGCCGGATGCGATCTGCAGGTCGATGAGGTGATATCCAGTCGCGTCGACGATGAGATAACCGGAAAAGCGGTCGAATCGCGTTTCGCCGCCTTTCAGGGCATCCTTCTTGATCAATGCCTTCGGGGCGGCGGCAAGGTCGAAGTCATGGATCACGCCGTTGTCGACATGGAAGTCCGCATCGACGCGAAGGACATTCGCCAGTTCCGCCGCACTGGGCGCCCGCATGTTGATTACCGGCGCTGCGGACAGGCGCCCGCTGAGGGTGGTGCCTTTGGTGAACACCGCGACCAGCGGTTTGACGTCGACCTGCCTGATGTCGAGGTTGCCCTGGAGGCTCCAGGCGTCCTTCCAGCCCACGTCGAGCTTGCCGGCAAGCGTGCCGTCGTAGAACTTCCCGGAGATCTCGGGAAGGGAAAGGCCGGCCTTGCCTATCGTGCCGCCCGCGTCCAGGGCCGCCACTTGCAGCGGCGGGCCGACGGGCAGGGTCCAGTTGCGCGCCGTGAGCTGGATGCTGAAATCCTTGCCTTTGGGCAGGAGCCTGGCCTTGAGCCGGCCTTTGCTGGCCTCGAACAGCGCCTGCGCCAACGCCCCCTTCTCATCGAGGGCGAGGTCCAGATCCACATCCTGCAGCCGCACCCCCTTCAGGTTCAAATCGGCCTCGCGGACTGCCACGCGTTCGATCCGCACGGGCGCCGGGGCACTGGAGGACGCGCCCCCGGTCCAGCCGGCGATCCTGGAAAGCAGCGGCGCCTGCACCACCACGCCGCGCAGGCTGATCTCGCGGATCACCTTCTGGTCGGAGAAAAGCGACAGCAACGCGGGGGTGACGACGACCTTGCGAACCTGCAGGTAGGGCTTCGCCCCGACGTCGATGCCACCGACGGTCAAATGGGGATAGGGCAGCAGGAAAACGCGCAAAGACTGGATCCGGACCGGATCTTTCAGACGCTCGGAAGCGGCCTGCTCGATCTCCGGGATGAAGCCGCCGAGGGGAATGGCGAACGGCAGCAGGAGCAAGGCGCCGACGACCGCCCCGGCGATGACCAGGGACTTGCGGGTCTTCGACGAAAGAGCGGGAGGCATAATGAAGTTGGCTCCCCGACCTGGGCTCGAACCAGGGACCTGCGGATTAACAGGCCCCTGCCGGGCCCCGGAAGGGGAAAAGTCTCGGTCGGCTGAAGGCTGTGAAAGGTTTTCTAAATCAACGCCCTGTGGGCCTGCCAACCACACAGAGCGGCCTCCAAACCGAGCGAGCGCGAAGCTTACCAGCACCCCACCAGTGGCTACAAATCTGGCCACACCGGCCAGTTTTGGCGGGCGGCTCCGGCCGCCCGTGTCCCGCCTTCCCGGCCGATTCCGCGGCCTGGTCGGCTAACCACAACGCACCACAAGGGGGTACGAAATGGCTACTTCAAATTTTGCCACGTATGACGAAATGCTGCGCATGGGCGAGAAGCTGGAAGGCCTGGTCGGCAGTCTCATCTCAACCACCAGTAACAATCAGGCCGGCCAAGTCCTGACCACGGAAGCCCTGAATGCGCAACTCTGGGTAATGTCCGAGCAAGTCAAAGCGCTGCTGGCGATACTGAAAGGGCTGATGGCTGAGCCTAGGCGGGCGAAGCCGAGCCCCAGGGGCGAACGGCCACTGATCAATAAGGATCTCGCCGAGATCATCAATAGCATCATCCTGGATGCGCAGATCAGACTCCGTGCGCTTCGCGATGTCGCTCATGAGTCCCCGACGTCCGGAACGATCGAAAGTTACGAAGCGGTAGCTTCGCTGGCGGTCTCTGTTGCAGAACGCGTCCACCAAATGCTCGATAGTTGCCTGAGTCCCTTGGGGATGATTCCGATTGGATGCTATGAGAACGACTTCCAGGATGTTGCAAAGGCGCTCACCGTCGAGCTTCCCCCGGCCTTGCTGGGCCAGCGCTAGAATCGTCCCCGCCGTGCAGACGTCTGCACGGCGGCTTCCCCGCAGCGTAACATGCTCACGTCGAGCCTAGGCTGATCCCCGAAAAGCCGGCACCTTCCCGGCCTGGCTCGACTTCCCTCTCGAAGGTCGCATGGAAGGATGCGAATGAACATACGTGAATTGGCTTGGGACACGGGTCTTATGCTGGCCTCCAAAGGAGATGTAACTCAGCTCGCGGATCTATTGCGCGACGAAGATTACAACCACGTTCCGCTATCGGTTCGTAAGGCACTTGCGCTGATGGTTGAGGGGCACCCATTATGGAAAACAAAAAGGGGAATAAAGACTCGATTGACGTATGGAAATCAAATCATGATCAGATCAGCCGTCCGGCACGCAAAAATTACTGCTGATCTTGCAACATTCGACTCTATAAAAGCCGTCGCGCCGAAGTTGAGTAAAAAAAAGATCGACGAAATTCTGAAGGAAATTAAGAAGGCGCCCGCAACACTGATTAAAGTTCTCGCCGAGGAACACAACGTCAGTGAATCCACGATTAGGGACGTGGTGTCCGAGAGAAAGACATTCGCGGAGAAATAGCCTTCAATCTCCGTAGCAGATAGCAATTCCAATCCGCATTATTCTTCCGTACTCGGCATTAAGCCGAACACGGAGGCTCCTTGGACCATCAGAAACTCCGAACCGTCCGCCAGCTCGCCACTCCAGCGATGAGCGAAGCAGCAATTCGCGCCTACATCGCCGAGGCATCGAGTAACGGCCTGGCGTCGTCGATCGTTCGCGTGGGAGGTCGCGTGTTTCTCGACCTCGATCGCTTCAACGCCTGGCTGGAATCGCGCCGGCAGGTTGCATGAGCGCTGTAGGCGAAGCCGCCTTTCGCGAAGCGCTTGCGAATCTCCCAGGCATTGACGCATCCGATCCTCGAGAGGCTGCCAAGGCGATCGTCAGGGAGTACTACGCCTGCCTTGCCGGCGATGTTGGCGCCTGGCGCCTGGTTCACTGGCGGCAAGAGTTCTATATTCACCGCGGGACTCGGTGGATGCAGTACTCCCTGGACGATCTCCGGGAGGTCGTCTGGAAGCAATGCCATTTCGCCGGGAAGCCGGTCCGCAAAAGGCACGTCGACGACGTCGTCGACGCGCTGCGAGCAGAGTGCCATCGCTCGGACACCATTGAGCCGCCTTGCTGGCTCCATAAGGCGGACGGCCTCCCGGATCCTCGAAAGATCGTCCCCATGGAAAACGGGCTCCTGGTCTTGCCTTCCCGTGAACTGCTCGAGCACACCCCGCGGTTCTTCTCCCTTCAATCCCTGCCCTTCCCGTTCCTTCCCGCTGCGCCGGCGGCCGCGCACTGGTTTCAATTCCTGTCGGACGTCTGGGGCGAGGACGACGACAGCATCCGCTTGTGGCAATGGTGGTGCGGCTACTGCCTTCTGCATCGAACTGAGCAGCAGAAGATCCTGCTGCTGATCGGACCCATTCGATCAGGTAAGGGGACCATGATTCGCCTGCTGCAGGCCCTGCTGGGAAAAGAGAACACGGCGAGTCCCACGCTCGGAAGCCTGGCGCAGCCTTTCGGTCTGGCGTCGCTAGTGGGCAAGCTGCTGGCGGTCGTTTCCGACGTGCGCCTGTCCGGACGTGTAGATATCGCCACCGTCGTCGAGAACCTGCTGAGGGTATCCGGCGAGGACGCGGTCACCATTCAACGGAAGTATTTGCCCGACCTGACGACGACACTGACTTCCAGGCTCATGCTCGTTTCCAACGAGCTCCCCTGGTTCGCCGATACCAG
>DASZQJ010000158.1:0-34420 GCA_035549715.1 Burkholderiales bacterium
TTGGCGGAGAGGGTGGGATTCGAACCCACGTGCCAGGTCTCCCTGACCATCTGATTTCGAGTCAGCGCCGTTATGGCCACTTCGGTACCTCTCCGGGCTTGCCGCATCCGCGCTTGGAAGCGTGAAGTTCATGATATTTTACCAGCCGATGGTGGCATTTGCGAACAGGCGCCGCGGCCCGCGCCCGGCCCATGCGCATGGCAATGTGCCGGCTGTCAGGCATCGCGCACGCTCGGCGTACAAGGTCCTTGCGGCGGCGCTGCTGATCTTCCTGCCCTCCTGCGACCCGGGTGCGCTCATCCAGCGTCCGGTGCTGCCCTTCGGCATGACCGACGAGCTGGTGGTCCTGGTGCGCAACAGCCCCAATACGCGTTTCCTGGGCGCCGACGGCAAGTACATCGGCATCGAGCAGGACCTGCTGCAGATGTTCGCCAAGGACATCGGCATGAAGTTGCGCTACGTGGAGCTGTCCAACTTCGCCGACATCCTCCCGTCCCTGCGCCGCAACGTGGCGCATTTCGCCGCCGCGGGCCTGAGCGCCACCGACGAGCGGCGCCGCGATTTCCTGTTCGGCCCCGCCTACCAGTCGGTGCAGAAAGTCGTCGCCTTCAACACCGACAAGCCGCGGCCCAATGCGATGCACGACCTCGTCGGCAAGCGCGTGGCGGTGATGGCTGGCACCAGCGCCGCCGAGCAGTTGCGCGCCGAGCGTGAGAACGAGCCCCGGCTGCGCTGGGACGAGGTGCCCACCAGCGACAGTGTGGCGCTGCTCGACCACCTTTCCGACGGCGAATACGACTACGTGGTGACGGATTCCAACGTCGTCGACCTTGCGCAGAACTTCCTGCCGAACATCGGGCGGGCGTTCGTGCTGGGCGCGCCGGAGACGCTCGCTTGGGCGATGCCGAAGGATGCCAGCCCCCTGCTGGTGAACCAGATCGCGGATTTCTTCACCCGCATCAACAAGAGCGGCGCGCTGCGCGTGCTGCTCGATCGCTACTACGGGCACATCGAACGCCTCGACCAGGGTGACGTGGTCGCCTTCCTGCAGCGTCGCGTCTCGGTGCTGCCGCGCTACCGGGACGCCTTCCAGCAGGCCCAGGAGCTGACCGGCATCGACTGGCGCCTGCTGGCGGCGCTGGGCTTCCAGGAATCGCACTGGAACCCGCTTGCGACCAGCCCCACGGGCGTGCGCGGCCTGATGATGCTCACCGCGGAAACCGCGGACCGCATGGACGTGGCGGACCGCCTGGATCCCGACCAGAACATCGTCGCCGGTGCGCGCTACCTGATGATGCTCAAGGACACCCTCCCGGACCGCATCCCCGAGCCGGACCGCACCTGGATGGCGCTCGCGGCCTACAACGTGGGATACGGGCACCTGGAGGATGCGCGCATCCTGACCCAGAGGCGCGGCCTGAACCACGATTCCTGGGTGGACGTGCGCAAGATCCTGCCCCTGCTCGCCCGGTCGGATTACTACTCGACCGTCAGGCGCGGCTTCGCCCGCGGCGGGGAGGCGGTGATCCTCACGGAAAACGTGCGCAACTACTACGACATCCTCATGCGCTACGAGGAGGCGCACCGTCCGCTGTTCTCGGACGGCGGCCCCTTCTAGGCCCGGCGGATCAGCGGCTCGTTGCGCATGTAGGGGCGCAGCGCCTGCGGAATGGTCACGCTGCCGTCGGCGTTCTGGAAGTTCTCAAGTATCGCCACGAGCGTCCTGCCCACGGCCAGTCCGGAGCCGTTCAGGGTGTGGACCAGCTCGTTCCTGCCCTTCTCGCCCTTGTAGCGCGCCTGCATGCGGCGCGCCTGGAAGGACTCGAAGTTGCTGCAGGAGGAAATCTCGCGATAGGCGTTCTGCGCGGGCAGCCAGACCTCGATGTCGTAGGTCTTGGCGGCCGAAAATCCCATGTCCCCCGTGCACAGCGTCACGGTCCGGAACGGCAGCTCCAGGCGCCTCAGGATCGATTCCGCGTGGCCGGTCAGCGCCTCGAGGCATTCGTAGGAGCTGTCCGGATGCACGATCTGGACGAGCTCGACCTTGTCGAACTGGTGCTGGCGGATCATGCCGCGCGTGTCCTTGCCGTAGGAGCCCGCCTCCGAACGAAAACACGGGGAATGGCACACGTACTTGAGGGGCAACCTGTCCGCGGCAAGCACGGTGTCGCGCACGATGTTGGTCACGGGCACTTCCGCGGTCGGGATCAGGTAGAACTTGCCGCCGTCCGCACGGGGAACGCCGAACAGGTCCTCCTCGAACTTCGGCAGCTGGCCCGTGCCGCGCATGCTCTCGGCGTTCACGAGATAGGGCGCGTACACCTCGCTGTAGCCGTGCTCGCCGCTGTGCACGTCGAGCATGAACTGGGCAATGGCGCGATGCAGCCGCGCGAGCGGGCCCGTCATCAGGGTAAAGCGCGCGCCGCTGATCTTCACGGCGGCATCGAAGTCGAGCATGCCGAGGCCGGCGCCGACGTCGACATGGTCCCGGACGGGGAAATCGAACCTGCGCGGCTCGCCGACACGGCGGACTTCGACGTTGTCGTCCGCGGACTTGCCCACCGGAACGCTTGCGTGCGGCGTATTGGGGATGGTGAGCAGGATGTCGTTGAGTTTCGACTGGATGGCATCGAGCCCCGCCTCGATCTGCTTGAGCTCCTCGCCCACCGCGCCCATCTCCGCCATCAGCGCCGCGGCATCCCCGCCCGTGCGCTTGATCTCGCCGATCTGCTTCGACGCCGCATTGCGCCTTGCCTGCAGCTCCTGGGTGCGGACCTGGGCGCGCTTGCGCTCGTCCTCCAGGGCGCGGAAGGTCGCGACGTCGAGCGCGACGCCGCGCGTGGCCAGCCTCGCCGCCACCGCGTCGAGGTCGTTACGGATGAGTTGGATGTCCAGCATTGACCCGGTTCCTGGCTATCGATTCTTCTTGCCCGCCTGCTCGTCGAGTGCCCGCAGGCGCTCGAGCTTCTCGCCGATCTTGCCCTCCAGTCCCCGCGGCGTGGGCCGGTAGAACCTCGGCTCGTCCATCCCGTCGGGGAAGTACGTCTCCCCGGCCGCGTACGCCCCGGGCTCATCGTGCGCATAGCGGTATTCCCGGCCGTAGCCGAGCTGCTTCATCAGCTTCGTGGGCGCGTTGCGGAGGTGCTCGGGAACCGGGCGCGACTTGTCGGACTGCACGAACGAACGGGCCTCATTATACGCAACGTAAGCCGCGTTCGACTTCGGCGCGCATGCCAGGTAGATGGCCGCCTGCGCCAGCGCGAGCTCGCCCTCGGGCGAGCCCAGGCGTTCGTAGGTTTCGCAGGCGTCCAGCGCCAGGCGCAGCGCGCGCGGGTCCGCCAGGCCGATGTCCTCGATCGCCATGCGCACCAGGCGCCGGCCCGCGTAAAGCGGGTCGGCGCCGCCGTCCAGCATGCGGGTGAGCCAGTAGAGCGCCGCATCCGGCGCCGAGCCCCGCACGGATTTGTGCAGGGCCGAGATCTGGTCGTAGAAGGCATCGCCCCCCTTGTCGAAGCGGCGCATGTTCTGCGCCAGCGTGTCCTGGACGAATGCTTCGTCCGCCACGGGCACGGACGCCGCCGAGGCGGCATTGCCGAGGGCCTCGACCATGTTGAGCAGGCGCCGGGCATCCCCGTCCGCGGCGCCGACCACGAGCGCGCGGGCCCCGGGGTCGAATGCCAGGCCGGGACAGGCGAACGCCAGGGCCCGGTCGAACAGCGCCCCCAGTTCGTCCTCCGCCAGCGGCTTGAGCACGTACACCGCCGCCCTCGACAGCAGCGCGCCGTTGACCTCGAAGGACGGGTTCTCGGTGGTCGCCCCGATGAACGTGACCAGCCCCTGCTCCACGAAGGGCAGGAAGGCGTCCTGCTGGGCCTTGTTGAAGCGGTGCACCTCGTCGACGAACAGGATCGTGCGCCGCCCGGATTCCTGCAGCGTGGACTGCGCGCGCGCCACGGCCTCGCGGATGTCCTTCACCCCCGAGAGCACCGCGGACAGGGCGATGAAGTCGGCATCGAAGGCCCCCGCCATCAAGCGGGCCAGGGTGGTCTTGCCCACGCCCGGCGGGCCCCAGAGGATCATCGAATGGATCTTGCCGGACTCGTAGGCGACGCGCAGCGGCCTGCCCGCCCCCAGCAGGTGGGCCTGGCCCGCCACCTCGTCGAGGGTGCGCGGGCGCATGCGCTCGGCGAGCGGCGCCGCCGGTTGCCTGGCTTCGAACAGGTCAGTCAACGGCCAGCCCTTTCACCGCCAAGGCGCAAAGGGATGCGCAAAGGAAAGCCCGGCCGGCATGAGGCTCGCGGGCGCAGGGGGATAAGTTGCTCGCCGTCCACAGGGCGGCACGAAAATCGCGTTCCAAGGAACAAGTTCCCGTTTCAATGATCCATTGCGGCGCCTTCGCGCCCCTGCGGTTTCCGGGACCCGGGCCTACTCGGAGACGACGTCGGCGCCCTCGGGCACGGTGAACTGGTAAAGCTCCGGCCTGGCGTTCGGGCTGCGCTGCAGGTTGGAGAGCCTGATGGTGGTCTTCTGGCCGAAGTGGTCGTACAGCTCCATGACCTCGAGCACATTGCCGCGAAAACCGAGGTGCACCTTGTCGAACAGGCTTTCCTCGTCGAGCGGGCGCACCTCGAGCCAGTCGAGCTGCTTCTTCACGCCGAGCGCGTTCAGCGAGAAGTACTTGTCGATGTCGTCCGACCCCGCGAGCAGCGCCGCGGGGCTGCTGCCCAGGGCCTTGTCGAGCTTGCGCCGGGTGACCTGGTTGAGGTCCTTGTCGTAGATCCACAGCGTCCTGCCGTCGCCGACGATGAGCTGCTCGTAGGGCTTGTCATAGGCCCATCGGAACTTGCCCGGGCGCTCGAACTGGACGCTGCCGCTGGCCTTTTGCGTGGTCTGCCCGGCCGAATCGGCGACGGTCTGGGAGAAGGTCGCCTTCGCCGAGCGGGTCTGCTCGATGAAGGCCCGGAATTTCTCGATCGGGCCTGCCGCCGCCGGTTGCGCGGCAAGGCAGGTCATGAGGAACAGCACGCGCAGGCGCATCAGAAATGCCTCGTCCGTTGCAGGTCGGAGATGTAGCCCCCGGTCAGCGTCACCACCGTGGTGAACGGGTCCGACGGGGTCGGGTAGTAGTAGAACTTCCTCAACTCGAGGTTGCTGAACGTCTCTATCCGCCGGCCCCGCCGCACGGTCGACCCGACGCTGCCGTCGGCCGATTCGTAGTCCGGCGGGCCCGCCCGCTGCAGCAACTCGCCTTCGCTCATGCCCGTTCGCAGCAGGATGTAGGTATCGAACGACATGCCGCGGTGGCGGGGAATGGCGGCGACGGCGGGTTCCCCGGATGCCGCGGCAGCGGGCGGCGCGGATGGGGCCGGCGCAGCGGGAACCGCGGCCTTGGGCTCGACGTAGAGATCGCCGGGCCCCGGCGGCTTCGCGTTCGACAGGTCGATGGGTTTCGCCGACCTGTCACCGGGCGGTGGCGTGTCGCTGTAGTGGACCTTGCCTTCCCGGTCGACCCAGCGGTACACGTCCGCGGCGGCCGCCGGCAGCCAGGCGCAAAGCAGCGCGATTCCCACCACCTTCCCGTCCACCGCACTCCTCCTCCGTTCGCCCGTCAGGCTTCGCTGCGCGAGGGGGCGATGACCTCCCGGTTGCCGTTCGACTGCATGCTGGAGACGAGCCCGGCCCGCTCCATCTGCTCGATCAGGCGCGCGGCCCGGTTGTATCCGATGCGCAAGTGGCGCTGGACCAGCGAGATCGACGCGCGCCGCGACTTGAGCACCACGTCGACGGCCTGGTCGTAGAGCGGATCCGACTCGGCATCCGCATCCGCGCCCGCGCCGTCGGCGCCGCCCTCGCCATCGGCATCCCCGCCCTCCAGCACCTCGTCGATGTATTGCGGCTGCCCGCGCGACTTCAGGTACTCCACCACCTTGTGCACTTCCTGGTCCGCCACGAAGGCCCCGTGCACACGCTGCGGGTAGCCGGTGCCCGGCGGCAGGAACAGCATGTCGCCCTGCCCCAGCAGCTGCTCGGCGCCCATCTGGTCCAGGATCGTGCGCGAATCGACCTTGCTCGACACCTGGAACGCGATGCGCGTCGGGATGTTGGCCTTGATCAGGCCCGTGATGACGTCCACCGAGGGGCGCTGCGTGGCCAGGATCAGGTGGATGCCGGCCGCCCGCGCCTTCTGCGCGAGGCGGGCAATGAGTTCCTCCACCTTCTTTCCTACGACCATCATCAGGTCCGCCAGTTCGTCGATCACGACGACGATCAGCGGCAGTTCCTTGAGCGGCTCGGGGCTGTCCGGCGTGATGGTGAAGGGATTGGTGAGCGGCTTGCCCGCCTTTTCCGCCTCCCTGACCTTCTGGTTGAAGCCGGACAGGTTGCGCACGCCCAGCGCGGACATGAGCCGGTAGCGCCGGTCCATCTCGCCCACGCACCAGTTGAGCGCGTGCGCGGCCTGCTTCATGTCGGTCACGACCGGCGCAAGCAGGTGCGGGATCCCCTCGTAGACCGAGAGTTCCAGCATCTTGGGGTCCACCAGGATGAGGCGCACGTCGTTGGCCGGCGCCTTGTAGACGAGCGACAGGATCATCGCGTTGATGCCCACCGACTTGCCCGAGCCGGTCGTGCCCGCCACCAGCAGGTGCGGCATGCGCGCAAGGTCGGCGACGACGGCGTTGCCGGCGATGTCCTTGCCCAGGGCGAGCGTCAGCGCCGAGCCCATCTCGGCATAGACCTTGGAGGACAGGATCTCCGACAGCCGCACCGTCTGGCGCTTCGGGTTGGGGATCTCCAGCCCCATGCACGACTTGCCCGGGATGGTCTCCACGACGCGCACGCTCACCACCGACAGGGCGCGGGCGAGGTCCTTCACCAGGTTGATGATCTGGCTGCCCTTGACGCCCACCGCGGGCTCGATCTCGTAGCGCGTGATCACCGGACCGGGCTGCGCCGCGACGACCTTCACCTCGATGTTGAAGTCGGAGAGCTTTTTCTCGATCAGGCGCGAGGTGTACTCCAGGGTTTCCGCGGAAAGCATCTCGACGTCGCCCGGGGGCTCGTCCAGCAGGTGCAGCGGCGGCAGCGGCGAATCGGGCAGGTCCTCGAACAGGGGCTTCTGCTTCTCCTTGATGACGCGATCGGACTTGGGGATCTCGATGCGCGGCGGCTCGATGCGGATCGGCTCGTGCTCCTCGAAGCGCTTGCGCTCCACCTCCACGACCTCCTCGCGCTCTTCGGCGGCCTGCTCGCCGGCCTTGCGGTCCTGGCGCGTGTGCCACTGGTCGCGCAGGAACGTCCAGCCGTCCTCGATGGCCCCGCCCAGCTTCTCGATGAACGTCACCCACGACATGCCCGAGAACAGCGACAACCCGACGCCCGCGACCACCAGCAGCAGCAGGGTGCTGCCGGTGAAGCCGAACACCCTGGAGAACAGGCCGCTCACGAGCCCGCCGAGCACGCCGCCGGGCGATTGCGGCAATTGCGCCTTGAGCGAGTAGAGCCGCAGCGCCTCGATCGCGCTGCTGGCCAGGATCAGGAGCAGGAAGCCGCTGCCCGCGACCGCGACGGAGCGGCGGTCCGTCTCCGGCGTGGCGTCGATGCGGCGATAGCTCCAGGCCACGGCGCCGACCAGGAAGACCACCCACCACCAGGCGGACAGGCCGAACGCGGAGAGCAGGACATCGGCGATCCAGGCGCCCGCAGCGCCGCCGGCGTTCGCAACCTGCGAGCCGCTGCCCTGGTGCGAAAATCCGGGGTCTGCACGGTGGAACGTGAACAGGATCAGGACGAGATACAGCGCCGCGCCCACCAGCAGCAGCCACCACGATTCGCGCAGCAGGGCGGCAATCTTCGGCGGCAAGGGCTTGCGCGGTTCCTTCTGGGCGGCGGACTTGGCGGAGGACGGCGTTCGCAAGAAATTACCCTATCAGTTTCAAAGAATTATATCCCACGATTGCCCTGCCCTCCACGTGGCTTTCGGCGCATGGACACGCGCGCGAGCACACTGTTAAAGTTTGATTTTGCTCGAACTTGCCCCAACTGCATCGGTACGGCGAACAGCGCGCCGGGCCGCCAGACACCCGAGTCATGTCCACCCAAACCAGGCATTCCCGTCTCCTCATCCTGGGCTCCGGCCCCGCCGGCTACACTGCGGCGATCTACGCCGCCCGCGCCAACCTCAAGCCCGTGCTGATCACGGGCATCGTGCAAGGCGGGCAGCTCACCACGACGACCGAAGTGGACAACTGGCCCGCCGACGTCATGGGCGTCCAGGGCCCCGAACTCATGGAGCGCTTCCAGAAGCACGCCGAGCGCTTCAACACCGAGATCATCTTCGACCACATCCATACCGTGCGCTTGTCGCAAAAGCCCATGGAGCTGGTCGGCGACCAGGGCAGCTACACCTGCGATGCCCTGATCATCGCCACGGGCGCCTCCGCCCGCTACCTGGGCCTGCCGTCCGAGCAGGCGTTCATGGGCAAGGGCGTATCCGCCTGCGCGACCTGCGACGGCTTTTTCTACAAGGGCCAGGACGTGGCGGTGGTCGGTGGCGGCAACACCGCGGTCGAGGAGGCGCTCTACCTTTCGAACATCGCCAGGAGCGTCACCGTGGTGCACCGGCGCGACAGGTTCCGCGCGGAGGCCATCCTGGTCGACCGCCTGATGGAAAAGGCGAAGAGCGGCAACGTCAAGCTCGAGTGGAACCATACGCTCGACGAGGTCCTGGGCGACAAGCAGGGCGTCAACGGCATCCGCATCAAGTCCACCACCGGCGCCAGCCATCGCGACCTGCCGCTCGCGGGGGTCTTCATCGCCATCGGCCATACGCCCAATACCCAGATCTTCGAAGGCCAGCTGGAGATGAAGAACGGCTACATCGTGACCCGGGGGGGCAGCGAGGGCAATGCGACCGCGACCAGCGTGCCTGGCGTATTTGCCGCGGGGGACGTGCAGGACCACGTCTACCGCCAGGCCGTGACCAGCGCCGGCACCGGCTGCATGGCGGCGCTCGATGCCGAGAAATACCTCGAGGAACTGGGCTCGAAGGCATAGGGGGAAGGGGCAAGAGGAAAGAGGAAAGAGGAAAGGTCAAAGGCTAAAGGTCAAAGGTAAAAGTCCAAGGGCAAGAGCGAAAAGGCCAAGCGGCCGCCGGGGTGCTCGCTTTCCCCTTTGGCCTTTCCTCTTTCCTCTTTCAACTTTCCTCCTGGCCCCTTCCCCTCCCCGAAGGTCATGCCCAAGCCATCCAATCCCCCCATCCCGGAAGCGGCGGACGAGGAAACGCTGCTGCGCGAGGCGCTCAGGGATGTCGCTCCCCTGCCCGACACCGGCAAGGCCCGGCTCGACAAGGCGCGTCCCGCCCCGCTTCCCGTGCAGCGCCTGCGCGATGACGAGCAGGTGCTGGCCGACAGCCTCTCCGACGAGCTGCCCCTGGAGCCCGGGCTCGAAACCGGCGAGGAACTCGTGTTCCTGCGCCCGGGCCTGCCCGCGCAGCTCCTGCGCAAACTCAAGCGGGGCGATTGGTCGGTCCAGGACGAGCTCGACCTGCACGGCGCGCGCACCGACGAGGCGCGCGCCCTGTTCACCGGCTTCCTCTCCCAGTCGCTCAAGCGCGGCCTGCGCTGCGTGCGCCTGATCCACGGCAAGGGACTGCGCTCGGCGCAGGGCGAGCCCGTGCTCAAGCGCAAGGTCGGCCGCTGGCTGTCCCAGCGCGACGAGGTGCTGGCGTTCGTGCAGGCGCGCCCCGAGGACGGCGGTGGGGGCGCGGTCGTCGTTCTATTGAAGGCGAAGGGAAAACGCGGGTCGGAAGCCTGACTTGCCGAAAGGCCGCCGAAAGGAAAGGTCAAAGGTTAAAGGTCATAGTGAAAGCCACGCCTTTGCGTGTTCACTTTCACCTTTTTGCTTCGACCTTTTCCCTGCGACTTTGCTTCGACCTTTTCCCTGCGGCGCACGACGCGCCCGCAGGGTGGAATAACGCGTCGCGTTATACGGCGGCCTCGTCGGTCTCACCGGTGCGGATGCGGATGACCTGCTCGACGGAGGTGACGAAGATCTTGCCGTCGCCGATCTTGCCGGTGCGCGCGGCCTTGACGATCGCCTCGATCGCCTGGTCGGTCAGCTTGTCGGGCACCACGACTTCGACCTTGACCTTGGGCAGGAAGTCGACGACATACTCGGCGCCCCGGTAGAGTTCCGTATGGCCCTTCTGGCGGCCGAAGCCTTTCACCTCGGTCACGGTCAGGCCCGTGACGCCGATGTCGGACAGGGCCTCGCGGACCTCGTCCAGTTTGAACGGCTTGACCACCGCTTCGATCTTTTTCATGTCGGCTCCCTGGCGACGTTTCGGTTGGTTCCTGCTCCCAGCGGGAGTATAGACGGCAACCGGCAGGGCCGGGAAGCCGCGGCGATGCCGGGGAAGCCGTGAATATCGTGAACCCGTGAATGTCGTGAATGCGTGGATTTCACCCCCGGGGGCCTGGACGCCGTCACGGCATTCACGGATTCACGGCACCTGCGAAATTCACGGCCCCTACAGGCCGCCGCGGTACTTGTTGGTAACCGGGTAGCGCCAGTCCTTGCCGAAGCCGCGCCGCGTGATGCGGATGCCCACGGGGGCCTGGCGCCGCTTGTATTCGTTGAGGTGGATCAGGCGCACCACCTTTTCCACGTCCTCGCGCCGGTGGCCCGCGGCGACGATCTCGGCGATGCTGCGATCCTGCTCGACATAAAGCTCGACGATGGCGTCGAGGTGGTCGTACTCGGGCAGGCTGTCCTGGTCGACCTGGCCCGGGCGCAGTTCGGCGCTCGGCGGCCGGGTGATGACCCGCTCGGGAATCGCCGGCGAGATGCCGTTGCGATGCCGGGCCAGCCGGTAGACGTACTTCTTGGTCAGGTCCTTGAGCACGGCAAACCCCCCGGCCATGTCGCCGTAGAGCGTGGCGTAGCCGGTGCTCATTTCGCTCTTGTTGCCGGTGGTGAGCACGATGGCGCCGAACTTGTTCGACAGGGCCATCAGCAACGCGCCGCGGATGCGCGACTGCAGGTTCTCCTCGGTGGCGTCGAAGGGACGGTCGCCGAACTGGGGCGCGAGCGCCTGCAGGTAGACGTCGAACATCGGCTTGATCGCGATCTCGCTGTAGCGCACGCCCAGCAGCCGCGCCATCTCCCGCGAGTCGTCGACGCTCATGTCCGCGGTGAACTGCGAGGGCATCATGACGGCATGCACCTTGTCCGGCCCCAGCGCATCGGCGGCGATGCACAGCGTCAGGGCCGAATCGATGCCGCCGGACAGGCCCAGCAGCGCGCCCGGAAAGCGGTTCTTGCCCAGGTAGTCGCGCACCCCCAGGCACAGCGCGCGGTAGATGCTCGCGTCCGTTTCCGGTTCCGGCACCACCTGGCCCGGGAGCGGCGCGGCGCCGGCAAACTCGGCGAAGGCAAGCTGCTCCTCGAAGGCCGGAAGCTGGTGCGTGAGCCTGCCGCCGGCGTCCATGACGAACGATGCGCCGTCGAACACCAGCTCGTCCTGGCCGCCGACCAGGTTGCAAAACACCACCGGCATGCCGGTCTGCGCCGTGCGGCTGCGCACGACTTCGTGCCGGCTGGCCAGCTTGTCGATGTGGAACGGGGACGCATTCAGCACCAGCAGCACCTGGGCGCCTGCATCGCGGGCCATTTGCGGCGCCACCGGCCGCCAGGCGTCGGCGGCCACGCTGACGCCCACCGCCCGGCCCTGCGCGTCGGTGGACAGGCGCGCGATGCTCTCGCCTTCCGCGCCCCAGACATCCTCGCAAATGTTGATGCCGACGCGGACTCCGGCCACCTCGACCACGCACGCCCCGCTTCCGGGCTCGAAGTAGCGCTCCTCGTCGAAAACCGTGTAGTTGGGCAGGTCATGCTTGCGGTAGGTGGCGTGCACGCGCCCTTCGCGCAGCAGCGAGGCGGCGTTGTAGAGCCTGCCGCCGTGGCTGTCCGGATGCCCGACGAGCACGTCGATGCCGCGCACCTGGGCCGCGAGCTCGCCCAGCGCCCGGCCGCAGGCGGCGCGAAAATCCTCGCGCAGCAGCAGGTCTTCCGGCGGATAGCCGCACAAGGACAACTCGGGGGTGAGCAGCAGGTCCGCGCCGCCGTCCCGGGCGCGCTGCGCGTATTCGAGGATTTTGCGGGAATTACCGGAGAGATCACCGACGGTGCAGTTGATCTGGCCAATCGCGATGCGCATGGCTGTTACTATAGCATCGGGCCTTGCGCGGCAACGGCAATGCGCCACGATTCCCAGGTATCCACTTCCCGATGTCCGGCGTCCAGGCATTCGACTCGCTCGCCCGCGTCCCCGCCTCCGAATGGGACGCGCTCACGGGCGGCCATCCCCTGCTCTGCCACGCGTTCCTGCATGCCCTCCACGAAAGCGGGAGCGCCTGCGCCGGGACCGGCTGGGCCCCCTGCTACCAGGGCCTGTGGCGCAACGGCGTCCTGCAGGCCGCCATGCCGCTGTACCTGAAGTCCCACTCCTACGGCGAGTACGTGTTCGACTGGGCCTGGGCGGACGCCTACCAGCGCCACGGCCTCGCCTACTATCCCAAGCTTCTGTCGTCGGTGCCCTTCACGCCCGTCACCGGTCCGCGCCTGCTTGCCCGCGCCCCCGCCGACCGGGAGGTGCTGGCGCGCGCGGCCCTGTCCTTCGCGCGGGACGCCGGCGTGTCCTCCCTGCACTGCCTGTTCCCGACCGAAACCGAGGCGCGATCGCTCGAAGCCGCCGGGATGATGCTGCGCTCCACGGTGCAGTTCCACTGGAAGAACGAGGGATATGCGGATTTCGACGAATTCCTCGCGCGCATGAACCACGAGAAGCGCAAGAAGATCCGCCAGGAACGCCGCCGGCTGCGCGAGGCGGGACTCGAGTTCCAGCGCGTCCCGGGGGCGCAGGCCAGCCCCGCGCAATGGCGCTTTTTCGTGGAGTGCTACAACCGCACCTACCGCGAGCACCACTCCACGCCCTACCTCAACCTCGAGTTCTTCGAGCGCCTCGCCGCCACGATGCCCGACAACCTCGTGCTGGTCATCGCCAGCCGCGACGGGCGCCCGGTCGCCTCGGCCTTCAACGTGTTCGGCGCGCAGGCCCTCTATGGCCGCTACTGGGGCACGCGCGAATTCCATTCCGGGCTGCACTTCGAGGTGTGCTACTACCAGGCCATCGAGTTCTGCATCGAGCGCGGCATCCCGGCCTTCGAAGGCGGCGCGCAGGGCGAGCACAAGCTCGCCCGCGGCCTGCTGCCGGTGCAGACCCGCTCCGCGCACTGGCTCGCGCGCCCCGAATTCTCCGAGGCCGTCGCCCAGTTCCTGGGCCGCGAGCGCCGCGGCATCGAGCACTACGTGGACGAGCTTTCGGAGCACAGCCCGTTCAAGGACGGCAACCCCGCCGACAAGTCGCCGCGGGGGACTTTGGATACACTGGCGCCGAAGCGCCGGGACAAGCCGGCGGCGGAGGAGCGATGAACAAGACGGGCGTGACCGGGTTGTGCCTCACGCTGCTGCTGGCGGGCCCGCTGCGCGCGGAGCCGCCCACCGAGGTCCGGGCCACCGACCAGGTCACCGGCGACGGGGTCGAGCTGCGGCGCGGCTGGTTTGCCGTGATGCATTACGCCGGCTGGGTCTATGACGAGGCCGCGGCGGACCACAAGGGCATCCCGTTCGTCGATTCCCGCAGCGGCCCGCCGAAGACCTTCGTGTACGGCCACTACCGCGCCCTGGAAGGCCTGGAAAAAGGCATGCGCGGCATGAAGGTCGGCGGCAAGCGGACCATCGTGGTGCCGGCCAGGCTGGGCTACGACGACCTCAAGTACCAGAAACCCGAAGCCGTGCCGCCGAAATCGGCGCTGGTCTTCGAGGTCGAGCTGCTCGACGCGGTACCTCAGCAGAATCCTCCCGACCCCCGATGACGACCACAGGAGCTGCACCATGATCGGCGATCCCGTCGCCCTCACCATCCGCCGCCGGATCGAGCGCCCCGCGAAGGCACTGATGAAAGCCTTCGCGGGCCAGCCCACCGGCTTTGTCACCGACGCCTTCAACGGCCGCGGCTGCCTCGACCACGAGATCAAGCCGCTCACCCCGGACATGCGTTTCTCCGGGTCGGCGGTCACGGCCTACTGCGGACCGATGGACAACCTGGCGGCGATGGCCGTGCTGGATTTCGTGAAAAAGGGCGACGTGATCGTCATCGCCACCACGGGCGACGGCACCGCGGCCACCATCGGTGACCTGTGGGCCTTCTGGGCGAAAAAGCTGGGGGTGGCGGCGATCGTGTGCGACGGCCTGGTGCGCGACGTGACCGGACTGCTCAAGGTGGGCATCCCCGTCTTCTCGCGTGGCGTCAAGCCCAACTCCGCGTTCAAGAACGGCCCCGGGGAGATCAACACCACCGTGACCTGCGCGGGCGTGGCCGTCGGGCCGGGCGACATCGTCGTCGGCGACCGCGACGGCGTGGTCTGCATCCCGCTGGCACAGGCCGGGGAAGTTGCCGCGCGCCTCGAGCTGGTGAAGCGCAAGGAAGCGCAAGCCGAGGCCAGGGTGAAAAAGGGCATCAAGCTCGGGTTCTGGGACCCGGCGGCCCTGGGCAGCCGCGTCCGCTACCTTGACTGACCGCATTGCCCTTCGACTACTACAAGCGCCTGTCCGCCCGCCGCCAGGGCATCTACCGGCAAAGTGACGCGATCGTGCGCGTGCCCCTGCCCGACGCCATGGCGCTGCGCCCCGCGGCCGAAGCGCTCGCCGGGGCGCTGAAATCGGAGGACCGCAGCGCCGTGCAGCGCCTGTCGCAGACCGTCGCCGACGGCATCGTCGCCCAACTGAGGCTGCCGGCCCTGCGCATCCAGGTGCTGGCCGTGCGCCCCAGCGACGACTGGGGCGAGCTGCACGGCCTGTACCTGCCGGAGGAAGACGGCCAGGCGGCCAGGATCCAGCTCTGGATGCGCACCGCCCGGCACAAGCGCGTCGTCGCCTACAAGAGCTTCCTGCGCACCCTGCTGCACGAGGTCTGCCACCACCTCGATTACGAGTTCTACAAGTTTCCCGAGACCTTCCATACCGAGGGCTTTTACAACCGCGAGTCGAGCCTGCTGCACCAGCTCGTGCCCGCCGCGCCGAAACCGGAGGGCGCGTGAAGGTCCTGGGGCTGCTGCTGGGCGTGGTCCTCGCCGGCATCGCGCTGGTCTACTGGTACAAGTGGTACAAGGCCGTGAAGGGGGAGGCCGACGGCCTGCTGTCGAAGCCGGCGCGCCAGGGTGGCGCGGAATCCCTCGAGGCCTTCATCGCCGCCTACCGCAAGGGCGAGGTGTCGCCGAAGGACCTGCAGGCGCCCGCGGGCGCCGCCGCTGCGCCGGTCGCGCCACCGCCCGTGAAGGCAGCGGCCGCGCCGGCGCCCGACGCGCCGGCGCCAGGGGGGAAGGACACCTTCCTCGCCGGCGCGCCGAAGCTGGGTTACCTGCTGTGCAAGGCCGCCTTGCGGGACCACCACGTGTTCGCGCACGTTTCCCTGCGCGCGCTGGGCGGCCCCGGCCTCGATCCCGGGATCGCGCAGGCGACGGTCGACCTGCTGGTCTGCAATGCCCGCTTCGCCCCCGTGGCCGCGATCGACGTCGCCGGGCCCGATGCCGGCGCCCCGGATGCCGCCAAGGTCGAGGCCTTGCGCGGGCTGGGGCTGCGCTACCTGCGCCTGTCGGCGAAATCCCTGCCCCGGCCGGAGCAGCTCAGGCACCTGCTCTACCGCATGTAGCCAACAAAAAAGCCGCGCAGCGCGCGGCTTCCCGAAGGTCCTGCTGGCGTTCAGCCCTTCCTGGCGGCATCGCCCTCGGGCGGATGCGGGACCTGGCTCTCGTCCGCCGGGCAGAACTGGTCCAGTGCCTCGTTGTGGCACCAGTGGGCGTTGAAGCCGTCGTTGCGCTTCAGGCATTCGTAGATTGCCTTGCCCATCTCGTCGGTCCAGTGGCAGTTCTGGCGCTTGACGAAAAAGCGTTCGCGGCCATTCGTGGGCACGCCCTCGGCGAAGGCGAAACCCGCCGCAAGCGTGCCGGCGGCGGCCAGGGCGAGGATGGCGGACTTGAAGTACAGGTTCATGGGGAATTCCTTGCGCTCGGGCGCGGCGCGCCGATGGACCGCCATTCTAGGCCAAACGGCGGCCGCTCAGGGACCGTGGCCGGCCAGTCAGGCGCGCCCCGTCAGGCGATCTCCTCGCGCAACACGGCCCGCGCTTCGAGTTCCACTTCCAGCCCGGTGACCGGCGGCCGTCCGTAATGCCAGCGCACCCCCCGCGGGGCGGCCTTTTCGGCGCGCAGCGCCAGGGACGCCAGGGCGCCGGGCATGTCGGCCCCGGAATACAGCTCCACGTGCGTCGCATCCGCCCAGCCGAAACCCAGCTCGGCGATCCGGTCGGTGACCGCGCCCGTGAGATAGTCGAGCTTGCGCTGCATGCCGGCCGGCGAGGTGTCGCCTTCCGCGGCGATGGCGCCGCCCGGCCCGCGCTCCGTCATGCCCGACATGGTGAAGGTCCTCATGGGACCCGCGTAAGGCACCGAATAGGTGAACGCGTGCAGGGCCGGCGCGTCCGGCGCCGCCACGGCCGGCGCGACGTTGGTGCGCGAAACGGGATTGACGCGGTCCCGCACCACGCCCCACTGCGTGAGCCGGGCCACGTAGGGCGCGTTGAAGGCGCTGAAGCCTTCCGGATCGAGCTGTCGCGGCAGGCGCAACTGCATCCCGCACAGGGCCTGCATGGGGCGTCCGCGGCCGGCGAGGTATTGCTCGACGAGCGCATAGCCCTGCTCCAGGGGCAGCCAGCGCGACAACAGCACGTGCACGAGGCCGAATCCCGGCTCGGCGACCGCGCCCCCGGCGAACACCGGGTTGCCGGGCAGCAGGCGGAAGCCGCTCCCGGGCCAAGGCACCAGGCCGCGGCCCTGCGCGAGCGCAGCCCCGGGCGCCAGCGCCGACAGCGCCGCGACCGCGAGGAATTTCCGGCGCGACGCCAGGCCGGGCGTGCCGCGCAGGCTCATGAACGCGCCGCCTTCGCGCCCTTGCCACGCCTGCCCTTGACGCGCCGCGGCGCCGGCTTGCGCCTGGCGGGCTGGGGCTTGCGTGCCGCCTTCTTCACCTTCTTCAGCATGCGCTCGGCGGTGAACAGGTCCTGGTCGAGGATGCCCGCCGCCTTCGCGACGGCGATGCGCGCCTGCGCCCTGCCCACGTCGGCGTCGATGCGGATCAGCTCGCTGATGGCTTCGGCGACCGCCTTGCGCGCGTCCCTCTTCAGGCTGGCGTCGCGGGCACGGTCGAGCGCGCGCATGAGCGCATCGATGACCGGCTTGGCGAGCAGGTCGATCGCCATCGCTATTTCGTGAACTTGTACTCGAGGACGAGGTAGCGCCGGCCGACCAGGTCCTTGGTGAAGCTCTGCTTCTGCCCTTCGTATTCCGCTTCGATGGTGAAGCGCCCGCCCGATGGCGGATTCACGTACATGTACGGGCCTTCCGACTCGGCCTCCACGATGAGGTCGCCGGTGGTATCCCTGACGCGCACCTTCACCCCCGTCACGTTCGCCGCTTCGCCGTTCAGCTGGAAAATGAGGTGGATGGGATATTTGGGCGACGCCTTGAAAAGCGCCTCCTTGTCGGCGGCCGTGACGCCGCCCGTGACATAGGTGGAACTGCCCTGCTTGTGCACCTTGGGCGGCGGCGCCTCCTGCGCGCAAACCGTCGCGCAAAACGCCACCAGCAGTGTCGCGAGCCCGGCCCGGCTTATCATGATTGCGGTTCTCCTTGCGGTCGAGGCGGCCAGCATAGCATTCACGCCGCGTCGGGCTGCCGGGCCGGCATCGCCCGCTGGAACGCCTCCAGGGCGAGGCAGTTCTCGTTGATCCGCCGGATGGTCGGGAAGGCGGACAGGTCCACCTGGTAGCGGTTGGCGTTCGCCACCTGCGGCACCAGGAACACGTCGGCGAATCCCGGCGTGTCGCCATGGCAGAACGTCCCGGTCTCGCGCTCCGACGCGAGCCGCTTTTCCAGGGCCGTGAATCCGACCGTGACCCAGTGGTGGTACCACGCGTTCCTCTGCGCCTCGGACAGCTTGAGCGTGTCGCCCAGGTAGTTCAGCACCCGGGTGTTGTTGAGCGGATGGATCTCGCAGCCGCAGATGAGCGCGAGCGAGCGGGCGCGGGCGCGCCCCTTCGGATCCCCGGGCAGCAGGGGCGGCAGCGGGAAGGCTTCCTCCAGGTACTCGATGATGGCCGGCGACTGGTAGTAGTAGCTGCCCCCGTGCTCGAGGACGGGCACCAGGTTCTGCGGGCTGATGGCGGAGAAGGCCGGCTCGTACTGCTCGCCCTTGCCGAGCCTGACGCTCGCCTGCTCGTACGCGAGCCCCTTGAGGTTGAGCGCGATGCGCACGCGGTACGAAGCCGAGCTGCGGAAGAATCCATGGAGCTTCATCGTCCTCCCCTGTCTGGGTTGGTCTGGTTGAGCTGGCGATGGCGCGCGAGCAGGCCCGCGGCCGCGCACATCTCCTCCGTATCGTTGAACACCGGCACGCCGGCCCCGGCCATCCGCGCGAACCACGCCTCGCGCCGTTCCAGCGTGCCCATCATCGAATGCATGACCGGGGTGCCGCAACCGCGCAGGCGCTGCGCCAGCGCCTCGACCACCGGGTCGGCCTCGACCATGAAGGGCACGACGTGGATCATGAGGACGGCGTCGAAGGCGTCCCTGCCGGCTTCGAGTGCCGCGTCCAGGGCCGCCATGAAGCGGTCCTCGCGCGCGTCCGCGAGCAGGTCGATGGGGTTCGCCACCGCGGCTTCCGGCGGCAGCGCCTCGCGCAAGCGGCGCGCCATCGCCTCGGGCAGGGCCGGCAGCGCGAGCCCCTCGTCCAGCGCCTGGTCCGAGGCCAGCACGCCCGGGCCGCCGGAATTCGACAGCACGAGCACGCGCGGACCGATGCCGTCCGGGAAAGCGCCGAAGGCCTTGCCCGCCAGCAGCAGCCGGCGCAGGCTTTTCACGCGGACCACGCCATTGGCGCGGCAGAATTCCTCCATCGCCGCATCGTCCGCGGGCCGCGAGCCCGTGTGCCGGAAGGCCGCCTCGCGGCCCGCCGGCGTGCGCCCGCCGATGAGGGCCACCACGGGCTTGCGGCGGGTAACCTCGCGCGCCGCCGCCGCGAAGCGCTGGGCGTCGCCGAGCGATTCGACATAAAGCAGGATCGCCTTGCACATCGGTTCCCCGCCGAAATGCCGCAGGTACTCGATCACGCCCAGGTGCATGCTGTTGCCCACCGACACGACGGCGCCGAGGGGGATGCGCAGGCGATGGCTGGCATCGATCGCCTCTTCGATGATCGCGCCCGACTGCGACACCAGCGCCACCCCGCCGCCGGCCGGCATGTCGCGGAAGAAGGTGGCCGCGAACGGCGACTCCGGATCGAGCAGGTTGATGACGCCGGCGCAGTTGGGACCGCCGATGACCAGGGAATGCTCCTGCGCGAGCTTGCGCAGCCGGGCATCGCGCTCGCGCCCGCCCTCCCCGGCCTCGGCAAAGCCGCCCGGAAGCACCAGGATGTTGCGATGCCCGGTCTGCGCGGCTTCCTCGACGACGTCGACGATGCTGTCCGGGCGCACGAGCACGGTCACCAGGTCCACGGGCTGCGGCAACTCGCGCAGCGAGGTCGCGACCTTCAGCCCGTGGATTTCGCCGCCCTTGGGATTGACGGGCACGATGCGCCCGCGAAAGCCGGCGCGCTGCAGGTTGCGCAGCACCGCCCCGCCCGAGCTGGTCGGGCGCTCACCCGCGCCGACCACCGCGATGCTCGCAGGATTGAGGAAATGCCGGATGGCTTCCATCATCCCTAATGCCCAACCGCAAAGGCGCAAAGGCGCGAAGCTGGCGCCAAGGAAGGCGTTCGGGACGAGCGTCGGTGGAACCGCGCCTGACCAGAGGGACACGAAGCGGCAAGCGCGTGTGGCGCGCAACTGCGATTCACCCCGCGCCTTTCGTTGCGCAACCCTTGCGCCTTCGCGCCTTTGCGGTCCTGCCTTGCCATGACCGGGGCACTCATCCGCCGCGCAGCTTGCGCGCCAGCTCGAGGAAGGTCTCGCGCCCGCCGAAGCCGCCGGCCTTGGTGACGAGCCACAGGGGCGCGCCGTCGAGGCGGATGCGCGCGTAGGGAATGCCGGGCATGAGGTCGCCCAGCACCTGCAGGGCAGGATTGCCGCTCGCCGACAGGATGGCGATCGCCGTATCGCCGCCGGTCGCCACCAGGACCCCGGCACGGGTGCGGCGTGCCACGTCGATCGCATGGCGGGCCATGTCGGCCGCGACCTGGACCGCATCGCCTTCCTTGCCTTGCGCGTCGGGCGCGGCCTTGAGCACCAGGTTTTTTGCCGCCGGCAGTTCGCCCGCCGGCAGCCGCCCGTTGGGCGCCAGCAGCACCCGGGTATCCGCGTCAGCGGCCAGCGCCTCCACCTGCTCCGCGCTTTGCACGGCGCGGGAGCCCACCGCGAACACGATCGTGCCCCGCACGCTGCCGGCCTCGCGGCCGTGCGCCGTGCCCGGAAAGAACCTGCGCGCCAGGGCCTGGGTGAGGCCCGCGGAGCCGGCGAGCAGCACGGCACCGAGGTCGGCGCCGACGGCGTCCACGGTCGCGTCGAGGTCGGCATCGCTTGCCGCGTCGACGACGAGCACCCCTTCGCCGCGGACCGCCGCGGCGACCCGTCCCGGCGCGACGGCCGCCGCCGCGACGTGCGCCGCGAAAGCTTCGTGCAACGGCACGAGCGGCGGCGGCGACAGCTTGTCGTGGGCAAACGGCGTCTGCGCCAGGGGCACCCCCCTGACGTGCACCACGCCGCCCGACACGGTCCGGCCCTGCGCCGGAAAGGCGGGCGCCACGACCGCGCACCGGCGGCCGGTCGCCTGCATGAGCGCCAGGGTTTCGGAAACCACGTTGCCCCGCAGCGTGGAATCGACCTTCTTGACGATGACGTCGTAGCCGGCACCGAGCCGCGCGGCGACCTCGCGCACCCGGTCGGCGGCCCGGTCGGCGCAAAGGTGCCGGCTGTCGGCATTGACGGAAACCGCGCGCGCGGACTGCAGCGCCGACGGATCGCATTGCATGGGCGCGGCGGCGACCCAGGTCGGCACCCCCGCCGCCGCGAACGGCCCGGCGCTGTCCATCGCCCCGGTCAGGTCGTCGGCGACGATGAGCACGCGGGGAGGCTGGCCCATCGCCGGGGCTCAGGCCGCCAGCCGGTCCGCCATCTTGCGGGCGTAGGCGATGGCCGCCTGCATGTTGGTGTTGTTCGCCTTGCCCGTCCAGGCGATGTCGTGCGCGGTGCCGTGGTCCACCGAAGTGCGGCGGATCGGCAGGCCCAGGCTGATGTTCACCGTCTCGTCGAAGGCGATCAGCTTGGTCGGGATGTGCCCCTGGTCGTGGTACTGCGCCACCACGAGGTCGAACTCGCCCTTGAGCGCGCGGTAGAACACCGTGTCGCCCGAGATGGGGCCCTTGACGTCGATGCCCTCCTTTTTCGCGATCTCGATGGCGGGCGTGATGCGCTCGATCTCCTCGCGGCCGAAGATGCCGCCCTCGCCGCTGTGGGGGTTCAACCCCGCCACCGCGATGCGCGGCTTCGCGATGCCCAGGGCGCGGAAATGCTCGTGACCGGCGCGGATGGTGGCGACCACGCGCTCGATGGTGGGCCGCTCCGCGGCGTTCCTGAGCGACTGGTGGGTGGTCACGTGGATCGCGTTGAGCTTGTCGCTGGCAAGCAGCATGAACGACGACCGGGCGCCGGTCAGCTCGGCCAGCAGCTCGGTGTGGCCGTCGAAATGGTGGCCCGCGGCATGCATCGCCGCCTTATTGAGCGGCGCCGTCACGATGACCTCGATCTGGTGCGCGAGGGCCAGCTTCACGGCGGCCTCGACGTAGCGATAGGCGGCTTCCCCGCCGGCGGCCGAGATCTGCCCGTCGACGATCCTGTCCTGGTCCCGGGTGGGAACGTGGACCACGGGAACCTCCCCGTCCCGGGCGTCGAGCCCGTCGACGAACTTCAGCCCGGTGCCGAGCAGCTTGTCGGCGCGCTTGAGGATGTCGAGGTTGCCCACCACCGCGGACGCCGAACGCGTCTCGGGGTTCATCTGCGCGAGCGTCTTGACGATGATCTCGGGGCCGATCCCGGACGGATCTCCCATCGTGATGCCGATTCTTGCGGTCATGCCAGCCCCTGGTTCGTTGAGCGCGCGATTATAGCCGAGCGCCTGCGCCCGGCCGCGCCTAGACGATGGTGACCGCGAGCTCGCCGAGGCCGTCGACCCCGCCCAGCAGCTTGTCGCCGCGCTTGACCGCCCCGACGCCGGCCGGCGTGCCGGTGAAGATCAGGTCGCCCGGCTTGAGCGTGTAGTAATCCGAGAGGAAGGCGATCGTGTCGGGGATGTTCCAGATCATGTCGGCGAGGTCCGCCTCCTGGCGCATCTCGCCGTTGACCTGGAGCCAGATCCGGCCCCTGGAGTGATGCCCGCCCGAGGCCACGGGATGGATCGGCGTGATCGGGGCGGATTCGTCGAAGGACTTGCCGAAATCCCACGGCCGGCCCATGTCGCGCGCCTTGAACTGCAGGTCGCGCCGGGTCATGTCCAGGCCCACGGCGTAGCCGTAGACATGGTCGAGGGCGCGGGCCGCGGGGATGTTGCGGCCTTCGCGCTGGATGGCGACCACCAGCTCGATCTCGTGGTGCAGGTTCTCCGTGCCGGGCGGATAGTGCATCTGGCCGTTGGGCAGCACGGCATCGGCGGGCTTCAGGAAAAAGAACGGCGGCTCCTTCTCCGGGTCCTTGCCCATCTCGCGAGCGTGCGCGGCGTAGTTGCGTCCCACGCAGTAGATGCGGTGGACGGGAAATCTCTCCTTGCGCCCGTGCACGGGTACGGATGGCACGGGGCCGATGTCGAACAGCAGGGCTTGGTCGCTCATGGTGGCGGTGGCTTCAGAAGATTTTCAGGTGGGTTCCGCGGCTTCCCAGCGGCCAGCGGCCCGCCGCGAAGAGCGCGTATTTTTGCACAAAGAGGTGGTCGGGCCCGCAGCCGGCGAGCAGCGCCAGCGCACGGTTGTTCAAGGCCATCAGGGCGGCCCCGGAAGCCACGCGCGCGAGCGTCTCGTCCCCGCCCGCCGCCAGCGCCCCCTCCAGGGTGGCCGTCGCCTCGCCCTCCACGGCGGACGTCAGCGCATCCAGCAGCATCGGCTCGCCGAGGCGCGCCGCGGTTTCCCGCATCAGGCGCCGCCGCTCCCGGTCCTCGCGGACCCACCAGGATTCGCCGGCGCCCGGGTCGCGGGCGAGCGCCTGTGCCTCGCGCCAGCCTTCGATCACGCTGACCGCCTCCAGCCCGAGCCCCGACGCGTAGCGCTGCGCGAGCTCGCGCTCCCCCGCGTCCAGCGGCGCGCCGAGGCGTCCGAACCAGGGCACCGGCGCTAGGGGCGCTCCTCGCGCCACAGGCCCAGGGCCTTTTGCACGGGACGGTCGGAAAAGCTGAACAGCACCGTCTCGGCGCTCGCATGCAGGGTATGGGCCTGCCAGGCCGGCACGACGAAGGTATCCCGCGCCGTGAACTCGAAGGCCCTGCCGCCGATGACCGCCTTGCCTTCGCCCTCGATCACCGAGTACACGGTGCCGTCGGTGCTCCGGTAGGGCTGCCCGGAAAAGCCCCTGGGCAGCAGCTGGATGTAGGCGCCCATGGTCGGCATGGCGGGTCCGCCGCTTGCCGGGTTGACGAACTCCATCTTGTGGCCGAAGCAGGGATGCGGCCTGTCCACGCGGGCGAGCTGATCGAGGCTGTCGCGGGAACGCGCGTAGGGGTAGGCGAACACCGGCGAGGTCGCGCCCGCCGGGCGGAACTCCAGCGGCAGCAGGTTGTTGCCATAGCGCAGCCAGGCATCGCCCTCGGGCCGCGCGATGTCCTGTTCGTCCTTCGGATACTCCTCCGCGAAGCCCGCGTCGAAAAAGCGCACCAGGGGGATGTCGAGCCCGTCGAGCCAGACCACGGGCTCCGCGGCCGGGTTGCCATGGTCGTGGAAGGTCCAGGACGGCGTGATGATGAAATCGCCCGGATGCATGGTGACGCGCTCGCCGTCGACGGCGGTGTAGGCCCCGGTGCCCTCGACGATGAGGCGCAGCGCCGTCTGGGTGTGGCGGTGGCTGGGCGCGACCTCCCCGGGCAGGATCAGCTGCCAGCCGGCATACAGGGAATTGGTGATTGCCGACTGCCCCGGCAGGCCGGGATTTTCCAGGATCAGGACGCGGCGCACCGCCTCCTTCGCCGTGATGAGCTCGCCCGACTCCATCAGCCAGGGGCGCACCTGCGCGTACTTCCACAGGGCCGGCACGCAGGGCGAGGCGGGCTGCCGCGGCACCAGCGCGCCCATCACCTCCCAGAGCGGCGTGACGTGGGCCGGCGCGATGCGGCGGTAGAACGCCTCGCGCGCCGCGCGCGGATCCTTCAGTGGCTGTCCCATATGTGCATTCCTCCAACCCGTTAACCGCAAAGGCGCGAAGGCGCAAAGGGAACCCGCAAGGGAGACCGGACAGGAACGATCGTCAGGGCCGGCAGCCAGGATTCCCATCCGCCGTGGCAGGCATGTTCGTTCATCGATCGGCCCTCGCATTCCTTTGCGCACCCTTTGCGTCTTTGCGGTTCACGCCCTAGAGCTTGGGCAAGGAAAGCCCGAAATCCTTTTCCACCAGCTCCGTGACACGGCCGAGGAAATCCTCGCGCATCTCGTCGTTGGTGCGCTGCTTGAGCCCCCACCTGCGGTATGCCTCGTTGTTTTTCGACTGGCTCGCGCCGAAGAACCCCGGCGTGATCGGAAAATACCGGTTGATCGCGTCCTGCACCGCGTCCCTGCCCGCCGGCGTGCCGATGAGCTCCAGGCAGTGGTCCTTGCCGAACTTGGCGTGGAATTTCTCCTCCGGCATGGTGATGCGCGCGAGGTTGCGCAGGGGGTGGAAGCTGCAATGCAGGAGGTCCTCCACCTGCAGGATCTCGGCGTAGTCCGCGATCGCCTTGATGACGCAGAACTCCGGCCAGGTCCTCAACTCGAAATTGAAGATGGTCAGGGGCCTTTTCACCTTCGGGTCCATCATCGGGGCCGGGATGCCGATCTCGTCGGCCAGGCCGCGGAAGCGCACGTGGTGATGGTACTCCTCCATGGCGATCCGGCAGGCGAGCCACTTGGCGTACGGGGTGGGCGCCAGCGCTATCGCCGGCTCGTCGAACACCTGTGCGCCGTAGAGCTCGTTGACCGCGTGGCTGATGACGATCTTGCGCACCGCGGCCTGGTATTCCTCCGGCTGGCCGGCGAGGTCGGCGGCGGTCTTGACTTCGAGGGTGGCTGCGGCGGTCATGGCGGGCCTTTCTAGAGCTGCGGTTCGCTGTTGAAGAATTCGAGGTCGGTGGCGAGGTCGGTCATCGCGCCGGAGAAGGCCCCGGACACGGACTTTCCCAGGCCGTCGGGATCCCAGGTCGTCCCCGGCTCCATGGTGAGGCGCGCCACGGGGCGCGGCTGCGAAAACAGCATCAGCTCGCGGCCGCGCACGCCGAACAGCTGGCCGCTCACCTCGTGCGCGTTCGAGGCGAGGAAAGCCGCGACGCGCGCCACGTAGTGCGCGGGGATCCGCAGCGCACGGGCCTTGTAGGCCGCCTGCGCCTCGTTGGCCGGCTGGATGGACTCGGTCACGCGGGTGGCGGCGAAGGGGGCGATCGCATTGCACGCGACTTTCGAGCGCGCCATGTCCATGGCCACCACGCGGGTCAGCGCGACCAGGCCCGCCTTGGCCGACGCGTAGGCCGACTGGCCGAAGTTGCCGAACAGGCCGGCGCTGGAAACGATGTTCACCACCCGCCCCGGCAGGCGCCCGGCCTTTTGCTGCTCGCGCATGAGCGGGGTGGCGGCGGCGAGCAGCGCGAACGCGGCGCCCAGGTTGGTGCCGATGACCCGCTCCCAGTTCGCACGCTCGGCCTTGAAGATGAAGGCGTCGCGCAGGATGGCGGCGTTGTTCACCACGATGTCCAGCGCGCCGAAGCGCTCGAGGGCGAGGCGCACGGCGCGCTCGGCCGCCCCGCCGGCCGCGATGTCCTCCGTGAAGGCCGCGGCGCGCGCCCCCAGGTTCGATGCGACCGATTGCGCCACGCCGGCGTCCGGGTCGTCGCCGGCGATCGACACGCCGCTGTCGGCGACCACGACGCTCGCGCCGCGGCGATGCAGCTCCTCGGTGATGGCAAGCCCGATGCCGCGGGCCCCGCCCGTGACGATGGCCACCCGGCCCTCGAACAGCCCGGCGCTCATCGCACAGCCTCCGCCAGGGCGGGTTGCGCCGCCGGGAAGAACGCATCGGCATGGATGTCGCTCGGGGTGACGCCGCGGGCGCGCGCAAGCGCCGACGCCGCATCGACCATCGCCGGCGGCCCGGCGAGGTACGCCTTAAAGCCGGCGAGGTCCCCGAAGTCGCCTGCCACCGCGTCGGTCACGAGGCCCGCGCGCCTCGGCAGGCGGGTGCCCGCCGCCATCGGCGCCCCGGCCTCCGAGAGCACGATGTGTGCATGGAAGTTGGGATGCCGGCCCGCCAGTTGCGCCAGCTCCTCCTCGAGGTAGACGTCGCGCTCCGCGCGCGCGCCGAAATACAGGTGCAGCGGCCGGGCAAAGCCCGCCTCGAGCGCCGCCCGCACGATGGACCGGATGGGGGCGAGCCCGCTGCCCCCGGCGATGCACAGCATCGGCCCCGCGTGGTTGTGCCGCAGGTAGGCGGTGCCGAGCGGCCCGCTGACCCGCACCGCGTCGCCCGCCTTCAGGCCCGCGGCGACGCGCTGGCTCACCGAGCCGCCGGGCATGACGCGGAGGTGGAACTCGAGCGTCCCTTCCCGGGGCAGGTTCGCCATGGAATAGTCGCGCGGCGAGCCCTGCGCCACCGGGAACTCCAGCTGCGCGTACTGGCCGGCCGAGAACGTGAAGGGGCCGCCGGCGGCGACCTCCAGCCGCAGGCGCAGGATGTCGTGCGTGAGCCGGGAGACTTCCACCACCCGGCAGCGCAGGACCCGCGAGGGATGCACCACGAAGTCCTCGGCCTGCAGGCGCCGCACCGTGGTGTCGCCCCACACCTGCGCGCGGCAGGCCAGCACGATGCCGCGCGCCCGCTCCTGCGCCGACAGCGCATGCTCGGAATACTCGAGCTCCTGGATGTCGCCGCTCACCAGTTCGCACTTGCAGGTGCCGCAGTTGCCGGCCTGGCAGCTGTAGGCAAAGCCGATGCCGTGCGCGAGCAGCGCGCCCAGCACCGTTTCGCCCTCCTCCGCGGGGGCGGACTGGTCCAGGTCGGCAACGGTGACGGTGACGGTCATGGGAGGCGGCTGGCGCGGCCGCGGGCGATGCACTAAGATCGGTCCAAGTATGGGAACCAAACCGTTGGAAGTCAAACAATCAGGCCGGCGCCGCGAGCGCCGTCCCGCCGGGCTGGGCCGGCTGCCCGGGCTCGTCGGCTACCAGCTGCGGCTGGCGCAGCGCGCGATCTTCGCCGACTTCGCCGACGCCATGGCCGGCGCCGGCATCTCGCCCGGCCTGTTCGGCGTGCTCGAGATCATCGACGCCAACCGCGGGCTCACCCAGCAGGCGCTCGCCGACGCGGCCCACCTCGACCGCTCCACCGTCGTGAGCGTCCTCGACAAGCTCGAGGACCGCGGCCTGGTGGAGCGCCGCGCCGCCGACCGCCGCAGCAACGGCCTGCACTTGACGGCGCAGGGCAGCCGCCTGTTGCGCAGCCTGCGCCGCAAGGTGGCAAGCCACGAGAAGCGGGTGGTCGGGAACCTCACGGAACGGGAGCGCGGCCAGCTCGTCTCGCTGCTGCAGAAGATCCTTCCCGACAGGCGCTAGCGCACCGGCGCCGCGGCCCCCGGCCGGGCACTGGCCGGATTCGGGGGATGTTCGCGCCGGCGGGCCGCCAAGCCCGCCGGACGCCCGCCCCGCCGGGGGAAAGCCGGCCCCGCCGGCCGGGAATCCGGGCCGCGGGAAAGCACCCCGAAGCGCCCCGGGAATGCCAAGGGGTCCCGGTCAGTCGGCATCCGTGACCCGGCCGCGGCCCTGCTTGAGGCCCGAACGCCGCTTTTTTCCCGCAATGCGGCGTTCCCTGGATGCCCGCGTCGGCGCGGTGGGTACCCGGCGGCGGGGCTGCACCGACGCCGCGCGCACCAGTTCCTCCAGGCGCTCGATGGCATCCCGCCGGTTGGCCGCCTGGGTGCGAAAACGGCGGGCGTCGAGGGTCAGGACCCCGTCCGCCCCCAGGCGCCGGCCGGCCAGCCGGGCGAGCCGCGCCTTGGTTTGCGCGGGGAGCGTCCGGTTGGCCCCGACGTCGAACCGCAGTTCGACCGCGGTCGAGACCTTGTTGACGTTCTGCCCGCCCGGGCCCGAAGCCCGCACGAAGCGGAACTCGAGCTCGGCAGCCGGCACCAGCGGATCATCCTGCATCGGCGCTCCCAGGGGTTTCCCGCCGCGCATTTTGCCAGCCTTCGAAGGCCCGCCATGCCGCGCCGCAACAGCCGAAAAAGCCCGTCCGGCGCGGGTTTTAGGTCCACGGGAAAATTTCCCTGCTTGCTTGCAATTGCATACCCGGAGGTCTACATTTGCCACCGGGTTTCCCGACGCATCGCGCGCATGACAAGCAGGCAAGAAAAAGCGGCGCATGGCTGGGGGCAATCTGAAGATCGTTGCGATATATCCGACCAAATAAGAAACGGGAGAGAGTTCATGAAACATCTGACCTACGCAGGGGTCGCCAAGACCCTGTCCGCTGCGGCTCTCATCGGTTTCGGTGTCCAGGCCATGGCTGCAGACGTGACCTGGGACCGGCTGATGAACGCCGACAAGGACGCCAACAACTGGCTCATGTACCACCAGTCCTTCAAGGGCTGGCACTACAGCGGCCTGGACCAGATCAAGGCCGACAACGTCAAGAACCTGCACGTGGCCTGGCTGCACTCGCCTTCCGCCGCCAAGCGGGGCATCCAGTCCTTCCCCCTCGCCGTGGACGGCGTGCTGTACTACACCAGCACCTCCGGGCAGGTGTGGGCGCTCGACGGCGCCACCGGTGACGTGATCTGGCGCCACCAGGCCAAGATCGACCAGGAGCGCGCCGAAGGCACGTTCTACAACCCGTACAACCGCGGCCTGGCGATCGCCTACGGCAAGGTCTACATCGGCACCACCGACGGCCGCATGATCGCCCTCGACCAGAAGACCGGCAAGGTGGTCTGGGACAACACGATCCTGAGCGTCGAGAAGGGCAACAAGGGCTTCACCGGCGCCCCGATCGTCGTCAAGGACAAGGTCATCATCGGCTCCAACGGCGGCGAGCTCTCCGGCTGCTGCGGCCCGATCTTCGCGGTCAACGCGCAGACCGGCGAAGTGGCCTGGCAGTTCGACACCATCGGCGGCGACGATCGCTCCCGCGCTTCCTGGGGCAACGACTCCTGGAAGATCGGCGGCGGCGGCGGCTGGATGACCGGCCAGTACGATGCCAAGACCAACAGCGTCTGGTGGGGTACCGCGAATCCGGCGCCCGACTACGACTGGGCGGGCGACAACTGGAGAACCGAAGGTCCGCGTCCGGGTGACAACCTGTACAGCTCCTCCGTGGTCGTCCTCGACGCCGATTCCGGCGAGCTGAAGTCCTACTTCCAGGAAATGCCGCACGACGCCTGGGACTTCGACAGTGCCGTCGGCGAGTTCATGCAGTTCGAGAAGTCCGGCAAGCGCTACATGCTGCACCCGAACAAGGGCGGCATCATCTTCGTGTACAACGCCGACCAGTTGGGCGGTGGCAACCAGCTGAAGGTGGAAAACGCCTACATGCTGGGTGAGACCTTCAACTACATCAAGGGCGTGGACGCCAAGACCGGCCAGCTGATCGGCCGTCGCGAGCTGCCGGAAGGCAAGCACGCCAACGTCTGCCCCGCGATCGACGGCGCCATCAGCTGGAACACGGGCACGTACAATCCGGGCACCGGCCTGTTCTACAAGGTCGGCCAGGAGTGGTGCTTTGACATCGAAGTCGTGAAGGCCGACAAGCCCGCCGACTTCTCCGGTCAGGCCTACTTCGGCGCCTCGTGGACCGCGACGCATCCGCAAGGCAAGAAGGCCTACGGCCACGTCACCGCCCGCGATCCGCTGTCCGGCAAGATCAAGTGGCGCGTCGAGTTCAAGTACCCGCCGCTCGCCTCCCTGCTGTCCACCAAGGGCAACCTGGTGTTCGTGCCCGGCGCCGATGGCAAGTTCTACGCCCTCGATGCCCGCACCGGCAAGGAACTGTGGGTGCACAACAACGGCATCGGCCACCACGGCGGTGTGATCTCGTACATGGCCAAGGGCAAGCAGTACGTCGCGGTCGTGTCGGGCTGGGGCAGCCACGTGTCGGGCAACTACGGCCCGCTGTTCGGCCACCCGTTCACCGAGATGCCGACCGATGCCGGTCAGCTGATCGTGTTCAGCCTGTAATCGAATTGCACTAGCAGTGCGTTACATGACGGGCGGGGGAGCGATCCCCCGCCCGTTTAATTTTCCGAATTTGCGGCAACCCGGAGTGAATCGATGATGGTTGGACGTGTATCCGCAGGCCTGTGCGCGATCCTGCTTGGCGGCGTGATCGCCGCGACGCCCGCGCGGGCCGATGTGACCGACGAGGCGGCGACCCCGATCTCGCAGAAGTACGGCTTCGACGTGAAGAAGCTGTTCGCCACCCGCTGCAGCTGGTGCCACCAGGGCTACGGCATGAAGCAGGCCGACGGCCCGAAGCTGGCCGGCACGCACCTGTCGTACGAGCAGGTGATCACGCAGATCGTGGTGGGCAAGACGCCGATGCCGGGCTTCAGGAAGCAGCTGAGCCCGGAGCAGATCCAGGCCCTGGCCGAGTACATCAAGGCCCTGCCGGCGAACTGAGGCAGGGTTGCCTGGCGGCCAAGCGGAGGGCGGCGCCATGCCGCCCTTTTGCTTTTGCTAATCGGCGCGCTGCAACTCCAGCCGGGCGCCGAAGCCGCCGAACTTGCCGTTGCCGCGCAGCTTGCGGCCGTCGGCCTCGGCATTGAGGCTCGCGTCGAGCACGGCGCCGCTGGCACCCGTGGCGCTGAACCGGAAGGCCTTGCCGTCGAAGCCCGCCTTGGCGAGCGCGACCGGCGCCGCGCCGAACTCGTCCAGGTTCGTCAGCGCGATCGTGCCGCTGCCGTCCGGGGCGATTTCCAGGCTCGCCAGTCCGCTGCTCATGCCGATGTACCACGGTCCCTTCCAGCTGCCGGCCAGCGCGGCCGGCTCCGCCAGCGCGGCGGCCGGGGCCAGCACCACGGCCAGCAGCAACGCCTTGAACAAATGCATGCCCGTCCCCTTCCCCATTCGCGGAATCCCTCCGCAGCACGGCCATTCTAACCATCCGCGCCGCGACGGGGCAGGCGGCGGCCGCCTTTATAATGCGCCTTTCCCCTGACCGCTCCGAGCGATGAACTTCTGCAGCGCCTGCGGCGCGCGAGTCGAGCACAGGGTGCCTGCGGGCGACAACCTGCCCCGCCACGTGTGCGTGGCCTGCGGCACCATCCACTACGAGAACCCCAAGATCGTCGTGGGCTGCATTCCCGAATGGGAGGATCGCATCCTGCTCTGCCGGCGGGCGATCGAGCCGCGCCGCGGGCTCTGGACCGTGCCGGCCGGCTTCATGGAAAACGGCGAGACCACCGCCGCCGGCGCGCAGCGCGAGACGCTGGAGGAAGCCAACGCGCGCGTCGAGATCCTGGGCCCCTATGCGCTGTTCAACATTCCGCACATCAGCCAGGTGTACCTGCTGTTCCGCGCGCGCCTGCTCGACCTCGATTTCCACCCGGGCGCCGAATCCCTGGAAGTGCAACTGTTCGAGGAGGCGCAGGTTCCCTGGGATGAAATCGCCTTCATCACCGTCCGGCGAACGTTGAACCACTATTTCGCCGACCGCCGTGGCGGCAGCTTTGCCTTCCATGTCGGCACCGTCGCGCCGATGTCCAAAGAAACTGAAGACAAAGGACATTCCGGCACGGCCCCGAAACCGGCCGCATCCTGAGGCAGCCACGGGCGAAGCGCCCTGCCCGCCCGTTCCCGATGCGCCGCCCGCGAGCGCATTACAGGATGACATTTTTGTTCAAGACTGCTCCGGTATCCTGCGTTCCAATCACACCTTCACCGCGTCAACCAGCGGACTTGCGCACGCGTTGCGGCCTGTCATGCGGCTTGCGCGCGGGTGCGCCGCCATAGCAGCGAGAGCTTCACCGATGCCCGACTTGCCGTTGTTTTCCACACCGCTGTCCATGTACGAGCTGACCGGCATGGACGAGGCCAATCGCGAGGTCACCGCACGCCTGGTCGCGGAGTCCCGGTCCGTGCCCTCGGTCCAGCGCAGCAACGTCGGCGGCTGGCATTCGCGCCCGGACCTCGCCCTGCGCCAGGACGCGCCGTTCCGGGCCGTGATCCAGGGCATCGTCGCCCGCGTGAAGGAAACCGTCGAGAACCTCGCGCGCCAGTCCGGCCAGCAGTTGCCCCCGATGCGCATGGGCGCGAGCGCATGGGCGATGGTCATGCGCAACGGCGATTACACGATCCCGCACGACCATGCGGATTCGCACTGGTCCAGCGTGTACTACACGGACGCGGGGGACGCGGACCTCGCGGCCAATCCCGATTCGGGGATGCTCGCGTTCGTCGACCCGCGGCACGGCGGCCGGCCCATGCCCGGCCTCGATCTCACCGGCTCCACGTTCACGGCCCAGCCCGCCACCGGGCGGCTCTACGTCTTCCCCGGCTGGCTCTACCACTACGTGCATGCCTACCGCGGCACGCGGCCGCGCGTGTGCGTCTCCTGCAACGTGAACTTCGAGGTCGCCGCGCCGCCGCGTTGAAGACCGGGCGACCCGCCTCCCGGTCACCAGGCCCCGAACCGGGGACGGCCTAGGCGGCGCGCAGGGCATCCACGATGTTCAGGCGCGACGCCCGCAGGGCGGGCAGGAAGCCGCCGACCAGGCCCATGAGCAGCGCGAACGCCAGCGACTTCGCCACGATCGCGGCATCCAGCATGAACGTGAAGGCGAGCTCGGCGAAAGACTGCCAGTTCATGGTGGAAATGCTGAGCAGCTGCATGAACGAGGCGAAGAACAGCCCCGCCACCCCGCCCGCGAGCCCGAGCAGCAGGGATTCCACCAGGAACACGGCCAGGATGCCGCGGCTGCGGAAGCCCAGCGCGCGCAGCGTGCCGATCTCGGCGGTCCGGTTGGCCACCGAGGCGTACATGGTGATCATCGCGCCGATGGTCGCGCCCACCGAGAAGATCACCGATAGGGTCAGCCCCAGGTAGCCGATGAAGTTCGCCAGCACCTCTGACTGCTCGGCGTAGAAGACCGACTCGCGCCTGGCCTCGACCGTCAGCCGCGGGTCATTCTCCAGGCGCGCCTTGAGCCGGTCGAAGCGCGATGGATCGCTCATGCGCAGGATCACGGAGGAATACACGGGCCGGCGGAAAGCCTGCATCAACTGGTCCGCGTCGCCCCAGATCTCCGAGTCGAAACCGCTGCGGCCGGCGTCGAAGGTCCCGACCACCGTCCACTCACGCATCGCGAAGCGGAGCCTGTCCCCGGGCGCGGCGCCGTCGAAGCGCTCCGCGATGCTGCGGCCCGCGATGATCTCCGAGGACCCCGGCCGGAACATCCGTCCTGCCACGATCCGCACCTGGGGCCGCAGGGCGTGGCCCAGCGGGCCGACGCCGCGGATGACGACGTTCGCCGGACTGTCGGAGCCGCGCTTGGGCAGCGTGATGAGCACCACCGTTTCCTTCGACAGCAGCGGCCGGCCGTCGGCGCCGTTGGCGATCTCGGGCTGGCTTTCCACCACGCCGGCCTGGGCGCGGTCGATCGCGCTTTGCACCTCGGTGCCGGAGGAACGCCGCGTGACCACGGCGTTGTCCCACGACCCCGTCTGCACCAGGGTGCGCCGCAGGCCCTCCTGGAGCATCAGCACGGTCGCGAACACGAACACCACGAGCGCCATGCCGCCAGCCGTTAGGGCCGTCGTCAGCCTCCGGGCCATGAGGTTCTTCGCGGTATAGGAAAGGGGGATGGCCATTGGGGAACGTGACTATCGCTAAATCCGTGACGAACGTGACTCTCGTAACTGCCGTGACTGCCGTGACGAACGTGACTGCCGTGACGAACGTGACTGTCGTAAAAACCGTGACGATCGTGACTGTCGTAACTGACGTAAGTGCCGTAACTGCAAGCTTCGAGGCTTTGCATCAGTTACGACAGTCACGGCAGTCACGTTCGTCACGGCCTCACCCTATGTTCCTCAGGCCGTCGACGAT
>DASZQJ010000159.1:0-12813 GCA_035549715.1 Burkholderiales bacterium
TCAGCGCAGAAGGCGTCCCGGCAGGGCGCCGGTATGCTCGTCGTCCTGCAGGGTTTCGACGCCGGCGACGAAGGTGTGGCGATAGCCCTGGGCGCGCTGGATGAGGCGCTTGCCGCCGGCGGGCAGGTCGTACACGACCTCGTGCCGTTTCACGCCCAGCTGGTCGAAATCGATGACGTTGAGGTCCGCCCGCATGCCGGGCACCAGGACGCCACGGTCCCGGAGCCCGTAGGCGTGCGCGGTGGCGCGCGTGTGCTTGGCCACCACGAACTCCAGCGGCAGGCGCTCGCCGCGCTTGCGGTCGCGTGCCCAGTGCGTGAGCAGGAACGTGGGCGAGCTCGCATCGCACACCGTGCAGACGTGCGCGCCGCCGTCCGCGATGCCCATGACGGTGGCCTCGTCGGCCAGCATCTCGCGGATGTTGTCGAGGCTGCCCTCGGTGTAGTTCTCGAACGCGTCGGACAGCAGCTGCTTGCCGCCGCGCGCCATCATTGCGTCGAGCGCGAGCTGCCAGGGATCGGCACCGGTGGCCGCGGCGCGGCCCGCCAGGCTGGAGGCCGGTTCGGGCTCGTAGTCATAAGCATCGTCCATCGGGTAGATGCGGTGGAAGGCGGCCGCGATGCGCTTCGTGTGCTCGTCCGCGGGGCGTTCCCCGACCAGGCGCCGGCGCAGGTTCGCGTCGCGCACGAGGCGATCGTAGCGCGCGGCGGGGCCGAGGTCCTTCATCTCGAGCCATGCCGGATGCGTCGAGAACGGATGCATCGTGGTTTCCAGGCCCATCAGCACGCCGATCGGGCGGCAGCCGACCTGGCCGCTCACGTCGAGGCCGGCCTTGCGCGCCTCGTGGATCTGCGCGCGGGTCTCGCGCCACAGGCCGGGCGCGTTGTTCACCTGCAGCAACAGCACGGACAGCGGCCGCCCGGACACCTCGGCGGCGGCGCGCAGGATCTCGAATTCCCCCGGGCCGAAATCGGAGTTGACCTCGATCACGCCGCGGCCGGCGCGCTTCATCGCCTGCGCGAGGCCGAACAGCTCGGGCTCGCGGGCCGACAGGCTGGGGGTCGCCCGGCCGTCCGCCGCGCGATGCTTGACGGTGCGGGACGTCGTGAAGCCGAGCGCGCCTGCCCGGAGCGCTTCCTCGAGCAGGGAGCCCATGCCGGCGATCTCGTCCGGTGTCGGCGCATTGGCATGGTCGGCGCCGCGCTCGCCCATCACGTAAAAGCGCAGGGCCGCGTGCGGGACCTGCGCACCGATGTCCATCACCTTGGGCGCGGCGTCCAGCGTGTCGAGGAACTGCGGAAAGGACTCCCAGTCGAACTTCACGCCTTCGGCAAGCACCGTGCCGGGGATGTCCTCGACGCCTTCCATCAGGTTGATCAGGTAGGGCGCGGCGCCTTTGCGCACGGGCGCGAACCCCACGCCGCAATTGCCGAACACGACGGTGGTCACGCCGTGCCAGGAAGAGGGCGTGAGGAAGGGGTCCCAGGTGGCCTGGCCGTCGTAATGGGTATGGATGTCGACGAAGCCGGGCGTCACCAGCAGGTGGCGCGCGTCGACCTCCCGCCGGCCGGCTGCGGCGCCCTTGCCCACGGAAGTCACCTTGCCGCCGTCGATCGCGACGTCTGCGATGCGCGGCTCGGCGCCGGTGCCGTCGACGACGGTGCCGCCGCGGATTACGAGGTCATGCATGGGGGCTTCCTGCAGCGGAATTCGAAGTGTCCCGCTCTGCGGCCATCATAGCGAAAAAATCAGGATTGAGTGCCGGGGGGCTCAGGGCTCAGTACTGCGTGCTGCGTGCCGGGCAGGTCCAACGGCCCCAGGGCTCTGGAGCTTTTACCCAGTACGCAGCACGCAGTACGCAGCACGCAGCACGCAGTACGCCGCACGCAGTACGCCGCACGCAGTACGCAGTACTCATTACTCAGCACCTTCCCGACACTCCACCTTCGTTCCGGCGCCACACCTGCCGTCAGAACTCTTCCTTCGCCTTCGAGAAGCTCTTCGCGAGTGTCTCGTAGCTCTTCGCGAAGCCGTTCTTCACGTCGCCCCAGGCTTCCCTGGAGCCGTGCTTGAGCGCGCCCATCCACTCCGCGGCGTCGTTGCGCTCCTTGCGCAGGCGGTCCATCGCCTCGTAGGCTTTCTTGCGGCCGGCGGCATCGAGCTTGTCCCATTTTGCGTCGATGTCGGCCGCGAGCCGCTCGATCCGGGCATCCAGGTCGTCGAGCGCCGCCCTGGCGTTCTTCACGGCCTCGTCGCGCTGCTCGACGGTGTAGTTCCTGATCGCTGCGCCCGCCTCGCCGATCTTTGCGCCGACATCCCTGGCGGTGGTGTCCTGGGCGAATGCGGGGATGGCGCCATACGTGAATGCCGCGAGTGCGATGGCGCACGTTGTATTCCTGATCTGCATGGGGGCCTCCTGGGCTGGGAACGCTGGCAGGTTTGACCGCGCGGGCGGACAAGGTTCCCCGCGGAATGCTATTCCGGCGCTTCCAGGCCGAGCACTGCGCGGATGGCGGCGATCAGGTTCTCCACCTCGAACGGCTTGGTCATGTAGCCATCTGCGCCACCGGCAAGTCCCTTGAGGACGGCCTCGCGCGTGGCCTGCGCCGTGATCATGATGATGGGCACGGAGCGTAGCTGCGGGTGCTCGCGGATCTTCTGCAGGATGTTGAACCCGTCCGCGTCGGGCAGCACCACGTCGAGCAGCACCAGGTCCGGGATCGGGGGTTTGCGGAACTCCGCCACGATCTGCTCGCGATTGGTCGCGATCCTTGCCTCGAAATCCTCCAGGAGGAGGTAGGTGCGCAGGAACTTCGCGAGCAGGGGCTCGTCCTCGATGATCAGCGCGGACAGCTTGTGCCCACGGGGACGCTCCCGCCTTTGCGTTGCCCTGCGCGCGATGCGCACGTAGTAGCCGGATTTCTGCAGCGACGCGACGCCGCTCGCGGCCTCCCCGTCCACCAGTTTCAACTCGCCGTCGGAGATGCGGAAGGAGCCGGTCGAGTCGAGCAGCGCGCTGATGTCGAGCGGCTTGTCGGCCCGGTCGGTGAACAGCTCCACCAGGTTCCTGGCGCGCAGCTTTGCCAGGACCGCGTCCACCTCCGCGGCGGGCATGCTCAGGCGCAGCTTCTTGATGTCACCGACGGAGTTCAGCCCGTCGAGGCAGACCAGCAGTTCGATCTCGGCGGGTGAGAGTGCCGTGGCGGTGCCGCGGATCTGCGTCGCTCCCCGGGCGGTGAGGACATAGACGTCGTTGTCCAGGATGGTGGACAGGGGGGCGGAGGGCATGGCCTCATTTTGCACCGCTTCGCGGGCCGGGAAAAGATCAGCGGGTCGACGCTGCGCATCCTCACTTCGCCGCCGATGCGACCCATGTCTGCCCGGGCAGCGACACGCCCGGCCGCCGCACCGACTGGCGCTCCGCTTCCGCTGCGACGTCGGCGGCATAGGACGCCTTCTTGTCGTCGGGCAGCTTTGCATACAGGGAGGCGAGCGGGCCCGCCATCTCGATGACCTCGCCGAAGTACGCTGCGCCCGAGTCCGGCCCGGCCCACAGCACGTCGAGGGCTTCCACTCCGGCATCGCGGAAGCCGGCGGCGGCAAGGCTGTCGCGGATGCGGGCGGGGTCGGCGAACGAAAAAATGCCCGTCTGCCCGGGCACGGGGACCGGGAGTTCCAGGTAGCGTTTCATCACCGCGAGCGGAACGGCAGCCCAGGGATTGCGCTCCGGCGGGCCCCAGGTCGCCAGTGCGATGCGGGCGCCCGGGCGCAGAGCGCGGTGGATGCCGCGCAGGCAGGCGACGGGATCGGGCATGAACATGATCCCCCAGCGCATCGTCGCCGCGTCGAACGCGGCATCGGGTAGGTCGAGGGATTCGCCGTCGAGGAGGCGGAACTCGATGTTGCGCAATCCCGCCGCCGCCGCCTTTTCGCGCGCGAAGTCGATCATTCCCTCCACGAAGTCCGTCGCCAGCACATGGCCTTCCGGGCCGACGCGCCTGGCGGCGGGGAGGGCGGGTTCGCCCGTGCCGCAGGCGACGTCGAGGACCTTCGCGCCGCGCCGGATGCCCGCCTTGTCGAGCAGCGCCGCCGAGACCGCGCCAAACGCCTCCGTGAGTCGGTGGTCGTGCTTGCGCCATCCGGGCGTCACCGACGACCACGACTGGTGCTCCCGGGCTTTCATGTCCTGTGCCATGGCATCTCCTTCACGGCGGGATCGCGTTGAGCGCCTCGTAGCAGGCGCCCATGGTGTGGTAGTCGGTCTTGCCGGCCGGGCTTTTCTCGTCGCCGAGCTTGCGGTTGTCGCGCGAGAGGATGCGGTACCAGGCGCCGTGGTGATGGTCGACGAAGTGCCGCCAGCTGTAATCCCAGATGCGATCGTACCAGCGCCAATAGTCCTCATTGCCCGTGTGCGCGCCCAGCAGCGCGGCGGCCGCGAGCGATTCGGCCTGGACCCAGAAGTACTTGTCCCCGTCGCAAATGCTGCCGTCGGGCGCGAAGCCGTAGAAGATGCCGCCGTGCTCGTCGTCCCACGCATGGGTCATCGCCGCGTCGAACAGCTCGATCGCGCGCGGCGCGAGCCAGCCGGCGTCGGCCAGCCTGTCCGCATGGCGCGCCAGGACCAGCAGCAGCTTGGCCCATTCGGCCAGGTGGCCGGGCTGGAAACCCCAGGGACGGAAGATGTTGCTCTTGTCATCCTTGTTGTAATCCCAGTCGATCGACCAGTCCGGCCGGTAGTGCTCCCAGACGAGGCCGCCGGCAAGCGCGGCCTGGCGCACCGTGACGTTGCAGGCGATCGTGCAAGCCCGCTGCAGGTAGCGTTCCTGCCCGGTGGCGTCGTACGCGGCCAGCAGCGCCTCGCAGGCGTGCATGTTCGCGTTCTGGCCGCGATAGGGCGAAAGCACGGCCCAGTCCGCGCTGGCCTCGTCCGCGTAGAGTCCGTCGCCGGCTTGCCAGAACCGCTTCTCCATGAGGTCGAAGGTTTCCGCGATCCAGGTTCGCGCCTCGGAGGCGCCGGCCATCGCGGCGTGGGCATAGGCGAGCAGCACGAAGGCCAGGCCGTAGCAGTGGTTGGTGCCGTCCGCCACGCGATCCTCCCGGACCACCCACGCATAGCCCCCGGTGTCCGGATTGCGGTGGCGGGCGCGCAGGTAGACCAGGCCGTGGTGCATGGCGACCAGGTACTCGGGGTGGCCGAAGTGGCGCCGGGCCATCGCATAGTTGAAGATGAAACGGGTGCTGCTCACCAGGTGGCGCGTGGTGGTGTCGTAGATGCTGCCGTCGTCGCGCCAGTAGTGGAAATAGCCGCCCTGCGGGTCGATGGCGCGCGGATGGTAGAAAGCCATCGTGTGGCGCACGTGGTCGAGCAGGAACCTGCGGCTGCGGAAGTCGGGCATCACGGCATCCGTTGCAGCAGGCGCTGGATGGAGGTCCGGTCCGGCGGCACGGCGCCGGCGTTCAGGCAGGCCGCGGCCCCGGCGGCAACCGCGAAACGCAGGTGCTCGCGCCCGCCGGCGCCGGGATTCGACATCAGGCTGTAAAGCCAGCCGCCCATGGCGGCATCGCCGGCGCCCACGGCATCGGCGACCTCGATGGCGGGCGGGGCTTGCGTGAAAGCCTCCCCGCCCGAGTAAAGCGCGGCGCCCTCGGCGCCGCGCGTGAGCAGCACCGGCGCCGACGGGTTGAACGCGCGCAGGGCTCGCAATGCATCCGGCACGTCCGAAGTCCGGAACAGGCCGCGCAAGTCCTCGTCGGAGACCTTGATGGCGTCGGCGCAGCGTGCGACGTGCTCCAGCGTCCGGTCGAAGGCCGGGGTCATGAGGTTGCGGAAGTTGGGATCGAAGCTCACCTTGCATCCCGCCGCTTTGGCCTCCTCGATCACGCGAATCAGCCTTGCTGCGAGCGGCTCGCGCGCGAGGCTGATGCCGCCGACATGCAGCCACTGCGCCGCCTTCATCCAGCCCCGGGGGAGCGCCCCGGGCGCGAACGCGAGGTCGGCGCTGTCGGCGCCGATGAAAAAGTACGCCGGCGGCGCGGTCTCGGGCACCATCGCCAGCAGGGGCGGCTTCTGCGCGCGCTGCAGGAAGCGCATGTCGAGGCCCGCCGCCGCCGACAGCCGCGCCAGTTCGTCGCCGAACCGGTCCTGGCTCACCGCGCCGGCGAAGGCGCTCGGGATGCCCAGGCGGGCGACGACCCGGGCCACGTTCCAGCCCGCCCCGCCGGCGCGCGAGACCCAGGTGTCGTCGCCGGTGCGGAGGAAATCCGTCAGCGCCTCGCCGAGCGAGACGAAACGGGGGAGCGGGTGGAGGGCGGTGGAAGTCATCGCTGGCGATGCCCGCGCCCCGGCGGCTTACCACGGCGCCAGCGAAGGGTCACGGGCAAAGACGGCAGTCCGGGAGTGAATGGACGGAGAAGGATCCCTGCGTTTCGCGCGCAATCGGATGCGTCGAATGGTACGCGCCTCGGCGGGATTTCGAACGGTCGCGCATGTGCGAATGCACATCCGGGGCCGCTGCAGCGCCTGGCGAGGGGTGGCAAGACCGGCGTGGGGCGTGGTGGGATTCGAAGCAGGGGGATTCCTTGGACTTCCCCCTCACCCCGACCCCCTCACGCCTTTCGGCTACTGCAGGTCGATCGCGTGCTTCTTCAGGTCATCCAGGCTGACGTAATCGAGCGTGCGTTCGTGCGTGGCGGTGAGCACGACCTTGGGCGCGAACCCGGCCTGGAGGGCTTCGCGCCAGCGGGCGGCGCACAGGCACCAGCGGTCGCCGGGTTTGAGGCCGGGAAAACCGAAGTCGGGCATCGGCGTGGACAGGTCGTTGCCGCGCGCCCGGGAGAATTCCAGGAACTCCGCCGTCATCAGCGAGCAGACCGTGTGCACGCCGCGATCCTCGGCCCCCGTGTTGCAGCAACCGTCGCGGAAGAAGCCCGTCAGCGGCTTGGCCGAACATTCGCCCAGCGGGCCGCCGAGCACATTGCGCGCCGGCTTGCCGGGGGATTTCGGGTCGAAAGGCATGGTCCTACTTCGCGCGGGCGAACTTGAGGCTGCCCGATTCGCCCGGCAGGTCGAGGAACAGGTTCTCGCCCTTCACGCGTTGCGCGACGACGCCTTCCAGCGCCTTGAGGAAGCGTTCCGACAGGGAGCCGGCCGGGCAGACCGCACGGGGGAAGGCGCCGAGCTTGAACAGGATGCTGCGGCCTTCCATCTTGTAGGACGCCGGGCCCCTGTTGCAGTCGGCGCGCACCAGTGCCTTGCCGCCGGACTGGAGGTCGAGGGTGTAGCGCTCGGGTGCATCGACGTCGAGCTTCTCGCCGGTCCCCCGCTGGTTCTCCCAGCGCCAGAGGCCCAGCAGGGAGGGCGCGCCGGTCACCGGCGCATTCGCCGCCGTCGCGGTCGCCTTCGCCTGGCGAAGCACCAGGCCCTGGGCGCCGAACTGGTCCGCCGACTCGGGCGTGGTCTGCAGGACGTCGCCCTTTTTCACGAAGCGCACGACCGCCGGGTTGACCGGCTTGCCGTCGCGTGACTCGACGATGACGTCGAACTCCTCGGTGGAGATCGGGGACCACCGACCCTCCTCGATGACGGGGGCGCGGCCGCTGCGGGTTTCCGTGAGCCAGGTCATGCTGCCGTCGGTGCGCAGGCGCAACTCGATGCGGCGTCCGGCGCCGCCACTCGTGGCCGGCGCATCGCCGCGATACGTGGCCGTGGCGGCGGCGCCGAAACTGTCGCCGGACGGCAACAGGAGCGTGAACGCCGCGAACAGGCCGCCGAGCAGGAGCCGCGGCGTGCGGAGTCGGTGGTCAGGCATGGCGGTTTCCATGGGGCAGAGGCGCATCTTGGCGCGATGGCGCTGGCATGGCAAGGGCCGGAAGGGCCGGAAAGGGCCGTGACTGGCGTGACGACGTGACTGCCGGAAGGGCCGTGACGACGTGACGGGCGTGAATGCCGTGAATATCGTGAATGCGTGACTATCGATCCAGGGCTTTACGCATTTCCGACATTCACGATATTCACGGTTCTTCGAGCACCTGCGAGAAGACCTCCCGGTCCACGTTCGCGCCGGAGAGCACGACCGCGACCTTGCGGCCCGCGATTCGCGGGCCTTCCTGCAGCGCCGCCGCGAGGCCGGCCGCGCCGGCACCTTCCGCGACGTTGTGCGTGGCGGAATACATCAGGCGCATGGCCTGCGCAACTTCGTCGTCGGTCACGCGCACCACGCGCGCCATGTGCTTCCACAGGATCTCGAGCGCGTCCGCCTCCGGCGTGCGGCAGGCCATGCCGTCCGCGATGCGCGTGGTCACGGCATGTTCGACCGCGCGCCCCTGCTCGAACGACAGCGCATAGGCCGGCGCATGCGCTGAAACGACGCCGACGATTTCGGTCTTCAGGCCCAGCGCTTCCCGGGCGGCGACCATGCCGCAGATCCCGGAGCCCAGCCCGATCGGCACGTAGGCGACGTCGAGGCCGGGCGCCGCACGGAGCAGCTCCAGGGAGTACGAGGCCACGCCGCGGACCAGCAGCGGGTGGAAGGAGGGCACCATCAGCAACCCGCGTTGCGTGGCGATCCACTGGGCGCGCTCGCGCGCAGCCTGGAAGTCGTCGCCATGCTCGACCAGCTCGACGCCCAGCGCGCGCATGGCGGCGTTTTTCTCCGCGCTGTTGCCGTGCGGCACGACGATCGTCGCGGGGATGCCGTGCCGGCGCGCCGCGAAGCCCACCGACTGGCCGTGATTGCCGCGCGTGGCCGAGATGACGCCGGCCGGCCTTGCCCCGGACCCGGCGAGGTCGTCGAAGTACACCAGGCCGCCGCGCAGCTTGAAGGCGCCGATCGGCGTGTGGTTCTCGTGCTTGACCCAGACCTCGGCGCCGAGCTTCGCCTTCAGCAGCGGCCAGGCGTACTGGAGCGTGGGCGGGATGGTGCGATGGACGACGGCGGCAGCGTCTTCGAGGGCGGAGAGCGGCGGCAGGAAATCCTTCATGGCGGGCATTCTAGACCACCCACCCCCTCTGTCCGGCGCCCTCGCACCGGGGCGGAGGACGCCCGATTCGGAACCCTCCCACCGCTGGCGGGAGAAAAGGGGGACTTCGTGACGTGGCCGGAGAGGTGCCCGGGTCGATCAGGCGCGCTTGCGGCGCCGCGACCGGACGATCAGGCCTGCCGCCACCAGGAGGCCGACGCCCAGGGAAACGATGAACAACTGGATCTTCGGGTGCGACTGGAAGAAAACCGAGAGCAGGACCAGCGTGGCCGTACCGGCGAGGGCGCCGATCCCGATGCGCCAGGCGAGCCCCCTTGCCTGCCTGTCTTCCTCCTCCCACGAGCGTGCCAGCATTCCCAGCCGGTGAACCACGGCACGATTGACGAACTGGCGGGCCATTTCCTGCGCCATGGCATCGGCTTGCGCTTGGCGGTCGCCGTCGGGCGGCACCGGGCCCGGGTTCATTTCGAGTTGACGAACCGCCGCGCGAGGTCCGGCCAGGCGCTTTCGTCGAGGCCGAATTTCACATGCATGAACGTGGTGACGAAGGCGCCGGCCGTGGAAAGCCGGGTGGGATTGCTGTCCACGCCGAAGATGTGGAAGGGCACCATCTGGTCCCGGGCGTACTCGATGCCGTCGTAATGGACGCGGACCTGGCCGCCCTCGCGTTCGACCAGCTTGGCCTGTGCGTTGACCTTGAGTTCCGGCTGCATGGTGTCTCCGGCGATTGCCTCCCGGTCCGAAGTCTACACCCGCCGCTTGCGCAGCCTCCAGCCGGGACGGAAGACCCCGACCCGCGCGTGGCGGGTGCGAAAATCCGTTGGTGTAGGCTTCGGGCATGGATTCCCTGATCGCGGCCGCGGCCCAGGCCCTCGCCGCAGGCGACTCGCTCGCCGCCTTGAAGCGCATCGCCCTGCGCGAAGACCCGCCGGCGCTCGCCCTGCGCGGCATCGCCATGGCCCAGCTCGGCGAATACCCGCGCGCCCGCGATCTGTTGAAGCGTGCCGCGCGACGCTTCGGCGACAACGAACAGGTAGCCAGGGCACGCTGCGTGGTGGCGGAGGCGGAAGTGGCCATGGCGATGCGCGACCTCGGCGGACCGCCGCGCGCATTGCTTGCCGCGGCGCAGATATTGGAGAAGCGCGGGGACGAAAGGAACGCCACGCAGGCGCGATTGATTGCGGCGCGGCGGCTGCTCTTGCTCGGCCGGCTCGAAGAGGCCGCGGCTGCCCTGGCGAAGATCGATGCGGCAGGACTGTCCCCGTCGCTGGCCGCGGTGACCGGGCTGGCGGAGGCGGAACTGGCGCTGCGCTCGCTGGATGTCGCCGCAGCGCGCAAGGCCCTCGATCGTGCACGACGGGCCGCTGTTCGCTCGGGCGTGCCGGCGCTGCAGGCCGAAGTCGAGGAAGTCGGCGCAAGCCTCCGTCGTCCTGCCGCCCGGCGCCTGGCGTCCGGCACCGGACAGGCGCTGAAGCTCGACGAGGTGGCCCGTCTGCTGGACTCCGGTGCGCTGGTGTTCGATGCCTGCCGGCGCGGCCTTCGGGCCGGCGATGCGTGGTTGCCCCTTGCGCGGCGGCCGATCCTGTTCGCGCTGGCTCGCACGCTCGCCGAAGCCTGGCCGGAGGACGTGGACAGGCAGACACTGATCCTTGCCGCGTTTCGCGTCCGCCGTCCCGACGAGACGCACCGTGCACGACTGCGGGTGGAGATGGGCCGCCTGCGTTCGCTGGTCGCTGCGCTGGCTCGCGTCGACGCCACGGACCGTGGTTTCGCCCTGCGGCCGGCCGCAGGACGCGAGGTCGTCGTGCTGGCGCCGCCGATCGATGGCGAGCAGGCATCGCTCATCGCGCTGCTGTCCGACGGCGGGGCCTGGTCGACCTCCGCCCTGGCCCTCGCGCTCGATGCCAGCCAGCGCAGCGTGCAGCGCGCGCTTGCGGAACTCGAAGCCGCGGGCAAGGCGCGTTCGATCGGCAAGGCGAGGACGCAGCGCTGGCTGGCGCCCCCCCTGGCGGGATTCACGACAATCTTGTTACTCCCGGCCGCGCTGCCGTTTTCATAAAGTGCAAGGGTGGCGACCGCCGGGGACGCCCGAGGAGACGACGCAATGAGCAAGTCAGGCACTGCAGCAGGAGACGCGCCGGTCCGCACCGCCGAGGTCGTGCGGGAATATGGCCCGTTCGCGGGCGTGGACCGGGTCGGCGGCGTCACGCATGACGGCAAGCGCGTCTGGGCCGCGACGAACGCCGGCCTGGTGGCGTTCGACCCGGACAAGGGGGAAATCGAACGCACGATCCAGGTGCCGGCCAACGCGGGCACGGCCTTCGACGGCAGGTTTCTCTACCAGATCGCCGAGGCGCGCATCGACAAGATCGATCCCGCCACGGGCGATGTCGTCAAAACCATTCCCGCGCCGGGCAAAGGCGGGGACTCGGGGCTCACCTGGGCGGAAGGCAGCCTCTGGGTCGGACAATACCGCGACCGCAAGATCCACCAGGTCGATCCCGAGACCGGCGCCATCCTGCGCACCATCGAATCCAACCGCTTCGTCACCGGCGTCACCTGGGTGGACGGCGACATGTGGCACGGCACCTGGGAGAACGACGAGAGCGAGATCCGCCGCATCGACCCTGCGGACGGCAGGGTGCTCGAGTGCCTGAAGATGCCGGAGGGTGTGTTCGTGAGCGGACTCGAATCGGACGGCAGGGACCTGTTCTACGCGGGTGGCGGCGGGCAGGGCAAGGTGCGGGCGGTCAGGAGGCCGAAAAGGCCGTGACGGCGTGACTGCCGTGACTGCCGTGAATGCCGTGACGGCGTGACGGCGTGACGATCGTGACTGCCGTAAATACCGTAACTGCCGTGAATATCGTGAATGTCGTGAATGTCGTGAATGCCGTGACGGCGTGACGGCGTGACGATCGTGACTGCCGTAGGGGCTTTCGCGCTTTAGATCGACATTCACGGCATTCCGGCATTTGCCGTCGTCACGACAGTCACGTCGTCACGACAGTCACGATCGTCACGGCCTTCACGGCATTCCCGACAATCTTGTTACTCCCCGCCTTTCTCCCGCGCGCGTAGATTGGTTGTGCCGCGCCGATCCCGGTGCACCGGACCCAAGGAGAACAGCATGGTCGCCATCGCCAGGAAATCCCCCGAGAAGCACCCCGTCGTCGCCCCGGACGCCTGGATCGCCGAGCGCAGGAAGCTGCTCGCGCGCGAGAAGGAACTCACGCGCCTGTACGACGAGGTCGCCGAACAGCGCCGCGCCATGCCGTGGGTGCGCATCGACAAGGACTACGTGTTCGATACGCCCGTGGGCAAACGCACGCTGGCTGACCTCTTCGAAGGCCGCCGCCAGCTGCTGGTCCAGCACTTCATGCTCGGGCCGGGCTGGGGCGAGGGTTGCCCGAGCTGCTCGTACATGGCCGACCACGCGGACGGCATGACCGTGCACCTGGCGCAGCGCGACATCAGCTTCGTTGCGGTCTCGCGCGCCCCGCTGGCCGAGATCGGGCGTTTCCAGCGCCGCATGGGCTGGAAGTTCAAGTGGGCGTCCTCGAACGGCACGGATTTCAACTTCGACTTCCACGTGAGCTTCACGCCCGGGGAGAAGGAAAGGAACGAGGTCTACTACAACTTCGGCCTGCAGGAATACGAGCACGACGAGCTCCCCGGCATCAGCGTGTTCTACCGGAACCGGAAGGACGAGGTCTTCCACACCTATTCCGCGTACCGGCGCGGCGTGGAAGTGATGATGGGCGCTTACTTCATGATGGACCTGACGCCCAAGGGGCGCGACGAAGTCGGGTTGAGCTACGGCATGGAGTGGGTGCG
>DASZQJ010000160.1:0-146357 GCA_035549715.1 Burkholderiales bacterium
TCAACTCTTGAGTCATTCGTGTCGGCAGTAAGACCGCAACCTAAGCCACGGCCCGGGCGATTACCCTGTCCCACCAACACTCAAGCACCCCAAAACACGAAGCACCCACACGCATCGGCTGTTTGAATTTTTAAAGAGCGACGTCGCGGTTTGCTGCGACGGCCGTTTCCGGCGAAAGGTCGGCATTATACGGATCGGAAAACGCGGGTCAACACCTTTTCCGGGATTTTTTGCTGAAAGAACAGGCGGTTTTGCCGGCAGGTCGGCAAGGAGGCCGCCGGCCTCAGGACAGCGTGACTTTCGCGAACTTCCTTTTCCCAACTTGCACCACGTACGGGCCGCCTGGCGCGAGCTTCTGGCCCTTCTCCAACACCTTCTCCCCGTCCACCTTCACCCCGCCCTGCTCGATCATGCGCATGGCCTCGGAGGTGCTGGCCGTGAGCCCGGCCTGCTTGATGACCTGGTAGATCAGGACGGGCTCGTTGCCGGCGGGAATGGTGCGCTCCTCGATGTCTTCCGGCACCTCGCCCTGCCGGAACCGGGCCTCGAAGTCCGTGAGTGCCTTCTCCGCGGCCGCCCGGCTGTGGAAGCGCGCCACGATCTCCTGGGCAAACGCCACCTTGATGTCGCGCGGATTGCGGCCGTCCTCGACCTCCTGCTTCCACTTCCGCACAGTGGAAAGCGGCTGGAACGACAGCAGTTCGATGTAGCGCCACATCAGTTCGTCGGACACGGACATCAGCTTGCCGAAGATCTGGTCCGGGCTCTCCGTCACGCCGACATAGTTGCCGACGGACTTGGACATTTTCTTCTCGCCGTCGAGGCCGACCAGCAGGGGCACGGTCAGCACGCTCTGGGGCGCCTGCCCGTAGTCCTTCTGCAGCTCGCGGCCAACGAGCAGGTTGAACTTCTGGTCGGTCCCGCCCAGCTCGATGTCGGACTTGAGCGCCACCGAATCGTAGCCCTGCACCAGCGGGTAGAGAAACTCGTGGATCGCAATGGACTGGCCGCCCCGGTAGCGCTTGCTGAAGTCGTCGCGTTCGAGCATGCGCGCGACGTTGTACTTCGCCGCCAGCTTGATCATGTCAGCGGAGCTGAATTTGTCCATCCAGGCCGAGTTGAAGGCCAGCTCGGTCTTCTCCGGGTCCAGGATCTTGAAGGCCTGGGCCTGGTAGGTCCTGGCGTTCTCCGCGATCTGCTCCCGGGTCAACGGAGGACGGGTCGCATTCCTGCCGGTCGGATCGCCGATCAGGCCCGTGAAGTCCCCGATCAGGAAGATCACCTGGTGTCCCAGCTCCTGGAACTGGCGCATCTTGTTCATCAGGACGGTATGGCCCAGGTGCAGGTCGGGCGCGGTGGGATCGAAGCCCGCCTTGACGCGCAAGGGCCGCCCCTTCCTGAGCTTGTCGGCGAACTCCGCCTCGACGATCAGTTCCTCGGCGCCCCGCTTGACGATTTCCAGCTGTTCCGTGATTTCCATGTTCTTGTTTGGTTGGGCCGCCCGCCGGAATCTCCTGCCGGCCTGGAACGGGAGTTGCAATTCCCGGGTTCCGTCGGCCGGCGGGCTCTGGTAAGCTCCCGGCCAGGCACAAAAATACTATCGCATGTCATTGAACAAAGAAGAAATTCTAGCGCAAAAGCGCCCCGGGAACACAGTCGTTTCACGTCGCCACTGGCCGCTCATCGTCGCTGCCATGCCGTTTTTCGGCGTCGTGGCGGCTTTCGGCATCGCCCCGGATACCGTCCCGGAGCCCGTCGAGCTGCGGCATGTGGTCGAGGAGATCGCCCTCAGCCCCGTCGTTGCGCCCGTCCCTGCTGAAGCCTCCCGCTTCTGGCGCGAGGAACGCATCCAGCGGGGCGACACGGTCGCATCCGTTCTGTCGCGCCTGTCCGTGAATGACCCCGAGGCACTGGCCTACCTGCTCCAGGCCAGGGATGTCCGTTCCCTGTACCAGTTGATTCCCGGTCGCACCATTCGCGTCGTCACCACCCCGGAGGGCCGGCTCGAATCGCTTGCCTACGTGAACACCGACGGCCGCCGGCTCGCCGTAACGCGCACCGAGTCGGGATTCACCGCGAACGAAGAGGTCCCGCAGACCGAGCAATGGGTCATGCAGAGCTCGGGCCAGATCGAAACTTCGCTGTTTGGCGCGACCGACGCGGCGGGCATCCCGGAGCTCGTGGCCGTGCAGATCGCGGAGATCTTTTCCAGTGACATCGACTTCCACCGCGACCTGCGCCGCGGCGACCGCTTCTCGGTGATCTACGAGGCGCTTGCCGCGGATGGCGAGTTCGTGGGCTTCGGCAAGGTGCTTGCCGCCGAGTTCGTCAACCAGGGGCACACGTTCCGTGCGGTTTTCTTCCGCGACGACGAAGGGCGCAACGGCTACTACACGCCGGACGGCAAGAACATGCGCAAGGCCTTCCTGCGTTCGCCGATCGAATTCTCGCGCGTGACTTCGGGTTTCTCGAACTCGCGCTTCCATCCGATCCTCAAGTCCTGGCGCGCGCACAAGGGCATCGATTACGGCGCGTCCACGGGAACCCGTGTGCGGGCGACGGCGGACGGTTTCGTCGCCTTCGCCGGCAAGAAGGGTGGCTACGGCAACGTCGTGGTCGTGCGCCATCCCAACGGCTACACCACGCTGTATGCACATCTTTCCGCGTTCGCGCAGGGCCTGCGGGTCGGCAAGCGCGTCGTCCAGGGCGAAGTGGTGGGCCTGGTCGGCGCCACCGGGCTCGCGAGCGGGCCGCACCTGCACTACGAGTTTCACGTCAACGGCGTGCACCAGAACCCGATGAAGCTGGCCATGCCGCCGGGACCGCCGATCAACGCCGCCTCCCGGGAAGCCTTCGAGACGACCGCAGTGCCGCTGTTCGCGCGGCTCGACATGCTGCGCGACACGGACCTCGCCCGCCTCGACTAGCACAGGCTTCCCGCCGGCGGCCCCGCGGACATCCGCCATGGCAAGCAGCGAGCTCTACATCGGCCTCATGTCCGGCACCAGCCTGGATGGCATCGACGCCGTCCTGGTGGATTTCTCCGACGGCGGCCATCGCCTGCTCGGCGACGCCTTCCTGCCATACGACGACGAGTTGCGATCCCGTGTGCTGGGCATGCACGAGGCGCGCTTCGATGAATTGCATGAGGCCGCCCAGCTGGGCAACCACCTGGCCCGGCTCTACGCCACGGCGACCCGGACGGTCTTGCGCAAGTGCGGCGTGAAGCCCGCGGAAATCCAGGCGGTCGGCTGCCACGGCCAGACCATTCGCCATCGACCGGAAGCCGGCTACACGGTCCAGCTGGGCAACGGGGCCTTGCTTGCCGAGTTGACGGGGGCCACCGTGGTCTGCGATTTCCGCAGCCGCGACATCGCGGCCGGCGGCCAGGGCGCGCCTCTGGTGCCCGCCTTCCATCAGGCGATGTTCTGCCACCCCTCGCTTCATCGGGTCATCCTCAATCTCGGGGGCATCGCCAACATCACGGACCTTCCGCCCTCCGGCCGGGTGCGCGGCTTCGACACCGGACCGGCGAACATCCTCATGGACGCCTGGATCCGCAAGACCAGCGGCGCCGCATTCGATCGAGATGGGGAATGGGCCGCCAGCGGTTCCTCCATCGCGGCGCTGCTCGCCAGCCTGCTCGGGCACGAGTACTTCCGGCGCAAGCCACCCAAGAGCACGGGCCGCGACCTGTTCAACCTGGAATGGCTGGAGAGCCACCTGGCGGGACACGAAGCCGCCGCCGACGTACAGGCGACGTTGCTTGCGCTGACGGCAGGCAGCGTGGCGGCGGATATCCGGAGGTATTGCGCGGGCGCGCGCGAGGTCTATGCCTGCGGCGGCGGCGCCCGGAATTCGAAACTGCTGGCGGCGCTGCAGGCGGCGCTTCCTGACGCGCGCGTCTCGACGACGAGCGAACTGGGCATCGATCCCGACTGGGTCGAGGCCTGTGCGTTCGCGTGGCTGGCGCGCCAGGCCTTGCACCTTGCACCCGGCAACGTGCCCTCGGTCACGGGCGCGATCGGCGCGCGCGTGCTTGGCACCATCCATCCGCGTTGACGGCTCGGGGAACCCGGCAAACGAAAAGGGCGGCCCCAAGGGCCGCCCTTTTTTTCCGGATGCCGTCCGCTCAGGCGGAGAAGGACGATCCGCAGCCGCAGGTCGAGGTGGCGTTCGGATTCTTGATCACGAACTGCGCGCCTTCCAGGCCTTCCTGGTAGTCGATCTCCGCGCCCGCCAGATACTGGTAGCTCATGGCGTCGATCAGCAGCACCACGCCGTTCTTTTCCATCGAGGTGTCGTCCTCATTGACGTCCTCGTCGAACGTGAAGCCGTACTGGAAACCGGAGCAACCGCCGCCGGTCACGAAGACCCGCAGCTTGAGGTCGGCATTGCCTTCCTCGTCGATCAGCTCCTTCACCTTGCGCGCCGCGCTGTCCGTGAAAACCAGCGGTGACTGCATTTCCGCGACTGCATTCATATCCTGCTCCTGGGAGGCAGGCATGCCATCCCTGCCTGCAAAAATTATCCGGCCATGCCCATTCCCGGTCAATCGCCCGCCGCACCCGACCCTTTCAGCGACACGACTTTGCCGGTGACATCGTCGTCCTGGTGCACCAGCCGGCCCTGGACGACGGCGCCCAGCTGGATCTCCAGGGTCCGATAATGCACGTCCCCTGTGACATTGGAACGGGGCTGCAGTTCGACGTACTCCGCCCCGTGCACCGGTCCGATGACCGTACCGTTGATGACGGCATGGGAAACCCGTATCTCTCCTTCAATTTGGGCCTTTTCGCTCAAAACCAAGGTGCTCGGCTGGCCATCCGTCGCCGTGACGTTGCCACGTACCCTGCCGTCGACCCGCAGGCCGCCGGTGAATTCGATGTTGCCTTCCACGACCGTGCCGGAGCCCACCAGGCTGTCGATGCGGTTCTGCGGTTTCGTGGGTTTGCTTCCGAACATGGGTAACCCCGCTCAGGACAAGTTGACGGTCTGGATCGAAACGGGCGTCGGATTGCCGTTCTCCAGCACCCTTACCTGGACCTTCTTGATGACGGCGCTCGACGGAATGACGAAGGTGCCGTCAACGCGTTGATAGAACTTGAAGGTCAAATTATACGCCTGGCTGTTGTCGTCCTGCTTCGGCAGGCTGATCACTTCCGAGCGCCCGCCCTCCTCGTAGTCGACGATGAACTGCAGGCGGCCGTGGAACTCTTTCACGCGCTGCTTGGATTGCACGATCAGCAGGCGGTAGCGGTATTCCCCCGGCAGCGCATCCTGCTGCACCCGGAAGCGGTTGATGCTGATGCCGCCGGGTTCGCTGCCCGAGGACATCAGGGTCTGGAAAAAGGCCAGGTCTTCCTTGAGCAGCGCGTTCTCCTCGGCAAGGTTGCGGATCTGCGTCGACAGGTTGCCGTGCGTCGCAAGTTCGATCTGCAACTGCCTCTCCGCCGCGGCGATCTCGCGGCGGATGGCGGCATTCTCGTCGCGCAGCTTGGCGTTGAGGTCCTGCAACAGCGCCTTTTCACGCTGGGCCTCGCTCTGGTCGAAGCCCGCGTACTGGCGCCCGAGATCGTAGGTCAGCCAGCCCACGCCCAGGAGCACGCCGGCGACGATCGACATCGCGAGCCAGCGCCAGTACCAGGCCACATGGGTGTGGACTGCCACCCGGGGGGCGGCGATGCCGAACCTGCGCTTGATGGCGCGCTTGAGCGTCACGGCAACAGCGGCACGTGATCGATACCCGTCGTTTCCGCCAGGCCGAACATCAGGTTCATGTTTTGCACGGCCTGGCCGGCCGCACCCTTGACCAGGTTGTCGATGACCGAAAGGACGACGACCGTGTCGCCGCCTCCGGGCCGGTGAATCGCAATTCGGCAGACATTGGCGCCGCGCACTGAACGCGTGTCGGGATGGCTCCCGGGCGGCAGCACGTCGACGAACGGCTCGCCCGCATAGCGTTTCTCGAACAAACCCTGCAAGTCGGCTTCCTTCGTGATGCGCGAGTACAGGGTTGCGTGGATTCCGCGGATGGCGGGCGTGAGGTGGGGAACGAAAGTCAGCCCGACGGGCGCGCCGCAGACGCGGGCGAGGCCCTGGCTGATCTCGGGCAGGTGCCGGTGGCCGGGCACCCCGTATGCCTTGAAATTGTCGGAGGCTTCGGAAAACAGGATGTGCACCTCCGCCTTCCGGCCGGCGCCGCTGACCCCCGACTTCGCGTCGGCAATCAGGTGGCCCGCGTCCACGACCCCGGCCTCAAGCAGGGGCAGGAAGCCGAGCTGGACGGCGGTTGGATAGCAACCCGGATTGGCCACCAGCCTGGCCTTGCGGATCTGCTCGCGGTTCACTTCCGGCAGCCCGTAGACCGCCTCCGCCACCAGGTCGGGGCAGGCGTGGCTCATGCCGTACCACTTCTCCCATACGGCGATGTCCTTGATGCGGAAATCCGCTGCCAGGTCGATGACCTTGACACCCGCCTTGAGCAGGGCCGGCGTATCGCCCATGGCCACCCCGTTCGGCGTGGCGAAAAAGACGACGTCGCACTTTTCGAGCGCCCCGGCGGAAGGCTCGGTGAACTTCAAGGACACCCGGCGACGCAGGCTGGGAAACATGTCGGCCACCGGCATGCCCGCCTCCTTGCGCGAAGTGATGACCGCGAGTTCGACGCCGGGGTGGGGCGCCAGAATCCTGAGCAACTCCACCCCGGTGTATCCGGTACCGCCGACGATGCCGACTTTTATCATGTTGGCCAATAACTTATTGAAGGTTTGATGATATCCCCCGTCCGCCGCGGCGCGCAACCTCACCCGCCTGCATGCGAACCCGGCCCGGGAAATAAAAAAGCCGCCCGGAGGCGGCTTTTTTGTCTGGTGCTTATCGCTTCGAGAACTGCTTGCGGCGTCGGGCTTTGTGCAGGCCGACCTTCTTCCGCTCCACTTCCCGCGCGTCACGGGTGATCAGCCCCGCCTTGCTGAGCACCGGCTTGAGCGACGCGTCGTAGTCGACGAGCGCCCGGGCGATGCCGTGTCGGACGGCACCGGCCTGGCCGGATTCGCCTCCGCCATCCACGTTGATGAGGATGTCGAAGGTCGTGAGGTGATTCGTCAGTTCCAGGGGCTGGCGCACCACCATCCGGCCCGTCTCGCGGGAAAAGAACTGGTCGACCGGCTTGTCGTTGACGACGATGTTGCCTTTGCCGGGCTTGATGAACACGCGCGCCACCGCGCTCTTGCGGCGGCCGGTGCCATAGTTGTATTGGGGAGTGGCCATTCGGAATCCTGGACGTTGTAGGCTGGACGTTGGGGCGCTGGGCGTTGCTAGACGTTCAAGTTCTGCGGCTGCTGGGCCGAGTGCGGATGGTCGGCGCCGCCATAGACCTTGAGCTTCTTGAGCATCGCGTAGCCGAGCGGGCCCTTGGGCAGCATGCCCTTGACTGCCTTCTCGAGCACCCGGCCGGGGAAACGGGCGTGCAGCTTCGAGAAGCTGGCACTGTAGATCCCGCCCGGGTAGGTCGAGTGGCGGTAGTAGATCTTCTGGTTGCCTTTGTCGCCGGTCACGCGCAGCTTGGCGGCATTGACCACGACGATGTAGTCACCCGTGTCGACATGCGGGGTGAAGGTCACCTTGTGCTTGCCGCGCAGGCGCTTGGCGATTTCCGCGGCCAGACGCCCGAGCACCTTGTCGGAGGCGTCGATCAGGAACCAGTCGCGCTTTACTTCATGCGATTTGGCGGTAAAAGTCTTCATGGCGGGGATCCGCGGAGGGCTGATTTGCGAAAGCCGCGTAGTGTATTGGAACGCGCCGATGCTTGTCAAACCCGATTTTCGAAGTCAAGTTCCGGATTCCTAAGCTTTTATCGTCCTTGCGCGGGCTTTCGGCAGGACGCGCGGCGGGGTGCGCCCCGGCCCGGCCAGCACTCCCCGGACGACAGGCAAGTGCTTCTATGACATGGCCATTTGGTGAATAATGCGCGTTGCCCCCGCGCCCTCGCCAGCCGCACCACGTCACCCCAATCCGGACTCTATGCGCAAGCTTTGGCTCATCTTTTCCCAGGCCGTGACGATCAGCCTCGCCGCGCTGTTCGTGGTGGTCACATTGCGCCCGGACCTCGTTTCCTGGGGTGGCCGCAACGGCGGCATCGTGACCGTTCGGGAAACCCCGCAGGACGCACCCCGCGAGCGCGGGGCACCCCAACTGAGCATGAGCCACGCGGCAAGGAAGGCCATGCCTTCCGTGGTGAACATTTTCACGAGCAAGGAAGTGAAACTGCAGCGCCACCCCTTCATGAACGACCCGCTGTTCCGGCGCTTCTTCGACCAGCCCGACGGCGAGACCCAGCACAGCTCGAGCCTGGGCTCGGGCGTGATCGTCGGCCCGGAGGGCTACATCCTCACCAACCACCATGTGATCGAGGCGGCGGACGAGATCGAGGTCGCGCTTGCCGACGGGCGCAAGGCGCCGGCCAAGGTCGTCGGCACCGACCCCGAAACCGACCTGGCCGTCGTCAAGGTGAACCTCATGGACCTGCCGGCGATCACTTTCGGCAATCCCGCCAAGCTCGCCGTGGGCGACATGGTGCTCGCCATCGGCAACCCGTTCGGCGTGGGCCAAACCGTGACCATGGGCATCGTCAGCGCCCTCGGCCGCAGCCATCTGGGCATCAGCACGTTCGAGAACTTCATCCAGACCGACGCGGCGATCAACCCCGGGAACTCGGGCGGCGCGCTCGTGGATTCGTCGGGCAACCTGGTCGGCATCAACAGCGCGATCTATTCGCGCACCGGCGGGTCGCTCGGCATCGGCTTCACGATCCCCGCCGACCTGGCGAGGCAAGTGATGGAGCAGATCGTCAGGACCGGGTCGGTAACGCGCGGCTGGATCGGCGTGGAAGTCCAGGACGTCACAGCCGACATCGCGGAATCGTTCAAGCTGCCCACCTCCAAGGGTGCCCTCATCGCGGGCGTGGTACGGGGCGCGCCTGCGGAAAAGGCCGGCGTGAAGCCCGGCGACATCCTGCTCGCGGTGGACGCAAACCCGGTGCTGGATTCGAACAGCATGCTCAACCTGATCGCAGCACTCGAGCCGGGCAAAGATGCCACGCTCAAGATCCTTCGCAACCGCAACGAGATGCAGATCAAGGTCAACGTGGGCAAGCGCCCCAAGCCGACCCGCCGCGGCGAAATGGAATAGTTACTGCGGGGAAGTGGTGCCCGGCTCGGCGGGCGCGGCCCTCACCAGCCACTGCGAGACGAGGATGCCGACCTCGTAGAGGACCCACAGGGGAACGGCCAGCATTACCTGCGACACCACGTCAGGCGGCGTGAAAATCGCGCCGATCACGAACGCCCCAACGATCACGTACGGCCGGATCTCCTTGAGCTTGGCCACGGTGATCAGGCCCATCTTCACGAGGATTACCACTGCCACCGGGACTTCGAAGGTCACACCGAAGGCGAGGAAGAGCGTCAGGACGAAATCGAGGTACTTGCCGATGTCGGTCATCACCGCCACCCCTTCCGGCGCCACCGACACCATGAAGTGGAACACCACGGGGAATACGAGGTAATAGGCGAAGGCCATCCCGCAGGCGAACAGCAGCGTGCTCGTGGCGACCAGCGGGGCCACCAGGCGCTTCTCGTGGGCATAGAGCCCGGGCGCCACGAAGGCCCAGATCTGATAGAGGATCCAGGGCAGGGAAACGAGAAAGGCCGCCATCATGGTGACCTTGACGGGCACGAAGAACGGCGCCGTCACTTCCGTGGCGATCAGCGTCCCGCCCTGGGGCAGCGAAGCGATCATTGGCTGGGCGAGGAACGCGTAAAGGTCCTTCGCCCAGGGAAACAGGCACAGGAATACCAGCAACAGCACGACGATGGCACGCAACAGGCGGTCGCGGAGCTCGATCAGGTGCGACATGAAGGAATCGGGCTCGGCGGACATCCTCGGTCTCTTGCTGGGAATATTGCCGGGACGACGCCCGGATCAGGCCTGCTTTTCGTCGGGCTTGGGCGCAGGTTCCGACACGGGTTCCGGTGCACCGGGAGTCCCGTCCTGGCCCGCGACCGCATCGGCCTTGAGCGAATCGGTCGAGGGCATGAGATCGATGCCCCGGATGGGCGCCACGGCCTCCTCGGCCTGCTTCTCCAGTTCCGTGCCCGCCTGCTTGACTTCTGACTCGATGTAATTGACCTGGGTCGCTACGGATTGCTCGAAGGAGCGTGCCGCCTCCTGCATCGTCGACTTGAGCTTGCGCAGTTCCTCGAGCTCGATCTCGCGGTTGATGTCGGCCTTCACGTCCGCGACATAGCGCTGCATGCGCCCGAACAGATGGCCCAGGGTCTTGGCGACTCGCGGCAGACGCTCCGGGCCGATCACGATGAGCGCGACGACGCCGATGACGAAAAGCTCGGATGCCCCGATGTCGAACATGGATCTGCCGGCGGGCGCGCTCAGCCCTTGCTGCGGTCCTTGACCTCGCCCTCGATGGTCGTGCCGGAACCGGAACTCTCCAGCTTCGCGGACGGCTTGCCGTCATCGTCGGACTTCATGCCTTCCTTGAAGCCCTTCACCGCGCCCCCCAGGTCGGAGCCGATGTTGCGCAGCTTCTTGGTGCCGAAGATCAGCAGCACCACGACCAGAACGATCAACCAGTGCCAGATACTGAACGAGCCCATCTTTTCACTCCTGCTGGAAAATCATCAAACGGTTCTCTGGATCATGCCAGGCAGCGGTTGCGGCCCGCCCAGCACGTGCATGTGCAGATGAAATACGTCCTGCCGCCCGACACGCCCCGTGTTGACGATGGTGCGGAAGCCGTCGGGCGAGCCCTGCTCTGCCGCCAGCCGGTGCGCCAGCACCATCATCTTCCCGAGCACCCCCTGGTGCTCTTCGCCGACATGCGCCAGCGACTCGACGTGCGCCTTCGGGATCAGCATGAAATGCACGGGCGCGACGGGCTGGATGTCGTGAAACGCCAGGATCTGTTCGTCCTCGTACACCTTGCGGCTGGGGATTTCCCCCCGGACGATCTTGCAGAAGATGCAGTTCTCGGCAGCCACGATCTCGCGCTTTCCCCGGTGCTCAGGCGCCCGTCTTGCCGCGGGCTGCCTTCTCGTCGATGCCGGAAACGCCTTCGCGGCGCTGAAGCTCTTCGAGCACGTCCTCGGGACGCAGCCCGTGCCAGGAGAGCATCACCAGGCAGTGGAACCACAAGTCGGCGGTCTCGCGGACGATGTGCAGTCTATCACCGTCCTTTGCCGCCAGCAGGGTCTCCGCCGCCTCCTCGCCGATCTTCTTGAGCACCGCATCATGCCCCTTTGCGAACAGGCTCGCGACGTACGACGACCCGGTCGCGGCGCCCCTGCGGGACTCGATGGTGTCGGCGATGCGCTGCAGTACGGCGGGGTCGGTCATGGTTTCCTGCGGTAGATTTGCGACGGGTCCTTGAGCACGGGTTCCGTTTCCTTCCATTCGCCGGCGTCGAGCTTGCGAAAAAAGCAGCGCTGGTGGCCCGTGTGGCAGGCGATCCCGCCTTCCTGGACGACTTCCAGCACCAGTACATCGCCGTCGCAGTCGAGCCGCACTTCCTTCACGCGCTGGAAATGCCCGGACTCTTCGCCCTTGCGCCAGAGCCGGTTGCGGGACCGGGACCAGTATACCGCCCGGCCGCTGGCGACCGTCTCGGCCAGCGCTTCCCGGCTCATCCAGGCCACCATGAGCACCCGCCCGTCGCCGGATGCCTGCGCGATGGCCGGCACCAGGCCGTCGGCGTCCCAGCGAACCTCTTCGAGCCAGGCATCGCTCACAGCCTCACCTCGATGCCATGTTTCGCCATGTAACGCTTGGCCTCGCCCACGGTCAGCTCGCCATAGTGGAAAACGCTGGCCGCCAGCACGGCATCGGCCTTGCCTGCCACGATGCCGTCCACGAGGTGCTGCATGTTGCCCACGCCGCCGCTCGCAATGATGGGGACCTCGAGGGCCTCGGAAAAAGCGCGCGTGAGCTCGCAGTCGAACCCGGACCGGGTGCCGTCCCGGTCCATGCTGGTAAGCAGGATTTCCCCTGCCCCCGCCGCCTGCATGCGGCGCCCCCACTCGACGGCATCCAGCCCGGTTGGACGGCGCCCCCCGTGCGTGAAGACCTCCCAGCGCGGCGTCCCGGCATCCGGGACGCGCTTGGCGTCCACCGCGACCACGATGCACTGGGAGCCGAAGAATCCGGCGGCGTCCTCGACCAGTTGCGGATTTTGCACCGCCGCAGTGTTGATGCTCACCTTGTCGGCGCCCGCGTTGAGCAGCCGCCGGACGTCGCCGACCTCGCGTACCCCGCCGCCGACGGTCAGGGGAATGAAGACCTGGGCGGCCACCTGCTCAATGATGCCCAGGATCAGGCCGCGCTCGTCGGAGCTGGCGGTAATGTCGAGGAAGGTCAGTTCGTCCGCGCCTTGTTCATCGTACTTGCGCGCGATCTCGACAGGGTCGCCGGCATCGCGCAGGGAGACGAAATTGACGCCCTTCACGACACGGCCGCCGGTCACGTCGAGGCAGGGAATGATGCGTTTGGCGAGGCCCATGGAATAGGCGGGATAGTATCAGCCGCTGCGGGAGCGCTCCCCATCGCGGCGCAAGGGGCCGGATGATACCCCGGCTGGGATCAGGCCTGCGCTTCTTTCGGCTCCGACAGCTTGTCGGCCAGCTTCTGGGCCTCGACGAAATCGAGGGTGCCTTCGTAGATCGCGCGGCCGGTGATGGCACCGGTGATGCCGTCGCCCTCGGCCTCGCACAGGGCCCTGACGTCCTTGAGGTCGGTGATGCCGCCGCTGGCGATGACGGGGACGGAGAGCTGCCTTGCGAGGGCCGCGGTGGCCTTGAGGTTCACCCCCGTCAGCATCCCGTCGCGGCCGATGTCGGTGTGGATGATGGCTTCCACCCCGTAGTCCTGGAATTTCTTCGCCAGGTCCACGACGTCGTGCCCCGTCACCTTGGACCAGCCGTCGACCGCGACCTTGCCGTCCTTCGCGTCGAGCGCGACCATGATGTGGCCGGGGAAAGCGTAGCAGGCATCGTGGAGAAAGCCCGGCGTCTTCACCGCCGCCGTCCCGATGATGATGTAGGAGATGCCATCGTCGAGGTAGCGCTCGATGGTGTCCATGTCGCGGATGCCTCCGCCCAGTTGCACGGGCACGTCCTCGCCCAGCGCCTTGACGACGGCCTTCACCGCCTCCTCGTTCCTCGGCTTGCCGGCGAATGCGCCGTTGAGGTCCACCAGGTGCAGGCGGCGCGCGCCCTTGCCCATCCAGAAATTGGCCATGGCGGCCGGGTCTTCGGAGAAGACCGTGGCGTCCGCCATCGAGCCCTGTTTCAGGCGGACGCAGTGTCCATCCTTGAGGTCGATCGCCGGGATGATCAGCATGTTGGGAAACCGGTTCGGGTGGCGCGGAAAACGCGAAGCGCGGGATTAAGACGGGGTGGGCTCGATAAGGGCCGGGCAGCTTGGCTCAGGCACTCGCAGCGGGGACCGCGGATCGCTGCGGCGTTCCGCGGAAGCTTCCGTCCCATGCGACGAAATTGGCCAGCAGGCGCAGGCCTGCGGACTGGCTTTTCTCGGGGTGGCACTGCACGGCGAAAATGTTATTCCTCGCGACTGCGCAGGTAAAGTCGTAGCCGTAGTGGCAGGTCCCCGCCACAAGCGCGGCCTCCGGCGTGTCGACATGGTAACTATGCACGAAATAGAAGCGGCTGGCATCCGGGATCCCCGCCCACAACGGGTGCGCAATCGTCTGCCTGACCTGGTTCCAGCCCATGTGCGGCACCTTGAGCTTGCCGCCGCGCTCGTCGTGCATGCGTGTCGCCGGGAAGCGCACGACCCGGCCCGGCAGCACGCCCAGGCCCTTCACGTCGCCTTCCTCGCTGCTCTCGAACAGCATTTGCAGGCCGATGCAAAGGCCGAGAAAGGGCTTGCTTTTCGTGGCCTCCAGGATCGGCTCGCGCAAGCCGCGCGCATCCATTTCGCGCATGCAATCCGGCATGGCCCCCTGCCCCGGAAAGACCACGCGGGAGGCCGAGCGGATGACCTTCGGATCGCTGCTGACCGCCACTTGCCTGCCGGGCGCGACGCTCTCGAGCGCCTTGGCCACCGAGCGCAGGTTGCCCATCCCGTAGTCGATGACGACGATGTCTGCCATTGCGGCGGGCGGGCCGGTCAGAGGCTTCCTTTGGTCGAAGGCATGACGCCTCCGGCCCGGGGGTCCATTTCCACCGCCATGCGCAGCGCACGGCCGAACGCCTTGAAGATCGTCTCGGCCTGGTGGTGGGCGTTGCGGCCCTTCAGGTTGTCGATGTGCAAGGTGACCTGCGCGTGGTTGACGAAACCCTGGAAGAATTCGTAGACCAGGTCGATGTCGAAATCCCCCACCAGCCCGCGCGCGTAATCCACGGAGTACTCCAGCCCCGGGCGCCCCGACAGGTCGACCACGACGCGGGACAGCGCCTCGTCCAGCGGCACATAGGCATGGCCGTAGCGGCGCACGCCTTTCTTGTCGCCGACGGCCTTGGCGAAGGCCTGCCCCACGGTGATGCCCACGTCCTCCACCGTGTGGTGGGCGTCGATGTGCAAGTCGCCCTTGGCCCGGACCTCCAGGTCGACCATCCCGTGACGCGCCACCTGGTCGAGCATGTGGTCGAAGAAGCCCACGCCCGTGGACAGCGCGGACTTGCCGGCGCCATCGAGGTTGAGGCGGACTTCGATCTGCGTCTCGAGGGTGTTGCGGGTGACCTGGGCCTGGCGCATGGGGAATGGGGCGTGTGTTGGCCTATCCTAACTCAATTATGCGCGGCGGTAGAGCGCGATCGCGGCGGGGCCGCCGCGACGATTTCCCCGAGCACCGAGGCCAGCAGGTCACACTGGTCCTGGGTGCCGATGGTAATGCGCAGGTAGTCGGCGATGCGGGCTGGCTTGCCGAAATGCCGCACCACGATGCCGCGCTCCCGCAGCCGCTGCGCCAGCGCGGCCCCGGCGAACGCCGGATGCCGCGCGAAGATGAAATTGGCGGTCGACGGCACGACCTCGAAGCCAATGGCCTCCAGGGCCGCCACCAGGCACTGCCTGCTGTCCATGACCTTGCGCCAGGTTGCCTCGAAGTACGCCTCGTCATCGAGCGCCGCCGCGCCTCCCGCCTGGGCGAACCGGTCCAGCGGGTAGGAATTGAAGCTGTCCTTGACCCGGTTCAGCGCCTCGATGAGCCCGCGGTCGCCGATGGCATAGCCCACCCTGAGGCCTGCGAGGGAGCGTGCCTTGGAGAGCGTATGGATCACCAGCAGGTTCGGATACCGGGAAACCAGGGGCACGGCGGACTCGGTGCCGAAATTCACATAGGCCTCGTCGACGACCACGACGGCGCCGGGCTGGGCCTGGAGCAGGTGCTCGATATCGCCGAGGCCCATGGCCCGGCCCGTGGGGGCATTCGGGTTCGGGAAAATGATGCCGCCGCAAGCTTGCAGGTAGTCATCGACCCGGATTTCCAGGGCGGGCGTGAGGGGAACCTCGCGATACTCGATCCCGTAGAGGCGGCAATACACCGGGTAGAAGCTGTAGGTGATGTCGGGGAACAGGACCGGGGCCTCGTGCTTGAGCAGCGCCTGGAAGGCATGGGCCAGCACCTCGTCGGACCCGTTGCCGACGAACACCTGGCCAGGCGCGACCCGGTGGCGGGCGGCAATCGCCTGGCGCAGGCGGTCGCTCGCCGGGTCCGGATACAGGCGCAAGGCGTCCGTCGCCTCCGCGCGCAGCGCCTCGAGGACCTTCGGTCCAGGGCCATAGGGATTTTCGTTGGTGTTGAGCTTGACCAGGTTGGCCAGCTTCGGCTGCTCGCCGGGGACGTAAGGCGTCAGGTCGTGGACCACCGGGCTCCAGAAGCGGCTCATCGGTGGGCCCGGTACAGGGCCGCGCGTGCGTGCGCGGGCAGCCCCTCGCCCTCGGCGAGTTCCGCCGCGATCGCGCCGAGCTTGCGCGCGCCCTCGGCCGAGACCTCGATCAGGCTGGTGCGCTTCTGGAAATCGTAGACGCCCAGCGGCGAGGAGAACCGCGCGGTGCGCGCCGTCGGCAGCACATGGTTCGGCCCCGCGCAGTAGTCGCCGAGCGCCTCGGACGTGTAGCGCCCCAGGAAGATCGCGCCGGCGTGGCGGATCTGGCCGACCCAGCGCTGCGGGTCCTCCACGGAAAGCTCCAGGTGCTCCGGCGCGATCCGGTTGGCGATGGCACAAGCCTCGTCCAGGTCGCGCGTCTCGATCAGCGCCCCGCGTCCGGAAAGAGACGCGATGATGGTCTGCGCCCGCGGCATCTCCTTGAGCTGGCGATCGATGCTCAGGGCCACCTTCTCGATGAAGCCCCGGTCGGGGCACAGCAGGATCGCCTGGGCCATCTCGTCATGCTCGGCCTGGGAGAACAGGTCCATCGCCACCCAATCCGGATCGGTCCTGCCATCGCAGAGCACCAGGATCTCCGAGGGCCCGGCGACCATGTCGATGCCCACCACGCCGAACACGCGCCGCTTGGCCGCGGCGACATAGGCATTGCCGGGTCCGACGATCTTGTCGACCTGCGGGATGGACCCCGTGCCGTAGGCCAGCGCCCCAACGGCCTGCGCGCCGCCGATGGTGAACACCCGGTCCACGCCCGCGATCCCCGCCGCCGCCAGCACGAGCGGATTGCGCTCGCCGCCGGGAGTCGGCACCACCATGATGATCTCTCCGACGCCCGCGACCCTGGCCGGCAACGCGTTCATGAGCACCGTCGAGGGATACGCCGCCTTCCCCCCGGGGACATACACGCCCACCCGATCCAGCGGCGTGACTTTCTGCCCCAGGACCGTTCCGTCGGCCTCGGTGTACTGCCAGGAGGCCACGGGCTGGCGCTCGTGGTAGGCGCGGATGCGGGCAGCCGCCTGTTCGAGAGCTTCGCGCCGCGCGGCGGGCAGGCTCGCGGCGGCCCCGTCGAGCTCGTCACGCGAAACTTCGAGGTCCGCCATCGAGCCGGCCTCGACGCGGTCGAACCTGCGCGTGTACTCCAGGACCGCGGCGTCGCCCCGCTGCCTGACGTCTGCGAGGATGGCCGCGACCACATCGTCGATGCGCTGGTCCTGCGTGTTTTCGAAGGCAAGCAAGGCGGCCAGCCGCGCCTCGAAGTCCGCGTCCCGGGTGGACAGGCGGGCGATCGTGCTCATGCGGCCGAACGCTCCACCGCCGAGGCGAACGCATCGAGCATGGGCTGCAGCGCGGCGCGCTTGAGCTTGAGCGCGGCCTGGTTGACGACCAGTCGGGCGCTGATTGGCATGATTTCCTCGACCGCCTTGAGGTTGTTGGCCCGCAGGGTATTGCCGCTCGAGACCAGGTCTACGATGGCATCCGCCAGGCCGACCAGCGGCGCCAGCTCCATGGAGCCGTAGAGCTTGATCAGATCCACGTGCACGCCCTTGCCGGCAAAGTGCTCCCGGGCGGTCTGCAGGTACTTGGTGGCCACGCGCAGGCGCGCGCCGCGGCGCACCGCACCCTCGTAGTCGAAGCCCTCCTGCACGGCGACCATCATCCGGCAGCGCGCGATGCGAAGGTCCAGGGGCTGGTACAGCCCGGCGCCGCCATGCTCGAGCAGGACATCCTTGCCCGCGATGCCCAGGTCCGCCGCGCCGTGCTGGACGTAGGTCGGCACGTCGGAGGCGCGGACGATGATGATGCTCACGTCATCGCGGTTGGTGCCGATGATCAGCTTGCGCGAGGTTTCCGGGTCCTCGGACGCGACGATGCCCGCCGCCTTCAGCAGCGGTGTCGTCTCCTCGAATATGCGTCCCTTTGACAGGGCGATCCTGATGTTCATGGTGTCGTCAATCCGCTGGCGTCGTCAATCCGCCGGCGCCATCAATGCGCGCGCCGGATGCGCGCACCCAGCTGGGAAAGCTTTTCCTCGATGCACTCGTAGCCGCGGTCCAGGTGGTAGATGCGGTCCACCCGGGTCTCGCCGCGCGCCACCAGGCCGGCCAGCACCAGGCTCGCCGAGGCTCGCAGGTCGGTCGCCATCACCGTCGCGCCCTGCAGCCCGGGCACGCCGTGCACGACTGCCGTATTGCCCTCGACTTCGATGTTCGCGCCGAGCCGGCGCAGCTCCTGCACGTGCATGAAGCGGTTCTCGAAGATCGTCTCGGTGACCATGGAGGTGCCTTCGGCGACGGCGTTGAGCGCCATGAACTGCGCCTGCATGTCCGTCGGGAAGGCGGGGTAGGGCGCGGTGCGCAGGTTGACGGATTTCAGCCTGCCGCCGGTCCTGAGCCGGATCCAGTCCTCGTCGCTCTCGACCTGCGCGCCCGACTCGCGCAGCTTGGCGATGACGGAATCGAGGATGTCCGCCCGGGTGCCCTTCAGCCTGACGTCCCCGCCGGTCGCGGCCGCGGCCACCAGGAAAGTCCCGGTCTCGATGCGGTCCGGCATCACCCGGTGCACGGCGCCATTGAGGCGCGCCACGCCCTCGATGGTGATCACGTCCGTGCCCGCGCCCCGGATGCGCGCGCCCATGGCGATGAGGCACTCCGCAAGGTCCGTGACTTCCGGCTCGCGCGCGGCATTCTCGATGACGCTGGTGCCATCCGCCAGCGCGGCGGCCATCATCAGGTTCTCCGTGCCCGTCACGGTGACGAGGTCCATCACGATGCGCGCGCCCTTGAGCCGCCCGGCCCGCGCGTGGATGTAGCCCTGCTCGATCTCGATCGTCGCGCCCATCGCCTGCAGGCCCTTGATGTGCAGGTCAACCGGGCGCTGGCCGATGGCACACCCCCCCGGCAGGGAGACACGGGCCTCGCCGAAGCGCGCGACCATCGGCCCCAGCACCAGGATCGAGGCGCGCATGGTCTTGACCAGTTCATAGGGGGCCGTCAGGTTGCGCACGTTGGCCGCGGTCAGCCCCACGCCCAGCTTCTCGTCGAGCGAGACCTCGACCCCCATCTGGCCCAGCAGGTTGAGGGTGGTGGTCACGTCGCGCAGGTGCGGGACATTCTGCAGGCGCAGGGTCTCCGGCGTCAGCAGCGCCGCGCAGAGGATCGGCAGCGCCGCGTTCTTGGCGCCGGAAATGCGCACTTCCCCGGTCAGCGGCACGCCGCCCTGGATGACAAGTTTGTCCACTTGGGGATCCGGGGCTTAGCGCGAAGCCCAGTCTTCGGGCGTGAAGGTCTTCATCGACAGCGCATGGATTTCCTCCTTCATGCGCTCCCCCAGGGCCCGGTAGACGACCTGGTGCTGCTGCACCCGGTTCTTGCCCCGGAACTCGGGACTGACGATGACGGCTTCGAAATGATGCCCGTCGCCGGCCACCTCAAGGTGGTCGCACGCGAGCTTTTCCTGGATGTAGGTCCTGATCTGTTCGGGGGTTACCACGATGCCTGCTTTCCCGCCGTCGGGCGTTTGCCTTGCGGCCGCCGGCCGGCTCAGTGCCTCAGTTTGTAGCCGGCCTTCAGCAATGACAAGGTCCCGAATGATAAGGCCAAAAGGGAGGCCGCCACAATCGCGAGGCTGAGCTGGGGCGCCACGTCCGAGACCCCGAAGAAGCCGTAGCGGAAGCCGTCGATCATGTAGAAGAAGGGATTGAAGCGCGAGACCTGCTGCCAGAAGGGCGGCAGCGAGTGGATGGAATAGAAGACGCCCGACAGGAAGGTGAGCGGCACGATCACGAAGTTCTGGAAGGCGGCAAGCTGGTCGAATTTGTCCGCCCAGATGCCGGCGATGATGCCCAGGGTGCCCAGGATGCCCGCGCCAGCCGCGGCGAACGCCAGCACCCAGAGCGCGTTGTGCAGGCTGAGCGGCACGAAGAACATGGTGACCAGCAAAACGCCGCCGCCCACCACCACCCCGCGAACGGCGGCCGCCAGCACGTAGGCGCCGAAGAATTCGAGGTGCGACAAGGGCGGCAGCAGGACGAATACGATGTTGCCGGTCACCTTGGACTGGATCAGGCTCGACGAGCTGTTGGCGAAGGCGTTCTGCAGCAGCGACATCATCACCAGCCCCGGCACCAGGAACGCGGTGTAACGCACGCCGGGATACACCTGCACGTGGTCTTCCAGCACGTGGGAGAAGATCAGCAGGTAGAGCAGCGCCGTCAGGACCGGTGCCAGGATGGTCTGGAAGCTCACCTTGTAAAAGCGCAGCAGCTCCTTGTAGAACAGCGTCGAGAAGCCCGTCATGCGTATTCCTTGCGCATGACCTGCACGAAAACCTCCTCGAGGTCCGCCTGCTCGAGCTCCATGTGGGCGATCTCGATGCCGCGGGCGCGCAGCTCGGACAGCACGGTCTCCACCTCCCGGTACTCCTTCAGGAGCAGCGCGTACTCCCCGCCCGCGGGTTCGCCGACCACCATGGGGCGCAGGGATTCCGGGAGGTCGGCGTTGGCGAGGCGCAGCCGCAGGTGCGCGCCGGGATGGCCCTTGAGCAGGTTGTCGGTCGAGTCCAGGGCCACGAGCTTGCCCTGCTTGAGCATGCCCACCCGGCTGCAGAGGGATTCGGCTTCTTCCAGGTAGTGGGTCGTGAGCACGATGGTGTGCCCGTCCCGGTTGAGCTGGCGGATGAACTGCCAGAGCGCCTGGCGCAACTCCACGTCCACGCCCGCGGTCGGCTCGTCGAGGATGATGACGGGCGGCTTGTGCACCAGGGCCTGGGCGACCAGCACCCGGCGCTTCATGCCCCCCGAGAGCGCCCGCATGTTGAAGTCGGCGCGGCTGGTGAGGTCGAGGCGCGCCATGACCTCGTCGATCCAGGCATCGTTGCCGCGCAGCCCGAAGTAGCCGGACTGGATGCGCAGGGTCTCCCGGACCGTGAAAAAGGGGTCGAACACCAGCTCCTGGGGGACCACCCCGAGCTTGCGGCGGGCCTGGCGGAAGTCGGTGCGCACGTCGTGGCCGAGCACCTTGAGGACGCCCGCGTCGGCGCGGGCAAGCCCGGCGAGGATGCTGATGAGGGTGGTCTTGCCGGCGCCGTTGGGCCCGAGCAGGGCGAAGAATTCGCCTTGGGGGATGTCGAGGTCGATGCCGCAGAGGGCGCGCACCGCGCCATAGCTCTTCGACACCCCCCGTATTTCTATGGCTGGAACCACGACCGGCCCGAACCCGAAGAATTCAAAGGCGGCTACTCTGCCGCAATCGGTATCAGGTCGGCAATGCCGTAAAGGTGCATGAGGCTATGCAGGTTCGCGCCAAGGCCGGTGAAAGCAATGTGCCGGCCCTGGCTTTGAAGCTGGCGGTGCCATTCCAGCATCAGGCTGAGCACCGAGGAATCGGCCGCCCCGATGCCCGTGCAATCGACCACCGGGCGATTGCCTTCGAAGCTGCGCAGCCCCTCGGCCAGCAGGCCCGTGACGCTGCCGTGGGTGACATCCCCTTCGAGGCGCCAGAACGGGCCGTCCCGGCGCAGGCAAGCCGCAGCAGCGGGGCCGGGGCTCATTGCCTGGCGGCCACCGGCCTGGCCTTGTTCTTCTCGACCAGGCTCTTGAGCAGGCCGTCGAGCCCGCCGTTCTGGATTTCCTGGGCGAACAGGTTCCGGTAGTTGATGATCAGGCTCGCGCCGGCGACCCGGACGTCGTAGACCTTCCAGCCGTCGGGCGTGTCTTCCATGTCGTAGTCGACGGCCACGGGCTGGGCGCCCCCCGGCAGCTTGATCAGCGTCTGGACGATGGCCTCCCTGTCGCCCGGGTTCATGCGGAAGGGGCGGTAGTCCATCGCGATCCCGGTGTAGGCGGTGAATGCCGCCGCGTACGAGCGGACCAGCAGGGTCCGGAATTCGCCGGTGAGCGCCGCCTTCTGCTCATCCGTCGCCTCGCGCCAGGCACGGCCCACGGCCAGCCGCGTCATGCGCGGGAAATCGAAATGGGGCGCCACCTTGTCCTCGATGAGCTGGGCAATGCGGGCGGTATTGCCCTTCTGGATCTCCTTGTCCGAGCGGATGATGCTGAGCACCTCCTCGCTCGTTTTCCTGACCAGGACGTCCGGTCCTTCCGATTGCGCGTGCGCCGCGAAAGCCGCGCTCGCCACCCCGGCGAGCAGGCAGGCCTTCAGGCCCCAGGTCCGGAACTTGTTCATTCGCATGCCTCCATGTCCCCTGCTGATCGTTGTCGAAATCCGCTACTTCCTGTCACTGGCCGCGTTGTTCTCCGCCGCCTTGCCGTACAGGAACTGGCCGATCACCTTCTCCAGCACGATCGCCGACTGGGTGATCTTGATCCTGTCCCCGTCCGCGAGGTTCTGCTCGTCGCCGCCGCCGTCCATGCCGACGTACTGTTCGCCCAGCAACCCGGCGGTGAGGATCGATGCCGATGAATCCTTGGGAAACGGGAAATGCTTGTCGATGCGCAGCGTGACATTGGCCCGGAACGAGCGGGTGTCCAGCGCGATGCCCTCGACCCGCCCGACCACGACGCCGGCGCTCTTGACCGGCGCGCGCACCTTGAGGCCGCCGATGTTGTCGAACTCGGCGATCACCCGGTACCCATCGGACACGCTCACGCTGCTGGCGTTCCCCACTTTCAGGGCCAGGATGAACAGGGCGGCCACGCCTGCCGTCACGAAAATCCCCACCCAGAGGTCCAAAGTCGTGCGTTTCATGGCTCAAACTCCCGTGAACATGAAGGCCGTGAGGACGAAGTCCAGCGCCAGCACGGCCAGTGCGGAGGTCACGACAGTGCGCGTGACCGCCCTCGAGACGCCTTCCGCGGTGGGCGGCGCGTCATAGCCTTCGAACAGGGCGATCGAAGTGACCGCCGCGCCGAAGACCACGCTCTTGATCACCCCGTTCATGATGTCATCGCGCAGGTCCACGTTCGCCTGCATCTGCGACCAGAAGGCCCCCGAATCCACGCCAATGACCACCACCGTGATCAGGTAGCCGCCGAAGATGCCCATCACGCTGAAGATGGCTGCCAGCAGCGGCATGGAGATGAATCCGCCCCAGAACATGGGGCCCAGCACCCGGGCGAACGGATCGACCGCCATCATCTCCATCGCCGACAGCTGCTCGGTGGATTTCATGATGCCGATCTCGGCCGTCATGGCCGAGCCGGCGCGGCTCGCGAACAACAGGGCGGCGACCACCGGCCCCAGCTCGCGCACCAGCGCCAGCGCCACGAGCGTGCCGACGGCTTCCGCCGATCCGTAGCGTTTCAGGGTCTCGAAACCCTGCAAGCCCAGCACCAGCCCGACGAACAGGCCGGACACGATGATGATGATGAGCGACAGCACGCCGGCGAAGTGCACCTCGTCGAGCGTCAGTTGCGGGCGCCGGAAGGCGGTTGCGGAGCGCGCCAGCACCATGCCCATGAAGCGCGTGGCGGCCCCCAGCCGCCAGACCGCGTTGATCGTGCGATGGCCGATGAGGCGGATGCCTTGCAGCAGCGCGCCGACCATCACCGCCCCATCCCGAGGTCTTCGCCGAACGGCGGCGCCCGGTAGTGGAAGCGCACCGGCCCGTCACTTTCGCCGTGGACGAACTGGTGCACGAAGGGCTCGCGCGAATCACGCACCTCCGCCGGCGTGCCTTGCGCGACCACCCGGCCGCCGGCGAGGAAGTAGACGTAGTCGACGATCTTCAGGGATTGCTCCACGTCGTGCGTCACGACGATGGAGGTCGCCCCCAGGGCATCGTTGAGCCTGCGGATCAGGTTGCCGATGACGCCCACCGAGATCGGATCGAGCCCGGTGAAGGGCTCGTCGTACATGATGAGCGAGGGGTCGAGCGCGATCGCGCGCGCCAGCGCCACGCGCCGGGCCATCCCGCCCGAGAGCTCGGCGGGCTTGAGGTCGCGCGCGCCGCGCAGGCCCACCGCATCGAGCTTCATCAGCACCAGGTCGCGGATCATCGCCTCAGGCAGGTCCGTGTGCTCCCGCAACGGGAACGCCACGTTCTCGAACGTCGACAGGTCGGTGAACAGCGCGCCGAACTGGAACAGCATGCCCATGCGCCGGCGCATCGCGTAGAGGCCCGCGTGGGAGATGCCTTCGAGGCTTTGGCCATCCACCCGGACCTCGCCGCGCGTGGCCTTCAACTGGCCGCCGATCAACCGCAGCAGCGTGGTCTTTCCCGTGCCGCTGCCGCCCATGATCGCCACGACCTTGCCGCGCGCAAAACGCATGTCCACCCCCTGCAGGATGGGGCGGCCGTCGTAGGAGAATTCGACTTGCGAGAATTCGACGAGGTTTTCGGAAGGCACGGGTCTGGAATTGGTCCGGCGGGCCGGGACTCGGAGATTCGGGGCATTGTAACGGACTGCCCCGCACCTCGCAGAGGCTTGCAAGTCCCCGCATTTGCGTGCACTTTTGCGCATCTTGACCAACGGATGACCCCTTGCCTGCCGCCGATTCCGCCGCGATCGCGTTCCGCGGCCTGAAGAAGTCCTACGGGGGAACGCCCGTCCTGCGCGGGCTCGACCTCGAGGTCGCGGCCGGCGGCACGTTCGGCCTGGTCGGCATGAACGGCGCCGGCAAGACAACGCTCATCAAGTGCCTGCTGGATTTCTGCGACGTGGACGCGGGCGAAGTGCGCATCTTCGGAACGCCCGGCCGGGAGACCCGTTCGCGCGGCCGGCTCGCCTTCCTGCCCGAGCGCTTCGTGCCCCCCTACTACCTGACCGGCCGCGATTTCCTGCGCTACATGGCCACGCTCTACGCGAGCGGGTATGCCGAGGCGCAAGTCGCCGCCATGCTCGGCCACCTCGACCTCGACGCCGCCGCCCTGACCCGGCCCGTGCACGCCTTCTCCAAGGGGATGACGCAGAAGCTGGGCCTGGCCGCCTGCCTGCTCTCCGGCCGCGACCTCCTGGTGCTGGACGAGCCCACCAGCGGCCTCGACCCCAAAGCCCGGGCCCTGCTCAAGCGCCAGTTGCACGCGGCCCGGGCGGCCGGGCGAACCATCTTCCTCACCTCCCACGCGCTGGCCGACGTCGAGGAGCTGTGCGACCAGATGGCGGTCCTCCACGGCGGGGAACTGCGCTTTCTCGGGGCGCCGGCCGCGCTCAGGGAGAAGTTCGGCGCCGCCACGCTGGAAGCGGCCTACCTGGCCTGCATCGAATAGGGCACGCCGGATGCGCCACGGCACATGGGAGCCCCGCCCCCCCTCTGGCACAATGCGCCAACCCTCCGGAATCCCGAACCCAGGCATGGCCGAAACCGCGCAAAAGCCCGAGCTGCTGATCGTCGACGACGATCCCCTGATCACCGACACGCTGGATTTCGTCCTCGGCAAGGACTACGTGGTCCGCGTTGCCGATTCCCGCGCCCAGGTCAAGAGCCTGCTGCGGCAGCTGGACAACCCGCCCGAACTGGCGCTGGTCGACCTTGGGCTGCCGCCGACGCCGCACCGCCCCGACGAGGGCTTCCGGCTGATCAGCGACCTGCTCGCCTACTCGCCCTCGATCAAGATCCTGGTGCTCTCGGGGCAGAGCGACGAGGCCAATGCCCGCTACGCCCGCACCCTCGGGGCCGTGGAATTCATCGCCAAGCCGGCGGAGCCCGAGGTGCTCAAGGGGCTGCTCGCCAAGGCGCGGCGCATGGCCGAGGTGGACCAGAAATCGGCCCGGACGGACACCGGCATCATCGGCAGCGGCCCCGCGATCCAGAAGCTGCACGAGCAGATCCTGCAGTACGCGAACGCGCCGTTTCCCGTCCTGATCGAGGGCGAGTCCGGCAGCGGCAAGGAGCTGGTGGCGCAATCCCTGCACCGCCAGGGTTCGCGCGCCAGCCGCCCTTACCTCGCGCTCAATTGCGCCGCCATCGCGCCCACGCTGGTCGAACCCACCCTGTTCGGCTACGTCAAGGGCGCCTTCACCGGCGCCACGAGTTCGCGTTCGGGTTATTTCGAGGATGCGCACGACGGCACGCTGTTCCTCGACGAGATCGGCGAGCTGCCTCCGGAGCTGCAGGCCAAGCTGCTGCGCGTGCTGGAAAACGGCGAATACCAGCGGGTCGGGGAAACCCAGGGCCGCAAGTCCACGGCCCGCGTGATCGCGGCGACCAACCGCGACCTGCGCCAGGAGGTCCGGGCCGGCCGGTTCCGCGGCGACCTCTACCACCGCCTGTCGGTGTTCTCGATCGCGGTGCCCCCGCTTCGCGAGCTGGCCGACGACAAAATCCGGCTCCTCGAGCACTATGCCGCCGTCTATTCCCAGCAAACGGGCGTGAAGCCCTTCCAGCTCGACCGCAAGTCGCAGGAACTCTGGGGGCAATACGGATTTCCCGGCAACGTGCGGGAGCTCCGCAACATCGTCATCCGCCTCACCACCAAATACGCCGGCCAGGTCGTGAACAGCGAGCAGCTCCTGGCCGAATTCGACTGGGAGGACGTCTCGGCGGACAAGCCGGAGGCGGCGACGCCGGGCGACTTCCGGTCCGCCGTGGAGGCGGCGAAAAAGCGGCTCCAGGCGCAGAAGGGCTTGAGCCTGGACGGCGCCCTGCGGGACATGGAGCGCAGCTACGTCGAAGCCGCGCTGGAAATCACCCACGGCAACCTCAGCCAGGCCGCCAAGCTGCTGGGCATCCATCGCACCACCCTGTACAGCCGCATGCAGAATTACGCCGCCGCGGAGGAGGAGCAATAGATGTATTACGCATTCTTCGGACTGAACCAGCCTCCCTTCAAGATCACGCCCGACACCGAAGCCTTCTTCGAGGGCGGCAACCGCGGGGCAATCCTCGAGGCGCTGATCTACGCCATCACCCACGGCGAGGGCATCATCAAGGTGACCGGCGAGGTGGGCAGCGGCAAGACCATGCTGTGCCGGGTCCTGCAAACGCGGCTGCCGCAAAACGTCGAGAACGTCTACCTCGCCAATCCCAGCGTCTCGCCCGAGGAAATCCTCCACGCCATCGCCTTCGAGCTGCAGATCACCCTGCCCCGGGATGCCAGCCGACTGGAGGTCATGCATGCCCTGAATGCCTACCTGCTCGAGCGCCACGCGCAGAAAAAGCAGGTCGTGGTCTTCGTCGAGGAATCGCAGGGCATGCCGCTCGCTACCCTGGAGGAAATCCGGCTGCTCTCGAACCTCGAGACGCAGCAGCACAAGCTCCTCCAGATCGTCCTGTTCGGCCAGCCCGAACTGGACGAAAACCTGCGCCAGCCGCAAATCCGGCAACTGCGCGAGCGCATCACCCACAGCTTCAACCTGGCGCCCCTGGATGAGCAGGATGTGAGGGCCTACTTAGCGTTCCGGCTCCGTGCGGCGGGGTATCACGGTCCAGACTTGTTCGGGCCGCGGGTGATTTCCTACATGACGCGCGCCAGCGGTGGCTTGTCGCGGCGCATCAATCTGATTGCCGACAAGGCACTGCTGGCGGCCTTCGCCGAGGGCACCCACAACGTCAGCCTGGCGCACGTGAAAGCCGCCGTGAGAGACAGCGAGTTCAGCGACGTGCCCATGCAAAAATCCCGTTCACCAATGGCTTACGCCCTGGTCGGACTGGCGATCGGGGGTGCCCTGGGCATTGCGGCCTTCGCCGCCTATCTCGGCTTTTCCGGGAATCGGCAGGCCGCCCCATCGGCGTCCGAAAGCGCTGCCCCGGCACAGGCCCCCCTGCCGGCGGCCTCCACGCCCGTCCGGCCGGCCGTGGCATCCGGGCCTCCGGTGGTCCAGGCCGCCGCACCGGCACCCGCGGGTCCGGCCGTTGCCGCCCTGGAGCTGCCGCCGGACCTGCTGGAACAGCGTTTGCTCGCGACCACGCAGTGGCTCGACCAGCAAAATGCCGGCGCGTACAGCATCCAGCTGCTCGGCTCGCCCGACGCAGAACTCCTAAGGGAGTATTTCAAAACCATCGCCAAATATCTTGAAATAGAAAAGGTTTATGTGTACCGTACGGTTGCAAATCAGCGTCCTTCGTTTACGGTTTTATACGGGACTTACGCTGATCGGTACGAGGTGACCCGCGTCCTGGAGAGCCTCCCGCCCGAAATGCGGGTCAACCGGCCTTACACTCGGACGATTCAGGGGATACGCGCCGAGATCGCTTATCAGAACCGGTCGTGAAGAGCGCCCCGCCGGCCTTGCGTGCCGGCAGCGGCAGGCTGGCAGCAACGAACGAACTTCAGGCAGAGTGAGCATGGAAATTCGGGGGGGACAGGGGTCCGGGGTCGGGCTTGCCTTGCGGTCGGCCGGTCGCGACATTGACGCGTGCCGTCACTTGATGCCGGGCCGCGTCCCGTTCGCATCCTTCGCCCTGGCCGCCGTGCTCGCATTCGGCGGCTGCGCCTACAAGCCCACGGTGCCACCCTCGCAGGGCCACATCAACGCCGAGCAGATCCCGCCGAAGGCCCAGGAAAAGATCCTCCCGCCCGTCACCCGCAGCGACTTCGTCCCCCCGCCGCGGCCCCAGGTCAAGGTCCCGACCTACAGCGTGGTGGTCAATGACGTCCCGGTCCGGGAACTGCTGTTCGCCCTGTCGCGCGACACCAGGCAGAACATCGACGTCCATCCGAACATCCAGGGCCTGGTGAGCCTGAACGCGATCGACGAGACCCTGCCCGCGATCCTGGAGCGCATCGCCCAGCAGGTGAACCTGCGCTACCGCACCGAGGGCAAGACCATCCTCGTCGTGCCCGACACCCCCTACTTCAAGACCTACCGCGTCAACTACGTGAACATGGCGCGCGACACGACCTCCAGCATCGGCGTGAGCGGTGACATCAGCGGCAGTTCGACCGCAACCGGCCAGAGCGGCGCCCAGAGCCAGAGCAGCAGCACCTCCAGCACCAAGGTCGACACCCGGTCGGTGAACAACTTCTGGGATGTGCTGCGCCAGAATGTCGAGGCCATCCTGTCGGCCAGCAAAGCCATGTACCAGAGCGCCGACCAGCGCGCGGCGCAGGCCGAAGCGGCCCGCGCGGCGCGCGAGGAACGCATCGCCCAGGCCGAAGCCGTGTCCCGCGCCGGCGCCAACGCCGAGAAGCTCTTCAGCGCGGCCTTCGCCCCCGGGACGGCGCCGACGGACGTCAAGAACGACATCGTCGTCAACCCCGTCACCGGGACCATCACGGTGCTCGGAACGGAAAAACAGCAGGCGCTGGTCCAGCAGTACCTGGAAAGCGTGGGCTCGGCCTCGCAGCGCCAGGTGCTGATCGAGGCCACGATCGCGGAAGTGCAGCTGTCGAATGCCTACCAGGCGGGCGTGGACTGGAGCCGGATCGCCAGCGGCACGGGTTTCACGTTCAACCAGCAGCTTCTCGGCACCAACCTCGGCACCGCGCCCCGCATGGTGGTCGGGTACACGAATCCGACCTCCGACGTGGGCAACATCTCCGCGTCGATCCGGCTCCTCGAGCAGTTCGGCAACACCCGCGTCCTGTCGAGCCCGAAGCTGATGGCGGTGAACAACCAGTCCGCGCTGCTCAAGGTCGTCGACAACATCGTCTACTTCAACATCGAAGCCAACACCAACTCGAACCAGACGACCACGACCACGACTTTCACGACCACGGCCAAGACGGTGCCGGTGGGCCTGATGATGAGCGTGCTGCCGCAGATCACCGAGTCCGGCATGGTCAACCTGACGATCCGCCCGACCATCTCCAGCGTGATCCGGTTCGTGCGCGATCCGAATCCCTCGCTGCAGTTCACCCCGGACGGCACGCCGCTGCCCACCCCGATCGCGAGCCTGGTGCCCGAGATCCAGGTGCGCGAAATGGAATCCGTGCTGCAGGCCGGCAGCGGCCAGACCATCGTGCTGGGCGGATTGATGCAGGACAACGTCAAGCGCAACCGGGACCAGGTGCCCGGCCTGGGGAACATTCCCCGCGTCGGCGAGGCCTTCCAGTTCCGCGACGAGGATGTCACCAAGACGGAAATCGTGATCTTCCTCAAGCCCACGATCATCAGCAACCCTTCGCTGGATAGCGACGAGCTCAGGATGTTCCAGCGCTTCCTGCCGGTCGTCGACAAGACCGGAAAGTCGCCATGAGCCTGCTGCTCCAGGCCCTGCAGAAGGCGTCCAAGAATCGCGAGGACGGCGCGGAGCCGGGCCCCGGCCCCGACCCGCTGGATTCCGAAGAGTTGTCGCTGGAGCCGCTCGGCGCCGCCGCGCAGGGCGAGGCGCCCCGGGAAGCTTCGGTGGCCGCCGCGCCTTCAGCCACACCGGCGCAGGCCGCCGCCATGATGCAGGTGAGCCGCGCTCCCGCCTTCGACCCGATCGAGTATGCGCGCGAGCATTACATGCTCATGTTCATCGCGATCGCGTTCCTGTTCGCCGCCGGCTACGGCGGCTACGTGTACGTCCAGGTCTCGAATCCGTCCTGGCTGCGCAGGTCCGCGCCGCCGCCACCACCGCCGCTTGCGTCGGCGCCAGCGCCCGCGCCGGCAGCGAGCGAACCCGCAAGCGCCAAGATCAGCGGCATCCCCTCGAGCATGCAGACGCCGCCGGCCCAGGCAGCAGCCCCCGTACAAACGCCGCCGGCGGCCCAGGCCGTCGCGCAGGCGCAGCCCGCGGCGCCGGAGCAACACGCTTCGCCCGCCCAGCCTGCCCCGCAAGCCGCCGCGCCGGCCGAGGCGCCGAAGCCGGCACCCGCCGTTTCCGCGCCGGCCGAAGCGAGACCCCTGGTCAAGCAACCGGTGATCGCCGCCGTACCGTCGGCGGCGCCGCGCGCGGCTGCGTCGAAGCCTCGCCGCGCCGCGGAAGACACCGTCGTGCGCCAGGTGGACGAGGACGGCATCGAGACCGTCGTGCTGAAACCGGCCGCGCCCGCTCGCAACGCCTCCGCCGCGGAAAAGCCGGTGGTCGCCGAATCGCCCTCGGACCTCATGCGCGCCTACGAGGCGCTGCAGGCCGGCGACAGCGCGCAGGCGAGGACCCTTTACGAGCAGGTGCTCAAATCCGACCCGCGCAACATCGACGCCCTGCTCGGCCTCGGCGCCATCGCCTGGAAGGACGGCCGCATCGACGAAGCCATGCAGCACTACCAGCGGGTGCTGGAGCTCGAGCCGCGCAACACCTACGCCCAGGCGGGGCTGATCGCCATGGTCGGCAGCGCCGACCCGGCCGCGAGCGAGACGCGGCTGCGCCAGCTGATCGCGCGCGATCCCTCCGGTTTCCTGTATTTCACGCTGGGCAACCTGTATGCGGACCAGGGCCTGTGGCCCGCCGCGCAGCAGGCATACTTCCAGGCCTACCAGTCGCAGCCGGAGAACCCGGATTACGCGTTCAACCTTGCGGTGGGCCTGGAGCACATCGGCCAGGCCAGGCCGGCGCTGGAGTACTACCGCAAGGCGCTCGACCTTTCGTTCCGCAAGGGACGCGCCAACTTCGACCAGAGCCTCGTCATCCAGCGCGTCGGCCAGCTATCATCCCGCGTCGAGCAATAGTCCGGTAATTTCCTCATGGCCGAGCAACGCAAGAAGCTTCGCCTCGGCGAACTGCTGGTCCAGCAGGGGCTGATCACCCACGATCAGCTGCGCATCGCGCTGACCGAGCAGAAATCACAGAACATCCCGATCGGGCGCCTGCTGGTGCGCCTGGGCTTCGTCACCGAGGCCGTGATCCGCGACATCATGGCGCGGACCATCGGCCAGGAATCCATCGACCTCTCGCAGGTGCTGGTGGATGCCGAGGCGCTCAAGCTCGTGCCGCAGGAGTTCGCGCGCCGCCACCGCCTCCTGCCGATCGCCTACGACGCCGAGCAGAACATGCTCGTGGTGGCCATCACGGAAGTCTTCAACGTCGTCGCCCTGGACCAGTTGCGCGCCACCCTCGGCCACAACATCCAGATGAAGACGGTGCTCGCGGGCCAGGCGCAGCTCGACGAGTACATCGACCAGTTCTACGGCTTCGAGCTTTCCGTCGACGGCATCCTGCGCGAGATCGAAACCGGCGAGATCGACTACCAGAGCATCCAGCAGGGCGGGGTCGACGAGTACACCCAGCCGATCGTGCGCCTGGTCGGCGCGCTGCTGGTCGACGCGGTCAAGCGCGGCGCCTCTGACATCCACTTCGAGCCCGAATTCGCCTTCCTGCGCATCCGCTACCGCATCGACGGCGTGCTCGAGCAGATCCGCAGCCTGCACAAGACCTACTGGCCGGGCATCGCCGTGCGCCTGAAGGTCATCAGCGGCATGAACATCGCCGAGACGCGCGCGCCGCAGGACGGCCGCCTGTCGCTCAACCTGAACGGCCGCCCGGTCGATTTCCGCGTCGCCTCGCAGCCGACCATCTGGGGCGAGAACATCGTGCTGCGCGTGCTCGACCGCGAGAAGTCCATCATCAGCCTGGAGCAGATGAAGCTGCCCAAGCAGACGATGGCCAAGCTCAACCTGATGCTCGCCCGGCCGGAGGGCATCCTCGTGCTGACCGGCCCGACCGGCAGCGGCAAGACGACCACCCTCTACTCGCTGCTCGCCAAGCTCAACGTCGAGTCGGTCAACATCATGACCCTCGAGGACCCGGTGGAATATCCCGTGGCGATGATGCGCCAGACCTCGGTGAGCGAAGCCGCCAAGATGGACTTCGCCAACGGCATCCGCTCCATCATGCGCCAGGACCCGGACATCATCCTGGTGGGCGAAGTGCGCGACAAGGACACCGCCGAGATGGCCTTCCGCGCCGCCATGACCGGCCACCAGGTGTTCACGACCCTGCACACCAACTCCGCGCTCGGCACCTTCCCGCGGCTGCTGGACATCGGCATCGCCCCGGACATCATGGCGGGGAACATCATCGGCATCATCGCCCAGCGCCTGGTGCGCATGCTCTGCACGCAGTGCAAGGAGGCCTATTCGCCATCGCTCGAGGAGCGACAGCTGCTCGGGCGCGAGGTGGAAGGCGAGCTCAAGATCTTCCGCCCGGTGGGCTGCAACCGCTGCAACCATCGCGGCTACAAGGGCCGCACCGCCGTCATGGAGATCCTGCACATGGACGCGGACATGGACGAGCTCGTCGCCCGCCGCGCGAGCCCCAGGGAGCTCAAGGAGCTCGCCATCTCCAGGAATTTCCGCACGCTCGCCGACGAAGGCGTGCAGCGCGTCCTCGACGGCTCGACCAGCCTCGCCGAGGTGGCGCGCGCCATCGACCTGACGGGCCGGGCCAGGTAGGGGCGCGCAGCCATGGCCGCATTCCAGTACAAGGCGATCGACCGCACCGGGCGCCCGGCCCGGGGCAAGCTGGATGCCGCCAACGAGGTGGACCTCGAGCTGCGCCTGAAGAAGATGGGGCTCGACCTCATCACCTCGCGAGCCCTGCGCAGCCACGCGCCCTCGCTTGCCTCGGGCCAGATCACCCGCACGGACCTGATCACCTTCTGCTTCGACCTCGAGCAGATCACCCGCGCCGGCATCCCGCTGCTGGAAGGCCTGCGCGACCTGCGCGACGGCATGGACAACCCGCGCTTCCGGGAAATCCTCACCTCCGTGATCGAGGACATCGAGGGCGGCAAGTCGCTGTCCCAGGCGCTCGCGTCCTTTCCCAAGGTGTTCGCGCCGGTGTTCATCAGCCTGATCCGCGCCGGCGAACTCTCCGGGACGCTGACCGAGGTCTTCGAGAACCTCGGCCAGACGCTGAAGTGGCAGGACGAGCTTGCCGCCCAGACCAAGAAGCTGCTCGCCTACCCGACGCTGGTGCTGTTCGTCGTGCTCGGCGTCATGATCTTCCTGCTGCTCTACCTCGTGCCCCAGGTCACCTCGCTGCTCAAGACCATGGGCCTCACCCTGCCGATCCAGACCCGGATCCTGATCGGCCTGTCCAATTTCGTGGCCGACTGGTGGTTCCTGCTGGTCTTCTTCCCGGTGGCAGCCTCCATCACCGTGGGGTTCATGGCCCGGGCCAACCCGCGCACGCGCTACATGCTGGACTACGCGATGCTGCGCCTGCCCGTGATCGGCGACATCCTGCAGAAGATCATCCTGGCCCGGTTCGCCAATTTCTTCGCGCTCATGTACCGCTCCGGCATCACGGTGCTCGACGCCATCCGCACCAGCGAGGACATCGTCGGCAACCGCGTCATCGCCGACAGCCTGCAGCGCGCAGGACAGCAGATCAACGCCGGCGAGAACATGTCGGAGGCCTTCCAGAACCTCGGGGTCTTCCCGCCGCTGGTCATCCGCATGCTGCGCACCGGCGAGAGCACCGGCGCGCTGGACGTCGCCCTGCTCAACATCACCTACTTCTACAATCGTGACGTGAGGGAGTCGGTGGACAAGGCGCTCAAGCTGCTGGAGCCCATGCTCACGCTGGTGCTCGGCGGCATGCTCGCCATGGTGCTGTTCTCCGTGCTCACGCCGATCTACGACATCATCGGCAAGATGAAATTCTGACCGCCGGACCGACATGGCCAACAAGATCCTCATCTGCGTCTCCGCCGACCAGGCCACCATGGGCCTGTGGAAGGGCCGCCGGCTGACGGGCTGCAGGACCTTCGCCAACGACGAGGCCGGCTGGAACGCGTTCAACGCCCACCTCGCCGCGGCGCACGGCACCGTGGCCTACGTCATGGCCGACACGGTGGACGAGGATTACCGCTTCGAGACCCTGCCCCATGCCAAGGGCGGCGACCGCGCCGAGATGGTGGCGCGCAAGCTCAAGCAGCTCTACCGCGGCACGACCTACTTCTCCTATTCCCTGCAGAACCGCGAGGCCGGCAAGCGCAAGGACGACCGCTACCTCTTCGCCGCCCTGACCAGCCCGGAGCTGCTCTCGCCCTGGCTCAAGGCCATCAATTCCCAGGCGCTGCCGGTGGCCGGGGTGTACTCGCTGCCGATGGTGAGCGCCTCCCTCATCGGCCACCTCAAGACCAGGCACGCCGACCTGCTGGTCGTGAGCAAGGGCGCCGCCGGCGTGCGCCAGACCTACTTCAAGGACCTCAAGTTCCGCATCAGCCGCCTGACCCCGCTGCGGGAGATGGACGAGGCCGCCGACCAGTATTACGCGGACGAGGTCAGCAACACCCGGATGTACCTCGACGCGCTGACCATCACGCACGTCGACGACACGCTGCATGTGGTCGTCCTCGACCAGGACGACAGCCTGGGGGGCCTGCCCGCGGCGATCTCGCGCGGCCGGCCCAACATGCAGTGCACGCTGCTGAAGAAGGCGGACATCGTCTCCCAGTTCTCCATCGCGGCGCGGGAGCTGGAAGCCTCGGACGACGCGCTGCACCTGCACCTGCTCGGGGAAGGCACGCCGGGCCACAACTTCGCCCCGCCCCAGGTCACCCAGGGCTTCCAGCGCCACGTCGGCCGCCGCATGGTCTATGCCGCCTCCGGCGCGGTGCTCCTGCTGGCGCTGCTGTGGAGCGGGAAGAACGTCTACGACACCAGCAACGCGCGGGCCGAGACCACCCGGCTGCGCCAGAACGCGCAATCGTTCCAGGCCCGCTACCAGCAGGAGGCCGCCCAGTTCCCGAGCGCGCCGACCACCAGCGAGAACCTGCGCAACACCGTCGAGGTGGCCGACCAGCTCAAGAAGTACGTGCGCATGCCCGACGCGATGATGTCCACCATCAGCCGGGCCCTGGACGCCGCCCCGCAGATCCAGCTCGCCGCGCTGGAATGGAAATACGAGCCGGTCACGGAAGCGACCGCGGGGCCGAACCCCGTGGCCCCCGTCGGCACCTTCCTGCAATCGGCGACGCTGCGTGGCGAGGTGGGCGGGTTCATCGGCGACTACAAGGGCGCCATGACCCAGATCAACGCCTTCGCGAACCAGCTCGCCGGCGACCCCCGTGTGGCCCGCGTGCAGGCCCTGCGCCTGCCCTTCAACGCCAGCTCCGAGAGCGGCATGCAGGGCACCACTGACGCCCCGGCCGGGGCGATGACGGCGCAGTTCGAGTTCGCCATCACCTTCAAGGCGGCCCCATGAGCATGAACCTCGGCCTGCGCGACTTCCTCTCCATGCGCCTGCCGATGGCGGTGCTCCTGGCCGTCATCGTCGCCTCGGTGGCCATGGTCCGCTACACGTCGATGCAGAACGCCGCGGCGGAGCAGGAGCGCCGCGCCCAGGCCAATGCCACGCGCGAGGCGCAGGTGCGGGTCGAGAAATCCGGCCAGGAGAAGGCCGTCATCCTCGAGTTCCTCCCCGCCTACCAGAAGCTGCAGGCCGAGGGCCTGGTCGGCGACGAGCAGCGCCTGGAATGGATCGAGGCCCTGCGCAAGGCCAACAGGCAGGCAGGCCTGTTCGGCGTGAGCTACCAGCTCGAGCCGCGCAAGGCCTTCCCGGTGCAGGCCATCGTCAACCCCATGGCGCAGCACATCCAGACCTCCGACATGAAGCTCGCCTTCGGCCTGATGCACGAGGGCGACCTGATGAAATTCCTCGACGCGCTCGCCGCCCAGAAGAGCGGCCTGTTCCTGGTGCGGCGCTGCGCCGTGGACCGGCCGGTGCGCACTGACACGCCGCCCGCGCCGCGCCAGGCGAACCTCACCGCCAAGTGCGAGCTGTCGTGGCTGACCATCGCCCCCGGAAAGGCCGGATCATGAAGCACATCGCGCCGATGCTCGCGCTCGCCGCCCTCTGCGGCGCCGCCCACGCCGCCGAGCCCCTCGGCCGCCTGTTCTTCACCCCCGCGCAGCGCGCCACCCTCGACGCCGGCAAGCAGCTTGACCTGCCCAAAAAGGCCGGTCCCACCGTGCGTGGCCCCAGCGCCGTGACTCTCAACGGCATCGTCACCCGCAGCGACGGCGAATCCACCGTGTGGGTCAACGGCTCGCCCGCCAATGTGCCGCGCGGCGCAGGCAACGCGACGATCTACGCCAAGCCCTCCGGCGGCAGCAGCGCCCGCGTGACGGTCATGGAATCGGGAACCAAGCTGCGCGTGGGGCAGACGCTGGACCGGCGGACGGGGAAGGTGATGGAAACCTACGAGCACAAGCCGGCACCAATCCAATCAGACACAACCTCAAAAGAAGCGGGTACCACGCAAGGCGCTCCCAACCCCAGCAGGCCACCGCAGGAAGGCACGACGGAGAACTAATTCCGTCGGATTGGTACAGGCCCGCATGAATTTCGTGCCTCACAAATGTGTTTGTCATGGCCGTAACCGGCAGCTCGGCGCAGCTCTGCTGCTTTCTTTGACCCTCATGGGCTTGCTGGTCGCCATTTTTGTCGTCATCCTGACCAATGATCTTGTTAGAGAGAACTACCGACGGCAGCTGACGACGATTGCATTAGCGAAGGCTAAAGAGGCTCTTATAGGTTTCGCCGCAAGTGTGAATCTTTCCGGAGCTTGCGGTAGTCCAACGAACAATTGCGTTCGTCCTGGGGATCTTCCCTGCCCGGATCTTAACGACAATGGCGAAGCTGATGACGGGGCTTGCAGTGACGCTAGTAGTGGAAATCAGGAAAAGCGGATAGGCCGTCTACCGTGGAAGACACTAGGATTGCCGGATTTGCGCGACGGTAATGGTGAGCGTTTGTGGTATGCGGTGTCCAACAATTTCCAGAATAGCGTTCGCACTATCTGCTTGACCCCTGGTGACGCTGGATGTTTGAACAGCGAAACACCAGGAACCATTACGGTCTCCGACCGCAATGGCGTTGTAATACATGATGGACAGGACCCCAACCCGCCCTCCGGCTTGGTCGCGATCATCATTGCGCCCGGCCCTGCCTTGGTGCGCGATGACACAGGCTCCACGCAGGATCGCAGTTGCTCCGGCGGATCATGTGATGCACAGGGCGTATGCACAAGCAGCCCTGCATCGCTAACGGCCAAGTGCAATCCAGTGAACTACCTCGACGTTGTGAGCGGCGGAGAAGACAACGCCAACTTTACCGATGGCAGTAGCTATGACGGTTTTATCAATGGACCAATACTTGCCGCAGGAAACAATAGTGTGCTCGTTAACGATACTCTGCTACCCATAAAGTACGAAGATGTGATGCCTTTGCTCGAACGCCGCGTGGCAAAGGAAGCGTTGAATTGCATCTCTAACTACGGCGCTGTGAACAAGCGCTTCCCTTGGGCAGCCGGTATAACGGAATCGGCCAGTTCTTCGACATATCAATCCAAAGCAGGCGAGCGATTCGGCAGAATTCCTGATTCATTTGGAATCACTCTTCTTGATACAGTTTCGCTGACAGATCCGTTTCTTGCCAGTCTATTGAGTCCGATTTGCAGTGCACCACTTACGGCGGGGTTATGCGCCACACCGACATGGGCTACGGTTCCGGCATGCAACATTCCGAATGGTGGCTGGTGGCGAAACTGGAAGGATCAGGTCTTTTACGCCACGTCCGCAGCCAATAAACCGCTGGTTTCGGTAGATCTATTTCCGACGTTGCAAATTGGCTTTTCTATCGAAGCAAGTTGCGCCCCAACGGGGAACTGCATGACCGTGAACCCGACGGCCGGTGCGGACAAACGTGCGGTAGTGATCGTTGCCGGACGGCCGCTCGCAAGCACTACACCTCCGCAACCTCAAAAAACCTATGTTGATCCGCCAGCCCCACCGACCGCAAGCGTTCGGAATAGAGCCAATGCCCAGCACTATCTCGAAGGCATAAACGCCGGTCCGGCATCGACGCCCGCTGCGCCCAGTAACTTCACATTTCAACAGTCTCCCTGGTCTACGACTTTCAACGATACAGTCTTGTACCAATGACTTCACTGAACCGGAGCTTTGTTTCCGTAGCCAACTCGCCTAAAGGATTCACGCTAGTCGAGCTGGCAATTGGTATGCTCGTGATTGCGTTATTATTAGGAAGTATCCTCGTTCCGCTGTCGGCACAGGTGGAACAACGCAAAGTCGCGGAAACCCAAAAAGTACTCGAGGAAACGAGAGAAGCACTGCTCGGGTTTGCAGTGACTCAAGGCTATCTGCCTTGTCCAGCGGTATCAGCAGCAAATGGAGATGAAGACCGCTCCGCTGGGACTTGCACGGGGGGAAAGCGCCAAGGATTCGTGCCATGGGCACTCCTCGGAACGCCCAAACTAGACGCTTGGGGACATATATTTCGATATAGCGTGTCCCCCACGTTTAGTACATCAGTAGCACCATTCAGCCTCGCATCCACGCGCGACATTACTATCCGAACCCGGGATAGCAGTGGCGCCCTTACGAACCTCTCGAATCTAAACGCGATCCCAGCGGTAGTTCTCTCCGTTGGAAAGAACGGCTATTGGGGAACAATTGACAACGGCACCAATGTCGGCGACAAGCTAGGCACTCCGGACAATGTGGACGAAGATACGAATGGCAATGGAAGCGGCCAGGTGTTCGTCTCCCGCACAATCACGGATAATGCAAATGCTACGGGAGGAGAGTGGGACGACATAGTGATTTGGCTGTCCCCCAACGTTCTTTTCAATCGAATGGTCGCTGCTGGCAAACTGCCTTGACCATTGCAGAGCAGCGCGGCAATTAACGAGTAACTGAACGACTCTCCCCCGGCCTCAACGCAAAGCAAACATTCCCCGCCCGGTTGTCCTGCAGCTCCATCCGGTAGCCCTGCTCCTTCGCGAACTTCCCCGACTGGTACAGCCCCACGCCCAGGCCGCTGTTCGACTGCACCGGTGAGCTGAAAAGCTGCGTCGCGAGCCCCTCGGGCACGGGCTGGCCGTCGTCGGTGACCTTGAGCGTGAAGCCGTTGCTCCACTGCAGGGCGGCGACGATGCGCAGCCTGCCCACCGCCTTGCGCTTGTCGAGCGCGTTCTGCAGGAGGTTCGTCAGCGCGCTCTCGAACACGTCCGCCGGCAGGGTCGCCCCCGCCGGGAAGTCCGCGCCCTCGAACTCCACGGCCTCGTGGGCGTAGCGCTGCTTCACCGCCGTCCACCATTGCAGGGCGGACGTGGCGTCGGTGCCCACGGGCGGCTTGGTGTTGAGCTTGTCCAGGGTGATCTGCAGGCGCTGGGTGATCTGCGGCAGCTGGCGCTGCATGAGCAGGCGCAGGGCGTCGGCATCGTCGGCGCCGCTGGTCTCGGCCGCGTTGCACAGCGAGCGCAGGGTCTGCAGCAGGTTCTTCACGTCGTGCGTCAGGCGCGAGCCGGTCTCGTAGATGGCCTGCACGTAGGCGTTGCGGCGCTGCTCCTGCTCGCGCACCTTGGCGTCGTAGTAGTCGCCCAGCAGGCGCGCCAGCAGGCGGATGTGCAGCACCAGCGCCGGGCTCGGCGACCAGCGCGTGTACAGGGTCAGCGTCAGGCCGCCGAAGGTGAAGGCGGTGGCGTATTTGGTGGTGTCGCCGGCCACGCCGCTCGAGCCGCGGCCCTGCCACTGCACGCCGGAGAGCCAGGGCAGGCCCGACATCTCGTGCGCGGCGACGATGACGAACTTGTCCGGGTCGCGCTCGCGGTCGGCCAGGGCGGCCAGGCTGTGCATCCAGCGCTCGAAGGGCACGCCCATGCTCATGAAGTAGCGGGTCATGAGGTTGCCGATGCCGGCAAAGCCCGCGCGCGGGTCCCACAGCAGCGACAGGGCGACCAGCAGGCCCGCGATCACGATGAGCGTCTGCGCCAGCGAGACCACGTAGTTGCCGTGGCTCACCTCCTTGATCACGAAGGAGCCGAGCACCAGCACCACGAGCATCAGGAACAGCAGCAGGCTGTAAAAGAGGTCCACCGAGTAGGCCGAGGCGCGCCTGGACTTCTCCGTCTTCACGAAAAAGATCGCGAGCACGGGCAGGACGAGGACGTAGCGGACCACCGTGGTCAGCAGGCCGGGGAAGGCCTGCTCGGGGAACAGGTGCGGCACCACCCAGGTGAGCAGCACCGAGAGCAGGTACACGGCGGCGAGCAGGGAGACGATGCGCTGGCCGAAGTTCTTGATGCCGGGGACGTTGCCGCCGATCAGCGAGAACAGCACCGAGATCCACAGCGCCATCAGCCACCAGCTGCCGACGGCGATCAGCAGCACCGCCGCGCCGATGATCAGGACCGCCTGGCCGGGGATGACCTTCTGCCCGCCCTGCATCAGCGGCTGCCACAGCAGGAAGAAGCCGAAGTGCGACAGCAGCAGCGCCTTGGCGAGCGGGTCGCCCAGCTCCAGCAGCAGGGCCCCGTGCAGCGCGAGCAGCATCAGCGAGAGCCAGTGCTCCTGGCGAATGCCGGCCACCAGGCGGCGGGCGAATCCGGATTCCGTTTTGATTTCCGCTTCCATCCTTGACAACCCCGATGCATGTCGCGCAACTTACGTTCGCACCGCCATCCCCGCACCGACCCTGATGAAGCCGAACCGGGTGGGCGCCATCGCCCGCTACACCGTCCTCGAAGCCTGGCGCAACCGGCTGGGCATCATCGTCGCCGTCGCCGTCGCGCTGCTGTTCCTGCTGAGCGTGTTCGTGCGCGAACTCGCCGTCACGGAAAGCGGCCGCCTGCAGACCGCCCTGCTCGCCGCGGCGCTGCGGCTCGCCAGCGTGTTCCTGGTGGGCCTGTACGTCCTCAACGGCCTCACCCGCGAGTTCAACGACAAGGTGGTCGAGCTGGTGCTCTCGCTCGACCTGCCCCGCCCGGCCTACGTGCTGGGCAAGTTCCTCGGCTACGCCGTGGTGGCCGCCGTCGTCGCGCTCATCGCCACCATCCCCGTGGCATTCCTCGCGCCCGCCGGCGCGGCGGCCTGGGGTTTCTCGCTCGCCCTGGAGCTGCTGCTGGTCGCGGCCATCGCGGTGTTCTGCGTGACCACCTTCACGCAGCTCCTGAGCGCGGCGGCCTTCGTCGCGGCATTCTACCTGCTTGCCCGTTCGATCACCGCCATCCAGTTGATGAGCACCGCCGGCCTGGTGGCCGACGCGGGCCCGGCCCAGAAGCTGGGCGAATGGCTCGCCAACGCGATGGCCTTCGTGCTGCCGCGGCTGGACACCTTCACGCAGACGGCATGGCTGATGCCCGAGGGTTCGCCCGGCGGGCTGGGCGCCATCGTCCTGCAGTCGGCCATCTACGTGGCCCTGCTGCTGGGGGCGGCCATGTTCGACCTCTACCGCCGGAATTTCTGAGGCGCCCTTGCGCGAGCGCGCCCTCTCGGCCGTCCCGGCCCCGGTGATCTGGCTGCTGGCCGGGGCCTTTTGCGCCCAGCTCGCGCTCAAGGGCCTCGAGCCGCGACCTCAGGCCCGCGCGGCGGACCTGCCGCCGGCGCCGCCCGCCTCCACCCTGCGCCTGCTCGGCCTGGGCGAGCCCCTGGGCATCGCCCAGCTCCTGTCGCTCTACCTGCAGGCCTTCGACACCCAGCCCGGGATCAGCATCGCGTTCCGGGAGCTCGACTACGAAGCCGTGGCGGGCTGGCTGGACCGGGTGGTGGACCTCGACCCCGCCGGCCAGTACCCGCTGCTCATGGCCTCCCAGGTCTATACGCAGGTGCCGGACGAGGCCCGCCAGCGGCGCATGCTCGCCTGGGTCGAGCGCCGCTTCCGGGAGGATCCGGACCGGCGCTGGCGCTGGCTCGCGCACGCCGCCATCCTCGCCAAGCACAGGCTGCACGACCTGCCGCTCGCCCTGCAGTACGCGCAGGAGGTCCACCGCCTGGCCACCGGGCCTTCCGTGCCGGACTGGGCCAAGCAGATGCACATCTTCCTGCTCGAGGACATGGGCGAGCGCGAAACCGCGAAAATCCTGCTCGGCGGGCTGCTCGCGAGCGGCACCATCACCGACGAGCACGAGATGCTTTTTCTCACCGAACGCCTGAAATCGATGGGCGGCCCTGTTGAGAAATCGTCAGGATCGTCGGAATCACGACTCAACCGGGAGCGCTGAGCGGCGTGACGGCGCCCCGGCGGCCCCTCGCGCGGGGATCATTAAAATTCAATGAATCAATGTGTTATGGGGAATCACGGGCGTGCCCAAGCCATGCGCACGTCATTGCGCCCGTTTGCGCCATGAAATCAACCCATTGATTTAAAACGAATGTAGTTCGCCAGGTCACGATGGCACGGAACTCGCACGGGGAAACCGGACAGAACCGCTTCCAGGAGGGAAGATCATGAAACGCCAACAACAGGGCTTTACCCTGATCGAAATCGCCATCGTGCTGGTCATCATCGGCCTGCTGCTCGGTGGCGTGCTCAAGGGCCAGGAGCTGATCACCAGCGCCCGTGTCCGCAACCTGATCTCGCAGCAGGACGGCGTCAAGGCCGCCTTCTTCGGCTTCCAGGACCGCTTCCGCGCCCTGCCGGGCGACTACGCGACCGCCTCGACCAACCTCAAGTGCGGCTCCGGCAACTGCCTGAACGGCAACGGCAACGGCCAGATCCAGTCCAACGCGACGCCGGTGAGCGGCAGCGAAGTGCACGAGGAAATCCTGGCCTGGAGCCACCTGACCGCGGCCAATTTCCTCAACGGCAGCTACAACATGACGGCCGGCGACACCGCGCAGACGGACGCCAACAGCCCGAAGAACCCGTACAGCATCTACATGCAGCTCGTGTACGACTCGAACTACGCGGACAGCACGGCGGCCACCAACAAGCACAACCTCAAGACCGGCAGCCAGGTCCCGGTGGAAATCCTGGCCGAGGTGGACCGCAAGATCGACGACGGCAACCCGCTGCAGGGCGGCTTCCGGTTCTCGCCCTTCGTCCCCAACGGCGGCACGGCCCTGCCGGCGCCGGCGGCGACCTACTCCGCGGGGGTCTGCGCCAGCACGGCCGGCACCTGGTTCTCCACCAACAGCGAGACCAACTGCGGCGGCGCGAGTCTGTTCTAAGCCGGGCGCCGGAGCAGACCAGCAGAAAAGCCCGCGCAAGCGGGCTTTTTTGTTGCCCCTCCCCCGAACACACAGGAAAAAGGCCCAAGGCGGGATTGAAGCAATTACGGCGGGAAATGGGCTATGCTCCCGCCAGTTTTCGATCTTGCCAATGCCTGTGGCCATGCGCCTGAGAACAAGAACAACAAGCGGCTTCACGCTGGTCGAAATCGCCGTGGTGCTGGTGGTGATCGGCCTGCTGCTCGGCGGGCTGCTGCGGGCCACGCAGCTCACCGTCGGCGCCCGGGTGCACGACCTCGCCGCCCAGCAGGATGCCGTGCGCACCGCCTACTACGGCTTCTACGAGCGCTACCGCGCCATCCCCGGCGACTACTCCCAGGCGGTCGCCAACATCAGGGGCGCCACCCGCAACGGCAACGGCAACGGCCGCATCGAAGCCGGCGCCACCCCCAATGAAACCATCCTCGAGTGGGAGCACCTTGCCCGCGCCGGCTACGTCAACGGCAGCTACACCTACGCGGACACCGAATCCGACGCCACCAGCCTGAAGAGCAAGTACGGCGCGTACGTGAAAATCGCCTTCGACGGCATCTACGGCGCCGGCACGGACACCAACCCCAGCACCCTGCGGCACAACATCAAGACCGGCCCGAACGTGCCGGTGGAGGTGCTGGCGGAGCTGGACCGCAAGATCGACGACGGCCGCCCCAATACCGGCAGCTTCCAGTTCTCCCGCTACGAGAGCAACGGCAGCGGCGCCCCCACCGACGGCAGCCCCACCGCGCCGTCCTGCACCAGCGCACTGGACGCCGACGCGGTCTGGAACGCCAACAACGGCAGCAGCAACTGCGGCGGCGCAAGCCTGCTGTAGCCCCTATCCCTGCAGGAGGAACACCTCGGCGTCCGCCAGGTCCGCCTGCTTGCCCCGCAGCACCAGGACGTCGCCCTCGGCAAGCTCGGTCTTCGGGTCGGGGGTCGAGTTGCGGATGTTGCGCCGGCGCAGCGCCGTCACCTCGACATGCAGCCGGGCGAGGTCGAGCTGCTGCAGCGTGCGCCCCGCCGCCGCCGCCCCCGGCGGCAGCACCAGCGAATGCATGCGCGGCTGGTCGCGGTCGTTGCCGTCCTCCACCTCGTCCGTCACGCCGCGGAAAAAGCCCTTGAACAGGCCGTAGCGCTGCTCGCGCGTTTCGCGGATGCGCCGCAGCACGCGGTTGAGCGGCACGCCCAGCAGCATCAGCGCGTGGGTCGCCAGCATCAGGCTGCCTTCGAGGATCTCGGCCACCACCTCCGCGGCGCCCGCCTCCTTGAGCCGGTCGATGTCGCTGTCGTCGAGGGTGCGCACGATGACCGGCATGCCGGGCCGCAGCTCCTGCACCTGCGCGAGGATCGCCAGCGCCGACTTCGTGTCCGCGTAGGAGACCACCAGCGCGTTGGCGCGCAGCAGGCCGGCCGCGATCAGCACCTCGCGGCGCGCCGCGTCGCCGAACACCACGCTTTCGCCCGCCGCGGCCGCCTCCCGCACCCGCTGCGGGTCGATGTCCAGCGCGATGAACTCGATCTTCTCCTGCTCGAGGAAGCGCGCCAGGTTCTGGCCGCTGCGGCCGAAGCCGCAGATGATCACGTGGCGGTCCGCCGCCATGGTCTGGATGGCGATGTTGTGCAGGGTCATCGCGTGGTTCATCCATTCGGCCGCGCTGAAGCGCCGCACGATGCGCTCGCTGTGCTCGATCAGGAAGGGCGCGGCGAGCATCGACAGCACCAGCGCCGCGAGCGCCACCTGGGTGAGGCCCGCGGGCAGCAGCTCGAGGTGGGAGGCCTCGCTGACCAGCACCAGGCCGAACTCCCCGGCGCCCGCCAGGGCAAGGCCGGCGCGCAGGGCGACGGACGCCTGCGCGCCGAACAGGCGGCTCAGGCCGAAGATCAGGGCGATCTTGCCCGCGAGCAGGGCCACGAGCAGCAGCCCCACCCATTGCCAGTCGTGGATCACGACGCTGACGTCCAGGTAGGTGCCGACGGTGATGAAGAACAGGCCCAGCAGCACGTCGCGAAACGGCTTGATGTCCTCCTCCACCTGGTAGCGGAACTGGGTCTCGGAGATGAGCATGCCGGCGAGGAAGGCGCCCAGCGCGTAGGACAGGCCGGCGATGCCCGTGAGCCAGGCAAGCCCCAGCGTGATCATCAGCACGTTGATGACGAACAGCTCGGAGGACTTCTGGCGCGCCACCAGCGTGAACCAGCGCCGCATCACCTTCTGCCCCACCGTCAGGATGAGCAGCAGCAGCACGCCCGCGCGCAGCAGGGCAAGGAGCAGCTCCTGCGCCACCGAGTCGTCGGCCTGCGCGAAGGCGGGGTAGAGGATCAGGAAGGGCACCACCGCGAGGTCCTGGAACAGCAGGATGCCGATGATCTGGCGCCCGTGGGCGGAATTGATCTCCAGGCGCTCGGCCAGCATCTTGGCGAGGATCGCGGTGGAGGACATGGCCAGGATGCCGCCCAGCACGACCCCGGTGCGCCAGCCGTGGCCGAAGGCCGACGCCGCGGCGATGCAGACCAGCACCGTCGCCAGCACTTGCGCCGCCCCCAGGCCGAACACCACGCGCCGCATGGTGATCAGCTTGGGCAGGCTGAACTCGAGCCCGATGGTGAACATCAGGAACACGACGCCGAACTCGGCAAGGCGGCGGATGTCCTCGTTCGCGGGCACCAGTCCGATCGCGTGCGGCCCGATGGCGATGCCGAGCAGCAGGTAGCCCAGCAGCGCGGGCAGCTTGAGCGAGCGGAACACGACCACCACCAGGACAGCGGCGGCGAGCAGCAGCAGGATGAATTCGAGGATTCCGAAGCTCATGGGGCCGGGAACAATCGGGGGCAGGGCCGAGTCCACTGTAGCACGCCGCCCGGCAGGGGCCGGGGACGGAGGACGGAGGACGAAAGACGGCGTGCTGCGTACTGAGTGCTGCGTGCTGCGTGGGCGCAGGTGCGTCGGGGCCTGGGGTCCTTACTCAGCACTCAGCACGCAGCACGCAGTACCCAGCATGCTTTCCCCGGCACGCCTTTCCCGGTTCCCGGTACGCCGCACGGCGTCCTGAACCCCTGCCCTTGTGGCGGTATACTCGTCCGACATGACCGCGACGAACAGGAACGCCGCCCCGCAGGCCCTCGAGCCCGCGCAGCTCATCGAGTCCGCCCGGCGCGTGCTCGACATCGAGGCCAGCGCCGTGGCGCAGTTGCGCGAGCGCATCGACGGCAACTTCGTGCGCGCCGTGCAGATCATCCTCGCCTGCGAGGGGCGCGTGGTCGTGAGCGGCATGGGAAAATCCGGCCACGTCGCGCGCAAGATCGCCGCGACCATGGCAAGCACGGGCACGCCGGCGTTCTTCGTGCACCCTGGGGAAGCGAGCCACGGCGACCTGGGCATGATCGCCGCCGGCGACGTGGTGATCGCGCTGTCCAATTCGGGCGAAAGCGAGGAACTGCTCGTCATCGTGCCGCTCATCAAGCGCCAGGGCGCGCGCCTGATCGCCATCACCGGCAATCCCCGGTCGCGCCTCGCGAGCCTCGCCGACGCGCACCTCGATGCCGCCGTCGCCCAGGAGGCCTGCTCGCTGGGGCTGGCCCCGACCGCCAGCACCACCGCGGCCCTCGCCCTGGGCGACGCGCTCGCGGTGACGCTGCTGGAGGCGCGCGGCTTCGGGCCCGAGGACTTCGCGCGCTCGCACCCGGGCGGCAGCCTGGGCCGGCGCCTGCTCACCCACGTCGAGGACGTGATGCGCACCGGCGAGGCCGTGCCGCGGGTGCCGGAGGGCGCCACCTTCGCCGAGGCCCTGCTGGAGATCTCGCGCAAGGGCATGGGCATGACGGCCGTGCTCGACGCCGGCGGCCGCGTGGCGGGCATCTTCACCGATGGCGACCTGCGCCGCCTGCTGGAGAAGCAGGCAGACCTGCGCCAGCTCGCGATCCGCGACGTCATGCACCGCAATCCGCGCTCCGTGGCCCCGAAGCAGCTCGCCGCCGAGGCCGCCAGCCTCATGGAGCAGCACCGCATCAGCCAGCTCCTGGTGGTGGACGGCGACGGACGCCTGGTGGGCGCCCTCAACACCCACGACCTCATGCAGGCGAAGGTCATCTGATGGCCGCGCGCCGGGGCGGGCGCCTGGCCGAACGTGCGCGCCGCGTGCGCCTCGCGGTCTTCGACGTGGACGGCGTGCTCACCGACGGCACGGTGTACCTGTCCGCCACGGGCGAGGAAACCAAGGCCTTCAACATCCAGGACGGCCTGGGCCTGAAGATGCTCGCTGCCAGCGGCGTGCACACCGCCATCATCTCGGGCCGCAAGTCGCCCATCGTGCGCCTGCGCGCGCGCGAGACCGGCATCGCCCACGTCTACCAGGGCATCGGCGACAAGCTCGACGCCTGGCGCAAGCTGCTCGGCAAGCTCGGGCTGACCGCGGCCGAATCCTCGTTCATGGGTGATGACCTGCCCGACCTGCCCGTGCTCACCCGCTGCGGCGTCGCCTTCAGCGTCCCCGGCGCGCCGGACATCGTGCGCGGGCACGCCCACTACGTGACGCGCGCCGCGGGCGGCCGCGGCGCCGTGCGCGAAGCCTGCGAGCTGCTCATGCGGGCCCAGGGCAGCCTCGACCGGCAACTGAAGGGCTTCCTGCGGTGACCGAACGGCTGATCCGCTGGTCCCCGTTCATCCTGCTGGCGCTGCTCGCGGTGCTGACCTTCTGGCTCGATCGCAAGGTGCAGTTCCCGGCGCGCGGCGCGGATGGCAGCAGCCGCCACGACCCCGACTTCATCATCGAGGGCTTCTCCGCGGTGCAGATGAACCCCGACGGCACGCGCCGCTACGCGCTTTCGGCCAGCCGCATGGTGCACTACCCCGACGACGACAGCACCGACCTCGAATCCCCGAACCTGATCTACTACGATTACGTGCGCGCGCCGGTCACCGTGAAGTCGGAGACGGCCAAGGCCACGCAGGGCGGGGACGACGTCTACTTCCACGGCAACGTCCAGGTGGTGCGCTCGGCCTACGAGAACAATCCCGAGCTGGGGCTGTTCACGACCTACCTGCACGTGGTGCCGGACAAGGATTTCGCCCAGACGGACAAGCCGGTGCGCATCGTGGAGGGAAAATCCACGGCCACGTCCGTTGGCTTAGAATTCGACAACCGGACGCGGCAGATCCGGCTGCTCTCCGAGGTCAAGGCCAACTATGCGTTCCCTCCGAAACGGGTTCCCCAAAAACCGTCCCGCCCGGCGCGTCCCTGAGCTCGCGGCGGCCCTGCTCGCCGCCTGCCTGTGCGCGGCCCCGCCGGCCTTCGCCGAGAAGGCCGACCGGGAAAAGCCCGTCAACCTGGAGGCCGACCGCGTCGACCTCGACGACGCCAAGAAGGAAGCGACCTTCGAGGGCAACGTCACGTTGACCCAGGGCACCCTCATGATCAAGGCCGACAAGGTGATCGTGAAGCAGGACGCCGAGGGCTTCCAGTACGGCATCGCCTTCGGCAAGCCGGCCTACTTCCGCCAGAAGCGCGAGGGCTTCGAGGAGTACATCGAAGGCTGGTCGGAGCGCCTGGAGTACGACGGCAAGGCCGACAAGATGCAGATGTTCACCAACGCGCGCATCCAGCGCGGCGGCGACGAGGTGCGCGGCGATTACATTTCGTACAACGCGGTGACCGAATTCTTCCAGGTGATCGGCGGCGGCAGGACGGTCGCGACGCCGGGCAACCCGCAGGGCCGGGTGCGCGCGGTGATCCAGCCCAAGCCCAAGGCCGGCGCCGAGGGCACGGGCAAGCCGCCCCTGGAGCTGCAATCCTCCCCGAGCACCACGCCCGCCAACTGATGCGGTCCTCCCCCCGGCCACCGGCGTCCCGCGCATGAGCCAGTTGCGGGCCGAGAACCTCAAGAAGCGGTACCGGGCGCGCACCGTCGTCAAGGACGTCTCGCTCGAGGTGTCGAGCGGCGAGGTGGTGGGCCTGCTGGGGCCGAACGGGGCCGGCAAGACGACCTGCTTCTACATGATGGTCGGGCTGGTCGGCCTCGACGGGGGCGAGCTCTACCTGGACGACCAGTCCCTCACCCACACCCCGATCCACCGGCGCGCCCGCATGGGGCTTTCCTACCTGCCCCAGGAGGCCTCGATCTTCCGCAAGCTCACGGTCGCGGAGAACATCCGGGCGGTGCTGGAGCTGCGGGTGCTGTCCGAAGCCGAGAGGCGCAGCCAGCTCGACACCCTGCTGCAGGACCTGCACATCGCCCACCTGCGCAACAGTCCGGCCATCAGCCTGTCGGGGGGGGAGCGGCGGCGGGTCGAGATCGCCCGGGCGCTGGCCACCCATCCCCGGTTCATCCTGCTGGACGAGCCCTTCGCCGGTGTGGACCCGATCGCGGTCCTGGACATCCAGAAGATCATCCGTTTCCTCAAGGACCGCGACATCGGCGTGCTCATCACGGACCACAACGTGCGCGAGACGCTGGGCATCTGCGACCGCGCCTACATCATCAACGACGGCTCCGTGCTGGCCTGCGGCAAACCGGAGGAAATCGTTTATAATGAAAGCGTAAGAAGAGTCTACCTGGGCGAGCACTTCAAGTTGTAAGTCCCGGCAGCCGCCGATCCCCAAACACGCCCGAAGCCGGGCACCCGGAATGCCAAACGCCGTCATGACGCCAGCCTTGCCGCCCTGCCTCCGCGCCCGCCGCGGACCGCCCCGCGCATGGCGCATCGCAACATCGACCGCGCGCCGCTGACCGACCGCCCATGAAGCATTCGCTGCAGCTCAAGCTTTCCCAGCACCTCACGCTGACGCCCCAGTTGCAGCAGTCCATCCGGCTGCTGCAGCTCTCGACGCTGGAGCTGAACCAGGAAATCGAGACCTTCCTGCAGGAAAACCCGCTGCTCGAGCGCGACGAGGAAGAGGAAGCGGCCTCGGCCCCCCCGCCCGACGTCATCCCCACGACGACGGTCACGACCAGCACTTCGGCCGAAACCCCCGCCGCCGCCAACGAGACCGGCGACAGCGGCGACGAGCGCGGCCCGGCGGAAGCGGACTGGACGCTGGACGACGGCTACGGCTCCTACAGCGGGCAGGAGGGCGAGGACGATTCCGACGCGCCGCTGGCCGCCGAGCAGACCAAGCTGCGCGACCACCTGCTCGGGCAGATCAGCCTCATGCAGATGCCCGATCGCGACAAGGCGATCGTGGCCTTCCTGATCGACAACCTCGACGATGACGGCTTCATGACCCAGGACCTGGCCGAGCTCGCCGCACTGCTGCCCGCGGAGCTGGAAATCGAGCCCGACGAGCTGTCGATCGCCCTCAAGTACGTGCAAAGCCTCGACCCGCCCGGGGTGGGCGCGCGCAACCTGGGCGAATGCCTGGCGCTGCAGCTCGAGGTCCTGCCCGAGGACACGCCCTTTCGCAAGGAGGCGCTGCAGGTCGTCACCCAGCACCTGGACGCCTTCGCCTCGCGCGACTACTTCAAGCTCAAGAAGCTCCTGCGCTGCGACGACGACATGCTCAGGGGCCTGCAAAGCCTGATCACCCACCTGAACCCGCGCCCGGTGGCCAACTATTCCGGCGCGGAGACGCGCTACATCGTCCCGGACGTGGTGGTGCGCAAGGTCAAGGGCATGTGGGTGGCCTCGCTCAACCCGGAAGCGATGCCCAAGCTGCGCATCAACCGCCTGTACGCCGACATCCTGCACCGCAACCGCGACTCGAGCTTCCAGCAGCTCGCCGGGCAGCTGCAGGAGGCGAAGTGGCTGATCAAGAACGTGCAGCAGCGCTTCGACACCATCCTGCGCGTGTCGCAGGCGATCGTGGACCGCCAGCGCCACTTCTTCGAGCACGGCGAGGTGGCGATGCGCCCGCTGGTACTGCGCGAGATCGCGGACACGCTCGGGCTCCATGAGTCGACCGTCTCGCGGGTGACCACGCAGAAATTCATGCTTACCGCGCGCGGCATTTTCGAGCTGAAGTACTTCTTCGGCAGCCACGTGACGACCGAAACCGGCGGCGCCTGCTCGGCCACCGCCATCCGCGCCCTGATCAAGCAGCTGGTGGGCGAGGAAGACCGCAAGAAACCCCTCTCCGACAGCCAGATCTCGGAAATTCTCGGCAGGCAGGGCATCATGGTGGCGCGCCGCACCATCGCGAAGTACCGGGAATCGCTGCAGATCCTGCCTGTCAATCTCCGCAAGTCGATTTGATCCAGCCGAAGGAGGCATCGCGATGAACCTGCAAGTTTCCGGACACCACCTCGAGATCACCCCGGCCCTGCATGCCTACATCACCGAGAAGCTGTCCCGGGTCACCCGGCACTTCGACCACGTCATCGACGTGGGCGTGATCCTGTCCGTGAACAAGCTCGACCAGAAGGTGGAGGCGAAGCTGCACGTGCGCGGCAAGGACATCTATGCCGAGTGCATCGACGAGAACATGTATGCGGCGATCGACGCCCTGGCCGACAAGCTCGACCGGGCGGTGATCAAGCACAAGGAAAAGACCGTCGACCACCACCCCTCCGAAGCGGCCCGCAACCGTCCGCTTTCCTGAAACCCGCGCTACACTGTTCGCCATGAGTCTGCTTGCGCGGCTCCTGCCGGTTTCCAACGTCATCCTCGACCTGGACGTCTCCAGCAAGAAGCGCGTCTTCGAGCACGTGGGCCTGCTGTTCGAGAACGCCCTGAAGGTCGGCCGGGGCACGGTGTTCGACGCCCTGTTCGCGCGCGAGCGCCTGGGCTCCACCGGCCTGGGCCACGGCATCGCCATCCCGCACGGCCGCATCAAGGGCCTGCGGGAGGCGGCCGGCGCCTTCGTCCGTACCCGGACGCCCATCCCCTTCGAGGCGCCGGACGGCAATCCGGTACAACTGATCTTCGTGTTGCTCGTCCCGGAAAAGGCCACCGACCTGCACCTGCAGATCCTCTCCGAGCTCGCCCAGCTGTTCAGCGACCGCGAGATGCGCGCCCGCCTGGCGACCCTGGCGGACGCGGCCGAAGTCCAGAAGCTCATCACCGAGTGGGAGCCCCATGCCCCAGACCAGCGTCGCGCAGCTGTTTGACGACAACGCCGATGCCCTGAAGCTCACCTGGCTCTCCGGGCCGCGCGACCCCTCCCCCCGCCTCGACAGCACCGAAATCAACCAGGCCTCGCAGGGCCTGATCGGGCACCTGAACCTGCTCCATCCCAACTGGATCCAGATCTTCAGCCGCACCGAGGCCGCCTACTTCGCCTCCCTGGGCGAGGGCGCGCAGCGCGAGGCGCTGTCCCGGCTCGCCGACAGCGGGCTCGTCTGCATCATCCTGTCCGACGGGGAAACCGCCCCGCCCACGCTCGCCGAATTCGCCGCCTCCCGCAACGTGCCGATGCTCGCCTCCGACCTGCACAGCCTGCAGATCATCTGGGTGGTGCGCACCTATCTTGGCCGCACCCTGGCCGAGTTCGTGACCCGCCACGGCGTGTTCCTCGACGTGCTGGGGATGGGCGTGCTGATCACCGGCGAGAGCGGGGTGGGCAAGAGCGAACTCGCGCTGGAGCTGATCTCGCGCGGCAGCGGCCTGGTGGCCGACGACGTCGTGGAGCTCTACCACATCGCCCCGGAAACCCTCGAGGGCCGCAGCCCGGAACTGCTGAAGGACTTCCTGGAGGTGCGCGGCCTGGGCATGCTCAACATCCGCACCATCTTCGGCGAGACGGCGGTACGGACCAAGAAGAACCTCAAGCTCATCGTGCAGCTGGAGAAGCCGGTGGGCGGCGTGGTGCCGGGCCTGGAGCGCCTGCCGCTCAACGCGAGCTCCGAGGAGATCATGGGCATCAGCATCCGCAAGGTGGTGCTGCCGGTGGCCGCCGGGCGCAACCTCGCGGTGCTCGCGGAGGCCGCCGTGCGCAATTACGTGCTGCAGTTGCGCGGCATCGACAGCACCCAGGAATTCATCCAGCGCCAGGAAAGGCAGTTGAGCCGGCGCGGCTGATCCCCATGCAGCTCATCGTCATCAGCGGACTGTCCGGCTCAGGCAAGAGCATCGCGCTCAACGTGCTCGAGGACAGCGGCTACTACTGCGTCGACAACCTGCCCGCCCACCTGCTGGCGAGCCTCACGCAGTCGCTGGCGAAGGAAGGCTACGAGCGCGTGGCCGTGAGCATCGACGTGCGCAGCGGCGGCTCGCTCTCCGAGCTGCCCGGCATCCTCGCGCAGTTGCGCAAGGACGGGGTCGAGGTGCACATCGGCTTCCTGGACGCCAAGACCGACACCCTGGTCAAGCGCTATTCGGAAACCCGCCGCCGCCACCCGCTGGCGGACGAGCGCCGCACGCTCACCGAATCCATCGAGCACGAGCGCGAGTTGCTCGCTGACCTCGCCGCCCTCGGCCACCATGTGGACACCAGCGACCTCAGCCCGAACACGCTGCGCCAGTGGGTGAAGGACCTGCTGGAGCTCGGCGGCGCGGGGCTCACGCTGCTGTTCCAGTCCTTCGGTTTCAAGCACGGCATCCCGCTGGATGCCGACATGGTGTTCGACGTGCGCTGCCTGCCCAACCCCCACTACGACCCGGTGCTGCGCCCGATGACCGGCCGCGACGCGCCGGTGGTCGATTTCCTGCGCGCCGACGCCAATGTGCAGGGAATGCTCGGCGACATCCGCGAGTACGTGGACAAGTGGCTGCCCTGCTTCGTGCGCGACAACCGCAGCTACCTCACCGTGGCCATCGGCTGCACGGGGGGACGGCACCGCTCCGTGTATTTCGTCGAGCAGCTCGCCGCGCATTTCCGTGGCGGCGGCAACCGCGTGCTGGTCCGCCACCGGGAGCTCTCGGCGTGAGGATCGTCCTGCTGCTCGCCGTCCTGCTCGCCGCGCCGGCGCTGGCCGACGAGGACTGGGCCGAAGTCGTGACGACGCCCGAAGGCGACACCCACTTCTACGACCATGAGCGCCTGTTCCTCGACGGCGACGCCGTGACCTACTGGCGCAAGGTGGAGTTCCGCAGGCCCCTGCCGGTGCGCTCGGCGCTGGCGAGCATGGGCCTGTACCGCGAGCAGATCGACTGCGGCGCGCGCGAGCTGCGCACACTCGGCTATCTTTACTACTCGGCGGACGGGGCGCGGATCGAGGACGTGTACTCGCCCGATGCGCCGCCCGTCCCGATCGCGGAGGGCTCGCCGGCACGCCACCTCGAGACCCTGCTGTGCCCGCTGGTGGCGCCAGCGCCCGGCCAGGCGCTGGACGAGGGCGACGAGCTGCAGCGCCTGCGCCGCGAAGTCGAGGCGCTGCAGTCCAACATCCGCAAGCTGCGCGAAGGCCTCGGCTCGCCGACGGCAGCCGAAGCCGCCCGATGAGCCCTCGCCGCGTCACCCTGGCCTTCACCGGCGCATCCGGCATGCCCTACGGCGTGCGACTGCTCGAATGCCTGCTGCACGCCGACGTGCACGTGTACCTGCTGTATTCGCAGGCCGCTCAGATCGTCGCCCGCCAGGAGATGGACCTCGCCCTGCCCTCGCGCCCGGCGGAGGCAGCGGCGTACTTTTCGGAGCGTTTCCAGGCACGGGCGGGCCAGTTGCAGGCCTTCGGCCGCGAGGAATGGTTCGCGCCCGTGGCCTCCGGCTCGAACCCGGCCGATGCGATGGCGGTCTGCCCCTGCACCATGGGCACGCTGGCGGCCATCGCCGCCGGACTCTCGGACAATCTCATCCACCGCGCCGCCGACGTGATGCTCAAGGAGTCGCGAAAACTCGTGCTGGTGGCGCGCGAGACGCCGCTCTCGGCAATCCACCTCGAGAACATGCTGAAGCTGTCGCGCGCGGGCGCCGTGATCCTGCCCGCCAACCCCGGCTTCTACCACCACCCGAAGAGCACCGGCGACCTGGTCGACTTCGTCGTCGCCCGCGTGCTCGACCACCTGGGCGTCGAACACACGTTGATGCCGCGCTGGGGCGCGCAAGGCGAAGCGGAATAGCCGCCTTGGCGCTCGAACTGCCGATTTTCCCGCTCAACACCGTGCTCTACCCGGGCGGCCTGCTGCCGCTCAAGATTTTCGAGCAGCGCTACCTCGCGATGACCAAGGCCTGCCTGCGCGACAACAGCGCGTTTGGCGTCTGCCGCATCCGCGAGGGCATGGAGGTGGGCAGCCCCGCCGTGCCCGACCTCGTGGGCTGCACGGCGACCATCGCGGAATGGGACATGCCCCACCTCGGCCTGTTCCACCTGCGCGCCCGCGGCGGCCAGGCCTTCCGCATCATCGACAGCAGCGCCCAGTCCGACGGCCTCATCCGCGCTCGCGTCGAGCTCCTCGACGACGTGCCCGGCACCGTGGCCGCGGACGCCATGTCCCTCTGCCGGCAGGTGCTGGAGCAGATCATCCCGAAGCTGGGGGCGGACAACTTTTTCGCGCCGCTGGCGTACGACAACCCGCGTTGGGTCAGCTACCGGCTCGCCGAGGTCCTGCCGCTGGCGATGGAAGACAAGCAGGCGCTGCTGGAGGCGCGGGACGACGGGGAACGGGTGGGGCGATTGCGGGCTTTCTTGAGGAAGGTCGGCTAGGCAACGCCGATATCACCACAGAGGCACAGAGGACACAGGGAAAGCAGGAAAAACTCGGCTTGACGATTGCAGGCGTTGGCCCGGAACGTAACGGCATGCCCCTCGTATCCCTACACTCCTGATCCGCCTTTCCTCTGTGTCCTCTGTGCCTCTGTGGTGCGTATTGTCGTAGATACGCTGGCGTCCGGCGCGAGGCCGCGCAGGATGCCCCGCACCGGCGCCGGCAGCGCGGCGTCGAGCGTTTCTTCCAGGTTCAGCCACATGGCGCCGGGCGCCTGGGCCCGGGGCTCCACGCGCTGGACGCGAAGCACGGCGGGCCGGATGGTGAGGCCGAAGTGCGTGAAGCCGTGGCGCACGTCGGGCAGCATCGCCTCGATTGTTGCCTCGACGCCGAAGCGTTCCCGGGCAATGGCTTGCGCCTGCGTCGCATCCGCCACTTCAGGAAAGCTCCACAGGCCGCCCCAGATGCCGGGCGAAGGCCGCTTTTCCAGCAGTACTTCCCCGCCCCGGCGCAGGATCAGCATCACGGTGGATTTCTCCGGCAACGCTTTTCGCGGCCGCGGCGAGGGCAGTTCCTCCGTTCGTCCCTGCGCGTAGGCGACGCAATCGCCCCGCAACGGGCAGGCCTCGCAGCGCGGGCGCCCGCGCGTGCAGACGGTGGCGCCGAGGTCCATCAAGCCCTGCGTGTAGGCCTCGACGTCCTCCGCCGGCAGCAGGGCCTCGGCGCGCAGCCAGAGCTGCTTCTCGACGGACGGCGTGCCCGGGAAGCCTTCGATGCCGAAATAGCGCGCGAGCACGCGCTTGACGTTGCCATCGAGGATGGCGTGGCGCGCGCCGAAGGCGAACACCGCGATGGCGCCCGCCGTCGAACGGCCGATGCCCGGCAGGTCGACGATCGCGTCGAAGTCCTCGGGGAAGCGGCCGCCGTGCTCGGCGGCCATGCGTTGCGCGGCCGCGTGCAGGTTGCGCGCCCGCGCGTAATAGCCGAGCCCGCTCCAGAGAGAGAGCACGTCGTCCTCGGCCGCGCGGGCGAGGCTGGCGATGTCGGGAAAGCGCCCGGTGAAGCGCAGGTAGTAGGGAATCACAGCGGAGACCTGCGTCTGCTGCAGCATGATCTCGGAGAGCCAGACGCGATAGGGATCGCGCACCTGCCAGGGCAGGTCGTGGCGGCCGGCCTGGCGCTGCCACGCGACCACGCGCGCGGCGAACGTGCTGTCCGGCGCGCCGTCCATCAGAACAGCTTCTTGAGCTTTTCCTTGAGCTTGTCTTCGGGCTTCTGCGCCGGCTTGGCGCCGTCGGCCGGCGCCCCCTTGTCCTTCTCGTCGCGGAGCAGCTCGGAGCGCAGCTTGTCCTCGACCTTGCCCTTGAGCGATTCCTTCTGCTGCTCGAGCTTCTGCTTCATGGAGTCCGACAGGGCGGAGCCGAACTCGATCTTGTACTTGAGCGCGGTGAACGGCCCGCTGGCCCGCACCGGCAGCGTCAGCCCGGCAAGGTCGGTAATGTCCTTGCCGCCCTGGCCACCGCTGCTTGCCACCACCGAGGCCTTCGCGAGGTAGTTGAGGCTGCTGTCGGGAATGTTGATGTCGCCTTCGCCCGCCAGCCGCAGGAACGGCGACTTCATCGACAGGTCGCCGTTGTGGGCGATGCCGTTCCTGATGTCGAAGCTCGCGGTCAGCTCGGAGAAGTCCGTCTTCTCCCCGGCGCTGGCGCCCTGCTCGGACTCCTTCTTGCCCGCGCCGAACATCGACTTCACGTTGCGCAGCGACTGCGCCAGGTTGATCCCCTTGATCGCGCCATCCTTGAGCGCCAGGCTGGCCTTGCCGTTGAGGGTCTTTTTCATCGCGGAGACCAGGTTGCCGGTGGTCGTCACGTCGAGCGCGATATTGCCGCGGCCTTCGAGCATGTCCACCCCGGCCGCGTCCTTGAGCAGCGGCCCGACCTGCACCCCGGCGAGGTCCTGCTTCACCGCGATCTGGTTGGTGTTGGCGTTGACGCTGGCCGACCCCTTGACCGTGCCCTGGTAGAGATTGGCGGACAGCGGGTTCACGTCGAGCCGGCCGTCGCGCAGCTTCAGGTCCACGCGCACGTTCTGCGCCTTGACGTTGGAGGCGACGAGGTCGCCGATGCGCACGCTGCCCGCGACGTCGGGTCCCTTCAGCGGCGAGAAGTCGATGGGCTGCTCCGGCCCCGGCCTGGCCTCCGGCTTCGCCGCCTCATCCTTTTTCTTCGGCGGCAGGTACTTGTCGACGTTGAGCTTGTCGATGGCCACGTCGAAGGTGGAGCGCAGCGGCGCGAAGCTGGCCGCGGCGAACTTCGCCTTGATGTTGCTCTCGTCGAGCTTCATGGCGAGGTCGGCGCTGGCGGACTTTTTCTTCAGGTCCGCCATGGCCGACAGGGTGAGCGGCACCTTGAGCTTTTTCATCGGCAGCTGCGGCGAGGCGACGTCGAACTCGCCGGCAAGCTTCGGCACCTGGAACACCTGGGTCTCGAGGTTGGCGGCCACCGGCGTGGTCAGCGCACCCTTCACCGCGTTCTCGCCCTGCTTCGCATCGACGTTGAGCGCGAGCTGGCCGATGCGCACCGCCTTGCCGCTGCCCTGCACCCCGGAAAGCTTGAGGGTGATGTCGGCGTTGAGCTGCGGGCCCTGCGCCTTGACGGCGAGGATCACGTCCTGGCCCTCCGCCTTCTGCGGCGTGATGCTGAGCCTGGGCGCGTCGAGCTTCACGTCGAAGCTGTCGGCCTCGCGCTTGCCCTTCGCCGTCAACGCCACGCCGTCGACCAGTACGTTCTGCTTGTCGAGGTCGATGTTCAGCTGCGGCACCTTCAGGTTGCCCTCGGAGAGCGCCACCCCGGCGACCACCCCGCCCAGCGTGGCCGTGAAATCCTTCACCGACAGGGCGCTGCCCGCCATTTCGATGGCGGGCGAACCGGCCTTGAGCTTGAAGCTGTCCTTGCCCATGTTGCCGCTGGCGTCGAGCTTCAGGCCGGAGACCTTGATGTGCTGCTGCGCCGTGCGCGCCTCGATGTCCGCCTGCAGTTCCGAGGCAAGCCCGGTCACCGTCGCCGCGTCCCCGCCCAGCTTCACGCTCAGGCCGGCCAGCGTGAAGACCTGCTTTTCCGTATCGGCGGTCAGCGTGCCGGTTGCCTGCAGCTTTGCGTCCACCCTGGGCTGGTTGGCGCGAATGAGCGCCGACAGGTCGAACTTCGTGGGCACGCCGGGGGCGATGCGCCCGGTCTTCACGTTGAACTCGGAGATGGCGTACGTCGCGCCGGTGGCCTCGTCGGCGTAGGTGACCGCGGCCCTGGCGATGTTGATGCCGTCCACTTCCAGCTTGATGGCCGAGGTACCCGGCTTAGGCGCCGCCGGCTTGGCCTCCGGCGCCTTCTGGCCGCCGGCCATCAGGTCGTCCAGGTTGGTTTTGCCGTCCTTGTGCTTCACGAGGTGGGCCTGCAGGCCCACCAGCGTGATCTTGTCGACCACCACCTGCTTCGACAGCAGCGGGATCAGCTCCAGGGACACCTTCATGTCCTCCAGGCCCGCGAAATCCTTCTCGCCCTTGAATTCCGACAGCCGGGTCTTGCCCAGGTGCACGCCGATCTTGGGGAACAGCATGAGGCGGATGTCGCCCTCGATGGTCAGCTTGCGCTGGGTCTTCTCGTACACCAGCTCGGCGACCTGGCTCTTGTACTGGTTCGGGTCGAAGGTGGCGGCGATGAAGGCCAGCGCGCCTGCGAACAGCAGGATGACGGCACCGACGGCGATGAGGACCCACTTGAGGATTTTCATTGGCTTCGGCTCATGGACGACAACGGGAGTTGGAGCGGGTGAAGGGGATCGAACCCTCGTCTAAAGCTTGGGAAGCTTTCGTTCTGCCATTGAACTACACCCGCGTGAGCAGGATTCTACACGGTGGACTGCAAGGAGTGCGGGTGAAGGGGTTGTGCCCGGCTCGCGTTGCATCCGCGATCCGGTCATCCCTCGACGTCACGTCAAGTGACCTCGAGGGACCGCCATGGCGCCTGGGCGCCTGGTGCCCGGGGCCGCCGGGGCCGGCGGCCCTCAGCCCAGGGCCTTGCGCAGGTACTCGGCCATGGCCTCCGCGGGCAGCGGCTGGCTCACCAGGTAGCCCTGGATCTGGTCGCATCGCAGCAGCCGCAGCAGGTTGGACTGCTCCTCCGTTTCCACGCCTTCGGCCACGATCTGCATTCGCAGGCCATGGCCCAGCGCGATGATCGTGGAAACGATGCTGGTCTTGTCCGGGTCCTCGGTCATGCCGTTGATGAAGCTGCGGTCGATCTTGAGGATGTTCACCGGCAGCCGGCTGATGTAGGCCAGCGAGGAATAGCCGGTGCCAAAGTCGTCGATCGAGATCTGCACACCCATGTCGCGGATGGAACGCAGCTTCTCCACGCCCTCGTCGACGTTCTCCATCAGCATGCTTTCCGTGATCTCCATGTCGAGGCCGACGCCGGCGCCGTTGCGGGCCAGGATCGCGGCGACCTGGTCGACGAAGCCGGAATGGTGAAGCTGGACCGCCGAGATGTTGACGGCGATGCGCGGCGGGTTCAGGCCCTGTCCGGCCCAGCGCCGGTACTGGGCCACGGCCTCCTCGATCGCCCAGTTGCCCGCCTCCAGGATGAGGCCGGTTTCCTCGAGCAGGGGCACAAATGCCGCGGGCGGGATCAGGCCCTTGTCCGGATCCCGCCAGCGAATCAGCGCTTCGAGGCCGACCGCCCGCCGGGCATGGAGGTCGATCTTGGGCTGGTAGTGGAGCTCGAACTGGTGCCGGCTGGCGGCCTTGCGCAACCGGGCCTCGGTGTCGAGGCGCTCGGCGATGCGGGCGTTGACCTCGGGGGCGTAGAACAGCAGGGCCTCGGTGGATTTGCGTGCCTGCTCGAGTGCCGATTCGGCATTGTGAAAAAGCGCATCGGCGTCCGGTCCGTCGTTCGGGTACAGCGCCACACCCCCCCTGGCGGAGAAGTCCACGGTCCGGCCCTCGAACGTCACGGGCTCCTCCCAGAACCGGTAGCGGCTGTCGCCGAGCAGCTGGCCCGCTTCGACGACATCGTGGATCCCGGGGATCATCAGGGCGAACTGGTCTCCGCCCAGGCGCGCCACGCGCCCCGAGTCGGTGCTGAGGTTCACGAGGCGCCGCGCGATCTCGCGCAGCAGGTGGTCGCCGGCCCGCTCGCCATGGGTCTCGTTGATCGCGCGAAGCCGGGTGATGTCGAACATGGCCAGCGCGAGCATGTCGCCTTCGCGGCGCGCCGCCGTGATCGCCTGGGCCAGGCGGTCGTTGAACAGCCTGCGGTTCGGCAGGCCGGTGAGCACGTCGTAGTACGCGAGGTAGTCGATCTGCTCCTGCTGCTTGCCGAGCTCGAGCGCGAACGAGATGTTGTTGGCGAGGTCCTGCAGCAACTGCGCCTCGTCCGTGTCAAAGACGTCCTGGCCGGAAGCCTCCAGCACCAGCGCGGCCACCACCTCGTCCTTGACGACGAAGGGAAGGCTTGCGCTGGCGCGCGCCCGGGCGTCCGGTTCCGCGGGGTCCGGACTGGACGACAGGGTGGCGTCCTTGAACGCCGGCCGCCGGGTCCGCACCGATTCGGCGAGGATGCTCTGGCTGCGCGTCGTGTTGAGGTTGTAGGCAGCCAGGGCGCGGTCGAAAGCCGGGATGTCCCCGCCCAGGGCGGCCGCCAGGGCGCCCGCCTGCCCGGTGGCGTCGAAGGTGACGAACCGCACCGACTGGAAGCCGCCGATCTCGATGGCGATGCGGCAGACCTCTTCGTACAGCCGGCCCGGCTCGCGCAAGCGCACGATCGCCGAATTGACGGCGCTCGACAGGTCGCGGATCCGGGTGAGGCGGGCGATGCGCTGGCGCTCCGCGATCCGGTCCGTGATGTCGCGCAGGATGCCGTCCACCCGCTCCGGGTGCCCGTCGATCCCCGCGATCGAGCGTCCACGGTCGTTGACCCAGCGGATCTCGCCGTCGGGACGCTGCACCCGGTATTCCAGGTCGAACGCCGTGCCCGAGTCGAACAACGCCTGGTAGGCAGCCGCCACCGCCTCGCGGTCCCCGGCGTGGATCGACGCCCACCACAGTTCCGGGGCGGACAGGAATTCCTCCGGCACGCGCCCGAAGGTGGCGATGACGGCAGGCCCCAGGTAGTTGAACCTGCGGTCGCCGATCGCGCGCGACCAGACGACGTCGTCCAGCGATTCCAGGATCTGCCGCATGCGCTGCTGGGCGGCCGCCAGTTCCTGTTCCGCGCTCCGGCGGGCCGCCCGCTCGGCGGTCTCCCTCAGCGCGCGCGACACCGCCGCCGGCAGGCGGATGAGGTTGGACTTGAGCACGTAGTCGGACGCCCCATGTTGCAGGGCGCGGATGGCGTACTCCTCGCCGAGGGTCCCCGAGACGAAAATGAAGGGCACCTGCGGACAGGCCTTCTGCGCGAGGGCGAGCGCGGCCATGCCGTCGAACTGCGGCATGGAAAAATCGGAAAGGATGATGTGCGGGACGAACCTCGCGACCGCGTCGAGAAAGTCCGGCTCCGTCTCGACGAGCTCGTGGACCACCTTCATGCCGGCGCGGCGCAGCTCGCGAACCTCGAGCTCGGCATCCGTGCGGACATCCTCGACGAACAGGATCCTGACTGCCTCGTTCATTCGCCTCTCAATTCGGGGCCCGGTTGGTCAGGATCCAGTACAGCCCCACCTTGGCGACGGTGTCGATGAAATCCTGGAACTGGACGGGTTTGACGATGTAGCTGTTCACGCCCAGGTCGTACGCCTCGACGATATCACGCTCCTCCGCCGAGGATGTCATGATGACCACCGGGATCGCCCTCAGCGCGTCGCTGGCCTTGATGCGCCGGAGCACCTCGATGCCGTCGACCTTGGGCATCTTGAGGTCGAGCAGGATCAGCTTCGGGACGCTCGCCACGTCCCTGCCGGCATGCCGGCCCTGCCCGAGGAGGAACTCCAGGGCCTCCTCGCCGTCCCGCACCCATTGCAGGCGGTCGGTGAAGTGGATCTTGCGCAGCGCCCGCATCGTCATCTCGGCATCGCGCGGATTGTCCTCGGCGAGCAGGATCTGCACTTCGCCGCCCTCATGCATCGCCGCCGCCCGCCGGAAGGCTGAAGTGGAATGTCGCCCCCTCGCCCGGACGGCCGTCGGCCCGGACGCCGCCGCCGTGCCGGGTGACGATCCGCTGCACGATCGCCAGCCCGACGCCGGTGCCCTCGAATTCCTCGGACCGGTGCAACCGCTGGAACACCCCGAACAGCTTGGGCGCGTACTTCATGTCGAAACCGACACCATTGTCCGCCACGCGGTAGTGCGCGATGCCATCGTTGCTCTCCCCCGTCACCAGGATCTCCGACAGCGACTTCGTGCCGCTGTACTTGATCGCGTTGCTGAGCAGGTTCACCCACACCTGGCGCAGCAGCGCGCGGTCCCCCCGGGCCCTGGGCAAGGGCCAGACGTCGAGCTTCACGCGGGTCGGGTCGCGCTCCCGGAGCAGGTCCGCCGCCACCTCCCTGGCCAGGTCCGTCATGTCCACCTCGGCGCCCGCATCCACGGCCTGGCGGCTGATGCGCGAGAACGACAGCAGGTCATCGATGAGGCGGCCCATCCTGCCGGCCTCGTCCCGGACGACCGTGAGCAGCCGCCGGCCCTCCTCGTCGAGCCGCGACCCGAAATCCTCCTCCAGCATCTGGGAATAGCCCACGATCGCCCGCAACGGGGAGCGCAGGTCGTGCGACACCGAGTAGGAAAAGCCCTCCAGCTCCCGGTTCGTGGCCTCCAGCTCGCGTGTCCTTTCCGCGACCCGGCGCTCCAGGGTTTCATTGAGCTTGCGGATCTCCGCTTCCGCCCTGTGCCTGTCGTCCACGTCCGCGATGGTGCCGATCCATTCGAGGATGCCCTGCTCGCCGTCCAGGACGGGCGCCGCCCGCAGCACGACGTAGTGATGGGCCGCCGAGGCGGCATGCCACAGGCGCAGCGTGCACTCGAAGGCGCCGTCGCCGGATCGGGCGAGGCTCCATTGCCTCTCCAGCACGTCGATGTCGCCGGGGTGGAATGCGTTTCGCCAGCCCTCGCCGGCGCAGCCCTCCGGGGATTGGCCCGTGTACGCCTGCCAGGCCGGCTGTGCGGCGACAAAGCGCAGGTCCCGGTCCGCCGTCCACACCACCGAGCTGGCGGCTTCGACCAGGGTGCGGTTGCGGCGCTCGCTGACGCGCAGGGCCCGCTCCGAGGCCGAGCGCTCGGCGATCTCCACCTGCAGCGCCGCCGAGAAGCGCTCGAGGTCTTCCGTGCGGCGCCCGATTTCCGAAAGCATGTCGTTGAAGGCCTCGACGAGGTACCCGACCTCGTCCTCGGTGGTCTTGCGGGCGCGCAGGCTGTAGTCGCGGCGTTCGACGACCTGCCTCGCGACGGCGGCCATGTCGACGATCGGCTGGGTGATGGTCTTCTGCAGCCACAGGGATAGCAGCCAGGACACGCCCAGCGACAGGAACCCCACCGTGGCGACGATGGCAAGGTAGCCCAGCAGCCGGCTGTAGAACTCGTAGTCGGCCCTCAGGTAGACGGTGCCCAGGATCTCGCCGTCGGCGACGATGCGCCGGGTGTAGGAAATCGTCCGCCCGGAGACCTGGTAGCCGTCGATGTCCGGGAGGGCGGGCAGCGAGGCTTTCGCCTCCCCTTCGTGCAGGTAGCTCGCGAACAATGCCCCCTTCGCGTTGTAGATGGCGCCGGCCCGGATCGACGGGCGCACGCTCAGCAGCGCCAGGCTGTCGGAGGCGAACTTGGGGTCGTCGAACTGCAGCGCCGCCGCGGTGGATCGGCCGAGGATCTCGGCCTGCGTGGCGAGGTCGCCGACCTGGCGCTCGTGGAAGCTGCGCAGGTCGTAGGCGAGCAGCGCCAGTCCCGTCACGAGCAGCGCCGCCAGGCTGGTCATCAGCACCCCGACCATCAGCTTGCGGCTGAGCGAACGGAATCGGAGCCGCGGCAGCATCATTGCACCTTCATCGCGACGGCGAGTAGCGGCGCGGCGATCCTGAGCGTGTTGCGCCGCGCCGCGTCCAGGGAAACCTCGAACCGCACCCGGTTGCCCGTCGTCACGAAGTTGATGATGCTGCCCTGCTTCAGGGCGTTTGCCGCGTCCGTCACGATGAGGATCGGCTGCGGGTGTGCGGCCAGGCCGCCGATGCGCGACAGCTGCGAACGGCCGACGAACAGGATGTGCGGGCTGCCGATGTCCTCGTCCGGGCGGATCTCGCGGATTTCCACGCCGCGGCCGTTCACGGTGCGGTTTCCGACGATCCTTTCAACTTCCTGCGCCATGGCGGAATCGCCCGCGATGCCGATGACGATGGGGCTGTCGGGCTCCTTGAACGCCTCCCCCGGCCACTCGACGTAGCCGCCGAACTTGTAGAGATAGGCGGCCTTGACCTGCTGCTCCTGCGCACCGCCTTCCTGCGGCTGCGCGGCGACGGTCCCGAGCAGCAGGACCATCCCCATGGCGAGCATCACGATGCGCGCTGCGCGGCCCCGACAGGCGCTCATGCCTACATCCGCCAGGTCAGGCCCGCGTAGACCGAACGCGGGATCTCGCTTCGCCCCGGCGCCGCGCCGAACTCGGGATGCGAGGGATCGAACAGGTTGTACCCGGCGACGAAGAGCTCGAGCGCCTGGCTGGCGCGCCAGCCAAGCCGCGCGTCCACGGTCGTGTAGGCCGGCACGAGCGGCTGCGGCAAACGGCTTGCGCCGCGCACGACCACGTCGAACTCGACGCGGGGCGCCGGGTTCATGCTCGAGCGCAGCATCCACTGGTGCTCGGGATCGTTGCCGAGCGCGGGCGGCCCGTCCGGATCGGTGCTGCCGGGCTTGAGGCGCAGCTCCTTGCGCAACTCCACGATCCCCCCGCCCAGGCGCCAGTTGTCCGTGACCTGGAAGGCCGCCCAGGCTTCCACGCCGCTCACCTCGCCTTCCATCATGTTCTGGATGTACGCCGGGATCAGCTGGAAGACCTGCGGGGCCTGCCCGCTGCGAAGCCTGTCGAAGTCGTGGTAGAAGGCGGTCACCGACCAGGTAAGGCGGGCGGACGGTTGTGCCCGGTAGCCCAGTTCGTAGACTTCGGCCACCTCGGACACGAAATCCGGTCCGCCGCCGATGAGGGGGATGTTGTCGAACGGGGCGGGGAAGGCGCCAATGAGATTCCAGCGGAAATCCCGGTCCAGCCGCGCCGGCGCCCGGATCGCCCGCGAGGCCGCCCCCCAGAACAGTTGCGTGTCGGTCGGGTTCCAGGCGAGGCGTGCGCTGGGCAGCTTCTCCCAGCCGGTGTAGTCGTTGCTCTCCAGCTTGATGCCGAGCGTCAGCCGCAGGGTCTCGGTCAGGCTGAACTCATCCTGCGCAAAGACGTTTTCCCAGGACAGCGTCCGCGATTGCGGATCGAAGGAGAACACCGAGGGCGGCAGGGTGGCCGCGATGCGGTCCCGGGCCTCCCGGTAACCGCCGCCCCACAGGATCTTGTGCCGCCCGAGCGGGATTCCGTTCTGGAATTCCAGGTCCCAGGTATCGGCGTCGCCCTGGAAGCCGACCGGGTCCTCGCGCTGGCTGCGGTCGAAGTACGCCTGCACCTGCAGGTCGGCGCCGGAGCCGAATTGCTCGTTCCAGCGCGCGAGCAGGTTCGCGCCATTGGCCCGCACGGGGCCGCCGACGTCGCGGTCGTGGCCGCGGCCCTCGTACATGTCGCCCTGGAGCGTGAAGCCGCGCGTCGCGTGGCCCCAGTCGGCGCGGAAGCCCGCCTGCGACATCGTCCAGCCGTCGGCCAGCGCGGCGCCGTCCGCGCGCTCGGTATTGTCGAGGTCGCTCGCCTTCGCGTAGAGCCGGATCGCTCCGGTCTCGCCCAGCTGCGCGCCGTAGCGGAAGGCGCCGCCGTACTCGGCGTCGCCGCCGCCCAGGGTCGCGTAGCCGCCCTGCGTCTGCTTCGCGGACCGGGTGATGACGTTGATCACCCCGTTGACGGCATTGGCACCCCAGAGCGTGCCGCCGGGCCCACTGATCACCTCGATGCGGTCCACGTCCTCGAGCAGGACATCCTGCTGGTCCCAGAACACGCCGGAGTAGATGGGGCTGTACACCGTGCGCCCGTCGATCAGCACCAGCAGCTTGTTGCCGAGGTTGTTGGAATTGTTGAAGCCGCGTGCCGTGATCGCATACTGCGAGGCGTTCACCTGCGCGACCTGCAGGTTCGGCGCCAGCCGCAGCGCCTGCGCCAGGCTCGTGGCGCCGGAACGGCGGATCTCGTCGTGGCTGATGACGTAGATGGAGGCCGGCGCATCGAGGATCCGTTCGCGCCGCTTGGAGACCGAGGTCACCTCGACCTGGCCCAGCTCTTCCAGGCTGAGGTCGGCGAGGCTGGGCCCGGCTTCGGCGGCCAGCAGCGACCGGGAGACCAGGAAGGCGACGGCGAATGCCGGCAGGCGCTGGCGCATCCCCGGCCCGGGCCGGGCCCGTGGCGGGCCCGGCGGCGACGCAGCACCGGTGCAAGGGCCCCGGACCCCTGGGGATGCCGGGTCATCAGCGATGTCGCCCATGCGTGGCGCCCGCCCGTCGCGAACGCTCGAAAACAGGCCCGCCTGTGCAGGCAATCGCTGAGGATGCACGATGGCACCTTGTCATTCCGCAATCGCCCGGTTGTTCTGATGGCGTCCCGAGGCAGGCGAATGCAGGTTTTCCCCGACGGCGCGCCGCGGCGCGCCGTCCCCAGACCGAACTATCCACCGGCCCGATTTGGGCGTCTATCCGCGTTTGTCCTACACGTTGGCCCGGCCGGCGCGCGCTTGCCGCCCCGGTTCCGCCAGGCGTTCCCGGCACGGAAAATGGGACTTCGCCGCCCCCGGGGGCCGTGGAGCCCCGCCGCCGGAAAGGGGCCGCGGCGGGTCGCCTTGCCGTCCGCCGCCGTCTGCTAACATTCGAGGCATGCGCATGCCTTTGTCCCGCAAGTGATCGTCCTCACCATCAACGGCCAGCCGCGCAGCTTCCCCGGCCCGCTCAGGGTGGGCGCGCTCATCGGCGAGCTGGGCTTCGCGGGCAAGCGCATCGCGCTGGAGCGCAACGGCGAGATCGTCCCGCGCAGCCAGTTCGAAGCGACGGAACTCGCCGACGGCGACGCCCTCGAAATCGTGGTGGCCGTCGGCGGCGGCTGAGCCGCCACCCGCCACTCGTCACCCGCCACTCGTCACTAGACTCTTATGGATTCCCTCGTCATCGCAGGCAAGACCTACGCCTCCCGGCTGCTCGTCGGCACCGGCAAGTACCGCGACTTCGCGCAAACCCGCGAGGCGATCGAGGCGAGTGGGGCGCAGATCGTCACGGTGGCGATCCGCCGCACCAACATCGGCCAGAACGCGAACGAGCCCAACCTGCTCGACGCCGTCCCGCCCAGCCGCTACACCATCCTGCCCAATACGGCCGGCTGCTACACCGCCCAGGACGCCGTGCGCACCCTGCGCCTCGCGCGCGAACTGCTCGACGGCCATGACCTGGTGAAGCTGGAGGTGCTCGGCGACCCGAAGACGCTCTACCCCAACATCGTCGAGACCCTGGCCGCGGCCCGGACCCTGGTGAAGGAAGGCTTCAAGGTCATGGTCTACACCTCGGATGACCCGATCGTCGCGCGCGAGCTCGAGGACATCGGCTGCGTCGCGGTCATGCCGCTCGCGTCGCTGATCGGCTCGGGCATGGGCATCCTCAACCCCTGGAACCTGCAGATCATCATCGAGCAGGCGCGGGTGCCGGTGGTCGTGGACGCCGGCGTGGGCACGGCTTCGGATGCGGCGATCGCCATGGAGCTGGGTTGCGACGCCGTGCTCATGAATACCGCCATCGCCGCCGCCCGCGACCCCGTCCTGATGGCCTCGGCCATGAACAAGGCGGTGCAGGCCGGCCGCGAAGCCTTCCTCGCCGGCCGCATGCCGAAGAAGCTGTACAGCGCCACCCCTTCCTCTCCCGAAGGCGGGACCATCGCCCCCTCCGACAAGGCGGCTTGACCCCCCCGGCCCGGGCCGCGCCGCGCCCGGCGCGCAAATACCGGTTTTCGCGCAGCGACGCGGGCGCTATGATTCGCGCCCGGTGAATACCCCCCCCGACCGCCATATCCGCAGCTTCGTGCTGCGCCAGGGCCGCGTGTCCGCGGCGCAGCAGCGCGCCGTCGACGGGCTCCTGCCCGTCTTCGGCATCCCGTATGCGCCCGCGCCCTGCGATTTCGACGCCGCCTTCGGCCGCCAGGCGCCGCGCATCCTCGAGATCGGCTTCGGCATGGGCGAGACCACGGCGGCCATCGCCGCCGCCCATCCGCAAAACGACTACCTCGGCATCGAGGTCCACACGCCGGGCGTGGGCGGCCTGCTGCGGCTCATCGAGGCGCAGGGCCTGAAGAACATCCGCATCGTCCAGCACGACGCAATGGACGTCGTCGCGCACATGATCGCGCCGGGCAGCCTCGCGGGCATCCACATCTTCTTCCCCGATCCGTGGCCCAAGAAGCGCCACCACAAGCGGCGCCTGGTGCAGCCGCCCTTCGTCGCGCTGCTCGCATCGCGCCTGCGGCCCGGCGGCTACATGCACCTGGCGACGGACTGGGAGGAATACGCGGACCAGATGCTCGCCGTGCTGTCGGCGGAACCGCTGCTGGAAAACACGGCGGAAGGATTCGCGCCGCGGCCGGCGCACCGGCCACTGACGAAATTCGAGAATCGGGGGCTACGGCTCGGGCATGCGGTCAGGGACGTGGTGTTCCGCCGCCGCTAGCCTTCCAGGAAAATCTGCAGCAGGTCGTTGAGGAACCGTTGCCCCTTGAGCGTGGGGCGCAGGCGCCTGTGGTCACGCTCCACCAGCCCGCGAGACTCCGCCTCGGCCAGTTCGTTCTTCACCGCGTGCAGCGGCAGGCTGGTGCGGGCTTCGAACAGGTCGAGGTCGACCCCGCCGGTGAGGCGCAGCGCGTTCATCATGAACTCGAAGGGCAGCGCGCCCACGTCCACGGCCTGCTCCTGCTGCAGGCTGTTGCCCGACGCCGCTTTCTCCAGGTACTCGCGCGGGTGCTTCCAGCGCATCTGCCGCACGATGCGGTCCGGGAACGACAGCTTGCCGTGCGCGCCCGCGCCGATGCCCAGGTAATCCCCGAAGGTCCAGTAGTTCAGGTTGTGGCGGCACTCGCGCCCGGGCTGCGCGAAGGCCGACGTCTCGTAATGCGCGAAGCCGGCGCGCGCGAGTCGGGCCTCGATCGCCTCCTGCATGTCCGCGGAGGTGTCGTCGTCCGGCACGACGGGCGGATGGCGGTGGAACAAGGTATTGGGCTCGATCGTGAGGTGGTAGGCGGACAGGTGCGTCGGCGCGAATGCCAGCGCCGCCTCGATGTCGGCGAGGGCTCCTGCCTCGTCCTGGCCCGGCAGCGCGTACATCAGGTCGACGTTGAAGTTGTCGAAGGTCCTGCGCGCGATCTCCAGCGCCTTGCGCGCCTGGGCATCGTCGTGGATGCGCCCGAGGACCTTGAGGTGGGCGGGCTGGAAGCTTTGCACGCCGATCGAGAGCCGGTTGATGCCGGCGGCGCGGAAGTCCGCGAACTTGCGCGCTTCGAAGGTGCCGGGATTCGCCTCGAGGGTGATCTCCGCGTCGGCCACCAGCGTGACCCGCGCGCGGATCGCCGAGAGCAGCGCGTCGAGGGCGGCCGCGGACAGCAGCGAGGGCGTGCCGCCCCCGAAGAACACCGTGCGCACCGGCCGACCCCAGATCCCGGGCAGGGCCTCGTCCAGGTCCCGCACCAGCGCCGCGACGTAGTCCTTCTCCAGCGCCGGATCGAGCGAGGGGGCATCGCCGTGCGCCGCCACCGCCCCGCCGCGCAACTCGTGCGAGTTGAAGTCGCAATAGGGGCACTTGCGCACGCACCACGGGATGTGGACGTACAGCGACAGGGGCGGCAGCGCGGCGAACTTCACGGCGCGGACGGGCAGGGCGAGGGGCTGGACGGACATGCGGGGCGGGTTGAGGTCGCTACGGGATCACTATAACCTTTCCGGCGCCCACGTCCGCCCGACCCACCGATGTCCACGCCCCCGAAACCCGATGTCTCCCAGGCCCCGATCGGCGTGTTCGATTCCGGCGTCGGCGGGCTGACCCTCCTGCGCGAGATCCGCGCCGCCCTGCCCCGCGAAGACCTGGTGTACGTCGCCGACGCCGGCCACCTGCCCTACGGCGACAAGAGCCTGGACTACGTGCGCAGCCGCGCCTTCGCCGTCGTGGAATTCCTGGCCGGCCTCGGCGCCAAGGCCATCGTCGTGGCCTGCAACACCGCCACCGCAGCCGCCATCGACCCGCTGCGCGAACGCTTCGCGATCCCCTTCATCGGCGTCGAACCGGCCGTCAAGCCCGCCGCGGCCGCCAGCCGCAGCGGCATCATCGGCGTGCTGGCGACCGCCGCCACGCTCAGGAGCTCGCGCTACGCGTCGCTGGTCGCCCGCTTCGCCCAGGGCCGCCAGGTGCTGGAGCAGCCTTGCGCCGGGCTGGCCGACCACATCGAGCAGGGCAGGCTGGACGACGCCGCCACGGAAGACCTCGTCCGCGGCTTCGTGCAGCCGCTGCTCGACGCCGGCGCCGACACCATCGTGCTGGGCTGCACCCACTACCCCCTGATCGCGCACATCGTGCGCCGCCTTGCCGGGCCGGGGGTGGAAGTCGTCGAAAACGGCACCGCGGTGGCGCGCGAGCTCTCGCGCCAGCTCGTCGCCAACGCCAGCCTGCGCAGCGAGGGCGCCGGCACCGAGACGTTCTGGACAAGCGGCGACACGGGGGACTTCGCGGCCGTCATCGGCCGCCTGTGGAAACCGGCGCAAGTCCGGCGATTGCCGCCGGACGGGCGCTAGCGCAACGCGCGGGCGATGCGCACCAGCCGCAGCGCGATGGGCAGCAGCAGGCCGCTGCGATAGACCAAGCGAAGCAGCCGGCGCGGACCGACGACCATGAGCGCGGCCGCCGCGACGCCGGCCGCCAGGGGCCGGGAGCGCAGGGCGTTGCCGCCGCGCCGGAGCAGGTCCACCCAGTCGAGGCTGCGGCGCAGCGAGACCGCCTGCGCGGCCAGATCGCCGCGCTGCTCCGCCGCCAGGGCAACCAGCTGCCGGCGGCGAAGGGCGATCTCCCGCAGCCGGTCGTTCATTCGCCTCCCAGCTTTTGCCGGTCCCTGGCCAGCTCTTCCAGGGTGGCCTGGAACAGGCGCGGCCGCTGCTTGAGCTGGTTCACGACGTGGAGGATCGAACCGCCGGCCAGCAGCGCCATGCCGCCCGCGAGGCCGAAGGCGGCCAGCACGCGGTGCTCGTCCCAGAACAGGACGATGATCGCCACCGCGGCCAGCACCACGGCCGTGAAGACCAGGAAAAGCGCGACGATGCTCCACACCAGCAGGATCGCCAGGCGCGCCACCTGTTCCTCGAGCTCGGTGCCCAGCAGCTCGAGGCGGGTGTGCGCCAGCGCGGTGATCGTCGCGAGCAGGTCCTTCAGGGAATCGAACAGGCCGCGTGAACGCGCGCCGTCCGCCTCTTGCCCGCTCATGTCACTTGCGGGCGAGCAGCACGCCCACGACGAGGCCCACGCCCGCCGCGATGCCGATGGCGGTCCAGGGATTGTCGTGCACGTAATCGTCGGCGGACTTCACGGCTTCGCGGGAGCGCTCCATCGCCTCCTCGCCCAGGTCGCCGAGGGCCTCCCTGGCCATGCGGATGGAATCCTCCGCGCGGGCGCGCGCCTGCGCCACCTTCTCCCCGGCCTGGCCCGCGGTCGCCTTGAGCAGCTCCTCGGCGTCCAGCATCACCATGCGCAGGTCCTTCATGAGCTTCTCGGTCGATGCCTGCCTTGCCATTGTCATCCTCCTTGGTGGTATCGGGCGGGTTGCCCATGCCGGGACTGCCGGCGTGCCGACCCGCCTCCTTCAGAGCGCGCCGGGACCTTTTAGTTTCCCGATCCGGCGCCCCGTCATGCCTGCCGCCCGAGCTGCCGCGCCAGTTCCGCCAGCGCGCGGCCGCGATGGCTGATGCGGTTCTTGTGCTCCGGGTCCAGCTCCGCCCCGGTTCTGCCCAGCGCCGGGTCGAGGAACAGCGGGTCGTAGCCGAAACCGCCCGCCCCGCGCGGCGCCCGCAGGATCTCCCCATGCCATTCGGCCTGCGCGATCATCGGCTGGGGGTCCGCGGCGTGGCGCATCAGGACCATGACGCAGTAATAGTGTGCGCGCCGATCGGCCTGCGGCGCCAGCAGTTCGAGCAGCCGGTCGTTGTTGCGCTGGTCGGACCTGGGCTCGCCCGCGAAGCGGGCCGAATGCACCCCGGGGGCGCCGCCCAGGGCCGCGACGCAGATCCCCGAGTCGTCCGCCAGCGCCGGCAGGCCGGTGTGCCGCGCCGCATGGCGCGCCTTCGCGAGCGCGTTCTCGACGAAGGTCTCGAACGGTTCCTCCGCCTCCGGCACCTGGAACCGCGACTGCGGCACCACCTCGATGCGCAGCGGCGCCAGGATCTGCCCGATCTCGCGCAGCTTGCCGGCGTTGTTGCTTGCTATGACGAGTTTCTCGATCATCTGCATCCAACCGCAAAGGCGCAAGGAAATGCACGAAGGATCGTCGCGCCCGGAGGCAGTGGACGTCCGCTGGCCGACGACTTGCCGCAACCACCACGGTGCAAAGCGCCGTATTGCCCGGCCTCGTTTTCCTTTGCGTTACCTTCGCGTCTTTGCGCCTTTGCGGTTCATGTTCAGCCCGCCAGCGCAGCGTTCTGCGCCGCGACGAGCTGCCGGATGCCGTCCCCGGCCAGGTCGATCAGCGCGTCGAGTTCCCCGCGCGAGAACGGCTCGCCTTCGGCCGTGCCCTGCACTTCCACGATGCCGCCGCCGCCCGTCATGACGACGTTCATGTCGGTGTCGCAGGCCGAATCCTCGGCATAGTCGAGGTCCAGCACCGGGACCCCGCGGTAGATGCCCACGGACACGGCGGCGACCGCATCGCGCAGCGGCGAGGCCTGCAGCAACCCCGCCCCGAGCAGACGGGTCACCGCGTCGTGCACCGCGACGTAGGCGCCGGTGATGCTGGCGGTGCGCGTGCCGCCGTCGGCCTGGATCACGTCGCAGTCGATCTGGATCGTGCGTTCGCCGAGCTTGTCGAGCGCGGTGACGGCGCGCAGGCTGCGCCCGATGAGGCGCTGGATCTCCTGGGTGCGGCCCGATTGCTTGCCGCGCGCGGCCTCGCGGTCGCTGCGCGTGTTGGTGGCGCGCGGCAGCATGCCGTACTCGGCGGTGAGCCAGCCCTGGCCCCTGCCCTTCAGGAAGGGCGGCACCTTCTCCTCGATGCTCGCGGTGCAGATCACGCGCGTGTCGCCGAACTCGACGAGCACGGAGCCCTCGGCGTGGCGCGTGTAGCCGCGCGTGATCGTGACTTTCCTCAGCTGGCCGGGCTCACGTCCGCTCGGGCGCATGTCGCGGTTTCCTCATGACGGGGGGATGATCCTGCACGCCGGTCGGCGCCGCCTTCGCGGCAATCGGCGCGGGTTTATGTGCTATCTTCCGGGGACGCCAATTTTGGTGAACTCCCCCTGCCTTGTAAAGCGTCCCCGCCCCGATGATCTACAGCATGACCGGCTACGCCGTCGCCGCGGCCGAGCTGCCCTTCGGATCGCTCAACCTCGAGCTGCGCTCGGTCAACCACCGCTACCTGGACATCCAGTTCCGCATCCCCGACGAGCTGCGCGCGCTCGAGTCCGGCATGCGGGAGATGGCCACGGCGCGCATCAGCCGCGGCAAGGTGGAGGTGCGCATGGCGGTCGCCAAGGCGCCGGCCTCGCCTTCCAGCCTGCAGCTCGACGGCACCCTGCTCGTGCAGCTGCGCAAGCTCGACGAGGGCGTGCGCGCGGCCATGCCGCAGAGCGCGCCGCTGTCGGTGGCGGACGTGCTGCGCTGGCCGGGCATGCTCGGCAACGACGACCTCGAGGCCGGCAAGCTGCAGGAGGCGTGCAACGGCCTGTTCACGCGGGCGCTCGACGACCTGACCGCCATGCGCGCCCGCGAAGGCGCCAAGTTGAAGCAGATCCTGCTCGAGCGCATCGATTCCATGGAGGCGCTGGTCAGGCGCGTCGCCCCGCGCATGCCGCAGCTGGTGGCCTCGTACAAGGAAAAGCTCTCCACGCGGCTCAAGGATGCGATGGTCAACATGGACGACGACCGGCTCAAGCAGGAGCTGGTGCTGTTCGCCTCCAAGATCGACGTCGACGAGGAGCTGTCGCGCCTCACCACCCACTTCGGCGAGATCCGCCGCATCCTCGACAAGGGCGGCGCGGTGGGCAAGCGCCTCGACTTCCTGATGCAGGAGCTCAACCGGGAGGCCAACACGCTGGGCTCGAAATCGGTGGACGTGGAAGTCACGCAGACCTCGATGGACCTCAAGGTGCTCATCGAGCAGATGCGCGAGCAGATCCAGAATATCGAATAGCCGTGAGGCGACAGGCGTGAGGCGAGAGGCGTGACGAGCAATATCCCCGCAGGCGCGCCGCGCCTGGCGCCAGGCCGGGTTGCATTTCTTCGCCTCACGCCTCACGCCTCACGCCTCACGCCTGGATTGCCATGACCGGCAACCTGTTCATCATTTGCGCCCCCTCGGGGGCGGGCAAGACCTCCCTGGTGCGCGCCCTGCTGGAGCGCGAGCCCGGCGTGCGGCTGTCGATCTCCCACACCACCCGCGCCAGGCGCCCGGGGGAGGAGGACGGCCGGCATTACCACTTCATCACCCGCCCGCAGTTCGAGCAGATGATCGAGCGCGGCGAGTTCCTGGAGTGCGCGCAGGTGCACGGCAACATGTACGGCACCTCCCAGGGCTGGATCCGCGAGCAGCGGGGCCGGGGCTCGGACATCGTGCTGGAGATCGACTGGCAGGGGGCCCAGCAGGTGCGGCGCCTGATCCCGGACGCGGTCGGGATCTTCATCCTGCCGCCCTCGCCCGCCACCCTGCGCCAGCGCCTCACGGACCGGCGCCAGGACAGCCCCGAGGTCATCGAGCGCCGCCTGCAGGCGGCGCGGGGGGAGATCGCCCATGTCGATGAATTCGACTATGTTATTATCAACGGGGAGTTTTCCGATGCGGTGGAGGACCTGGTCGCAATCGTGCGCAGCGCGCGATTGCGGCTCGACCGGCAGGTCGAGCGCCACCGCGAATTGATCAACAGCCTGAAGTAGACGAGCCGACGTAAAACGATCATGGCGCGCATCACCGTTGACGACTGCCTGAAGCACATCCCGAACCGTTTCGAGCTGACGCTCGCCGCGACCTACCGCGCGCGCCAGCTCGCCACCGGCGGCTCGCCGCTGGTGGACACGAACAAGGACAAGCCCACCGTCATCGCCCTGCGGGAGATCGCCTTGCAGAAGGTCGGCGTCGAGATCCTCAAGACCCGCACCTAGGTCGCGGGATCGGGGCGCCGCGCGCGCCCGCCGCTTCAGGAGCCGCCCACGCACCGGCCGCCCTCGCGAGGGGCCGCCATGGATACCTCCCCGCCGACAATGTCCGAGGCCGAGCTTCTGTTCAAGGATGCAGCCGGCTACCTCAAGCCGGAGGACGTCGTACAGCTCCAGTCGGCCTACCAGTTCAGCGAGACCGCCCACCACGGGCAATTCCGCAAGTCCGGCGACCCGTACATCTCCCACCCGATCGCGGTCGCCAAGATCCTCACCCAGTGGCACCTCGACAGCCAGGCGCTGACGGCGGCGCTGCTGCACGACGTGATGGAGGACACGGCGGTCACCAAGGCCGAGATCAGCGACCGGTTCGGCAAGCCCGTCGCCGACCTGGTCGACGGCCTGTCCAAGCTCGACCGCATCGAGTTCCAGACCCAGGAGCAGGCCCAGGCGGAGAACTTCCGCAAGATGCTGCTGGCGATGGCCCGCGACGTGCGCGTCATCCTGATCAAGCTCGCCGACCGCCTGCACAACATGCGCACCCTGCAGGTGATGCACCCGAAGAAGCGCGCCCGCATCGCCCGCGAGACCCTGGAGATCTACGCGCCCATCGCGCACCGCCTGGGGCTCAACCAGCTCTACACCGAGCTGCAGGAGCTGTCGTTCCGGCACCTGTACCCGAACCGCTACCACGTGCTGTCCAAGGCGCTCATGCGCGCCCGCGGCAATCGGCGCGAGGTGGTGGACAAGATCCTGGAGTCGATCAAGGAGAAGCTCGCCGACAGCCACATCGAGGCGACGGTGCACGGGCGCGAGAAGAACCTCTACAGCATCTACAAGAAGATGCTGGAGAAGAACCTGTCGTTCGCCGAGGTGTTCGACATCTACGGCTTCCGGGTGGTGGTGCGCGACACGCCCGCCTGCTACCTCGCCCTGGGGGCGCTGCACCAGCTCTACAAGCCGATCCCGGGCAAGTTCAAGGACTACATCGCCATCCCCAAGGCCAACGGCTACCAGTCCCTGCACACCACGCTGTTCGGCCCCTTCGGCACCCCGATCGAGGTGCAGATCCGCACCATGGAAATGCACAAGATCGCGGAGGCCGGCGTGGCCTCGCACTGGCTGTACAAGGAGAACGACGCCCAGATCAACGACCTGCACCGCAAGACCCACCAGTGGCTGCAGAGCCTGCTGGAGATGCAGTCGGAGTCGGGCGACTCGATCGAGTTCCTCGAGCACCTCAAGGTGGACCTGTTCCCCGACGAGGTCTACGTGTTCACGCCCAAGGGCAGGATCATGGCGCTGCCGCACGGGGCGACCTGCGTGGACTTCGCGTACGCGGTGCACACCGACATCGGCAACCGCTGCGTGGCGGCCAAGATCAACCACGAGCTCGTGCCCCTGCGCTCGGAGCTCAAGAACGGCGACCGGGTCGAGATCATCACCGCGGTGCATGCCAAGCCCAACCCGGCCTGGCTCAACTACGTGACCACCGGCAAGGCCCGCTCGCACATCCGCCATTTCCTCAAGACCATGCAGTACGAGGAATCGGCGCAGCTGGGCAAGAACCTGCTCAACCAGGCGCTGGTGGCGCTCAAGTCCCCCGGCGCCGACAAGCTCACCGACGTGCAGTGGGAGCGCCTGCTCAAGGAAAACAGCGCCAAGTCGCGCCAGGAGGTGCTCGCCGACATCGGCCTGGGCAAGCAGCTCGCCATCGTCATCGCGCGCCAGCTGCTCTCCATCGCCGAGCCCAAGGGTGCGAGGCCGGAAAAGATTCCCGGCAGCCTCATCATCCGCGGCTCCGAAGGCATGGCGCTGCAGTTCGCCAAGTGCTGCCACCCGATCCCCGGCGACCCCATCATCGGCTTCCTGAAGAAGGGGCACGGCCTGGTCATCCACACCCACGATTGCCCGGTCGCGCGCAAGACGCGCGGCGATCCCGAAAAGTGGCTCGACGTGGAATGGGCGCCGGACACCAAGAAGCTGTTCACGGTGAACATCAAGATCGTGGCTTCGAACCAGCGCGGCGTGCTGGCCAAGATCGCCGCGTCGATCGCGGAGACCGACTCCAACATCGACAACGTGAGCCAGGAGCCCGGCGACTCCAGCGCCTACGTCGAGATCCACTTCACGCTGCAGGTCACCAACCGGCTGCACCTCGCGCAGATCATGCGCGGCCTGCGGCGCGTGCCCGAGGTGCTCCGGATCTGGCGCATGAAAGGTTGACGCGCCGGGCCGCTTCGCCTAAGCTCTTGTTTCCCAAAAGGGGAGTAGCTTTACAGCGGTGGCCGTCAAGACGGGTGAGCAACCCCGGTGCCGCTGGCAGCGCAAGCTGTCGCGAGACCTTTACCGGCCGGTAAAGGTTTTTTTTCGCCCCGACTTTACGCCGGTCTCCATCCAGGGGGCGCAGGCGATTCCATGGAACTGTTTTCTCCGCAATTCTTCTCGTCGCTGCTCGCGATCGTCGTCATCGACCTCGTCCTCGCAGGCGACAACGCCATCGTGATCGCGCTCGCCGCGCGCAGCCTGCCGCCGGACCTGCGCAGGAAGGCCGTGCTGTGGGGCACGGTCGGCGCCCTCGCCGTGCGCTCGGCGATGACGCTCATCGTCGTCTGGCTGCTGATGATCCCGGGACTGCGCTTCCTGGGGGGCCTCGCGCTGGTGTGGATCGCGTGGAAGCTGCTCGCCCCGAAGGACGGGGACGACGGCGTGCACGCCAGGCCGGCGGACAACTTCTGGGCGGCCATGAAGACCATCGTGATCGCCGATGCGCTCATGGGCCTGGACAACGTGCTCGCGGTCGCGGGCGCCGCGCAGGGCAGCTTCGTGCTGGTGGTGCTGGGCCTGCTCATCAGCGTGCCCATCGTGGTGTGGGGCAGCACGCTGATCCTCAAGTGGGTGGACCGCTTCCCGGCGATCGTCTACATCGGCGCCGGGGTGCTGGCGTGGACCGCCGCGCAGATGATGCTGCACGAGCCCCTGCTCGAGACCTGGGCGCCCTGGGCACTCACCCTCGAAGCGAAGGCGGCGGTGTACTTCGTCGTGATCGTCGGCGTGCTGGCGTCGGGCTACCTCGCGGAGCGGCGCCGCAAGTCCGCGGCCGTCGCGGGCGGGACGCGACCGGGCGGCCTATAATCAACGCATGGTCTCCGCCTGCGCAATGAAGCGCCTTGCCACCGCCAGCCTGCTCGCGCTGGCGGGCGCCCTGGGGGTGCCCGCCGCGACGGCGGCGGAGCAAAGCGAAGCGCCCCAGGTGTCGCGCACCGACTCCCTCGAACTGCCGGGACTCACCGCCGGCTGCCACGTCTGCGAATGGCGGCCCAAGCCCAACCGGATGCCCGCCGCCGAGCAATGCGGCACCGACGCGGCCGGCGCGGCCCGGGTTGCCCTGTTCGAATGCGGCTTCTCCCAGGACTGCCAGCGGGAGTGCCACTTCGTGAGTTGCGAGCCGGAGTAAGGCCGCATTCCCGGGCCTTGCGGCCCTCTTCCCGCCCCGGTCGCCGGGCAGCGACGTTTTCCCCCGCCAAACCGGGCCCTTTGCGGCCCGGTTTGGCTTTCCCGGCCCCAACTCCCTGATCGGCATCGCTTTTGAGCCCATGGCACGGGGGTTGCCATAGGGGTAGGTGCATGCCGCGCAGGCGCGCAAGCCGCGCCGGCGAAAATTCCAAGGAGAGTGACCGATGCTGCTCGACCCGATGTCCGACCTGAGCGCCCGCCCGGGCCGTAACTTCCTGCAGTTGCTCCAGGAAGGCGTCCAGACCCTTTTCCACCTGCTGCTGTTCTCCCTGCTCGCGCTGGGCATCGGCGGGCTCATCTACAAGGCCGTGCGGCCCGAGGGCTGGATCGGCAGTACGGTGGCCCAGCTCTGGTCCCAGCACCCCGTGGCGACCCTCGTGGCCTGCGCCGCGGCCCTGGGCGCCGGCGCCTTCGGCACCCGCCTGTTCGAGCGCCTGCCGCTGTTTGGCAAGCGCGGCGACATGCTGGTCTATTGCTGCCTCGCCCTGGGCCTGTTCTTCGCCTTCAAGCTGATCGTCACCGGCGGCCTGTAAGCCGGCCGGATTCCGGCAACGGGTTCCACCCTCATCGCCACCCGCCTGCGGACCCTCCCCCGCAGGCGGGACCGGCGGTGACCCTCCTGTCGTCCCCCGGCTACATCGATTCCTCCCGCGGATCATCGGGTTAGCCCCCGGCGCCCAGGCCGCGTCGCCGCACGGCGACTGGGACGGGTAAACATGCCGGCAAGCGGTTGTTCTGCCTCGCGCATCCGCCTGGCACGGGTGTTGCCCTACCGGGCGTGCAACGCGAGCCCGTCCCACGCGGGCACCTTCCACCGATCCACGAGAAGGAGGACTCGAATGACCATGCGTTCGTTGCTGCTGCTCTGCGCCGCCGTCCTCGCCGCCTCACCCGCCATTGCCGCCGATGCCCCGAAGCGGATCGCGGAGCGCGTGCCCGCGGCCGATCCCGCCGCCGCGCCGATGCCCGCGGCGAGCCCCCGCGAAGCCCTCGCGGCGCCGCCTGCGCGCAAAGGCAAGCGGGTGCGCCATTCCTTCCCCGCCCCCAGGCGGGTGATGTAGGCCGAAAAAAAAGCCGCGCAATGCGCGGCTTTTTCCAGGCGGCCCGGTGCGGGCCGTCAGGGCCGTTCCATCTTGCAGGTGGTGGGCGTGACCGTGTCCTTGGCCTCGATGCGGCCCTCGGTCTTGAAGCCCATGCCGGTGCGCTCCACGTCGTACTTCACGCCCTTGCCGCCGGCCTTGACAAAGCTGGAGATGAACAGCGGCTGCACCAGCTGGTGGTTGTCGGCGCGCATCTCCATCTCGCCGGTGACGCCGGTGTACTTCATGCCTTCCAGCGCCCTGGCGACCTTGGCGGGGTCGGTGGACTTGGCCTGGTTCATCGCCCTGGCCAGCATTTCCATGCCGCTCTTGAGCGAAAGGAAGAAGAAGTCGTCCTTCGCGTCCGGGAAGCGCTTGCGATAGGCCTCGGTGAGCGCGTTGGAAGCGGCGTCGCCCACGTTGGTGTGCCACATGCTGACCTGGCGCACGTCCTCGCCGGCCTGGCCGATGGCGGTGGGCCCGCCGACGATGCCCGAATAGTAGGTGAAGAAATCGGCCTTCAGGCCCGATTCCTTGGCCGCCTTCACGAGCAGCGACAGGTCGTTGCCCCAGTTGCCGGTGATCACGCTGTCCGCGCCGGAGGCCTTGATCTTCGAGATGTAGGGCGCGAAGTCCTTGATCTTGCCCAGCGGGTGCAGGTCGTCACCGACGATCTCGACGTCGGGGCGCTTTTCCTTGAGCATCGCGCGGGCGGCCCTGGAAACGCCCTGTCCGAACGCATAGTCCTGGTTGATCAGGTAGACCTTCTTGATGCCCTTTTCCCTGACCATGTAGCTGGTCAGGGCCTGCATCTTCATGTCGGTGTCCGCGTCGAAGCGGAAGTGCCAGAAGCTGCAGCGGTCGTTGGTCAGGCTCGGATCCACCGCGCCGTAGTTCAGGAACAGGATGCTCTGCTCGGGATTGCGCGCGTTGTGCTTGGTCACGGCCTCGGACAGCGCGATGGCGACGTTCGAGCCGTTGCCCTGGAAGAAGATGCGGATGCCCTGGTCGGTCATCTGCTTGAGTGCGATCAGCGCCTCCTGCGGGCTGCTCTTGGAGTCGAAGGTGACGAGCTCCAGCTTCCTGCCCATCACGCCGCCCGCGGCGTTGACGCCCTCGATGACCAGCAGGGCTTCGCGCGCGCCGTGCTCGCCGACGTTCGCGAACGGGCCCGACAGCGGGTCCATGTAGCCGATCTTGATGTTCTCCGCCAGCGCGGGGGCGCAGGCCGCTGCCGCCAGCAGCAGGGCCGCGAGGCCACGTGCGATGAAATTCGAATGCATGGGAAGCGCTCCTCCAGTCATGTTGGGATGCGCCGGTTCGAGTGTGCTGCCCGCCGGCGTGCGGACCATTCTAACCCAGCCCGACAGGGCCTTAACGCCCCGCCGCGCCGTGGGTTTACGACGGATTCAGCGGTGCCCGGGCCCGCGCACCGGGTTGGCCAGGCGTCCGAGCCCCTCGATCTGGCATTCGGCGGTGTCGCCGTCCCGGATCACCACCGCTCCCGGCGTGCCCGTGCTGATGATGTCGCCGGGGTACAGGGTCGCGACGTGGGAATGGAATGCCACCAGTTGGAACGGCGGGAACGCCATGTTGGCCACGACGTTCTCGCGGTGCAGCTTGCCGTTGTTCCAGGTGCCGACCTTGACCTTGAGCACGTCGGGCACTTCATCGGGCGTGATGAGCTCGGGGCCGAAGGAGAAGAACGTGTCGAAGTTCTTCGAGCGCGTCAGGAAGCGCGGGTTCTTCTGCAGGATGTCCTCGGCCGTCATGTCGAGGATCAGGCAGTAGCCGGCGATGCAGCCGGGCGCGGCGGCTTCGTCGATGAAGCGGCACTCGCGGCCGATGATGACGCCGATCTCGGCCTCCGCCGTGACCCGCTCCGATTGCGCCGGCAGCACGATGGGGTCGCCAGGGCCGATGATGGTGTTGTCGCACTTCATGAACGACGCCGGCTCGGTCGGAAAAGGCGCGTTGAGGTCGGCGGCGTGGTCGCGGTAGTTGAGCCCGATGCCGAGGATCTTGCGGGGGCGCCGGTAAAGGGGCCCGTAGGCGACCGCGCCGGGGTCGAGCTTGACGGGTGTGTGCTGCGCGTCCGCGAGCAGGTTGCGGCTGGTGCCGCGCTCGATGATCGAAAGCAGCGCCGTGGGCCAGGCGCGGCCCAGGTGCGCGTTGATGGCGGCGACCGGGACGATGCCGGCCGCGGTCACGACCGCCGCCTGCTCGATGCCGTCGAGCCGGATGGTGCAAAGCCTCATGGCGCCTCCACGGGAAAGGCGCCGATTATAAGGCGGCGGGGCCGGCCGGCTTCACGGCCGTGAAGCGCGCGCCGCCCAGGGCGCGCGCCTCAACGAGTTCCACCAGGCGCACGTACGCGCGGTAGAACGCCTCGTCGCCGGAGGGTGTGCCGGCGCGCAGCGTCTCCTCGCGCAGCTGCCGGTACATCTGCAGGCGCTGCGCCAGGATGCCGCCCCAGTCGGCGGTGAGGTCCTCGACGCGGATGTCGCGAAAGCCCGCCGCTTCGAGGAGGCGGCGATAGCCATCGACGCCCTGCAGGGTTTGCGCCGCGATGCCGCGCCACATGGCTTCGCGGTCCGCCGCGTCGAGCGGCCGCAGCTCGGCCCAGTCGGTGAAGGACAGGCGCCCGCCCGGGGCGAGTATCCGGCAAGCCTCGCGCAGCGCGGCGCCCTTGTCGGGGACGTGCAGCATCGCCTCCTGGCTGATCACCGCGTCCTGGCTGCCGTCGGCGAGCGGCACGCGCATCACGTCCGCCCGCACGACGCGCACCCGTTCAGACAGGCCCACGCGCCGCGTCAGGTCGGCCGCGCCCGGCGCGCGGTCGGGGTTGAGCTCGATGCAGGTGACGAGGGCGCCGTAACGGTGGGCGAGGTAGCGCGCCGGGCCGGCGAGGCCCGCGCAGAAATCCGCGACCCGCCGGCCGGGGCCGATGCCGGCCCGCTGCGCGAGCGCGTCCACCACGGCGAGCCCGCCATAATGGTCCTGGTCGTGGGCGAAGAGGTCTTCGGGCACGAGGCCGTCGACGTGGCCGCGCTGCGCGGTGAGGCGCGCCAGGATCTGGTCGCGCGAGATCGGATGGCGGCTGTAGAACGCAAGGACGTGCTGCTCGGCGGAGGACGCGGTCGTCATCGGGGAGGCGGGTGGTCGCGAGGGCTGGAAATCCCGTACCCTATAGGCGCGCGGGCGCGCGGTCCAGCACGGGACCGCGGTCCGATTCCATGGGAACGAGCAAGGAGAAAAGTATGAAACGCGCCTGGCTGGCCTGCCTGGTGGCCATGCTGCCCGCCGCGGCCGCATTGCCGCCGGCGGCCCACGCGGCGAAGTCCGATTCCTGTGCCCACTGCCACGGCACCGACGGCAACTCGTCGTCGAGCGCCTATCCCAGCCTTGCCGGCCAGACCCGGGCCTACCTGTTCAAGCAGATCAAGGCGTTCAAGGATGGCGAGCGCAGGAATTCCATGATGTCGCCCGCCGCGGTGGTGCTCTCCGAGCAGGAGATGATGGACCTGGCCGACTACTTCAACTCGCAGACCCTGGTGAGGAGTTCCGCGAAGACGGATCCCGCGATCGTCGCCGAGGGCAAGAAGCTCGCCGAGCAAAGGCAGTGCGCCTCCTGCCACCAGCCCGGCATGCGCGGCCTCGACGCCTTCCCGCGGCTCTCGCGCCAGAAGTACCCGTACCTGGTGAAGCAGATCAAGGATTTCCGCGACGGCACCCGCACCAACGATGGCGGGGTGATGCTGCCCAACGTGAAGGACCTGACCGACCAGCAGGTCGAGGCGCTGGCGCAGTACCTCACCAGCCTCTAGGAAGGGGGCGGCTCAGCCGCCGGTGTCGCAGACGACGGTCCAGACGCCGCTCACGTTGCGCACCGGGCTGAGCGGGCGGGCGCCGAAACGCACCAGTTCGTCGAGCTTTCCGGCGACGGCGGCCTCGCTGGGGCCGGTGATGATGCGCTGGGAGCCGATCGACTGCACCTTGCAACCGCTCATGGCGACCTTCGGATGCTCGCAGGTCGCCATCCACTTGTTGCCCATCTGCTCGATCGGCGAAATCAGGCGCGCGCCGGTCTGCGCCAGTTCGTCCAGCTTTTTCTGCACGCCCTCGCGCGACGGCCCGGAAATGATCAGGTTGGCACCGGCATCGAGCACCCTGGCAGGCGACTCGTCCGCGGGCGGCGCCATGGCCGGGGCATCGGGCGCGACGGCAGATTCGGGGGCATCCACCGCGGCGCCGGGCCGCTCCGCGCCCGAAGCGGCGCCGACCGAATACACCTCGTGCGCCCGCACGTGCTTGTCGGTACGCGAGCCCTCGTGGGTGAACAGGCTGGCGTAATCGCTGGACAGGCAGGAGACGACTTCGTAGTAGGACCGCGAGACGAGCAGCTGGCCCGGTTCGGAGAAGCTCATCACGCGCTGGGCGACGTTGATGACGTCGCCGATGACGTTGACCTGGCCGTTGAGGTCCTTCACCAGGCGCGCGGGACCGAGGTTGATGCCCATGCGGATGGGGAGGCTGCCGGCGTTGTCGCGGATGGCAAGCGCCACGAACAGGCCATCCTCGGGGGCACCCAGGAAGGCGATGGCGGCGCCGTCGCCGGTGTCGAGGATCACGCGGTCACGCGCGGCGACCGTCTCCAGGGATTCGGCCAGCAGCGCGTTGAAGCGCTCCTTCAGGCCGGCCTGGTCGGCGACCGTCTGCTTCGAGTACCCGACGATGTCGAGGAACAGAACGCTGCAAACGACGGTGCGACCGGAGGTTTCTACCATGGGGCTCCGCGTGATGCCTGGGTCCGCCGGCGGCATTCGTTCCCGCGGGCCCGCGAGGCGGGCCGCAGGCGCTGCCGGCGCGGGGTAGACGCGTTCCCGCCGGGACGGGCGGGGAACTGCGGGGGGCCTGCGACTACCGGGTTCCTGCTGCTGCGGTACGACTGAAATTGGTGGGCCGTGAAGGATTCGAACCTTCGACCGTTGGATTAAGAGTCCACTGCTCTACCAGCTGAGCTAACAGCCCTTTTTTCGAGCCGCGAATTCTAGCAAAAAATGCCGGCGTGGGCGCGGGGAATCGCGGCCGCAACGAATCGCGGCCGAACGCGCCGCGGGCCGTCAGCCCCCCGCCCCCTGGCGACGGGGCCGAATGCCCCACGTTCCGCGGGACGGACGGGATGGCGTTGCCGGGCGCCAAAAAACCCCCATGGAACAAGGCCCCGGGGGATCCCCCGCGGCGGGCCGGGCCCACGGGAACACTTCCTGCTGAATCTCCCGGTGCGACCGTGGCAGAGGCTCGCCGCCGCCCGGCACGCGCCCCGGCGCGGCACTCGCCAACCAATTGCGGCAAGTGTCGCCGGGCTGCAACCGATTCGAGGAGATGCGCACGTGAAAACCGACTACAAGGCCGCCTCGGTGCTGGAGCGCCTCGGCAAGTCGCTGTCCGACGCCGACGTGGATTACCAGGCGGGGCAGGGCATCCACGAGTTCAGCATCCGCCTGGGCGGCATGCGCCACGTCGTGGACTTCACGGACGACCTGATGGAAAAGAAGGACGACAAGGACCTGACCGTCGTCATCATCGGCATCGTGGAGCGGGCGTCGCTGCAGTCGCTGCCCGTGCACTTCATGGTGCGCAACGACAACTTCGACAAGGTATTCCAGGCCCTGCGCCACTGAGGCGCGGGTCCGGGGACTCAGCCGTCGCCGGGCGCTCCGCCCCCGCCCTGGCTGCCCAGCAATTCGGCCACGGCTTGCGCCGCGAGGGGCCGGTAGAAATGGAAGCCCTGGCCCTCGTCGCAGCCGTGGTCCCGCAGGAAGCGCATCTGCGCCTCCGTCTCCACGCCCTCGGCCACGACTTTCAGGTTGAGGCTGCGCCCGAGCGAGGTCACCGCATCCACGATCAGGGGGTCGCCGCCGGCACTGTCGATGTCGCGCACGAAGGACTGGTCGATCTTCAGGCGGTCCACCGGGAACTGGCGCAGGTACGACAGGCTCGAGTAGCCGGTGCCGAAATCGTCGATCGACAGGCCCACCCCCATCGCTTTCAGGGCGCGCAGCATGCCGATCACCATGTCGGCGTCCTGCATGAGGATGGTCTCGGTGAGCTCCAGCTCGAGGTGGCGGGCCTCCAGCCCGGTGGCTGCAAGCACCGCCTCCACCGTCTGCACCAGGCCGGGCCCGAACTGGCGCGCGGACAGGTTGACCGAGACCTTGACCGCCGGCAGCCCGGCGTCCATCCAGTCCCTGACCTGCTGGCAGGCGGTGCGCAGCACCCATTCCCCGATCGGCTGGATGAGGCCGGTCTCCTCGGCGATGGGAATGAAGCGCTGCGGAGGCACGTCGCCGTCGACCGCGTTGCGCCAGCGGGCCAGCGCCTCGACCGACCGGACCCGCCCCGTCTGCAGGTCGATGATCGGCTGGTAGACCAGGAAGAATTCGTTGCGCGCCAGGGCGCCGCGCAGCCGCGTCTCCAGCAGCAGGCGCTCCACGGCGCGGTCGTTCATGTCGGAGGTGTAGAAGCGGAAGCCGTTGCGCCCCTGCTCCTTGGCGCGGTACATCGCGGTGTCGGCATTGCGCAGCAGCGTGATGCCGTCCTCGCCGTCCTTGGGATACATGCTCACGCCGATGCTGCAGGTGACGAACAGGTCGCGATCGTCGATCTGGAACGGCCGGGCCATCTCCCCGAGGATGCGCTGCAGCGCATGCACCACGATGTCGTCGTCCTCGATGTCGAACAGCGCCACCACGAACTCGTCGCCGCCCAGCCGCGACACCGTGTCGTCCTCGCGCATGTGCGCCTTCAGGCGCAGCCCCACCTCGCGGATGAGGCGGTCGCCGGCCTCGTGGCCCAGGCTGTCGTTGACCAGCTTGAAGTTGTCGACGTCGATGAACAGCACCGCGAGCTGGCGGGCGCGGCGCTGCGCGAAGGCGATGCCCTGGCGCAGGCGGTCCTGCAGCAGGTTGCGGTTGGCAAGCCCGGTGAGGCCGTCGTAGTTGGCCTGGCGCTCGAGCTGCTGCTGGTAGTTGATGATCTCGGTGATGTCGTTGAGGATGCCCACGAAGTGCGTCACCTCGCCGTTGTCGGCCCGCACCGGCGCGATCAGCAGGTCGTTCCAGAACACCGTGCCGTTCTTGCGGTAATTGCGCAGCACCGCCCTGCCCTCCTGCCGGTGGCGCAGGGCCGCGCGCACCTGCTGCAGCGGGGGCTGGTTGCGGTCGTTGCCCTGCAGGAAGCGGCAGTTGCGCCCGATGACTTCCCGCGCGACATAGCCGGTGATGCGCTCGAAGGCCGGGTTCACGTACTCGATCGCGTAGTCCTGGCGGGCGTCCGTGATGATGACGGCGTTGAGGCTCGCCTCGATGGCGCGGTTGCGAAGGCGCAGCGTCTCGGTGAAGAGCCGGTTCTCGTCCTGCAGGCGGCGCTTCTCCAGCGTGGCGCGGATCGAGTTGCCCAGGCGGCCGAGGCGGTCCTTGATCAGGTAGTCGGAGGCCCCCATCTGCATGGCCTCCACCGCGGCCTCCTCGCCGATGGTGCCCGAGACCAGGATGAACGGCAGGTCGATCCCGCTTTCCTTGAGGATGGCCAGCGCGCGCATCCCGCTGAATTGCGGCAGCGAATAGTCGGAAAGGATGAGGTCGTAGCCGGGATGCAGCGCCTCGCGGAACTCCGCCTCGGTGATGGCGCGCGTGACCTCCGCGTCGAAGCCCGATCGCCGCAGCTCGATCTTCACCAGATCGAAATCGGTATCCCGGTCTTCGAGCAGCAGGATGCGAAGCTTTTCCGCCTGGGGCGCGTCCATGGTCTGGGTTTCGGCGGCTTCGGGCGCAACACCCGGCGACCGCCAGTCCTCCAACAACGACGGCATTGCCCGGAATCCCGATGCCGGCGCCACCTTCGGAGAGGTTGTTGCGGCTAGGGTATTACAAAGATCCGCAAAGCGAGAAGCCCGCACGGTTCTCATAAAATTGTGTAGGAAACCGTCCTACAGAATTGCCGCGCGTCCCGCCATGTCGCCGGCCGGCGCCCGGCGCGCGCCCCGAAACGGCGGGGCCGCAAACTCGAATGTCATTGGCCCGACGGTCCGCCCCGCCCCGGGAGCCGATGCCGGCGCCGCGATAAGATAGGCGGGCCCCTTCCGAAGACGCCCCGCCCATGCCCGACAAGCGCCGCCCCAACCCGCTGACGATCGGCGAGCCCGCGCCCTGGTTCCGCTGCGCGACGCGCCTGAACGACGACTTCGTCTTCGACACGGTCGCCGGGCGCTACATCGTGCTGTGCTTCCTGGGCAGCGCCGGTTCGGGCGAGTCCCGCGAGATCCTCGACGGCATTCGCGCCGCGCGCAGCCGCTTCGACGACGAGCACTTCGCGTTCTTCGGCGTGTCGCGCGAGCCATCGGACATGGCGCACGCGCTGTATCAGGACGAGATCCCCGGCATCCGCTTCTTCCAGGACTTCGACCTCGGGGTGAGCGCCCTCTATGGCGCGCTGACGGCCGAAGGCGCGCCGCGCAACCTCACCTACGTGTTGAGCCCCAACCTGCGCGTGATGGCGGTGCTGGGCTCCCCGGGCTCCACCCAACTCGCGTCGCTCATGGCGCTGCTCGACAGGCTCCCCGCGCCGCCGCCTGCATTCGCGGCCCTGCCCCAGGCGCCCGTGCTCGTGGTGCCCTGGATCTTCGAGCCGGCGCTGTGCCGCGACCTCATCGCCTACTACGAAAGACTGGGCGGCGAGGATTCCGGCTTCATGCGCGATGTCGACGACAAGACCACGAAGATCATCGATTACGGACACAAGCGCCGCCGCGACCGCGAGGTCACGGACGAGAAGCTGCGGCGCGCCTGCATGGTGCGCCTGCACGACCGCCTCGGGCCCGAGATCGAAAAGGCCTACCAGTTCCGCGCCACGCGCATGGAGCGCCACATCGTCGCCTGCTACGAGGCCGCGGACGGGGGTTACTTCGCGCCGCACCGGGACAACACCACCAGGGGCACCGCACACCGGAAATTCGCGGTGTCGCTGTTCCTGAACGCGGGGGAGTTCGAAGGCGGGCAACTGCGCTTCCCGGAGTATGGCAATGCGGCCTACACGGCCCCCACCGGCGGCGCCGTGGTGTTCAGCTGCTCGATGCTGCACGAGGCCACGCCGGTCACGAAGGGCAAGCGCTACATGTTCCTGCCCTTCCTTTACGACGACGCGGCGGCGAACCTCAGGACCGAGAACGAGAAGTACCTGGACCCGGCGACCATGGCAGGCGCAAAGGCCGGCGAATCCGAATCCTCATGAGCCGAGGCGTCATGGCGGCTTGCCCAGCGGTGGCGCATGAACGAACAGCCGCAGAATCCCTGGCCGTGTCCGGCGTTGCGGGGCGACACGCCGCAAGGACTTCCCGCATCGACCGGTGGACCGCCAAGACAGAACAGGCAAAAGGCAAGACCTGACCCCGGAATCTCGCCGCAAGGACTTCCCGCATCGGCCGGTTGAATCCGCCAGTCTTGCCTTTTGCCTCTGTTGATGTCGGAGAGGCGGATGGAGAAAACACAAAGGGCCAGCATCCCTGCTGGCCCTTCATGTCTGGTAGGCGGTGCCAGATTCGAACTGGCGACCAACGGATTAAAAGTTGATGTAAGCAGCTGTTTTGCCTTAACTTGCGCCCGCCCTCGATCGCTGGTGTTCGTAGAAGCGTTCCACGCTCCCCACGTTTCGCTGCGGCGGGAATAAACTGCTGTGCATGCCATACGCATTCAAAGGGCTTGTAGAGTTCCGTAGTTCCATCGCACCTGGGGGTCCTCCCGGCGAGACTACGGTACTGGCCATGAACCCAGGTCGGCGTGACCGCATTCTGGCAGTCACACGGTGGTCATATCTCGAGCCCGGCTCCCTGAACCTCAGAGTTGAACCTTCTGTGGTTCTTTCTCTAGCGGATCTTGTACCGTCGCTGATAGAGGACGGCGCCGACATCTCGTACCCAGCTCCCTATCAGCATATCCCGCGAGTACGGGGTGCCTACCTCTATTTTTCAGGACGTCTCGTTTGGGCAGAATCTTCTGAGTCGGTACTTGTAAGGCGCGCTCGGAATCCACTGCCAACCTGCGTTGAATTATTCTCTCACTCAAGTTTGAAATCCAAGTTCAACCTAGTTGCTGGTCAGCAAGTTGACGTTGTCGTTGATGCAAAGCATCAGCCCAATCCATAAATAGCAGCTTCCTAAACTAAGTAAGGGAACAATGGCGAACTATATTCACAATGAGATTCTGTCGGAAGCGTATACACATCTAGAAAGCGACCTCTTTGACGACAAGGAAGCGCTAGAGAGGCTACGCAAGTTGTTAGTCGCTTTCTATACTGAGCGCGCCAGTTTTCTTTTTGGCCAAGACGTCCAAATTGAAGTTATCTTCGAAGAAGGCAGTCTTAAAACAAAAATAGTGGCTTGGGGGTCTGCCGCGGCCATCATCACAGCCGCAGTCGCGGGCTATCCGTCATTCCGCGAAGGAGTGTTGCAGCTCTCGCATGACGCCGTTTCCTTGGCGCAAGCTGCAAATCTCGAAGTCATCTTTCGCACTCAAACTCCCTACTGCGACCGCATTCGGGTTGAAAAGAGGAAGGGGGTCTTCGGAAGGGTCTCTGCCCTTATCAATGACCTGGATTCGATCTCTCACGAGATTAGTTCTCTTAAACTTCCAACCAGCACAAGCAAACTGCGCGATTCTAAGGAAGCAATTAACCGTTTGCTCACATGGCGCGAGAATGCGGAGACGTTATTTAGCAAGTTCGAAGGCCCCGAGACGGAAGTTTGTGTTGCCGAAGGACTTATTGCAGAGTTCAGGAAATTGCCTTCCCAGTTGCCCTGGAAGGAGGAGTTGTCAGGATCTGGCTTGCGGTCTCAAATTGCGGGTTCCGATCCCGCCCTGGCTGGTAATGTTGCTGCGGAAGCCACAAGGTATGAAGTGACCTTCAAGTCGATCCTGAAGGACCTCAAGAACCACAAGGACCATCCTAAACAGGAAGAGTGAATGCAGTTTTTAGAATAAGACTGGAAGCGACCGATGAGAAAGGCAAAGCGCGGTTGGCATATTGGTCGGCCACACTCTGCAACGAAGGCCGCAGATGATTATTTCGCATCGCAAGCGCGGGACTTCTCGCTTTTCCACTTCTTCATCGACACAGTATTAGTCGGAGATTACGCGGCTCACGTGGCTTCGACTGCACTGGCTCGAATTGAAGATAAGACATCCCCAAAATTGGCCTTCAAGTCGCCCGTTGAATTAGCCAAATCAAGCACCCCGGGAAGTCGAACTGTCGAATTGCGCAAGAAGAGTCAAGTTTATTTGGAGCTCTTCTTGGTTAGGTGTGTCGATAACTTCAATAAGTATCTCGTAGATCTCATAAGAGAAGTTCTCAAGAAGAATCCAGCCATACTTCGAAGTAGACAGCAGACCCTGACCCTTGAGGCGATACTTGAGCACTCGTCGATTGATGAGCTAGTGCAGTCCATCATCGAGGCAAAGGTCACGGCGTTGTCCTACGAAGGATTTGAGAGCATGGCGGTGTGGTGCAATGATCGGGGGATTCCATTGCAAGTGTCAGATGGGAAGTCGCAAGAGGTTGTTCAATACATTGCGACACGAAATTTAATCTCTCACAATCGAGGAATTGTTGATGAGCGATTTCTTCGAGCGGTTCCAAATTCCAAGTTCAAGGTGGGAGAAGTACGCGAATTGACCGTGAATGATTACGAGCATTGTCTTGACCTGTTAAGCAATACGGTCCGAGCTACAGACGATGCATCTGCTCGCAAGTTTAAGCTTCGCCGCACCCGAGTATCTCCAAGAAAAGATAAGGGGGCGCCAGGTAAGGCGATGGCTTGAGAGAGGCATGATTAAAGAGTACGGAAAGTTGACGCTGGACCAGTTCCAGCGCCTTGTCAGAACGCTTCCGGATATCCGCGGACAGATGGACGAGCTTCCTGTCCTCATTCGGACCGCTCGCAAGGAGCGTGTCGAGGAAATTCTGGGCAAGGATTTCCACTGGGCGGCCGTTTACGAGCTGCCCTTCATTCACATGATTGCCTTGGCACTTATGGCCCTGGGACGATGGTCAAAGGTTCTGGAGACCGCAAAGGCCGACGACCCCCAAGAAGCTGCATTGGCCTGGATGGAGGCTGTGGACGCCGACGACTGGGCTGGCGGCGAAGGCGGCTTGTTCGACGAGCAGGACGTGGTCGGCCTAGTGTTTGCAATGCAGCGCAACATTTTATCCATCATGCTTTACCACCGGACGCTCTGCACACTGGTGCAGGAGGTGCGCGACGGGTCGGACGAATCTTTATTCCTGGCGGTTCGAGTTGACCGGTCGGTCGTGGCTTGCCCTACCTTTGCTGACAGGATCGCGCGCGCCGAATTGGAGAACGACAAGACGTTCTTCCAGCACCTGCGCAGCGCTCTCAAAGGTCCCTCCGGTAAGCATTGGCTGGCCTACCGCGACCTCCGGTATGCGCTGCACATGCTGAGGGAGCTTGGGTTCGACAAGTTGTCCGATGCCCAGCTGGAGGATCTCCTGGTCCACAAGCTCAAGCTCTATCCGAATGTTCCGTCTGCCCGGAAGAACCTCCGAAAGCAGTTCACGGAGGCCAAGAAAGTCGCAACTACCTCAAAACGCAGTTTCAGGTAGTCGCCGGATGTGAAGCCGGTGCCTAGTGTTCGCATCCGTCGCGGGAGCCATCCAGGCATGCCCGCCCATCCAGACGGAGCGAACCATGCAGCACAACGGCAAAGGCAGTCGGTCAGGCAGTGAACACGGCAGTCTTCAGGAAAGCGGCTCTACCGGCCATCGGGCCGGGGCCGCGCAGCGGCCTGGCCTGGGGGCCGGTGGGGGTTCGGGGGATGCGCCGCCTAGTAACACAGCATCCCATAACTGCAATCCGGAGTACTTCCAGCCGCTTCGGTGGGGGACGGACAGCCTGTATGTCTCCTATGCCGGGGAATTGCATTCCCACATCCGGGACGAGCTGGAGCACCTGAAAAAGCTGGCCCAGTCGGCAAATCCCGCCGAGCAGGCTCAGGCCCAGCTCTCGCTCGGGGAGCATGTCTTCGAGGTGCGGGACAAGGGCGCGCCCCTGTTCCCCTACGTCCTGGAGGACGGCTCTTTCCGGGTCCAACTGTCCCGCCCCTCCAAGGCCCTCCCGATGGCCTACGTCAAGGTCTCCAGCGGCTATCTCACCCATGCGAAGCCTGCCGACGCGGAAAAGGCCCTCCGAACGCTCTTGATGGAACTGGGCGAGCTATCCGGCCCCGCCCAGGTCTCCCGGATCGACCTGTTCGTGGACTTCGCCTCCACCGAGAACATGGAGAGCTGGGACCGCCATGCCTGGGTCACGCGGGCCTCGTCGATCAACGCCTATGCGGTCGATGGCAAGTTCTCGGGGTGGATGGTGGGCGCCGGCGGCATCCTGGCGGCCAGGCTTTACGACAAGCGCCTGGAGATCGAGGTCAGCCGCAAGCACTACCTTCCCGGACTCTGGCGCGAAGCGGGCTGGGACGGCGTCCTCCCGGTCTGGCGGCTGGAGTTCGAGTTCAAGCGGGAGACGCTGGTCAATAGGGGCCTGTCGGGCCTGGATAGCGTGCTGGCGAACCTCAATGGCCTCTGGAGCTACGCCACCACGGAATGGCTGCGGCTCACTTTGCCCAGCGTGGGCGACCAGACGCGCTCCCGCTGGCCCCTGCATCCGCTCTGGGGCTATCTCTCGGGCATCGACTGGGAGACCGACGGCGGACCGCTGAGGCCCCGTGCAATGCATGCCCGGCTCCCCGGCGACGACAAGCTCTTTGGGCTCGCCTTCAGCGCCATTGTCTCGTTCATGGCCCGCGAGGGAATCTCCGACCTGGAGCGCGGTATCCGGACCTTCGTGGCGAAGATGGATAGCCACCATGCGGAGAAGGCCCACCAGCTCGCCAAGCGCTATGAGGCGTACGTTGCCGAGCGGCTGGCAATCAAGAATCGGGAGTTCAATACCCGCCTCAACAATCCCGAGCTGGAGGAAGAGCGCCAGGCGCTGGAGCGCAAGCGGCAAGCCGATACCTACCGCAAGGCGTCGGACGGTGGCTGAGATGGAAGACCCCGCCCTGCCCTTGCCGCCCGTTCGGTGCCTGACAAAGGATCAAGCGGCGGAATACCTCGGCATCGGCGTCACTCTCCTTGCCGAACTCGGGGTTCCGTTCGTGAAGCTGGGTCGCCGCTGTGTCTATGACGTGGTTGACCTGGACGCCTGGCTTGCCGAATATAAGCAGCGAGGGCGGGCCGGAAAGGAAACTTTATGGCCCGTGAGAAAGGAATCTACCGGCGACCGGACTCCCGGTTCTGGTGGATCGATTCGGTACTACCCAACGGCGAACGCATACGCCAAAGCGCTGGGACTGAAGACAGGAAGCAGGCAGAAGCGCTCCTAGCCAAGCTGAAGCTGGACTCGTTCAGGGAGGCGCACTTCGGTGTCAAGCGCAAGCGGTCGTGGCAGGAAGCCGTGGTGCGGTATCTCACCCTCAAGGCGAATTTGCGCAGCGTGGAAGACGTGCGCCGCATCCTTCGCAAGCTCGATCCGTATTTTGGGACGTTGAACCTCGACGAACTCAACGGCGATGCCATCTGGCAAGTCGTGCAGGATCGGCTCAAGAAGGGCAACACGGCGGCGACCGTCAACCGGTATCTGGCTGTGATTCGTTGCTTGCTGCGTGCGGCACGCGATGAATGGCAGTGGATCGACACCATGCCCAAGATTCGCCTGCTGCCCGGCGAAGTGGAGCGGGACCGGTGGCTAACGCGGGAGCAAGCGGCCCGGTTGGTCAGCCAGTGCCCGCCGCATTTGGCTGCGGTGGTGCGTTTCGCCCTGGCAACGGGGTGCCGCGCAAGGGAGATTACCGGCTTGGAATGGTCGCGCGTGGACCTGGACCGCCAGACCGCGTGGTTGGATCAAACCAAGAACGGAACGCCGAGAGGCGTCCCGCTGAACCGTGATGCCGTGGCCGTTCTGGAAGGACTGCTCGGTACGCATCCCCGGTACTGCTTTACGTATCGCGGCAAGCCCATCGGCTGGGAGCTGACCAACAGCGCCTGGAAGACGGCCACCGCAAAGGCAGGCATCGAGGACTTCCGGTTCCATGACCTCCGGCATACCTGGGCGTCGTGGCATCGGCAGGCAGGCACGAGCTGCGACGAGCTGAAGGACCTGGGCGGCTGGAAGTCGCGGGTGATGGTGGACCGCTACGCGAAATTTGCGACGGAACACCTTGCCGCAGCGGCATCCAGGATTGAATCCGGAAGGGGTGGGAACGTGGTCTCGCTCGTCACGAAATCCCCACGCTGGAAGGAAAAACGGGCTAGCTGAACGCTAACCCGTTGAGTCCGTGGTAGGCGGTGCCAGATTCGAACTGGCGACCAACGGATTAAAAGTCCGCTGCTCTACCGACTGAGCTAACCGCCCGAAAAAAGACGCGAATTTTACCGGCGCGCGGCGCGCAGCGTCAAACCGGCCGGGCCTCCATTCTCGCGTATTGCCAGTGCATCGTGACGGCCGCACCGGCCACGATCGCGCCGAAGACGACGAAGGAGCCCAGCGCCAGCGTCGAGACGCCGGTGACGGCCTGGCCGATGGTGCAGCCCATCGCGGTCACGCCGCCGAAGCCCATCAACAGGCCGCCGATCACGTGGCTGCGCAGGTCGGCGGCGGAGGCGAAGCTTTCCCAGCGGAAGGTCCGGCTCGCCACGGCATGGAGGAACGCGCCCGCGAGCACGCCCACGAACACGGCGACGCCGAAGGTCAGGCGCACCGACTTGTCGGTCCAGGCGAGCAGCAGTTCCAGCGTATTGGCGGCCGGGCCGATGAAGGTGAGGGATTCCGGCCGCGCCGTGCGCGTGCCGAGCCAGGCCTCCTGCAGCGTCTCCGGGTCTTCGGCGACGAAGCCCAGGCGGCCCGTCACGTACCAGCCGCCCACCACCGTCAGGCCGAGCAGGACGGCCCCGGCGACCCGCCCGGTGTCCGCGCGGAATTCGCGGCTGCGGAACACGAACGCGCCGATCGCGATCACCAGCGCCGCCGCGATCCAGGGCTGCACGACGCGCTTGCCCGTGCCCAGCGGGGACGCCAGCAGCCAGGCGAGGTCCTGGCCCTGGTCGAAGCGCACGGCCGGGGCGCTCAGCCATTCGCGCAGTGGCGAGAGCAGGCCACGCAGCGTCATGGCGGCGGCGATGGCGAGGAACACCAGCACCACGAGCGACTTGAGGTTGCCCCCGCCCAGGCGCACCAGGCTGCGGCTGCCGCAGCCGGAGCCCAGGGTCATGCCCACGCCGAACAGGAAGCCGCCGGTCAGGTGCGCGAGCCAGGGCCAGCGCGCCCCCGGATAGGCCGAGCGCGACAGGTCCACCAGGCCGGCGAGGTCGAGCACGTTGGCGCCCGCGATCGCCACCGCCATCGCCAGCAGCCACATGCGCATGCGGCCCCAGTCGCGCATGGCGGCGATGTCGGCCACCGCCCCCATGGTGCAAAAGCCGGTGCGCTGCGCGACCGCGCCGAATACCAGCGCAAGGGCGAAGCCGCCGCCGGTGACGAGCGCAATGATGTGGGAAGGATTTTCCAAGGCGGGCGGGCGGCGCGGGGCCGCCGCGCCGGGGAGATCCGCTTATTTCAGGCGGGCCAGGCGGCCCTTGGCCTTTTCGGCCGAATCGGTGGCGGGGTATTTCGCGATCAGGTCCTCGAAGGTCTTTCTCGCGGCGGCGCTGTCGCCCAGGGTCGACTCGGCGGTGCCGATGATCAGCAGGGCGTCGGGCACCTTGGCGCTGTCGGGCCAGGTGCCGAGGAGCCGCCGCTGCGCCTCGATGGCGGCGCGGTAGTCGCGAAGCTGGAAATACGACTCGCCGATCCAGTACTGCGCGTTCGAGGCGAGCGGGTGCTTCGGATAGGTCTTCAGGAAGCTGTCGAAGCCGCGGATGGCGCCCTGGTAGTCGTTGATGCGGTAGTTGCTGTAGGCGTTGTCGTAGGCCCGCTGGATCGCCGCCGAATCGCCGCTGGAAAGCGTCGCGGGCGGCAGCGCGGGACTCGCCGTCGTGGCGGGTGCCGTCGCGGTGACGGCCGCCGGGGTCGCGGGCGTCGGCGCGGGAGGGGCCGTCGCCGGCGGGGGCGGGTTCGCCGGCACGACGGGCGCGACGGCCGTCGTGGCCACGGGCGCGGGGATGGCGCCGGTGGGCGTGGCGGCCGCCTGCTCGAGCTTGCGCACGCGCTCCTCGAGCTGGGAGAAGCTCTCCTGCTCCTTCTTGCTCGAGGCCGCGCCCTGCTGCTCGATGCGGCGCAGCCGCGTGTCGAGGTCGACGTACATGTCGCGCTGGCGCTTCTGCGCGTTGGCGATCTCGTTGTTCAGCACCTCCATCTGGCCGCGCAGCCGGCTGATCTCGCCGTTGAGTTGCTCGACCTGGTTGAGGAGCTGCAGGACGCCGCGGTTCTGCGGCGGATCGGCCTGCGCCCAGGCAAGGGCGGGCACCGAAAGCGCGACCAGGCACAGCGAACGCAGGGTGGAAGCAACGCGGGGCAGCCTTCGCTGCCCCGGGTTCAAGGACGTGGAACGGGTCGTCATGGCGAATCCCCCGGGTGGCCCGGCGGCTCGCGAGCGGGCGGCTTCGCCGCCCCGACCGGCGCGCCGCCGGAGGGCGGTTACTTCGGCTCGCCCGGGTAGACGATGTCGCTGCGGCGGTTCTTGGCCCAGCTTTCCTCGTCACGCCCCAGGGCGACCGGCTTCTCGGCGCCGAAGCTCACGGTCTCGATCTGCTTGTCCGAAACGCCCAGCAGCACCATCGCGCGCTTGACGCTGTCGGCGCGGCGCTGGCCGAGCGCGAGGTTGTACTCGCGGCTGCCGCGGTCGTCGCAGTTGCCCTCGACCTTGATCTTCGTGTCGGTGTGCTGCATCAGGAGCCTGGCGTGCGCGTCGATGACCGGCACGTACTCCTCCTTGATGCTGTAGCTGTCGTAGTCGTAGTACACGCTGCGCTTGGCGAGGCCGCTGGCGGGATCCTTGAGCTGGCCCCACACGTCGCCCTTGAGGGTCGTCTGCCCGCCGGCGCCGCCGTCGGAAAGCGGCCGCACGATGGCCGGATCCTGGCCCGCGCCCTGCTGCCGGCGCTGCTGCTCCTCGAGCTGGCGCTTGAGCTCCTCCTGCTCCCTGGCGATCTGCTCCTGGCGCGCAGCGTCGTTCTGTTGCTGCTGCTGCGCCGCGCTCTTCTGCTGGTCGAAGAGGTCGCGCTGCTCGATGTCCGCGCCTTTCTGGCCCTGGCTCGCGCAGGCGCCGAGCGCGAAGGCGAGCACGACGGCTAATGCTGCGTTTCTCATCACTACTCCTTTCGGCGGTTTGGAAGCGGTCCCCACGCAGGCTCGCGGATGTCGCCGGACTGCGCGGTAATGCGTTGCTTGATCCGCCCATCGCTCGACACGGCGGCTAATATACCACGCGACTTCACCTCGGACGCGTAGAGCACCATCTTGCCGTTGGGCGCGAACGTGGGTGACTGGTCGAGTCCGCCGCTGGTGAGCAGCGTCATCTGCGACTGCCCGAATTCCTGCACGGCGACGTTGAAACGGCCTTCGCTGCGGTGGATGAAGATGAACGATTTTCCGTCGGGCGCGTAGCGGGGCGTGACGTTGTAGTTGCCCTCGAAGGTCATGCGCTCCGCGTCCCCGCTGCCGTCGGCGCGCATGCGGTAGATCTGCGGGCTCCCCGCGCGGTCGGACGTGAACAGGATGTACTTCCCGTCCGGCGAGAAATTGGGCTCGGTGTCGATGAACGGCGTATTGGTGAGCCGCGTGAGGCCAGAGCCGTCGGCGTTGATGAGGTAGATGTTCGACGTGCCGTCCTTGGTGAGCACCACCGCGAGGCGCCTGCCGTCCGGCGCCCAGGCCGGCGCGGAGTTCGAGCCCTCGTAGTTGGCGAGCACGGTCCGGGTGCCGTCCACCAGGTTGTGGACGAAGACGATGGGCTTGCGCCGCTCGAAGGAAACATAGGCGATGCGGCTGCCGTCCGGCGACCACTGCGGCGAGATGATCGGCTCCTTGTGCGCCAGGATGAAGTCGGCGTTGTAGCCGTCGGCGTCGGAGACCTGGAGTTCGAAGCGGGCATCGCTCTTGGTCACGTAGCAGATCTTGGTGGCGAACACCCCGACGTCGCCGGTGAGCTTCTCGTAGATGACGTCGGCGATCTGGTGGGCGGTGCGGCGCAGGCTCTGCGTGCCCACCAGGTAGGAGAAGCCGAGGATCTGCGACTGCCTGGCCACGTCCATCATGTGGAAGCGCACTTCGGCGCGCCCGTCGGATTTCTCGGTGATGGTCCCGATCACGAGCGTTTCCGCGCCTTCGCCCTTCCAGTACCGGTAGTTCACGTCGCGCGGCTCGGCCGGAAAGGGCCGCACGCTGCCCGGGGTGCCGAGCCGGAACAGCCCGCTCCTCTGCAGGTCGGCGGAGATGATCTGGCTGATGCGCTCCTTGTCCCTGGCGAAGCGCTCCTCGCCCGTGAACGGCAGGATGGTGATCGGGATCTGGTTGGCGCCCCCGCCGATGATCTCGATGGCGATCGGCTGGGCCGAGGCGCTCCAGGGGATGGCGCCCGCGAGGATCAGGGCGGCCAGGCCCCGGGACAGCCAGCGCAGGAACGGGATTCTTCTTGTCATAAGGCAGGGCCCCCGGACGGATTGGACGATGTCATTGCTAGTCTTTGGGTCTGAATACGAGGTCGAGTTCCCGGAATCGCTCCTGGAACAGGTCCGAGTCCTCCGGCACGGGCAAGGGCGAGGCGGAGTTGATGGCACGCTCCACTGCGGCGTCGTAGGCGGCATTGCCGCTGGACTTCTTCTTCGCCACGCTGAGGACATCGCCTCCGGGAAGCAGCACCACCTGGAACCTGGCCTCCGGGTTCCCCTCGATGTTCTGGGGCAGGACCACCCGGCCCTTGACCTTGGCCTGAATCCTTGCCATCCAGTCGTTGATGACTTTCTGCTGCGCCGCGCGCGCGGCCGCCTCCGCCCTGGCCCTGGCCTCGGCCGCCTCGCGCTCCTTGCGCAGCGCCTCCTGCTTCTGGCGCTCGAGGGCTTCCGCGGCGGCGCGCTGCCGGCGTTCCTCTTCCTTCCTCGCCTCCTCGATGCGGCGCTCCTCGTCGGCCCGGCGCTTTTCCTCGGCCTTGCGCGCCTCCTCCTCCTTGCGCAGCTTCTCGGCCTCGGCGCGCTTGTGTTCCTCCTCGAGCTTGCGCTGCTCCTCCTCGAGCTTCCGTTTCTCGGCCTCGAGCTTCTTCTGCTCCGCGAGGCGCTTCTGCTCCTCTTCGCGCTCGAGGCGCTTTTGCTCCAGCTCGCGCTTCTTCTCCTCGGCCTCCTGGCGCCGCTTCTCCTCCGCCAGGCGCTGCTCCTCCTCCCGCTGCTTGCGCTGCTTCTCGCGCAGCTCGATTTCCGCAGGCGACGGCCTGGGCGGCTCCACCGCCTTCGGGGGCGGGGGCGGCGGAGGCGGCGGCGCCTTCTTGACCTCGGGCGCGGGTTTGGGCGGCTCGGGCTCGCGCGGCGGGGCCTTCACCGGGGGCGCCGGCGTGAGGTCCTGCCAGATCTCCACTTCCACCGGCAGGTTCAGCTTCTTCTGCCAGCTGATGCCGAAGAACAGGAAGCCGAAGAACAGCACGTGCACCACCACGGCGAGGACGCCGGAGGCCACCCGCCCGGGTTCGTTCGCCGTATGCATGTCAGCCGGATCGGGGCTTCGCCAGCAATCCCACCTTCTTGACCTGGTTCTGCTGCAGCAGGTCCATGATCTGGATGATCACTTCGTACCTGACATCCTTGTCGGCCGAGATCACGACGGGCTGGTTGGGCTTCTTGGCCTGCTTCTGGCGCAGGACCCTGACCAGCTCGTCCTTGCTCATCGGCCGCTCGGCGCCCGACACATCGCGGTCGACCATCGACAGCGCGCCGCTCGCGCGCACCTGGATTTCGATGGGCGCGGCCGGCGGGGCCGAAGTCTTGCCGATCGAGGGCAGGTCGATGGTGCCGGGGTTCATCAGCGGCGCCGTGACCATGAAGATCACCAGCAGCACCAGCATCACGTCGATGTAAGGCACGACGTTGATCTGGTTCATGAGGCGCGGATGGCGGCGGTTCGCCATGTCAGACCCCCGCAGCGGCCGGCGCAGGCGTGGCGGCGGGCGCCGCCGCGTTGGCCTGCCGCTGCAGGATGTTGGAGAACTCCTCCATGAAGCTGTCGAAGCGGATCGACAGCCGTTCGATGTGGCGCACGAAGTGGTTGAAGGCGATCACCGCGGGAATGGCGGCGAACAGGCCCATGGCGGTGGCGACCAGCGCCTCGGCGATGCCGGGCGCGACGTGGGCCAGGGTGGCCTGTCCCACGTTGGCGAGCCCGCGGAAGGCATTCATGATCCCCCACACGGTGCCGAACAGGCCGACGTAGGGGCTCACCGAGCCGACGGTGGCGAGGAAGGACAGGTGCGATTCCAGGTGGTCCATCTCGCGCTGGTACGTGGCGCGCATGGCGCGGCGGGTGCCGTCCATCAGCACGGCCAGGTTGGTGCCGGGCTGCTTGCGCAGCTTCACGAACTCGCGGAACCCGGATTCGAAGATGCGCTCCATGCTGCCCGCGTTGCTGCGCGAGCTCGCCGCCGTCTGGTAGAGGGTGCCCAGGTCCGCCCCGCTCCAGAAGCTGCGTTCGAACTGGTCGGTGCGGCGGATCGAGTCCCGCACCACGAACATCTTGCGGAAGATGAACCACCACGAAACCATCGACACGGCCAGCAGCAGGGCCATGACCAGCTGCACCAGCACGCTGGCATTGGAGATGAGGGTGACGAAGGAAAGGTCTTGGGTTGCGTTCATGTCCGCTCTTGTCTGTTTAAACGCGGCCGGGCCGCGAACGGGGTTGGACGGATTTCATGCGGCCTGGGTGCCCCTCGTGTCGCCCTCCAGCGACGCCCGCAGGGCCTCCGGGATCGCCTGCGGCCTGAAGCCGCCGGCGGCCACGCAGGCGAGGTTCACCGATGCGCGGAGCAGAGTTTCCTCCCCCCGCCGCACCTCCTGCAAGAACGTGAGCTGCGCGCGCCCCATCTTCTGCACCTCCGCGGTCACGGTCACCAGGTCGTCCAGCAGCGCCGGCTTGACGTAGGCGAGCTGCATCTGGCGGACCATGAATACGAGTTGGAAACGCCGGGCAAGTTCCGCCTGGCCGAACCCCCTCGCCCGCAGCCACTCGGTGCGCGCCCGCTCGAGGAAATCGAGGTAGGTCGAGTGGAACACCACGCCGCCGGCATCCGTGTCCTGGAAGTAGACGCGCACGGCGATTGCGAAGGCGATGGTCAGCCCTCCTTCCAAAGCTCGCCGCTCGCCGATTGCGACGGCATCGCCAGGCCGAAATGGCGGTAGGTCGACATCGTGGCCACGCGTCCGCGCGGCGTGCGTTGCAGGTAGCCCTGCTGGATGAGGAAGGGCTCCAGCACGTCCTCGATGGTGTCGCGCTCCTCGCCGATGGCCGCAGCCAGGTTTTCCACGCCCACCGGCCCGCCCCCGAACTTCTCCAGCACCGCCAGCAGCAGCTTGCGGTCCATGACGTCGAGGCCGATCTTGTCCACGTCGAGCATCTTGAGCGCATCGTCGGCGACGACGGCGCTGACGTGGCCCTGCGCCTTCACCTCGGCGAAGTCGCGCACGCGGCGCAGCAGGCGGTTGGAAATGCGGGGCGTGCCGCGCGAGCGCGAGGCGATCTCGCGGGCGCCGTCCTCGGAAATGTCCACGTTCAGCAGCCGCGCGGAACGCTGCACGATGCGGGTGAGCTCGGCGGTGTCGTAGAACTCCAGGCGCGAAACGATCCCGAAGCGGTCGCGCAGCGGGTTGGTCAGCATGCCCGCACGGGTTGTGGCGCCGACCAGGGTGAAGGGCGGCAGGTCGAGCTTCACGGAGCGCGCCGCCGGGCCCTCGCCGATCATGATGTCGAGCTGGAAATCCTCCAGCGCCGGGTAGAGGATTTCCTCGACCACGGGCGAGAGCCGGTGGATCTCGTCGATGAACAGGACGTCGTTGGGCTCGAGGTTGGTGAGCAGGGCGGCGAGGTCGCCGGGGCGCTCCAGCACCGGGCCGGAGGTCTGCCGCAGGTTCACGCCCATCTCGCGCGCGATGATGTGCGCCAGGGTGGTCTTGCCCAGGCCGGGCGGCCCGAACAGCAGCACGTGGTCGAGGGCCTCGCTGCGCTTTTTTGCGGCCTCGATGAAGATCTCCAGCTGGGCGCGGATCTTCTCCTGGCCGACGTACTCGTCGAGCTGCCTGGGACGCAGGGCCCGCTCGATCGCTTCTTCCTGCGACGAGACGGGCGCGGGCGTGATCAGGCGGTCGGTTTCGATCATCCCCGGCTGTTCTTGTAGTCCTCTAGCAGCGGACGGACCGCGTCCGCGTAGCCGTTCACCTCGCCGGGCAGCGCCCCGGCCAGCTCGTCGATGCGGCGGTTGACGATGCCCGTGACTTTCAGGATCGAGGTGACGAAGTATTTCTTGCCCAGCGGCGACAGGGCGAAGCGCGTGCCCTCGTAGTTGGTCGCGTCGTTGATCGAGAAGCGCATCTCGTCGTCTTCCCGGTTCCAGACCTGCTGCATGCGGTTGCGGTCCTCCTCCGCCCCCGGCACCTCGTGCAGCTTGCCGGCGAACGACAGCGTGGTCATCACGTGGGTGGAGATCGTGTGGTCGACGATCCTCACCTGCTTGCGCCCCACGTCCGAGCGGAAATGGGTGAGCAGCACGTCGAGCTCCTCGGACGAGAATTCCTGCTGGCTCAGCGCCTGCCATTGCGGGCGCAGCCAGTCGAGGCTGGCGAAGTCCGCCGCGAGGCGGGCCGTCACCTGCTGCAGCACCTTGTCCTCGGCCTGCTTCCAGACCGGGTTCTTCGGGTTCCAGGCCGGGCCCAGCGCTTCCTCGCGGCCCAGGCGCGCCAGCATCGCGCGGATGGCGAGCAGGCTTTCCTGCTTCAGGTAGTAGCTGCCGATGGAGACCGAGGTATTGAGGTCGTGCATCCCGATGAGGTCGGCGATCTGCTGCTGCTTGTCGGCGTCTGCCGCGGGATCCGCGGCGGCGGGGAGGGCGGCGCCCAGGAAAAGGAATGCGGCGAGGAGGCGTGCTGCCAATGTCATGAAACCGGGTCTCCGAACTGGGACGGGGCGGCCGGCCGCCCGCGTGAATGCGGCGAATTATATCCCAGCAATTGCGCGAATTCCCCCTTTGGCGCGGGCATTTGCTGTCGTTCGGGCACGACAGGGGCCGGGGTCCCGGCGCTAGGCCCGGGAGAGCAGCTTCAGGGCCTGGCGGATGGCGTCCTGGACCGGCGTATCCGCAGGCACCTTGCCCAGCGCGGCGTTGGCTTCCTTTTCGCTGTAGCCCAGCGCGACCAGGGCATGCAGCGCGTCGCCGCGCGGCGAGGCTGGCGCGCCCGCCGCGGGGCCCGCGCCGTCCGCCACGAGCTTGTCCCGCAACTCGAGCAGCAGGCGCTCGGCGGTCTTCTTGCCGATGCCGGGGATCTTCGTCAGGCGCCCGCCGTCCTGCGACGAGACGGCGAGGTAGAGCTCGGACACCGACAGGCCGGACAGGACCGCCAGCGCGGTGCGCGCGCCGACGCCGCTGATCCTGAGCAGCTGGCGGAACACCCGGCGTTCCTCCTCGGTGGCAAAGCCGAACAGCAGGTGGGCATCCTCGCGCACGACCAGGTGGGTGTGGAGCACGACCTTCTCGCCCGTGGCGGGCAGGGCGAAGAACGTGCTCATGGGCACGTCGACCTCGTAGCCCACCCCGCCCGCGTCCACCAGGATCGTCGGCGGGCGCTTCTCGGCGAGCGTGCCGCTCAGGCGCCCGATCACACCAGCCTCCCCCGCTTCATGCGCAACCCCTGGGTGGCCAGCGCGCCCAGGCCCAGGCCGCCGTGGGCGTGGCAGATGGCGCAGGCGAGCGCGTCGGCCGCGTCGGGGCTGGGCTCGCCGGGCAGCTTGAGCAGGCGCCGGACCATCTCCTGCACCTGCTCCTTGCGCGCGTGGCCGTTGCCCACCACGGCCTGCTTGACCTGCAGCGCCGTGTACTCGGACACCGGCAGGCTGCCGATCACGGCGGCGCAGATCGCCGCGCCCCGCGCCTGGCCCAGCAACAGCGTCGACTGTGGATTGACGTTGACGAACACCTTCTCGACCGCGACCTGCTGCGGCCGCAGCTCGGCGATGAGCTGGGAAAGGCCTTCGAGGATGGTGCGGATGCGCGCCGGGAGATCGGCTTTCTCATCGGTGCGGATGCAGCCGCTGGTGACGTAAACCAGCTTCTGGCCGGATTTCTCGAGGACGCCGAAACCGGTGATTCGCAGGCCCGGGTCGATTCCGAGGATGCGAATCACGGGTGAGGCGTGAGGCGCGAGGCGTGAGGCGGGATCTCCTGCCGGTTCGGCGGCCCGTGGCCTCGATTCGGGTTTCACTCCTCTCGCCTCATGCCTCTTGCCTCTTGCCTCAGGACTCCAGCACCGCCGTCGTATATACCTCCTGGACGTCGTCCAGGGACTCGATGGCGTCGATGAGCTTCTGCATGCGCACGCTGTCCTCGCCGGTGAGGGCATTCTCCGTGGTCGGCTTCATGGTGACTTCCGCCACTTCGGCCTTGAGGCCGGCCTTCTCGAGCTTTTCCTTCACCGCGAGGAAGTCGGCCGGGGAGGTCAGCACCTCGATGCTGCCGTCGTCGTTGGTCACCACGTCGTCCGCCCCGGCGTCCAGCGCCGCTTCCATCACCTTGTCCTCGTTCGTGCCCGGGGCGAACAGCAACTGGCCGCAGTGCTTGAACAGGAAGGCCACGGACCCTTCCGCACCCATGTTGCCGCCGTTCTTGGCGAAGGCATGGCGCACTTCGGCCACCGTGCGCACGCGGTTGTCCGTCATGCAGTCCACGATCACCGCCGCGCCGCCGATGCCGTAGCCCTCGTAGCGGATTTCCTCGTAGCTCACGCCCTCGAGCTCGCCGCTGCCGCGCTTGATGGCGCGCTCGACGGTGTCCTTGGGCATGTTGTTGGCGTAGGCCTTGTCCACGGCCAGGCGCAGGCGCGGATTCGAGTTCGGGTCCGAGCCGCCCAGGCGCGATGCCACCGTGATTTCCTTGATGAGCCGGGTGAAGATCTTGCCCCGCTTCGCATCCTGGCGCCCCTTGCGGTGCTGGATGTTGGCCCATTTGCTGTGTCCTGCCATACCGTCCCCTGCGTGATGTGGCCGCCCGCGTCGATGCTGAGGCGCGGTTGCGCCGTAGGCGGCTGATATAATTTGAAAAATCTTACCATAGCGCCCCCGCGCCACGGACCGGAGCTTCCATGCCGCAGCCCATGCCGATCGCCAGATCCAGCCACGAGCTCTGCCTGCTGCCGGGGCTCGCCAATCGCCACGGCCTCATCACCGGCGCCACCGGAACGGGCAAGACCGTGACGCTGCAGACCATCGCCGAGGCGCTGAGCGACGGCGGCGTGCCGGTGTTCATGGCGGACGTGAAGGGCGACCTCGCCGGGCTGTCGCAGCCGGGCGCGATGAACCCCAGGCTGCAGGAGCGCATCACCCGGCTCGGCCTGGGGAACTTCGCCTTCACCGGCTATCCGGTCACCTTCTGGGACGTTTTCGGCGAATCCGGGCACCCGGTGCGGGCGACGATCTCGGAGATGGGGCCGCTGCTGCTCTCGCGCCTGCTCAACCTCAACGAGACCCAGGCCGGGGTGCTGACCCTGGTGTTCAAGATCGCCGACGACAGCGGGCTGCTGCTGCTCGACTTCAAGGACCTGCGGTCGATGGTGCAGCACGTCGGCGACAACGCCCGCCAGTTCACCACCGAGTACGGCAACATTTCCGCGGCGAGCATCGGCGCCATCCAGCGCGGCCTGCTGGCGATCGACGAGCAGGGCGGTGACCGCTTCTTCGGCGAGCCGGCGCTGAACATCGCCGACCTGATGCAGACCGACGACAAGGGACGGGGCGTCATCAACATCCTGGCGGCGGACAAGCTGCTGGCCGCGCCCAAGGCCTACGCCACCCTGCTGCTGTGGCTGCTCTCCGAGCTGTTCGAGGAGCTGCCCGAGGTGGGCGATCCCGACAAGCCCAAGCTGGTGTTCTTTTTCGACGAGGCGCACCTGCTGTTCAACGACGCGCCGCCGGCACTGCTGGAAAAGATCGAGCAGGTGGTGCGCCTGATCCGCTCCAAGGGTGTGGGCGTCTTCTTTGTCACCCAGAACCCGCTCGACGTGCCCGACACGGTGCTGGGCCAGCTGGGCAATCGCGTCCAGCACGCCCTGCGCGCCTTCACCCCGCGCGACCAGAAAGCGGTCAAGACCGCGGCCACGACCCTGCGCGCCAATCCGGAACTCGACGTCGAGAAGGCGATCACGGAACTGGGCGTGGGCGAGGCGCTGGTCTCGCTGCTGGACGAGAAGGGCCGGCCTTCGATCGTGGAGCGCGCCCTCGTGCTGCCGCCGCACAGCCGCATCGGCCCGATCACGCCGGCCGAGCGCACGGCGGTGATCGGCAAGTCGCTGGTCGCGGGCGTCTACGAAAAGGAAAACGACCGCGAGTCGGCCTACGAGATGCTCAAGGCGCGGCGCGAGCAGGCCGCCCAGCAGCAGTCCGGGCCCGCCCCCTCGCCGGCGCCCGCTTCCGGCGGCGGCTCGGTGTTCGGCGACGTGCTGGGCAGCGTCCTCGGCGGCGGCAATTCGCGGCGCCAGTCGGCGGGCGAAGCCATGGTGAAAAGCGCGGCGCGGGCGATCGGCTCCGAGGTGGGGCGCCAGATCATGCGCGGCGTGCTCGGCTCCATCCTGGGCACCGGCCGCCGGCGCTGACCGGCGCCGCGATGCCCGGCCCTTCGCCCCACGCGCCCGTCCGGGCGCCGCTTGCCGGCACGATTTTCGTCCTCGCCGCCGCGGCCTGCTTCTCCGCCAAGGCCGTCATCATCAAGATGGCCTACGCCCACCCGGTGGACGCGGCCACCCTGCTCACCCTGCGCATGCTGTTCTCGGCGCCCTTTTTCGTGCTGATGGCGCTGTGGTCGACGCGCAAGTCCGAGGTGCGGCCCCTGACCCGGAAGCAATGGATCTCGGTCCTGGTCCTGGGCTTCACCGGCTACTACCTCGCCAGCTACCTGGATTTCCTCGGCCTGCAGTACATCACCGCGGGCCTGGAGCGCCTGATCCTGTTCCTGTATCCGACCATCGTCGTCCTGTTGTCGGCCTGGTGGCTCAGGAAGCCGATCCGCCGCCACCACATCGTTGCGCTCGTGCTTTCCTACGGGGGCATAGCGCTGGTCTTCACCGAGAACCTGAACTTCGGCGGGCACGCGCACGAAGTCGCGCTGGGCGGCGCGCTCGTATTCGCCAGCGGCGTGGTCTACTCGTTCTATTTGATCGGCGCCGGGGAAACGGTGGGCAGCATCGGCGCCATGCGATTCACGGCATACGCGATGCTGGTGGCCTGCGTGGTGAGCCTGCTGCAATTCTTCGTCCGGCATGACGTCGCGGACCTGCGACTGCCGCACCAGGTCTACTGGCTGGCGCTCACCATGGCCATCCTGTCCACGGTCATCCCGGCCTGGCTGATGTCGGAGGGCATCCGGCTGACCGGGGCCAACCACGCGGCCATGGTCGGCTCGGTCGGCCCGGTGGTGACGATTTTCCTGGGCTACTGGTTCCTGGGCGAGCCGATCACGGCCATGCAGGTCGTCGGCGGTGCGCTCGTGCTCTCCGGCGTGACGCTGGTGAGCCTGCGCAGGTGACGGCTCGTGCAACCGGAGGGCATTGGAGCGCAAGCCGCGCGCTGCTCGCGGATCCCATTTGACTTCCGTTGTCCGGCAGCCGCATGGACAGGCCCGTCCTTCGATTCAACCGAGCTTGGCCGGCCCCAGCATGCCGCGAACCATCTGGCACAGACCTCGATTGATCGCCTGCACGATCTGCGGGCGATCGGCCACCAGCGCGTAGAAATCGCTTTGCCCCAATCGGAACAGGCGGGTCTCCTCGGTCGCCGTTGCGCTTGCCGCGCGCGGTTCCGCATCGAGCAGCGATAGTTCGCCAAAAAACTGCTTGGCCGCAAGCCGGGCAAGCGTCCGCTCGCCGTCGTGGACGCGAACACCCCCCGACGCGATGATGTACAGGCAATCGCCGAGCTCTCCCTGCTCGACGATCCGCTCGCCAGGTGCGACGGTTCTATCGGTGAGCAAGGATGCGACCTCGACCAGCTCCTCGTGCGCAAGGACGTTGAATATGCTCAGTTCCTTGAGCAGCACGACCTTGTCCAGCTTCGGGGCGACCTGTCGCCCGGGCGGGCGCGTCGCGAGGGTCCCGCCCTGGCGCGCGGCGAGGAGCAATCCCGCCGCAGTCTCCGCCACCAGGGGCTCGCGCTCGGCCGCTATGCGCCCGAGCACTTCGACCACACCCGCCGCCGCCGGATCGAGCGCGTGCAACGCGCAGGCGCGAACCCAGGGGCTCGCCCAGTCGTAGCGACCCAAGCCGAGTTCAGCCAGCCGCTCGGTACGCGTGCGTGCATCCACCGGTGTCGCCCTTGCCTTTCCCGGGTCTGCCAGCAGCGCAAGGAGCTCGCCATGCGCCTGCGAGACGACTGGCCCCAGGATCGAAAGCACGCGCACGCGTCCGTCCGGCGCCCCGGGTTTCATCGCCTGCGCCGCGCGATCCAGCAGCTTGCCGTCGTAGTCGAACGATCCGAACAGTCTCAACAAGCTCCGTGCGCAGGCGTCCCGCTTGTGCTCCAGAGCCGCCTCGAGCAGCGGATCTCCCCCCGAGGAACGCAGGTCGATCAGGGTCGCGAGCATGGCCGCCGCATCGCGTCCGACTTCGCGCAGCCGCCCTTCCGCCAGGTCCGACCGGTAGCGGCGATCGATGTAGCATTCGGTGAGCACCGGCCCCACGACACCCTGGTCCGTGTTCTGGTTGACCAGGGAGAGGTGGTAGAAGACCTGGACGCTGCGCGAGACCATCACGCTCTCGAAGCGCCGCGAATGCTCGGTCCGCGCTGCCGGCTCGAGCTCGAGCCCCTGCGCGAAGTGGATCGCGCCCGCAAATGTGTCGTCGACGCCTACGCCGAACCGATACCAGGCATTCTGCAGCGCCTCGCCGATGATGCCGTACTCGACATTCGCGGATCCCGGCACGCGGCCGCACCAGATGGGCTCCTTGCCGCCGATGCGCAGGCCGCGAAACGCGCCCACGAAGGCTGCCACGACGTCGCTCGCGTCTCCCTGGGAGCTTTCCTGCGTGTAGAACTCGACGAGCCTCTGGCGATCAACCGCCTCGAATGGCACGCCCATCGCATACAGTATCCGCACGAGCAGGGCGACCGGATTCAGCGAGGAGAGCACCTCCCGTGTCGGCACGCGCTTGCCGCCGAACTCGAAGGTTTGCGGCAGCGGCCCTTCGATCTGGTAGCGCGTCAGCGTGCGGTCGGGCAGCGGGCAGCGTACGAGCACCCAGTCGCGCGGGATGTCGAGCTCCTTGTCCCCGATGCGCGCCCCGCGGCCGGCCGGCCGCTTCGTCGGCTCGATCGGATGCGCGATGATCGAGGCGTCTATGTTGGAGACGAGGCCGGGAAGCTGGTCGGGTATCACGTCGCTCGAATCCTGCATGAGCTGCGCGGCGAACTTGCGGCGGGCCTCCGGCGGACAGCCATAGTCGGTCTCGACGAACTTCGCGCAATGGTCCTCGGGATCGTCGAAATAGGTGTTCAGCGACGGATCTCTCAACGCGGCGTCGCGGGCCACCGTCCGGACCGACACCACATTCTCGGCACCCACGAGCAGCTCCCGGGCGCCCGAGCGCCCGCCCGACGCCTCGAGCAGGGTGTCGAAGCGGATGGCCACGCCCGACCGCACGCGCGTGATCGTGTCGTAGCGCCAGCGCGTCATGCCGATGGCAGACGCCCCCTCGGCGCCGTCGCTGCCGCGTGTCGAGCGCTGCAACTCCACCTCGCCAGTGCGCAACGCCTGCAAGGTGAGGTCGCGAACCAGCGTGCCGGTGTAGATGATCACGCCCAGCTTGAGCGCCACGCCGTGCAGCAGCGTCTGGATGTCGGCGCACATGATGCCGCGCTTGCCGCGATAGTGCGTGAAATCGTAGGTCATGCGCTCGGGCATGCCCAGCGATGCCATCAAATGTGCAACCGGCTTGTAGACGCCGATGAAACGATTGCGCGTGTAGACCTCGCGCGGCTCGCAAAGCACGACCCGATGGTCGCGCAGGCGCAACTGGATCGCGGCCATCAGCCCGCCCGGCCCCGCGCCAAGCACGAGCACGTTGCGCCGCGGCAGCGCGGGGTCGACCGATGCCGCAATCAGGTGCTTGCGGTGCTGCAGCAAGCAGTCGATGGACAGGCTCAGTGTTTCGAATGACTCTTCGCTGGCGAGGAACTCGACGGGACCGTCGGGGCAGTCAAGGCGGGGCAGCTTCGGGCGAAAGGGCTCCAGGTCCACCTCGAGCGCGCTGCAGCTGCGGCCGAATTCGCGCCGCTCGATCATCGCGCGCACGGACGTCGAAAGCGGGCTGCTGCGCATGATCGCCGTGCTGTGGAGCGTGCGCGACGGCGCCTCGGCCAGCGTGGCGATCGCCGACAAGCCGGACTCGAGGATGGAGCCATCGGGGATGGTGCCTGCCGGATGAGGCACGATGCGCGCTTTCTCGCCCACGGCCTTCCAGAGCGCGGCATGGCTCGTGCTCGGCGTGCTCGGCACCGCGTTTACGAACTGCGAGGATCCGGCAGATCCTCCCTCGGTCTGGGCCCCTGCGCTCGTCAAAGTTGCATCCCCCTGTGCAATTGCGCCATTGCGGCGCCACTTCAAGCGACTACGCCCTTCTTCAGGCCGTTTCCGGAGGCCGCGAGCGCTTCTTGCGATGGGATATCCGTCCCATTGCAGATTGCGCAAGCAGCGTTCGGTTGGTGGCACGCAGGGCTTCGCTCATGGCCGCGTGCATCGCGTCGACGAGCATCCGGCTGGTCGCATTCTCGCTCTGGAGGTGCCTGTGCAGATCGCCTTCGGGTATCTCCAGAAGGATCGCCTCTTCACGCACCGCCGCGCCCGTTTCGCGCGGACCCCCGTCGAGCGGCGCGACCAGTCCGAAAAGCCGGCCCGGCCCGAGAATGGCCTGCCTGCGCCATTGGTTGCCACGTCCCGCGATGATCTCGACGGCGCCGCGCACGGTCGCGAACGCCGATCCCCGGGGATCGCCGTCCGAGTACAGCACATAGCCACGGGGAAGCGTCCAGACCGAAAGCGGTGCCAGCAGCGATTTCAGCTCCCCCGCCGTGAACTGGCTGAAAAACGGCAACGCGCGCAGGCGCAAGGGGTCCAGATCCGCGGCCGGGGCGCGGATGGGAGCGTCCGGCGGCGGCGGCGGCATGCTGCGCTGCGTGTACTCGTAGAAGGCCGGGGACGATTCACCGAGCTCGCTGGATGCCGCCCGCAAACGCTGACAGAGGCTGAGCCGCAGCTCGTGCATGGTCTTGCGTGCCGCCGATCGATTGTCGGTATGAAGCAGCTCGAAGCGCCTTTGGCTGAAGAAATAGCCCTGCGCGAGGTCGATCACCTCCGCAGCAGCCGAGCGCGTTCCGTGATCGATCAGCGCGAACTCGCCCAGGACACCGCCTGCGCCCACCTGGGCCAGCGCGATCTGCTCCTCACCGAGCAGGCGTGCCCAGAGTTGCACCTTGCCGCGCTCGAGGACGTACATGCCGTCCGCCAGATCGCCCTGGTCGAATATCAGCGTTCCGGCCGGGAATGAGAACGGTTCGGCCAGGTTCAGGAGCTCGCGCCGCTCGTCCATATCCAGCGACGAGAACAGGGAAATCGACGCAAGGAAGCTCTCGTGGGTCATGACGCACTGCCCTGGCCGCCTTCACCGCGGATATGCGGTTGTAGTAGAGTATTCGCATGTGTCGCGTGCTCGCCTATCTCGGACGCCCGGTCGTGGTGGAGGAGCTGCTGTATCGCTCCGACAGCTCGCTCGTACGGCAAATCTACGATCCGAAGATGCTGCACCTGCTCAGCCTGGCGGGCTTCGGGATGGCGGCGTGGGACCTCGATTCGTACTCCCGCGAGGTGCCTTTCGAATACCACACGCCCGACATCCCCGTATTCGATGACAACCTGCGCTCGCTTGCGCGAAAGCTGCACGCAACCTGCCTGCTCGCGCACGTTCGCGGCGTGTCCTACAGCGCGTCCAGCACTGCGATCGGACACCACAATTCGCATCCTTTCCGCTACGACGGCTTTCGCCTGGCGCTCGCGCACAACGGCGACCTGGCACGCTTCGCGGACATGAAATTCGACCTCCTCGCCCACATGAAGCCGGGCATCGCCTCGCGCATCCGTGGCACGACCGACAGCGAATGGATGTACGCGCTCATCATGTCGCAGTTGCGCGACCCCGCGGCCGAACTCGCGGCCGACGAGATCATGGATGCGGTGCGGCGGGCGCTCGTGATCCTGCGCGACGTGCGCGAGAAGCATGACATCCACGCCTCCTCGTCGGTGAACCTGTTCCTGTGCGACGGCAGCAACCTGGTGGCGACCCGCTTTACGTTCGATTTCGGCTGCTATCCCGAAACCGTCAACCAGGCGAACTTCGCCTACCTGAGCCTCTGGTATACCTTCGGCCGCGACTACGGATTGCACGACGGGGAATGGAAAATGCGCGGGGGACTCGACGATCAGGATTCCGTGATCATCGCTTCCGAGCCGCTCACGCGCGACTCCTCCACGTGGATCGAGGCCCCCGAATACTCGATGATCTACGTCGCGCAGAAGGGCGGGCGCTGGCGGGTCGAAACGACGCCGCTCGACGTCTGAGCGGCGGGCAGGCTGGCGGCCCTCTTCCAAGGCGCGCCGCCCGGCCTAGGAGGGTTGTCCCACGGGCACGAACCAGCCGACGAACGTGATGCGGGGGATCTTGCCCGTCACGCGCAGATTGTGATGCTCTATCGACTCGGAGATGCGGGCCAGCGTACCTTCCCGGTACTGCATGTCATCCACCGTGGTGAAGATTTCCTTCGAGTCGGCATGGCGCATCTCGAAGCGGCCGCCCTGGTACCGGATGGTGCTCAGGTCGATGACAAGGTCAGCGAGCCGCCCGCCTTCGGCGTCGGTATGCCACACCAGGTCCTCCTCGGTCGGTAGCAGGCGAAACACGCGACCGACACAACGCCCGAGCGGCGGCGTTCCGCACACTTGCTCGACGAATCTGAGAAACCCGGGATCGTTCGCCCGGGCGTTCAGCACGTCGTTCGTCACGCCGGGATTGAGGTCCTGGCGCACCCGTCCGTACCAGCCTCCGTAGGTCGAACCGATGGTCTCTTCACTGGGCTTCTCGAACCCGTCGCGTTCCATCCCCGCCTGGATGGCTTGCGCGAACTCCGGCTCGATGAGGTCGGGCAGGCGCAGCAGCTTGGCGCGGTCGAACACCCGGCGGGCCTCGTGCATTTGTTCGGTCGTCGCAGTGGTCCTCACCCCTTCCCGCGTGAACTGGATCATGCACCCCCCTTTGCAATACCAGTGGATTCAAGGACTTGAACGGCCGGCTCGTCGAGTCTGACCGTGGCTTCCTATATATTCCTCTGGTATGAAAAGATCAACGCCATGATCCGGTCGATCGGATCCGGGGCACTGCAGCGCCGGAACACCGTTGCTCGGTGCGCGGCAATGATCGTCAGACGTTGAACCGGAAGTGCATGACGTCTCCGTCACGCACCACGTACTCCTTGCCTTCCAGCCGCATCTTGCCCGCTTCCTTGGAGCCCACCTCTCCCTTGTAGGCGACGTAGTCGGCGAACGAGATCACCTCGGCGCGGATGAAGCCCTTCTCGAAATCAGTGTGGATGACGCCGGCGGCCTGCGGTGCGGTGTCGCCCTTGTGGATGGTCCAGGCGCGCACTTCCTTCTCGCCGGCCGTGAAGTAGGTCTGCAGGCCCAGCAGGTCGTAGCCGGCGCGGATCAGGCGGTTGAGGCCCGGCTCTTCCAGCCCGGCGTCGGCGAGGAACACCTTCTTGTCCTCGTCGGACAGGTCGGCGATTTCCGCTTCCAGGCGGGCGCAGAAAGCGACGACCGGCGCGCCTTCCTTCGCCGCGTGCGCCCTCACTTTCGCCAGCAGCGGGTTGTCGTCGCCGAAGCCGTGCTCCGCGACGTTGGCGGCATACAGCGTGGGCTTGGCGGTGATCAGGGTGAAGGGCTTGAGGACGGCCTTTTCTTCCTTCGACAGGTCCAGCGCGCGAACGGGCTTGGCCTGGTTGAGCTGGGCGAGCGCCTTGTCGAGCACCGCGACGATGATCTTCGCTTCCTTGTCCCCGGACTGCGCGGGCTTGCGATAGCGCGCCGCCGCCTTTTCCACGGTGGCGAGGTCGGCGAGCGCCAGCTCGGTGTCGATCACCTCGATGTCGGACAGCGGGTCGATCTTGCCCGCGACGTGGATGATGTTGTCGTCGCTGAAGCAGCGCACGACGTGGACGATGGCGTCGGTCTCGCGGATGTTGGCGAGGAACTGGTTGCCCAGGCCCTCGCCCTTGGACGCGCCGGCCACCAGGCCGGCGATGTCCACGAACTCGACGATCGCGGGGATCACCTTCTGCGGCCTGGCGATGGCGGCCAGGTCCGCGAGGCGCGGGTCGGGCACCTCGACGATGCCGACGTTGGGCTCGATGGTGCAGAAGGGATAGTTTTCCGCCGCGATGCCCGCCTTGGTCAGCGCGTTGAACAGGGTGGACTTGCCCACGTTGGGCAGCCCGACGATGCCGCATTTGAGACTCATAAAATCACTCCGGTGAAGGGTGAGGGGGGCGGCATGAGCAGGAAGCAGGGGCCCCATTCATGGGGATGCGACCGTCCGCGATTGCCGCCAGCCGCCGATTCGACATTGATTCGATAGTTATTGCTGCAATGAGGCGGCGTGGCGTGAGGCGTGAAAACCGGTTGCGGCTTCCCACGCCTCACGCCTGACGCCTCTCGCCTTACGGCTTTGTATGCAGCTTCATCATCGCCGCCTCGGCCTTACCTTCGAGGATCAGCGGCCAGACGTCGAGGCTGCGCTCGATGGCTTCCTCGATGAGCGGCATTTCCTCCTTGCGCGGGGCGTTGAGCACGTAGTTCGACACTTCGTTGCGGTCGCCCGGGTGTCCGATGCCGATCCTCAGGCGCCAGAAGTCCGGGCCCAGGTGGGCCTGGATGTCCTTCAGGCCGTTGTGGCCGCCGGCCCCGCCGCCCTTTTTCAGCTTCACGATGCCGGGCGCGAAGTCCAGCTCGTCGTGCACCACCAGGATGTCGCCGACGTCGATCTTGTAGAACTGCGCCAGCGCCTGCACCGAACGGCCGCTGAGGTTCATGAAGGTGGCCGGCTGCAGCAACCAGCACTCGTTCCCGCCCGAGACCACCCGGCCCGCGTGGCCATGGAAGCGGTTCTCCTTCTTCAGGCTCGCGTGCGCGCGCCCGGCGAGCGCGTCCACCCACCAGAAGCCGACATTGTGGCGCGTGGCTTCGTATTCGCGGCCCGGGTTGCCGAGGCCCACCACCAGTCTCATGTGCGCTAGCCCAGGTTTTGTCTCGCCGGAAAAGACACGGCCCGCCGGACGCGCTGACTAAGGCGGGGCGGGCCGTGGTGCATCGGGCGGCGATGCCTACTTCTTGCCGCCTTCCTTCTTCTCGGGCTCCTTCTTGGCGTCGGCGGCAGGGGCTGCGCCAGCGGCCGCGCCGGCGGCAGGTGCCGCACCTTCCGCAGCCACGCCTTCGGCCGCAACGGCTGCCGTGGGCTCGGGCTCGACGATCGCGCGCGGGACCTGGACGGTCGCGACCACGGCATTGTCGCCGCGGACCAGTTGCACCGACTCCACGCCCTTCGGGATCTTGAGGTCGGCGATGTGCACCGAATGCCCCAGCTCGAGGTTCTGCAGGTCGACCTCGATGAACTCCGGCAGGTCGTCCGGCAGGCAGGTGATGTCGATCTCGTTCATCACGTGGCTGATGATGCCGCCGCCGGTCTTCACGCCCGGGGCGATGGCCGCATTGATGAAGTGCAGCGGCACGCTCATGTGGATCTTCTTGTCCGCGGACACGCGCTGGAAGTCCACATGCAGGATCATCTGCTTCCAGGGGTGCATCTGCACGTCGCGCAGCAGCACCCTGTCCTTCTTGCCATCCAGGTTCATCGTCAGGATGGAGGCATGGAAGGCCTCGTTCCTGAGCTGCTGGAACAGCGCGTGGTGGTCCAGCTCGATGTTTTCCGCCGGCCTGTCCCCGCCGTAGAGGATGCCGGGGACCTTCGCCTGCCCGCGCAGGCGGCGGCTCGCACCCGTTCCCTGCGTCGAGCGCGGCATCGCATTGACTTCGATCTTTGCCATGTTTGCTCTCCTAGTGTTGCCGGGGCGGCCGCCGCGACCAGCGGTCGCCCCATCCGAAAAAAGGACGGCATCGCTGCCGTCCCGCCAAAAATCCCTACTCCATGAACAGCGAGGACACCGAGTCCTCGTTGCTGATCCGCAGCATCGTCTCGGCCAGCAGGGCCGCGATCGAAAGCTGGCGGATGCGCTTGCACTTCTTCGCCTCCTCGCGCAGCGGGATGGTGTCCGTCACCACCAGCTCGTCCAGCACCGAATTGCTGATGCGCTCGATCGCCTTGCCCGAGAGCACCGGGTGCGTGCAGTAGGCCAGCACCTTCTCGGCGCCCTTTTCCTTCAGCGCCAGCGCCGCCTCGCACAGCGTGTTCGCCGTGTCGACCATGTCGTCCATGATCACGCAGGTGCGCCCGGCGACGTCGCCGATGATGTTCATCACGGTCGCCACGTTGGGCCGCGGACGGCGCTTGTCGATGATCGCCAGGTCCGATTCGAGGCGCTTGGCGAGCGCGCGGGCCCGCACCACGCCGCCCACGTCCGGCGACACCACGAGCAGGTTCTGGTGGTTGCCCTTCCAGATGTCCCCGAGCAGGATCGGCGCGGAGTACACGTTGTCCACGGGAATGTCGAAGAACCCCTGGATCTGGTCGGCGTGCAGGTCCATCGTCAGCACGCGGTCCACGCCCGCCACCACCAGCATGTTAGCCACGACCTTGGCGCTGATCGCCACGCGCGCCGAGCGCGGCCGGCGATCCTGGCGCGAATAGCCGAGGTAGGGAATGGCGGCGGTGATGCGCCCGGCGGAGGAGCGCTTGAGCGCGTCCGCCATCAGCAGCACTTCCATCAGGTTGTCGTTCGTGGGGGTGCAGGTCGACTGCAGCACGAAGACGTCCTTGCCGCGGACGTTCTCCAGCAGCTCGACCATGACCTCGCCGTCGCTGAAGCGGCCCACGGTCGCCCGGCCCAGCGGGATGTTCAGTTGTTTGACGACATCCTCGGCAAGCTTGGGATTCGCATTGCCGGTGAACACCATCAGGCTGTCGTAAGCCATGCTCTTGACCGAACCCCAAGCGCCCGTACGTCCAGGCAACCACAAAAAAATCAGCCGCACTGAAGCTTGCGGCTGCGCCGTTCGCCCCCGGATGCAACGCCCCGGAAGGCATCGCCGCTGCGGGCACCAGCCCCCTCGGGCCGGCTCACTTGCTGGCTGGGGAGGTAGGGATCGAACCTACGAATGCCGGAATCAAAATCCGGTGCCTTACCACTTGGCGACTCCCCAAAATCTGCTTCGCCGCCCGCGGGCCCCGTTCAGGCCGGGTCCGACCCGGACCAGAGCGGATGCCGGTCCAGGCCGCGCGCGATGAACCCGCGCATGTCCTGCGGCAATGCCTCCAGTACCCGGGATGCTTGCGCCTGCGTGTCGAAAGCGCAGAAGACGCAGGCGCCGGATCCGGTCATCCGTGCATCGCCATGCTGGCGCAACCATTCAAGATGACGGGCGACTTGCGGGTAACGCCTGCAGACCACCGGTTCGAGATCGTTGCGACCGGGAAAGCGGCTGCCCGGGTCGAGCGAAAAGGCGGCTATTGTGATGGCATTCGTATTACGTGTCAATTCAGGAGCCGCGAAGATTTCCGCAGTGGAAACAGCCGCTTCGGGCACCAAAACGACGTACCAGGCGGGGGGTAAAGCGAGCGCTTGCAAGCGCTCGCCGACCCCCTCCGCAAAGGCGCTGCGGCCGAACACGAACACCGGCACGTCCGCTCCCAGCTCGAGCCCCAGCGCCTGCAGTTGCGCGCGGCCCAGTCCAGCCTTCCACAGCCGGTTCAGGGCCACGAGGATGGTGGCCGCGTCCGAGCTGCCGCCACCGAGTCCACCCCCCATGGGCAGCCGTTTGGCGAGCTCGATGTCCACGCCCAGCCGGGTGCCGCTGCGCTGCTGCAGCAGCCGGGCGGCGCGCACGCACAGGTCGCTTTCTTCCGGCACGCCCGCCAGGGGGGTGACGCGGCGGATGGTCCCGTCTTCGCGCACGGTGAGCCCGATCTCGTCCCCGTAGTCGAGGAAGCGAAACACGGTCTGCAGCAGGTGGTAGCCGTCAGGGCGGCGGCCGACCACGTGCAGGAACAGGTTGAGCTTGGCCGGCGCGGGGAAACGCCCGGCCTCGCCGATGGCGGCGGCTGCACCAGCCCGGGGCGGCGTCGCGGCCGTCATCCCGGAAACTCCCAGCGGTCGATCACCAGCTTCAGGTGGAGCCCCTCCCGGGTCAGGGTGAGGCGCGCCGGCAGGGCGCCGTCCTCCGCGTAGGCCGGGTAGGCGATCTGCCAGCCGCTTTGGCGCAGGCGGGTCAGGCGATTGCGGTCGTCCCGCGCCTGCTCGTCGACCGGCGCGCCCGGGTCGGCACGGCCCAGCACCCAGTGCTTGAGCCCGTCGAGCGGCAGGTCCCAGCCCAGCACCTCCCGCGTCAGCGCCTCGATGTCACGGGACCGGTGCACCTGCCGGTCGGCATCCACCAGCGTCACGCCTTCCGGCGTGGCGTCCAGGGTCGCGATCGTCGTGCCCACCGGAGAGAGCAGCCGCAGCGCATCGGCCGCCTGCGAATGCCGCCAGCGCAGGTTCGTGGAATAGCCCTTCTGCGCCACTTTCACAGCCACGCGACCTTCGAGCGAGAAATCCTGCAGGCCGGCATTCGACGCAGGCAGCGGCGCCTGCGGCGGGCGCGTGGCGCAGCCCGCGGCGAGCGCCAGCGCAAGGCACACGAGGAGGAAACGGGCCGCGCCGCGCATGCCGCGACCCGGGACGACCCGGCCCGGCATGCCACGACCCGCCATGTGACGACCCGGCACGTCGCGGCTCAGGGCATGAACTTCTTGATGACCTTCTGCAGCTCCTCGCTGTCGGGGTTGTCCCGCAGCGAATCGCGCCACACTTTCTCGGCTTCGCCCTTGCGGCCCTTGGCCCAGAGCACCTCGCCCAGGTGCGCCGCGATCTCGGGATCGGGGCGCTGGTCGAAGGCGCGCTGCAGGTACTGCAGGCCCTGGCCATGGTTGCCCAGGCGGTATTCCACCCAGCCCATGCTGTCGAGGATGAAGGGGTCCTCGGGGGCGAGCTTCAGGGCCTTTTCGATGTAGCCCCGCGCCTCGGCCAGGCGGTCGGTGCGGTCCGCCAGGGTATAACCCAGCGCGTTGTAGGCCTGGGCGTTGTCGGGCTTGAGGGTGATGAGCTTGCGCAGGCTGCTCTCGGCAACGTCGATGCGGTCCAGCTTCTCGGCGGCGAGGGCGACGTCGTAGAGCAGCTCGGGATGGTCGGGCTGTGCCTCCAGCGCCTTCCTGAGCAGGTCGTAGGCCTCGGTGTACGCCTTGTTCTCGCGCAGCAGCTGGGCCTCGGTCTGCAGGATCTGCACCTTCTGCGCCTGGTCCTCCGCCTGCAACCCCTGCAGGTGCTGGCGCGCCTGGTCGAGCTTGCCCTGCCTGGCCAGCATGAACGCGTAGCGGGCGTTCGCGAGCACGTACTGCTCGCCCTCCTCGACCGACAGGTACCACTTCGCCGCCTCGTCGTACTGCTTGCGCTGCTCGGCGACCTGGCCGAGGTGGAAGCGCACGCTGTCCGGGTCCTTGTAGTTGAGCTCCAGCGTGCGCTTGAGCTGCTGCTCCGCCGCGTCGAGGTCGTTCATCTGCAGCGACAGCAGGGCGACCGTGATGGCGATGTCGGCGTTCCCGGGATTGTCTTCGAGCAGGTGCTGGAACTGGGTGCGGGCATCGCCGTACTTCTTGTCGGCGGTGAGCTGGCGCGCGTACGCGAGCCGCACCTCCTGCGCCTTCGGATGGGCGGCGAGGAAGCCGGACACGTAGTCGAGCGACTTGGCGCGGGACTGTTTGGCGAGGATCTGGGATTGCAGCAGGGCGGCCTGCTCCCAGTCGGCCCGGGTGCGCATCGCCTCGCGGATCTCGGACAAGGCCTGGTCGAACTTGCCGGCGGCATGGGCCGCCTGCGCCATCGCGTAGTGCGCCTCGGGATGCTGCTTGTAGGGCGCGGTGAGCTCCTTCACCAGGGCCAGCACCGCGTTGCGGTCGCTGTGCTTGGCGAGCAGCCCGTGCAGCTGCATGAGGGAGGCGCCGACGCCTTCGCCGTCGGCCGCCAGCATCTCCTTGATCAGCGGCTTGGCGGCCTGCAGGTTGCTCGAATTGACGAGCAGCGCGGTGACGGTCTGGCGCGCCGGCAGCGAATCCTTCTCCGTCGCGAGCCAGATGCGGGCCGCCTCGAGCGCCAGTTCGTTATTGCGGCCGAACAGGGCGAGCTCGGTGGCGCGCTTGGCCACGCGCGGGTCGCGCGTGGCCTTCGCCATGTCGTAATAGGCCTGCGCCGCCACGCGGTAGTCGCCGCGCTGGGCGGCCACTTCGGCCAGCAGAAACTTATAGAGGAAAACCGAATCCAACTCGCGCGCCGGGAGGTCGGCGCGCGGCACCGGCCTGTCGCCGAACACCTGGCGGGCGCGCTCCTCGTAATTCTCGGGGTCGCCCGCCTGGGCCAGTTCCAGGCTGTAACCGGTCCCGGCTGCGGCGCTGGCCGGGCGCGCGCCCGGCTGCGCGCAGGCGCCGAGGACGCAAGCCATGGCAATCAAAATCAGGACCTGGCGCAAGGACATGGATCGATATCGACCGGAAGCGCGCACGCGCGGCGCAAGCTTTTGGAACGCGCCGTTACGCGCGAAGTTCTTCTATCCCGAGGACAGTTTAGGTATATTTCGCGGCCATCACAAGGGACCGCCGGGTGCCATCACAACCGTGCTGCAGCGCGTTGAGGGCCCCGCTTCCCGTCTCACAATCACGACCCAGGACAACCCGTCATGACCTCCACGGCAGACCCCGAACTGACGGTTTCGGCGCAGGCGCTGAACCGTTCGTACGGCGCCAATCGCGCGGTGCGCGAAGTGTCGCTCGAACTGCGGCGCGGCGAGGTGCTCGGCCTGCTCGGCCCCAACGGCGCCGGCAAGACCACCACCATGCAGATGATCACAGGCAACCTCGCGCCCACCAGCGGCGAAGTGCGCATTTGCGGCATCGACCTGATCGACAGGCCCATCCAGGCCAAGGCGCGCATCGGCTACCTGCCCGAAGTCCCGCCGCTTTACCGCGAGCTCAAGGTCGACGAGTACCTGCGGCTGGCCGGCCGGCTGCACAAGGTGAAGAAGGCCGCGGTCAGGGAGGCGGTGGAACGCGCCAAGCAGCGCTGCGGCCTGTCGGACATGGGCCGGCGCCTGATCGGCTCGCTCTCCAAGGGCTACCAGCAACGCGTGGGCATTGCCCAGGCCATCATCCACGACCCCGACGTGATCATCCTCGACGAGCCGACCGTCGGCCTCGACCCCAACCAGATCCGCGAGATCCGGGCGCTCATCCGCGACCTGGGACGCAGCCACAGCGTGATCCTGTCGACGCACATCCTTCCCGAGGTGGAAGCGGTGTGCGACCGCGTGCAGATCCTGCACCGCGGCGAGGTGGTGTTCAATGACAGCATCGACCAGCTCAAGCAGTTCCGCGGCGGCCACGCGCTGCAACTCGGCCTGCGCACGCCGCCCGCCGCGGCGGACATCGCCCGCGCCGCCGACGGCGCCGAGGTCGAGGCCATCAACGACCACGTGTTCCGGGTCGTCCCGCGCGGCGCCGACCCCACCGACGCACTGGTCCGGGCGAGCGTTGCCGGAGGCTGGGGCCTGTACCTGCTGCAGCCCGCGCAGGCGAGCCTCGAGGAGGTGTTCGTGCAGCTGACCCAGCGCGAGGAAGAAGGAGCAACGGCATGATCGGCACCATCGTCGGCAAGGAACTCAAGGCCCTGTTCGCCTCCCCGCTCGCCTGGGTGGTGCTCGCCTTCCTGCAGGTGATCCTGGCCTGGATCTTCCTCACCCGCATCGACTACTTCCTGACCGTGCAGCCGCAGCTCGCGCGCGTGCCCAACGCGCCGGGCCTGACCGAGATCGCGGTCGTGCCGCTGTTCGGCATCGCGTCGATCGTGCTGCTCATGTCGGTGCCGCTGCTCACCATGCGCCTCATCGCGGAAGAGCGCCGCAGCAACACCATGACGATGCTGATCTCGGCGCCGCTGTCGATGACGCACATCGTGGTCGGCAAGTTCCTGGCCACCATGATCTTCCTCGCCACGGTGTGCGGCCTGATCGTGGTCATGGGGCTCGCGCTGCTGCTGGGCGGCCGGCTCGACTTCGGCATGATCTTCTCCAACGTGGTCGGCCTGCTGCTGCTCACCGGCAGCTTCGCCGCCATCGGCCTGTTCGTCTCCTGCCTGACGACCCACCCCGTGATCGCCGCGGTGGGCAGCCTGGCGGCCTTCCTGGTGCTGTGGCTGATCAACATCGCGGCCTCCGACCCGGCCAGCCCGCTGCACCTGCTGTCGCTGCTCAAGCACTACGAAAGCTTCATGAACGGCACGATCGCGGTCACCGACCTGGTCTACTTCGTGCTGCTCACCACCGTCTTCCTCATCCTTTCGATCCGTCGCCTCGACGCCGATCGCCTGCGCGCATGAAAGTCAACCGCAAACTCCGGCTCCAGCTCCTGATCCAGAACGGCGTGTTCGTCGTGCTGCTGCTCGCGCTCGCCGCGGGCATCGGCTGGGTGACGCGCGACCTCAAGACCTCCTGGGACCTCACCCAGGGCAAGCGCAACACGCTGTCGGACGCCGCCGCGGATGTGCTCAGGCAGCTCAAGGGCCCGATCCAGGTGACGGCCTACGCGACCGCACAGGACGCCGAAGGCGACGTGCGCAAGACCGTGCAGACCTTCCTCGGCCCGTTCCAGCGCGCCAAGGCCGATTTCAAGCTGGACTTCGTCGACCCCCGCGAGCAGCCGCAGAAGGCGCAGGCCGCCGGCATCCGCATGAACGGGGAGCTGGTGGTCGAGTACAACGGCCGCAGCGAGCACCTCACCAACCTGACCGAGCAGGAGCTCGCGAACCTGCTGCTGCGCCTGGCACGCTCCTCCGAGCGCCTCGTGATGTGGCTCGACGGCCACGGCGAGCCCAGGCTCGACGGGCGCGCCAACCACGACCTGGGCGATTTTGGCAACCAGCTCGCGCTGAAGGGTTTCAAGACCGCGGCGCTGAACCTTGCGCAGGCGCAGGACATTCCCGACAACATCAGCCTGCTGATCGTCGCCGCCCCGCGGGTCGACCTGCTCCCCGGTGAAGTGGCGCGCGTGAAACGCTGGCTCGAGAAGGGCGGCAACCTGCTGTGGCTGATCGACAACGATTCCCTGCGCGGCATGCAGGCGGTCGCGGACGAGCTTGGCCTGAGCCTCACGTCCGGCACGGTGGTGGACCCGGCCGCGGCCCGCCTGAAGCTGCCGGCCACGTTCTCGCTCGCCACCGGCTACGGCCAGCATCGCATCACGGAGAATTCCTCGCTCACCAGCGTGTTCCCCTACGCGCGGCGCATCGGCGCCGCCGAGGGCGCCAAGTGGAAGTTCACTCCCCTGGTGGAAGTGGCCCAGGGCGGCTGGCTGGAGACCAGCGGCATCGACGACAACGTCGCCTTCAACAAGGACCGCGACGTGCGCGGCCCCATCGTGGCGGGCGCGGCGCTGGAGCGCGACGCCGGCAGCCGCAAGCAGCGCGTGGTGGTGGTGGGCACCTCGCAGTTCCTCGCCAACCAGTACGCCGGGCTGCTGGGCAACATGGACCTGGGGATCAACATGGTGAACTGGCTGGCCGGGGACGAGTCGCTGATCACGGTCCAGCCGCGCAGCCGCCAGGACCTCACGCTCGAATTCTCCCGCGCCGGCCTCGCCCTGGTCGGCTTCGGCTTCCTCGTCATCCTGCCGCTCGCCTTCCTCGTGACCGGGGGCGTGGTGTGGTGGCGCCGGCGCAAGGCATGAAGGCCAAGGTCATCCTCAACCTGGTGCTGGTGCTCGCGGTCACCGCGGTCGCGCTGTTCGCCATCCTCAAGCCGCAGCAGCAGAAGGCCGATCCCGGCATCCGGCTGCTCGACATGACGCGCGACCAGGTGTCGCGCATCGCGATCGAGCGCAAGGGGGCGCCGGCGGTGCGGCTCGAGAAGCAGGGCGACGGCTGGCACGTCACCGCGCCGTTCACCGCGCGCGCCGATCGCAACCAGGTCGACCGCATCCTCGACCTGACCGGCGCCGTGGCGAAGCAGAAGCTGCCGCGCGGGGATCTGGGCCGCTTCGACCTCGATCCGCCGCAGCTCAGGGTCACGCTCGACGACCGCGCCGTCGCCTTCGGCCGCATCAACGAGGTCACCAACGAGCAGTACGCGGCGACGGCCGATGCCGTCTACCTGCTGGCGCCGTTCTACGGCTACGGCATTCCCGACGAGGGGGGCAAGCTCGCCAGCCGCAAGCTGCTGGGTGACGACGAGCACCCGGTCGCCTTCGATTTCGGCGGCTACCGGGTCGAGCGGGACGACAAGGGGCGCTGGTCGGAAGGCGGCGCCAGCGCGGCGCAGGCCAAAGTGCCCGTCTCCCAGGACGAGTTCAACCGCTGGGCGGACGAGTGGCGCGTGACTCACGCGCTGGCCGTGGAGCCCTACAAGGGCGGGGCGGGCAAACAGCGCATCGCCGTGAAGTTCAGGAACGGCAAATCGGTGAACCTCCTCGCCGGCACGACGCCGGCCGGTTTCACGCTGCTGCGCACGGACCAGAACATGCTTTATCGCTTCGGCGCGGAAGTTGGCCGCCGGCTGATGGACCCGCACGTGGCCGCGGCCAGGGCCGCAGCCAACTAGCCCTCGTGCCCGAGCTCCCGGAGGTCGAAACCACGCGCCGCGGGCTCGCCCCCCATCTCGAGGGACGCCGCATCGAAGCCGTCGTGGTGCGCGACCGGCGCCTGCGCTGGCCGATCCCCCGGGACCTCGCGAAGCGGGTCGTCGGCCGCACCGTGCACGGCATCAACCGGCGCGGCAAGTACCTGCTGGTCGATTGCGGCGCCGGCGCGATGATCGTCCACCTGGGCATGTCCGGCAGCCTGCGGGTGATCCCCCGGGACACCCCGGCCGGCAAGCATGACCACTTCGACCTGGTGCTCGACTCCGGCATGGCGGCACGCCTCACCGATCCGCGCCGGTTCGGCGCCGTGCTGTGGCACGCGGACCCGGGCTCGCATCCGCTACTCTCGCACCTCGGGCCGGAGCCGCTGGAGCCGGGTTTCGACGCCGCCGCGCTGCACCAGCGCCTGCGCGGCCGCCGCGCCGCCATCAAGACCTCCCTCATGGACAGCCGCATCGTCGTCGGCGTGGGCAACATCTACGCCAGCGAGTCGCTCTATCGGGCCGGGATCCATCCGCGCACGGCCTCCGGCCGCGTGTCGCCCGCACGCTGCGAGCGCCTGGTGGCGTCGATCCGCGCCACGCTCACCGCGGCCATCGAGGCCGGCGGCAGCACCTTGCGCGACTTCGTGGGCGCGGGTGGCGAGCCGGGGTACTTCCAGCAGAGCTACTTCGTCTACGCCCGCGAAGGCGAGCCCTGCCGCGTTTGCGGCGCCGCAATAAAAACCCTGCGCCAAGGCCAGCGCGCGACCTTTTATTGTCCTCGCTGCCAGCGTTGATCTGTGAATCCAAAGTTGTATAGATATAGCCGTTTTTTTCCTTGACGGACCGGGAGTTTCTCCCGAGAATCCGCGTACCGAAGTGCGAAACCCGGCAAGCCCAGCTTCCGGGTTTTTTCACCTGAGGCGCATCAAGAACGAGACCGGCTTCGCCATCGCCCCCCGGCCGGTCCTCATCAACAACGAATCCCGCGGCGATGCTGCAAGCCCTGGGGGATCACGTTTTTTCGGAGAGGAAAACACCATGACCAGCATCAAGTCCCGCAGCCTGCGCCTCGCGCTCGCCGCGGCCCTCCTTGCTGCCGGCAGCGCCAGCGCCGCGGATGTCGATGGCGCCCGCCTGCTGAACGGCGACAAGGAGCTCGAGAAAGGCAACTGGCTCAGCTATCACGGCTCCTACAAGTCCTGGCACTACAGCCCGCTCGACCAGATCAAGACCGGCAACGTCTCCAAGCTGACCGAAGCCTGGTCGCACGTGGCCTCGCGCGCCAACCGCGGCCTGCAGGGCTTCCCGCTCGTGGTCGACGGCACGCTGTACTACGCGAGCCCGTACAACCAGGTCTACGCGCTGGACGGCGCCACCGGGAAGATCCTCTGGACCTACAAGCAGAAGCTCAACGAGGACCTCGTCGCCCGCCAGACGCACTCGCCGTACATCCGCGGCATCGGCGCCGGCTACGGCCAGATCTTCATGGGCACGCTCGACGGCAAGCTCGTCGCGATCGACATGAAGACCGGCAAGCTGTCCTGGGAAACCAAGCTGGTCGATTCGGAAAAGCTGACGGTCGGCTTCACCGGCGCCCCGCTGGTCGTGAAGGACAAGGTCATCATCGGTTCGCAGGGCGGCGAATGGCCCTACCGCGGCCCGATCTTCGGCGTCAACGCCAGGACCGGCGCCAAGGTCTGGGAGTTCTTCACCGTGGGCGGCAACGAAGGCACGGCGAGCGACCGCCGCGACACCTGGGGCGGCGACTCCTGGAAGACGGGCGGCGGCGGCGGCTGGATGGCCGGCTCCTACGATCCGGAGACCAACTCGGTCTGGTGGGCCACCGGCAACCCGGCGCCGCTGTACGACTGGGCCGGCGACAAGTGGAAGACCGAAGGCCCGCGCCCCGGCGACAACCTTTACACGTCCTCGATCCTGCTGCTCGACCCCGATACCGGCAACCTGAAGGCCTATCACCAGGTGCTGCCGCATGACGCCTGGGACTTCGATCCTGCCTCCGGCGAAATGATGATGATCGAGCAGGGCGGCAAGAAATACGTCGTGCACCCGAGCAAATCCGGGTTCGTGTTCGTGTTCGACCGCGGCGGCAAGCCCGTCAACGTCTACAAGGGCGTGGACAACATCAACTTCGTGAAGGACATCAAGCCGGACGGCACGCTGGTGGGCCGCCGCGACCTGGCCGAAGGCAAGCACAAGAACCTGTGCCCCGCCATCGCCGGCGGCTACAGCTGGAACGCGGGCTCCTACAGCCCGAAGACCGGCCTGCTGTACAAGGTGGGCTACGAGTGGTGCATCGACCTCGAAGTGGTGAAGACCGAGCCGATCACCGAACCCGTGGTCCAGCTGAACATCGGCGCGAACTTCACGTTCGTGGCGCCTGAAGGCGACAAGTTGCGCGGCCACATCCGCGCGCGCGACCCGGTCACCGGCAAGGTCAAGTTCGAGATCGCCTACCCCGGCGCCATCCCGCACGCCGGCCTGCTGACCACGGGCGGCAACCTGCTGTTCGTTCCGGAAGCCGACGGCATGCTGGTGGCGTACGACGCCTCCAACGGCAGGAAGCTCTGGAGCCACAACAACGGCCAGGGCCACAACGGCGGCATCATCACCTACATGGCCGGCGGCAAGCAGTACGTGGCCGTGATGACCGGCTGGGGCAGCCTGGTTGGCGACGGCTATGGCGACCTGTGGGGCGAGCCCTGGAAGAGCATGCCGAAGGATTCGGGCGTGCTGAAGGTGTTCGCGCTGCAGTAAGCATCAATGCAGGACAGAGGGCGGGGACGCGTCCCCGCCCTTTTTTATCGTCGTCGAAAACTGCGGCCGCGCGTTAGTGTCAGACCGTCGAGACGACGGAATATCGGAAAGGAACTCCAGTGGCACACCCCGGAATCAGCACCTTGCTCGCCCGCTCGGCCCTTGCCGCGGCGTTGGCCTGCGTCGGCCCGGCCCTGGCCGACGAGGCCAAGCCCGCCGCCAAGCCGTTTGACGTGAAAAACCAGTTCCGCAACATCTGCGGCTTCTGCCATGAGGATTACGGCCGCCACGCGGGCAAGGGTCCGCAACTGATGAACTCCGAGCGCACCGACGAGTTCCTGGCCAACCGGATCAAGAACGGCCTGCCCGGGCGCATGGCCGCCTTCGGCAGCATCTACAACGAAGAGCAGATCAAGGCCTTCGTCAAGTTCATCCGCAGCCTCAAGGCCGGCGAAGAGCCGCAGAATCCCCAATGAGCGCCCGTGCCGCTGCCGCCACGCTGGCGGCCACCCTCGTGCTCTGTGCCGGTGCGCCGGCGCAGGCGCGCACCCTGGCCGAGGTCAAGTCCCTCGGCGCCATCTCCATGTGCGCCAATGCCGGCGCCCTGCCCTGGTCGAGCAAGCAGCCGGAGACGCCCGGCTTCCAGATCGAGATCGGCCGCGAGGTCGCGAAGAGCCTGGGCGTGCCGCTGAACGTCGAATGGATCGTGCCGCGCCGACGCGCCAACGTCGTCAACTGCGACATGATGATGGACAGCGTCAACGACCCCGAGGTGCACGAAGGCCGCCTGCTGCTCTCCCGTCCCTACCAGAAATCGGGCATGGCGATCGCGCTGCGCAGGGACGCGCCCGACCTGGCCGGCTATGCGGACCTGCAAAAGGGCCAGAAGATCGGCGTGATGGTCAACTCCGTGGCGAGCGTCGTGCTGGGCAAGGCGGGAGTCACGACATCGCCCTATGCCTTCCAGGAAGACATGATGGACGACCTCGCCAGGGGCGACCTCTACGGCGCCGCCGTGTCCTCGACCTGGGTCGACTACTACGTCCACAGCCACGCGGACGCGGACCTCAAGGTCGCCTACGTGTTCGAGGGCAACAAGGACCTGACGTGGGACGTGGCCATCGGCCTGCGCAAGTCCGATCCGGCGCTGCAGAAGGCCGTGAGCGACGCCCTCGACAGGATGATTGCCGACGGCACCCTCACCGCGATCTACCGCAAGTACGGCGTGAAGCACCGGGTGCCCTGACCCGGCGCGGGGATCAGGCGGGGGCGGAAGCCTTCGCCTGCATCAGCGCCACGTACTTCTTCTGCAGGTCTTCGCGGCTTTCCGCGTGCGCGGGATCCGGCGGAATGCAGTCCACGGGACACACCTCCTGGCACTGCGGCCGGTCGTAATGGCCGACGCATTCGGTGCACTTTCCCGGATCGATGACGTAGATCGTCTCGCCCTGCGAGATGGCCCCGTTCGGACATTCCGGCTCGCACACGTCGCAGTTGATGCACTCGTCGGTGATCATCAGCGCCATGGGACCTCCCCTGCCTGCGGCGCGGTCCGGGTCAACGCGGCTGCACCTTCGCCTTGATGCGGGGAAGCACCAGCGGGTTCACGAACGCTGACACGTCCCCGCCCAGGGTCGCGATCTCGCGCACCATGGTCGCGGAGATGAACATGTACTGTTCCGAGGGCGTCAGGAACAGCGTCTCCACGTCCGGGAACAGGTTGCGGTTCATGCCCGCCATCTGGAACTCGTATTCGAAGTCGGACACCGCGCGCAGGCCGCGCAGGATCACCTTGGCTTCCTGGCGGCGCAGGAAATCCATCAGCAGGCCGGAGAAGCCCTCGACGCGCACGTTGGCAAACGGCGCCAGGGTTTCCTTCGCGATGGCCACGCGCTCGTCGCGCGTGAACAGCGGCTGCTTGCCGCGGCTGTCGGCCACCGCCACGATCACCTCGTCGAACAGGCTCGAGGCCCGCCGCACGAGGTCCTCGTGGCCGCGCGTGATCGGGTCGAAAGTGCCGGGATAGAGCGCCCGGTTGATGCGGTTGTTCATGGATGGGGGCCGTTCGGGGATGGCGTCCATTCTAGCAGCAGGCTGCGCACCTGCCCGGCGCCCAGCTCGCGCAGGACCGCGTAGCCCGGCGGCAGGTCCGGCAGCCGGGCCGCTTCCAGATACACCCGTGCGCCGCGGGCGAGCCTTGGCGCGAGCGCCGGCAGCACCCTGGGCAGGAGGTCGAGGCGATAGGGCGGATCGAGGAAGACCACGTCGTAGCGCCGGTCATCCGAACCGAGGAAGCCCGGCCCGTCGCCCCGCACGACCTGCACCTGCGCCGCGCCCAGCAGGTCCTTGTTCGCCTGCAAGGCGTGCAGGGCCTGCGCATCCTTCTCGACCAGCACGACCGGCTTCGCCCCGCGTGACGCCGCCTCGAAGCCCAGGGCCCCGCTGCCCGCGAACAGGTCGAGGCAGGCGAGCCCGGTCAGGTCCTGGCCCAGCCAGTTGAACAGGGTTTCACGCACCCGGTCGGGCGTGGGGCGCAGGTCCGGCAGGTCGGGGAACGAGAGCCGGCGGCGGCGCCACTGCCCGCCGATGACGCGCACCGTGTTCCGGGCTCGGGCAGCCAAGCGAACCTACCGCTCCCCGGTGCCGGCGACCACCACCGTCGCCATGCGATCGGGGTGCATGCGCCGCTTCCATGCGTCGCGCACCTGGTCGAGCGTGACCGCCTCGATTTTCGCGGGGAACTGGTCGAGGTAGTCGAGCGGCAGGTCGTAGAAGCCGATCACCGCCAGGTAGTCGAGGATCTTGCGGTTGCTGTCGATGCGCAGGGGAAAGCCGCCGATGACGTTCTGCCTGGCGTTATCGAGCTCCTGCTGCGTCGGGCCCTGCTCGACGAATGCCGCGATCACCTCGCGCGCCAGCGCAAGCGCTTCCTCCGACTGCTCCTTCTTGGTCTGCAGGCCGACCTGGAACTGGCCTTCGCATGCGAGCGGATTGAAATAGCTGTAGGTGCTGTAGGCGAAGCCGCGCTTCTGGCGGATCTCCTCGGACAGGCGCGAGGCAAAGCCGCCGCCGCCCAGCACGTAGTTGCCGAGCCAGAGCGGGAAATAGTCCGGATCCTTGCGGCGGATGCCGGGCTGGCCGATGAGGATGTGGGCCTGCGTCGCCGGATGTGCGACCCGGGCCACCACGGCGGTCGCGAGCGGCGGCACCGGGGGCAGCCCGGGCAGCGCGCCGGCCGACTTGCCCAGGCCGCGGGTGAGCTGGTCGGCGATCGTGCGCGCCTCATCGCCACTGACGTCGCCGATGATCGACACGACGGCGGTGTCGGCGACGTAGTGCCGCCTGTAGAAGGCGACCAGGTCGTCGCGAGTGATCCTGGCGACGGTTTCCGGCTCGCCGGCGCTGCGCAAGCCATAGGGATGGTCGCCGAACACCAGGCGCCGGAATTCGCGGTCGGCAAGCGTCTCGGGCTTGGTGTCAGCCTCGCGCAAGCCGGCGAGCAGCACGGACTTCTCGCGCTCGAGGACCGCCTCCGGGAACGTCGGCTCCTGCAGGATGCGGGCCATGACGTCGAGGGCCTGGGTGCGCTCCGGGCCGCTCGAGAGCGTGCGCAGCATGAGGCCCGCACGATCGGCATCGAAGCGGCCCGAGGGCTGCGCGCCCACGTCCGCGTAGCGCTCGGAGATCCGGTCTTCGTCCAGGCCCCTCGCGCCGAGCTGCATCAGCCTCAGCGTCAGGCCGGCGGTACCCGAGGCGTCACGGGTGTCGCGTCCGAAGCCCGCCGGGAAATCCACGGAGACGTCGAGCATCGGCAGGTCGCGGGTTTCCACGAACAGCACGCGCGCGCCGTTCGCGGTCCTCCACTCCTGGATCGGCAGGGCGGCGTCTGCCGCCGTCGCCGCCAGCGCCAGGAGCACGACCGGGATCAGGCGCGCGCGCGCAGGCATCTCAGCGCAGGTCACCGCTGCCTTTCGGGGGCGGGGACGGGCGGCGGCCGCCGGGCAGCGGTTGCGGATCCAGCACCGCGACGGTCAGGTTGTCGTCGGCGAAGTACTTGCGCGCGACCTCGCGCACCTGATCGGCGGTGATGTCCCGGACCTTGCGTACCTGCAGCTCCATGGTGCCGTGCGGGATGCCCACGGTCTCGAGCATGCCGATGCGCGAGGCCTGGCCATACACCGAATCCTGCGAGAACACCTGGGCCGCGGTGACCTGCGCCTTGACGCGCTTCAACTCGTCCTCGCCGATGCCGTCGCCCACGATGCGCGCGACCTGCTGCTTGAGCGCCTGCTCGACGTCGGCGGCCGTGCGCCCTGGCGAAGGCGTTGCGTCGAGGAAGAACAGGCCCTCGCCGCGGCCGATCGCGTCGTAGCTCGAACCCGCGTTCACGGCGATGCGCGAGGTCTTCACCAGCTCCCTGTTCAGGCGCGCGGCGTCGTAGCCGTCGAGGATGCCGTTGAGCACGTAGAGGGCGTAGGGCTCCCAGTCGTTCGCGGGGTCGCGCAGCACGGGGACATGGTAGGCCATCAGCACGTAGGGCAGCTCCGCCGGCGCCTTGACCGCCAGGCGGCGCATCCCTTCCTGCGGCGGCTCCGCCGCGGGGCGGCGCCCGGGCAGCGCACGCGCGGGAATCGGGCCGAAGAACTTCTCGGCCAGCGCGAAGACCGCCTCGGCTTGCACGTCGCCCGCCACCACGAGGATGGCGTTGTTCGGCACGTACCAGTTTTCGTACCAGCGGCGCGCGTCGGCGGCGCGCAGGTTGGCAAGGTCGTCCATCCAGCCGACCACCGGCGTGCGGTACGGATGCACGAGGTAGGTCGTCGCCATCAGCTGCTCGGAGATCCGGGCGTGCGGGTTGTCGTCGGTGCGCATGCGCCGCTCCTCCATCACGACGCGGATCTCCCGGGAGAACTCCTCGTCGGACAGCGCGAGGTTCGCCATGCGGTCGGCTTCCAGTTCCAGGGCCAGGGCAAGCTTCGACTTGTGCAGCTGCTGGTGGTAGGCGGTGTAGTCGCGCGAGGTGAAGGCATTGTCGCGGCCGCCGGCGCGGGCGATGCGCCTGGAGAACTCTCCGGCGGGAACTTTGGGGGTGCCCTTGAACATCATATGCTCGAGCACGTGCGCCACGCCCGTCGTGCCGCTCACCTCGTCCATGCTGCCGGCGCGGTACCACACCATGGAGACGACGATGGGGGAACGATGGTCCTCCTTGACGATCACCCGCATGCCGTTGCCGAGCGTGCGCTGCTGCGAGTCGCCGGCGGCGGCTGCTGCTGCCCAGCACAGCGCGAAGGCGACGACGAGGATGCGCCCCGGGAACCTGCAGGTCATGGCGATGGGTGGCCTGGAGTTAAACGGAATAGAATTGCGGCTCTTTATGTGCCGCCGTCGAGGGCGACGCCGGACACCGTGTGCCTCTAGACAGTTCGAAAGTATGTTGAGTTTCCTCAAGCGTGACAAGGACGATGCCCCAGCGCCGCAGGGCGAGGGCTGGGCGGCGCGGCTGCGGCGCGGGCTCGCCGCCACCCGGGCACGCCTGGGCGGCCAGCTCGCGGCCGTGTTCGGCGCCGGACGCAAGGTCGACGAGGCCCTGTTCGAGGAGATCGAGTCGGTGCTGCTCGCCTGCGACGTGGGCGTGAGCGCCACGCAGTTCCTGCTCGACGAGACCCGCGCGCGCGCCAGGCGCGATCGCATGGAAAGCGCCACGCAGCTGCGCGACGCGCTCAAGGAGGCCTTGCTGGCATTGCTCGCCCCCCTGGAGCAACCGCTCGATACGGGCACCGCGAAACCGTTCGTCATCCTCATGGCCGGCGTCAACGGCGCCGGCAAGACCACCTCCATCGGCAAGCTGGCCAAGCTGTTCCAGTCGCAGGGCAAGTCGGTGCTGCTGGCAGCGGGCGACACCTTCCGCGCCGCCGCGCGCGAGCAGCTCAAGGTCTGGGGCGAGCGCAACAACGTGGCCGTCATCTCCCAGGAAAGCGGCGACACGGCGGCCGTGGTGTTCGACGCGCTCCAGTCGGCCAGGGCGAAGGGCATCGACGTGGTGATCGCGGACACCGCGGGGCGGCTGCCCACGCAACTGCACCTCATGGAGGAGATCCGCAAGGTCAGGCGCGTGATCGCCAAGGTGATCCCCGAGGCGCCGCACGAGGTGCTGCTCGTCCTGGACGCCGGCACCGGCCAGAACGCGCTTGCGCAGGTGCGCGCCTTCGACGAGGCGCTCGGCGTCACCGGCCTGGTCCTCACCAAGCTGGACGGCACCGCCAAGGGCGGCGTCATCGCCGCCATCGCCCGGGAGCGTCCGCTGCCGGTGCGCTTCATCGGCGTGGGCGAGACCCTCGACGACCTGCGCCCCTTCCAGGCCCGCGCCTTCGTGGACGCCCTGTTCGAATGACGGCCGCGGCGGTAACGACCCGCGGGAGGCACTGAGCGTGGCCGGGCCCATGGTCAGCGTCAGCCACGTCTCCAAGCGCTACGCCGGCGGCTTCCAGGCGCTCGAGGACGTCAGCTTCAGCGTCGATGCCGGCGAGATGCTGTTCATCACCGGCCATTCCGGGGCGGGAAAAAGCACGCTGCTCAAGCTCGTCGCCGCCATCGAGCGGCCCAGCTCGGGCAGCGTGGTGATCAATGGCCAGAACGTCTCGGCGATGAAGGCCGGTGCGATTCCCTACCTGCGCCGCAACTTCGGCCTGATGTTCCAGGACCACAAGCTGCTCTTCGACCGCAGCGTCTACGAGAACGTCGCGCTGCCGCTTGCCATCGCGGGTTTTCCCCGCCGCGAAGCGGCGCGGCGCGTACGGGCGGCCCTCGACAAGGTCGGGCTCCTCGGGCGCGAGAAGTCGCGCCCGATCACCCTCTCCGGCGGCGAGCAGCAGCGGCTTTGCATCGCGCGCGCCATCGTCAACCGGCCGGCGATCCTGCTCGCCGACGAGCCCACCGGCAACCTCGACACGGCCTACGCCGAGGAGATCATCGCGATGTTCCGCTCCTTCAACCAGGTCGGGGTCACGGTGGTGATCGCCACCCACGACGAGGAGATGATCCGGCGCCTCAACCCGCGCATCCTGCACCTGGACCACGGGAGGCTCGCCGCGTGAACTGGCTGATGGGCCATGTCGACACGCTGCGCGAGAGCCTGCTGCGGCTCGCGCAGCAGCCCTTCGCCACCCTGCTCAACGTGCTGGTGATCGGCATCGCCATGGCGCTGCCGGCCGGGTTCCACGTGGGCCTGAACAATCTGCAGGCCTTCTCCCGCCAGCTTTCGAGCGACCCGCAGGTGAGCATATTCCTGGCAGTGGATGCGTCGGCGGCCGACGTGGCCGCGGTGGAGCGCCGACTGAAGGAACTGGGGGACGTCGGCCGCTACGAGTACGTGCCGCGCGACCGGGCGCTGGAGCGCCTGAAGCGCAGCGCCGGGCTGGCGGACGTCCTGTCCGACCTGGGCCGCAACCCCCTGCCCGACGCCTTCGTCGTCACCGCCCGCAGCAACGATCCCGCCACGCTGGAGTCGCTGCGCGCGCAGGCCACCCGCTGGCCCCGGGTGGAGCACGTCCAGCTCGACGCCGAATGGGCGCGGCGCCTGGACGCCGCGCTGGGCGTGGGCAAGCTGCTGGTCAGCCTGCTGTCCGTCCTGCTCGGCCTGGCCCTGGTCGCCGTGACGTTCAACACCATTCGCCTGCAGATCCTCACGCGGCGCGACGAGATCGAGGTGGCCAAGCTCATCGGCGCCACCAATCCCTTCATCCGCCGCCCCTTCCTCTATCTGGGCACCCTGCAGGGCCTGGCGGGCGGACTCGCGGCCTGGCTGATCGTCGCCGTGGCCGGCATGGCCCTCAACCTGCAGCTGACCGAGCTCGCGACCCTCTACGGCACGGCCTTCCGGCTGGACCCGCTGAGCTGGCGCGACTCAGCCTTCCTGCTGGGGCTCGCCGCCGCGCTCGGCTGGCTCGGCAGCTGGTTGTCAGTTAGTCGTCACTTATGGCAGATCGAGCCCAGTTAAAGGTGACTGGGCCAATCCCGAGGGAACTTGTAGGGTATCTGGCACTCTGAGCGACAGAGTGCTAACATGTTTTCCAAGGAGGTATCTCACATGAGTAATGCTTTGACGCTCGCGGTGCCGTTCCCGTCCGCGGTCGGCAGCCTGGATACCTACATTCAGGCCGTCAACCGGGCCCCGCTCCTGACCCAGGAGCAGGAGACGGAGTACGCGCGCCGGCTGCGCGACCACGAGGATGTGGAAGCCGCGCACCAGCTGGTCGTCTCCCACCTGCGGGTGGTGGTGGCGATTGCCCGGGGTTACCTGGGCTACGGGCTGCCCCACGGCGACCTGATCCAGGAGGGCAATGTCGGCCTGATGAAGGCGGTGCGGCGCTTCGACCCGGAACGCGGGGTGCGGCTGGTTTCCTTCGCCATCCACTGGATCCGCGCCGAGATCCACGAGTACATCCTCAGGAACTGGCGCATCGTGAAAGTGGCGACGACCAAGGCCCAGCGCAAGCTGTTCTTCAACCTGCGCAGCCTGAAGAAGGGCCACGGCACCCTGAGCCCGTCCGAGGTGGACGCCATGGCGCGCGAGCTGAACGTGAAGGCCGAGGACGTGGTGGAGATGGAGACCCGGCTGGGCGGGCAGGACATCGCCCTGGAACCCCTGTCGGAGGACGAGGACGAGGCCTTCGCCCCCATCGCCTACCTGACCAACGCGGAGGACGAGCCCGCCCAGGTGCTGCAGGCGCAGGAAACCGAGCGCAACACCTCGGAAGGCCTGACCCGGGCGCTGGACTCGCTGGATGCGCGCAGCCGCCGGATCATCGAGGCGCGCTGGCTGCGCGAAGACGACACGGCCACGCTGCACGAGCTGGCGGACGAGTTCGGCGTCTCGGCCGAACGCATTCGCCAGATCGAAAGCCAGGCGATGAAAAAGATGCGCGGCGCGATGGCCCCCGTGATGAACTGACGGACCGGCGCGACGAGCGCAAGCCGCAAGGCAGAATCAGGCCCCGCCTCTGGCGGGGCCTTTCTTTTTGCTCAGCGCCCGGCGAGCAGGCGGCCGATGTCGTGCGCGAACACGTCACTGCCCGCGCCGTAGCCCACGTACAACCGGACGCGGCCCCCGGCATCGAAGACGTAGCTGCCCGCCGAGTGGTCCATGGTGTAGTTGGCGCCGTCCCCGCCCGCGCCGGCCTTCTGGTAGATGACCTTGAACTCCTTCGCCACCGCAGCCGTTTCCCCGGCGCTGCCGCGCAAGCCGAGGAAGTGCGGATCGAATGCCGTCACGTAGGGCTTCAGCACGTCGGCCGTGTCGCGCTCGGGGTCCACGGTGATGAACAGCACCTGCACGCGGTCGGCGTCCTTGCCGATCTTCTTCAGGGCAGCCGTGAGTTCGGCCAGCGTGGTCGGGCAGACGTCCGGGCAATGCGTGAAGCCGAAGAACACCACCACCACCTTGCCGCGAAAATCGGACAGCGTCCGCCGCTTGCCGTCGTGGTCGGTCAGGCTGAACTCCCGCGCAAACTCTGCGCCGGTGATGTCGGTGGCGCGGAAGGCCTGGTCCCCGCGCTGGCAGGCGGCGCACAGGACGAGCAGGAAGGCGATGAGCAGGCGCTGCGCGGACATTTTCCGGCTGCGGTCAGAAGCGGACGTAGTGGTCGACCAGCAGCGCGGCAAACAGCAGCGAGAGGTACAGGATGGAATAGCGGAACGTCCGGCGCGCGAGCGCATCGCTGTAGGAAACGCAGATGCGCACCGCGTAGATCAGGAACAGCCCCCCCAATGCCACGGCAGCCGCCAGGTAGATGAGGCCGCTCATGCGCGTCGCGAAGGGCAGCAGCGTTGCGGCGACCAGGATCACGGTGTAGAGCAGCACGTGCAGGCGCGTGAAGCGGTCGCCGTGCGTCACGGGCAGCATCGGCACGCCGGCGCGGGCATATTCGTTCTTGCGGTACAGCGCGAGCGCCCAGAAGTGCGGTGGGGTCCACGCGAAGATGATCAGGAACAGGAGCAGCGCATCCGCCGGCACGTGGCCCGCCACGGCGGCCCAGCCGAGCACCGGCGGCATCGCGCCGGAGGCGCCGCCGATCACGATGTTCTGCGGCGTGAGGGGCTTGAGCAGGACCGTGTAGATGACCGCGTAGCCGACGAAAGTGGCCAGCGTCAGCCACATCGTCAGGGGATTCACCAGCGCATGCAGGATGGCGAGCCCGACGCCGCCGACCACGCCGGCGAATGCCAGGGTCTCGGACGAGGTGATGGTCCCCATCGGCAGCGGGCGCGCGCGCGTGCGGGCCATCACCGCGTCGATTTTCTGCTCGACCAGGCAATTCACTGCCGCCGCCGCCCCTGCCACCATGCCGATGCCGATCGTGGCGGATATCGCCGCCCACCAGAACGAGGGCAGCAGCAGGCTCTCCGCGGGCACGGCGAGGAACATCCCGATCACCGCCGTAAACACGATCAGTGAGACCACGCGCGGCTTGGTCAGCTGCAGGAACTGCTGCAGGCGCGACGGCAGGACGGGGGACGGGACGGAGACGGACATCTAGCGTCGGAAAGTCGTGGGCGTGCGGATCGCGAAGTTTAGCATCACCAGGGTGACCAGCAACAGCGCGGCCACGCCGTTGTGGGCCACCGCCACGGGCAGCGGCAGGCTCGCGAGCACGTTGGTGATGCCGAGCGCGACCTGGGCCAGCAGCAGGCCCAGCGCGGCGAGGCCGTAGGGGCGAAGGTCGCGGACGGAGAGCGCACACAGGGCCGCGTAACCGATTGCAAGGAAGGCCGCGAGCGCGCCGATGCGATGGGCCCAGTGGATGGCATTCAGCGCCTCGTTCGAAAGCGGGTCCCCGTCGGCGGTCATGCCCAGCTCGCGCAGGAAGTGGAATCCGTGGTCGAAGTCCATGGCCGGCGCCCAACGGCCGTGGCAGGTCGGGAAATCCGTGCACGCCAGCGCCGCGTAGTTGGTGCTGACCCAGCCGCCCAGGGCGATCTGCATGCACAGGACGGCGAGTGCAATCAACGCCCAGGGCTTCAGCGTACGCACTTGCGACGGCGGCCCGGCGCCGAGCTCGAGTTCGCGTGCGCAAAGCCAGGCCAGCAGCGCCAGCAACGCCATGCCCCCCAGCAGGTGCAGCGTGACGATGACGGGCTTGAGCAGCAGCGTCACCGTCCACTTGCCGAAGAGGCCCTGCAGCACGACCAGCAGGACGATCGCGACGGGCAGGCCCGCGCGCGTCTTGATTGCGGCGGCGCGGGGGAAAGCGCCTTTGCGCAATGCGCGCCACGCAATCGCCACGATCATGACGCCGACCAGCGTTGCGAGGTAGCGGTGGACCATTTCCTTCCAGGCCTTGGGCAGCGACACGGGCCCGGAAGGCGCCTGCGCCTCCGCGGCCTCGATCTGTTCCGCCGCAAGGGCGGGCGAGAGCTTGCCGTAGCAGCCCGGCCAGTCGGGGCAGCCGAGGCCGGCGTTGGTCAGGCGCACGAAGGCGCCCAGCATGACGAGCACCAGCGTCACGACCGTGGTGGCCAGGACCAGCTTGCGAAAGGGCAGGTAGCGCACGAAGACCACCAGCGCCACGAGCAGCGGCCCGACCCATGCAAGCGCATGCAGGAACTCCAGCGAGAACTGCCAGACGGGATCCATGCGCGCTACTGGCCTTTCTGGACCCAGCCGCTGGAGGCCTTGATCAGCCGGCTGACGTCCCTCTTGACACGCGAGAGGTCCGGATCGCGCGGGAAACGCATCATCAGGTTGCCAAGCGGATCGAGGATGTAGACGTGGTCCGCAACGGAAGCCTTCGCAGGCAGCCGGCGCGTGAACGCGTCATCCGCAGCCACCACCACGCGCGTGCCATCGTACTCCTTCGCCAGTTCCGCCGCGGGGGTGCCGCCGTCGGTGACGAGCCACAGGCGCTCGATGCGATCCTGGTCCTTGCCCTGGGTCAGTCGGATCTGGCGCATCAGGTAGAGCTTGGCCTTGCAGTGCTCGTCGCAGGCCGCGGCATCCGCCATCAGGAACACCCATTTGCCGCGCAAGTCGGCGATGCGAAAGCCGGGCCCCTGTTTCGCCGCAATGACGGATTCCCCGAGCGGCGTCACCGGCAGGAGCTCGCCGTAGTTGGTGAAGCTCGTCGGCTTCCAGAACAGGTACAGGAGCAGGGAACCGGCAAAGGGAGCCAGGCTAATCGCGCCCAGCAGCAGGAGCATGCGGCGCGTTTTCTTGCGATCGGGTTTTTCTGACATGGAAGAATAGGAAAAGGAAAATGATGAGTCCGCAGAACAGGTACCACTGCGCGGCGTAGCCGAAGTGCTTGGCGATGCCGAAATCGGGGCGCGGCCAATCCCTCGCCAGGCCGTCGTCCACCACGTCGGTTTGCTCGATGACCACCGGCTGCGCGTCGAGCTTGCGCCCGGCCCGGAAGCGCTCGATGGTCAGGTTTTGCCAGACCGGCCCGCTGTCGTCCGTCTTCCCCAGCTCCAGGAAGCGGCCTGGCACCACCGCCATCCCGCCGACCGTCACGGTGCCCGCCGGCGTGGCAACCTGCGGAAGGCGGCTGCGGTCCGGACCCGCCGCCACCCACCCGCGGTTCACCAGCACGTGCATCCGGGACCCTTCGATCCGCAGCGGCATGATCACGTGGTAGCCCGCGACGCCGGCATGGATGCGGTTGTCCAGCAGCACCATTGCCTGCGGCACATACTCGCCGCGCGCTTGCACGCGGTGCAGCGCCACGGTGTCGGCAGCCACGGGTGTGGCGGCCACCTGGATCGGTGCATCCGCCGCGCCCCGGTCATAGCGCGCCTGCAGTTCCTGCTTGCGCTGGCCCTTGGTCCACTGCCAGGTGCCGGCGCTCGCGGTCAGGACGACGCCCAGGAGGGTCGCCGCGACAGGTATCCAGCGCGGCCTGCGCGGCGCCGGGGGGTGCGTTTCGTTTTCCAAGTCGGGGCGGATGGGGCGAAGCGTTATCGGCTACACTGGCCTGCCAAACGTGGTCCGCCATCCATGAGACTGTTCATCATCGCATTCCTCGTCGTCATCGTCGGCAGCCTGGTATCGGCGCTGGTCTACCTCATGCGCGACAAGGGCGGGTCCGACCGCACCGTCAAGGCGCTGACCGTGCGCGTCGCCCTGTCCGTGACGCTGTTCCTGATCCTGATGCTGGGCTACTACTTCGGGCTCATCCCGAAGTCAGGCCCATAAAAAAAACAGCCGCACCCTCACAAGTGCGGCCCGAGCTGCCCCGCCATCGCCGGAATGCGAACTGGCGGGGCCCCTCCTCCGTTCTTCTTCTGGTAGCCCGCCTCGTTACAGCCAGTAGACCAGGATGAACAGCAGCAGCCAGACCACGTCCACGAAGTGCCAGTACCACGATACGCCCTCGAACGCGAAATGGTGGTCGGCCGTGAAATGGCCCGCGATCGAGCGGCCCAGGATCACGATCAGCATGATGGTTCCGATCGTGACGTGGAAGCCGTGGAAGCCGGTCAGCATGAAGAAGGTCGCGCCATAAGCGCCCATGCCGAGCGTGAGGTTGAGCTCGTGGTAGGCGTGGATGTACTCGTAGCCCTGCAGGAACAGGAAGATCGCGCCAAGGGCGACCGTGGCCACCAGCCCCCAGATCAGCTGGGCGCGGTTGTTCTTCTTCAGGCCCCAGTGCGCGATCGTGACCGTCACGCCCGAAGTGAGCAGGATCAGGGTGTTGATCGCCGGGATGCCCCAAGCGCCCATCGGCGTGAAGGTTTCCTCGATGCCGGGACCGGACACGGGCCAGTGGGGCGCGAAGCCGGGCCACAGCTGCTCCATCGTGTCGCCGCTGGAAAGCCAGGGCACGGACAGGATCCGCATGTAGAACAGCGCGCCGAAGAAGGCCGCGAAGAACATCACCTCGGAGAAGATGAACCAGCTCATGCTCCAGCGGAACGAGAGGTCCACCTGCTGGTTGTACTTGCCGCCCTCGCTTTCGCGGATCACCGTGCCGAACCAGCCGAACATCATGTAGATCATGACGGCGGCGCCGGCGGCCACGACCCAGGGACCCGCCCCCGCGCCGTTCATCCAGAGCACGGCGCCCAGCGCCATGAGGAACAGCGCGCAGGAACCGACCAGGGGCCAGCCCGAGGGTTCGGGCAGGTAGTAGCGAGTGGATTGGCTGAGCATTCTTGTTTCTCCCTAAGTTGTAGCAGTCTTGTCCCTGAATCCCGTCGTCCCGTCCCGGGGCTTCCTCAGCCCGGGGTCCTGCCCTCGCGCGCGGGCGCTGCGGCCGTCGGCGCCGCGCCTTCCACGTTGAAGAATGTGTAGGACAGCGTCACCGTATTCACGTCCTTCGGCAGGCCCGCCTCGATCACGAACACCACCGGCATCCGGCGCACTTCGCCGGGCGCGAAGCTCTGCTGGGTGAAGCAGAAGCAGTCGAGCTTGCGGAAGTACTGCCCCGCCACCTGCGGCCCGTAGCTCGGGATCGCCTGTCCCGTGATCGGGCGGTCCGACGTGTTGCGCACCTCGTACTCCACCTGCACCAGCTGCCCGGGGTGCACCTTGAGGCTCCCCTGCAGCGGCTTGAACTGCCAGGGCAGGTCGCTGCGCAGGTTGGCGTCGAACTCCATCGTCACCAGCCGCTCGCGGTCCACCTGCGAGTTCTTCACCGGGGCGTCCGCGCGCGCGATCTGGTTCACGCCGGTCACCTCGCAGATCTTCTTGTACAGCGGCACCATCGCGTAGCCGAAGCCGAACATGGCCACGGCCATGAACGCCAGCTTGCGCAGCACCGAGCGGTTCGAAAGTTGCCGGCCGCTCATTTGGTCAGGTGCCGCAGGATCATGCCGACGAAGAAGGCCACTGCGATCGCGGCCAGGACCAGGCCCGTCACCACCTTGTTCCGCTTCAGCTGCTCCGGCGTTGGCTCGCGTTGCATTTCCATGCGGCCGGCGGACGGCCCGGCCGCCTCCATCACTTCACGACCGGCGGCGTCTCGAAGCTGTGGTACGGCGCCGGCGTCGGCAAGTGCGTCCATTCCAGCGAATCCGCGCCTTCCCAGGGCTTCTCCGGCGCCTTGGCGCCGCTCTTGATGCAGTTGACCACGACGTACAGGAACAGCAGCTGCGACAGGCCGAAGCCGAACGCGCCGATCGAGGAGATCTTGTTCCAGGTCTCGAAGATCAGCGGGTAGTCCGGGATGCGGCGCGGCATGCCGGCCAGGCCGGAGAAGTGCTGCACGAAGAAGATCATGTTGAAAAAGATGAACGACAGCCAGAAGTGCAACTTGCCGAGCGTCTCGTTGTACATGTGGCCGGTCCATTTCGGCAGCCAGAAGTAAACGCCCGCGAAAGCGGAGAACAGGGCGCCCGCCACCATCACGTAGTGGAAGTGGGCGACCACGTAGTAGGTGTCATGCAGCTGGATGTCGACCGGGGTCACCGAAAGCACCAGGCCGGTGAATCCGCCGAGCGTGAACAGGAACAGGAAGCCCAGCGCGAACAGCATCGGCGTCTCGAAAGTGAGCGATCCCTTCCACATGGTGGCCACCCAGTTGAACACTTTCACCCCCGTGGGCACCGCGATCAGCATCGTGGCGTACATGTAATAGAGCTGTGCCGTGGTGGGCAGGCCGGCGGTGTACATGTGGTGCGCCCACACCAGGAACGACAGGATCGCGATGGAGGCGACCGCGTAGACCATCGACGTGTAGCCGAACAGCGGCTTGCGGGAGAACGCCGGGATCACCTGCGAGACCACGCCGAAGGCCGGGATCGCGATGATGTAAACCTCGGGATGGCCGAAGAACCAGAAGATGTGCTGGAACAGCACCGGGTCGCCGCCGCCGGCCGCATTGAAGAAGTGCGTGCCGAAGTGGCGGTCGGTGAGGAGCATCGTCACGGCGCCGGCGAGCACCGGCATCACGGCAATCAGCAGGTAGGCGGTGATCAGCCAGGTCCAGACGAACAGCGGCATCTTCATCAGCGTCATCCCCGGCGCGCGCATGTTGAGGATGGTGGTGATGATGTTGATCGAGCCGAGGATCGACGACATGCCGAGGATGTGGATCGCGAAAATCGTCAGGTCCATGCCCATGCCCTGCTGGACCGTGAGCGGCGCGTACAGCGTCCAGCCCACGCCGGGCGCGCCGCCGGGCATGAACAGCGACAGCACCAGCAGCAGCGCC
>DASZQJ010000161.1:0-4832 GCA_035549715.1 Burkholderiales bacterium
CAGCGACGCCGGCCAACTGGTCCGCAACGGTTTCCTGGGCTGGATCTACATGCACCTGCTCTCGGTCAACAACGTCAGCGAACTCTCCGCCCGCCTCGACCCGCGCGTCGAGCGCAAGTCGGCCTGAAAGAAAGGCAGGACGGAGGACTGAGTCAGGGCCGAGGCACTCCGACCCCGCCCAAACCAAAAGCCCCGGATAGCCGGGGCTTTTGCTTTCGCCTCCCCCTGGCGGCCCCCGTCCGCAGCACGCAGCACTCAGCACGCAGCACTCAGCACTCAGTACCCAGTACCCAGCACTCAGCACGCAGTCCTCCACCGTCGCCCGCGGCACCCAGCCCCCCTTTCCGGCCTTTGCCCGGCCCGCGCGCCATCGTGCACGACAAGGCCGGCCTGCCTTGCTACGATGGCGGCATAAGCGCGAACCCCTGAGAAAAACGCACAAGAACCGCCGCAACGGCCTTGGACATCCAGCAACGGCGCCTCCTCTCGCTGGTCGATTACGCCCAGCAGACGCTGCGAACCCGCAGTCGGCCCGTATCGAACGTCGCGGAGCACGGCAGCTTCCTGCTGTTCGACCACCAGGCCGCGGCCATCGAGGGCCTGGTGCTCGACTCGACGGGCCCCGACGGCAACGACGAGATCTGGCTCTCGGTGCCCAAACCCGAGGCGCCGGGCGTTCCCCCCGAAAGCGATGATCCCTGGCTGGCGCCGTGGCTCAGCGTCGGCATCGCGATGCCGGCCGAGCCCAGGCTCGCCGCCGAGGTCGACGGCGCCGACCTCATCGCCGCCGGCACCCATCGCGACGCCGCCCAGGCGGCCGGCAGCGTGGCCGAAGCGGCCGAGCCGGCCATCGACGCCCATGCCCGCGTTCGCCTCGCCGACTATCCGTTCCGCGGGCAGGTCGAGGCCCGCTATGCCGACTACCTGGAAAAAACCTGGCGCCCCTGGGCGCAGGGGGAGCAGCGCCGGCGCCACCTCGCCCACCTCTACGTCAGGCTCTTCACCCTGCGGCAGGAGATGGCGGGCGCGCTCGGCGACGGGCAGCTCGAGCTCGCCTGGGGCATCGGCATCGCGAGCGCGGGCCCGGCGGGCCCGGGCCATCCGCTGGTCACGCGCCAGGTCGACCTCGCCTTCGATCCCGACACCCAGGCCGCCGAGATCCGCCCGCGCGACCTCGATCCGCGGCTGGAGCTGGAAGCCTTCGCGCCCGCCGACAAGCCCGGCCTGGCGGAGGCGGAGCGGGCCGCGGACGACTATCTGGCCCGGGCCACCGAATCGGTCTCGCCCTTCGCGCCGCACACGGTCGAGCCGCTGCTCGCCATCGCGCGGGATTTCCTGGGCGATGCCATTCGCGATACCCCGCGCGCCTGGGTGCTGTTCGCGCGCCCGCGCGGCAGCGGCCTCGCCCTGCAGGACCTGGAGCACTTTCGCGAAGGGCTGGCGCGGGGCCGGATCGACAGGCTGCCCGGCGCGGTCGCGGCGCTGGTCACCGAGCCGTCGCAAGCGCCCGAAGCCGTCGAGCTGCCGCGCTACCGGGGCGTGAGCGCCGCCTACGACGATCGCAGCGTCGTCGACCTCGAGACGGCCGAGGACCTTTTCTTTCCCAAGCCCTTCAACGACGAGCAGGCGCACATCGTCCAGGTGCTGGAGGCCGCCGACGGCGTGGTGGTGCAGGGCCCGCCGGGCACGGGCAAGACCCACACCATCGCCAACATCATCTGCCATTACCTGGCCAACGGCCGCCGCGTGCTGGTCACCTCCATGCGCGACCCGGCGCTGGAGGTGCTGCGCGAGCATCTGCCCGCCGGCCTGCGCCCGCTCGCCGTCTCCCTGGTGGCCGGCGCCGAAGACGCCACGCAGCAGCTCGAGCGCTCCATCCGGAAGATCGCCACCGAGGTGCAGAGCCTCGACCGCCAGGTGCTCGAAAGCGAGGTGGAGCGCAGCCTCGAATCCATCGAGGCCTTCCACGCGCGCCTCAAACGCATCGACACCGACCTGGGGCGCTGGGCGCGGCTGAACCTCGCGCGCATCGAGATGGAAGGCGAATCCCTCGACCCGCTGGACGCGGCGAACGAGGTGGTGCAGCAGGCGGGCCGGTTCGAATGGATTCCCGATGCGCTGGGCGTGGGCTCGCAATATGCGCCGCAGTTCGACGCTGAGGACCTCGCCCGCTTCCGCGAGGCGCGGCGCCAGCTCGGCGTCGACATCGCGCAGGCGGGCTGCCTGCTGCCCGATCCCGCCGCGCTGCCGGACACCGTGCGCCTGGTGCTGGCCCACGACGAGTTGCGCCGCTACGCGCGCCTCATGAAGGAAACGCGCTCGCGGGAATTCCCGGCGCTGGCGCAGGCCGGCGGGGCCGAGGCCATCACGCGGGCGCGCGAGCTGACGGGGCAGATCGCCCGCCTCAAGGCCGCGCGCGAGGACCTGGCCGCCTCCGGCCTGCCGTGGTCCGAGGAGACCCTGGTGCGCATCAAGCGCGGCGAGCCCCGGCCGATGGTCGAGGTGTTCGAGAAGCTGGTGTCCGAACTGGAGCAGCTCGGCCAGCAGCGGGTGGAGGGCCTCACGCGGCCGATCCTGGTCGCCGACGGCATGGAATACGACCCCGCCTTCCAGCAGGCGGTGGACAAGCTCGCGGAAGGCCGCCGGCCGTTTGCCTTCTCGCTGTTCGCCAAGCCCGCGGTCCGCGACCGCATCGCCAGCGTGCGCATCGCCGGCGCGCCGCCCGTCGTCCCGGCCGACTGGCAGCTGGTGCGCAACCACCTCGCGCGCCTGCGCAAGCGCAGGGAGCTCACGGCGCGCTGGAATGCCATGGCCCCCGAGCTGGGCTTGCAGACCGTGCTTGCCGCCGACGCGATCGGCCGGCTCTCGGCGGATTCGCAGATCCTGCTCTATCGCAAGGTGCGCGCGCTGGCCGAGGATGAGGCGGCCTTGTCGGCGAACGCGCTCCGGTTGCTGCCGTCCTGGCCGCGGGCCGCGCAGGCGGGCCAGGACGCGGACGCCCTGCGCGAGCTGGAGAGCATCCTCGCGCACCACTTGAACCGCTTCCAGCTCGGCGAGGTTTCCCAGGTGCTCGAAGACCTGCGCAAGGGCCTCGAAGGCAGGCGCGGCGAAGTGGTCGACCGCATGCGCGATTTCATCGGCAGCACGCTGGGCAATCCCGCGGTCGAGGAGCCGACGCTGCTCTCGCACTGGTCCACGCTGCTGGCGGAAATGGAGCGCCTGCGCGCGCTGGCGCCCATGCTCGAGGTTGTGGGCAAGGTCACCGCGGCCATCGCGCGCTCTGGGGCCCCGAAGCTCGCGGCGGCCCTGCAGGCGGGCCTTGTCGCCGAGGACAAGCTGCTACCGGAGGGGATGCTTGGCGCCTGGCGCCTGAAGCGCCTCGCCGGCCACCTGCAGGCGATCGACGCGCGCGAGGAGTTCCGCAAGCTCTCCGCCATGCGCTCGAGCCTGGAGCACGACCTCGCGCGCGCCTACGACGACCTGGTCGTGCGCCGCACCTGGCTCAAGCTGGTGGAGCAGGCCACCCCCGGGGTGCGCGCCGCGCTGCAGGCGTACCTCAATGCCATCCAGCGCCTGGGCAAGGGCACCGGCAAGCGCGCCTTCCGGTACCGCAGGGACGCGCGCAACGCCGCCGCGGAGGCGCACCGCGCGGTGCCGTGCTGGATCATGCCGCACTACCGGGTGTCGGAGTCGCTGCCGGCGGAGCTGGGCTGCTTCGACCTGGTGGTCATCGACGAGGCCTCGCAGTCGGACATCTCGGCGCTGCCGGTGCTGTTGCGCGCGAAAAAGCTCCTGGTCGTCGGTGATGACCGCCAGGTCTCGCCCCAGGCCATCGGCGTGGAGGAAGACCGCATCCGCGCGCTGATGCAGCGCCACCTCCAGGAGCAGGTGCCGCTCTACGCGGCGCAGATGTCGCCCGACCGCTCCATCTACGACCTCGCCAAGGTGGTGTTCGCCCACAGCGGCGTGATGCTCAAGGAGCACTTCCGTTGTGTGGCGCCGATCATCGAGTACTCCCGGCGCGAGTTCTACGCCCATGAACTGCGCCCCATGCGCCTCGCGCGCCTGTCGGAGCGCCTCGATCCGCCGCTCATCGACTACGTGATCGAGAACGGCCGCCGCGAAGGGGGCATCAACCTCGCCGAGGTCGAGTTCATCGTCGGCGAGATCAAGGCCATGACCGCCGATCCGCGCCTGCAGCACCGGACCCTCGGCGTGGTGTCGCTCCTGGGCGAGGAGCAGGCGCTCAAGGCCTGGGAGCGCCTGACCGAGGAACTGGGCCCCGAGCTCATGCGCCGCCATGCCATCGTCTGCGGCGATGCCCGGCTGTTCCAGGGCCGCGAGCGCGACGTCATGTTCCTGTCGATGGTGTGCGCGCCCAACGACGTCGGCGCGCCCCTGTCGCGGGAGGCCTTCGCGCAACGGTTCAACGTTGCCGGCTCCCGCGCCCGCGATCGCATGGTGCTGGTGCGCTCCGTCGACCTTCACCACCTGCCCGAGTCCGACCGCCTGCGCCGCGCCCTGATCCTGCACTTCCAGCGCCCCTTCGGCGAGGAACCGGCGCGCGTGCCGGACCTGCGGCAGGTGTGCGAATCCCAGCTCGAGCGCGACCTGTTCGAATGGCTGAACGGCGAGGGCTACCGCGTCACCCCCCAGGTGGCCGTGGGCGCCTACCGCATCGACCTCGTCGTCGAAGGCGCCGACGATGCGCGCCTGGCGATCGAATGCGACGGCGACAAGGGCCAGGGCCCCGCGCAGTGGGTGGAGGACATGCGCCGCCAGCGCGCGCTGGAGCGGGTGGGCTGGGTCTTCTGGCGCTGCTTCGCCACCGC
>DASZQJ010000162.1:0-2152 GCA_035549715.1 Burkholderiales bacterium
CCCGCCGCCTCCCGGCCAGCGCCCGCCGCCGCGCCGCCCGTAGGCACCCGCGAGCCGGCGCCGCCGGCCGCGGAGGCCTCGGCGTCCACGGCTGCCGCATCGGGCGACCTGGCGGAACTGAACGACTGGCGGGCCCTGGTCGGCCGCATCAAGGTCGGCGGAATGGCACGCATGCTGGCCGAGAACTGCGAGTTTCGTGGCGCCGAGGGTGACAACGTGGCGCTCGCCGTGCCGGAGGCGCACAAGCACCTGCTCGAGAAGGCCTACACGGACAAGCTGCAGGCCGCGCTCGGCGACTACTTCGGCCGCAAGCTGCGCCTGAAGATCGCCGCCGGCGGCAGCGGCAATACGCCGGCCGAGATGGCCAGCATGGAGCGCCGGAAAAGGCTGGACCAGGCCATCGAGGCCATCGATTCCGACCCGTTCGTGCGCGAACTGGTGGAAAATTTCGATGCGCGGGTGAACGAATCCACCATCAAGCCGGTACAGTAGCGACCGGCATCGAGGAACCAGGAAAACGCCCATGATGAAAGGTCAGTTGTCGGGCCTGATGAAGCAGGCCCAGCAGATGCAGGAGAACCTGAAGAAGGCCCAGGAAGAGATCGCGGCGATGGAGATCGAGGGCCAGTCCGGCGCCGGCATGGTCAAGGTGGTGATGACCGGGCGCCACGACGTCAGGCGGGTGAGCATCGATCCCAGCCTGCTGGGCGACGACAAGGACATGCTGGAGGACCTGGTGGCCGCCGCGGTGAACGATGCCGTGCGCCGCGTGGAAACCGCGACCCAGGAAAAGATGGGTTCGCTCACCTCCGGCTTCAACCTGCCCCCGGGCATGAAGCTTCCGTTCTAGAAAAACAGTGACCGGTGACCAGGGAAAGCGGCTTGCGCCCCTCGCTTCTTGCTTGTCACTCGTCACCTGTTACCCGTCACTGCCGTTATGAAGACCCCTTCCAGCCTCGAAGAGCTGATCGAATCCCTGCGCTGCCTGCCGGGCGTGGGCCCGAAGTCGGCGCAGCGCATGGCTTTCCACCTGCTGCAGCGGGACCATGCCGGTGCCGCGCGCCTGGAGAAAGCCCTCGGGGAAGCGCTGGCGCGCGTGCGGCACTGCGAGCGCTGCAACAACTTCACCGAGGACGCCGTGTGCGAGCTGTGCAGCTCGCCGCGCCGCGACGCCTCCCTGCTGTGCGTGGTGGAAACCCCCGCTGACCTGCTGATGATGGAACAGGCCCAGGCCTACAGTGGCCACTACTTCGTCCTGATGGGCCGGCTCTCGCCCCTGGACGGCATCGGTCCCAAGGACATCCACCTCGACCGGCTGGTGAAGCGGGCGCTCGACGGCGAGGTCAGGGAAACCATCCTCGCGACGAATTTCACCGTCGAGGGCGAGGCCACCGCCCACTACGTGGGCGAGCTCCTCGCCACCCGGGGCATGAAAGTCACCCGCATCGCGCGGGGCGTGCCCGTCGGCGGGGAACTGGAGCACGTTGACAGCGGCACCCTGGCCCAGGCCGTGATCGAGCGCAGGCCCGCCTGATGGCATCGACCGCGAGCGTGCAGCCAGATCCGAAAGCCCGGCGCGCCGCCCGTCGTTTGGCGGCCGCTGCGCGAGCGCGAGCTCGCCGGTGCGGCTACTGGGCGTCGTAGAATCCGAGAAGTCAGCTACGAGCCTCCAGCAGCCGCCCCGAACCTGGGCGGTTTTTTCGTTGGTGTTTCAGCGGCCGCCCCTCAGCCCCGAAGGAACCCACGATGACCAACCCACAGCTTCACTCCAGGGACCAGCTCTCATACGGCGAACGGTCCGGCATCGGATCACCGGCCCCCGTTGCTGCTCCGTTCATGCCCGTCGTAGATCGTCCACCGTTCGTCCTGAACAGAGGAAACGGCTCCTACGTGTGGGATGAAGCCGGGCGCCGCTACTTGGACATGGTGCAGGGTTGGGCCACGAACGCGCTGGGACACGCTGCGCCTGAGCTGCTCGCTGCATTGGCAGACCAATCGAGCCTGCTCATCAACCCGAGCCCGGCCTTCCACTCTCGTCCTGCCATCGAGCTGGCGAAGTTCCTGACCCATCTTTGCGACGCCAGCCAGATCGCTCTGCTGAACAGCGGCGCCGAAGCGAACGAAACGGCCATCAAGTTGGCGCGCAAGTGGG
>DASZQJ010000163.1:0-33561 GCA_035549715.1 Burkholderiales bacterium
TGAGGGCCTCGCCCGAGAGCTTGAGCAGGATGCGCTTGTACGCAGGCTTCATCGGCGGCGGCGGTCTCAGCGGGCCTGCCCCACCTGGGCCGCGACTTCCGCGGCGAAGTCGGTGGACTTCTTCTCGATGCCCTCGCCGACCACGAATAGGGTGAAGGCGTGCACCCTGGCGCCCCTGGACCCCAGCAGCTTCTCCACGGTCACCTTGTCGTCCTTGACGAACGGTTGCCCGAGCAGGGTCACTTCCGACAGGTACTTCTGCACGCTGCCGTCGGCGATCTTGTCGATCAGGTTGGCGGGCTTGCCGGACTCGAGCGCCCGCGCCCTGGCGATGTCGCGCTCGCGGGAGATCAGCTCGGGGGCGACCTGGTCCTTCGAGACGGAAATCGGCTTGGAGGCGGCAATGTGCATGGCCAGGTCCTTGCCCAGGATCTCGTCGCCCCCCTCGATGTCCAGCATCACGCCGATGCGCGAGCCGTGCAGGTAATGCGCGAGGGCACCCTTGGCCTTGTGCACCGCGACGCGGCGCACGCTCATGTTCTCGCCCAGCTTCATCACCAGCGCCTGGCGGGCCGCCTCGACGGTTTGCCCCGAGGCGAGGGTGGTCTGGCCCAGGGCTGCCACGTCGGTGATGCCCCTGGTCGCCGCGAGCTCGGCGATCGATTTCACCAGCCCGGTGAAATTCGCGTCCTTGGCCACGAAGTCGGTCTCGCAGTTGACCTCGACCAGCGCTCCCAGCTTGCGGTCCGCGGACACGAAGGCGCCGATTGCGCCTTCCGCGGCCACGCGCCCCGCCACCTTGCTCGCCTTGGCGCCGCTCTTGATGCGCAGCAGGTCCTCGGCCTTCTTCATGTCGCCGCCGGCTTCCTCCAGCGCCTTCTTGCATTCCATCATGCCGAGCCCGGTGCGCTCGCGCAGTTCCTTGACCATGCCTGCGGTGATTTCCGCCATTTCCTTGCCGCTCCTGGTTTCTGTCGCACGGCTCACACGGCCGTGGATGGTGTTTTTCGAGTGCCCGGCCCGAAAAGCCGGATTAAAAAAAAGGGGCCTGCGCCCCTTTTTTTCGCCGCCCGCCCCGCTCAGGCTGTCGCCTGTTCCTCGGTGCTGTCGACTTCGACGAATTCGTCGCTGACGATCTCCTTCACGACCTGGCTGCGCCCCTCCAGGATCGCGTCCGCGATGCCCCGTGCGTACAGGCGCACCGCCCGGCTCGCGTCATCATTGCCGGGGATCACGTAGTCCACGCCGTCGGGCGAGTGGTTGGTGTCCACCACGCCCACCACCGGGATGCCGAGCTTGCTGGCCTCGGTGATCGCGCCCTTCTGGTAGCCCACGTCGATCACGAACAGGGCGTCCGGCAGGCCGTTCATCTCCTTGATCCCGCCCAGGCTGCGGTCCAGCTTGACCATCTCGCGCTGGAAATTCAGCTGCTCCTTCTTGGAAAGCTTCTCGATGGAGCCGTCCTGGACCATCTGCTCCATGTCGCGCAGGCGCTTGATGGACTGCTTGACGGTCTTGAAGTTCGTCAGCATGCCGCCGAGCCAGCGGTAATCGACGTAGGGGGTGCCCGCGCGCTGCGCCTCCTCGCGGATGATCTCGCGGGCCTGGCGCTTGGTGCCGACGAACAGGATGTTGCCCTTGTTCGACGACAGCTGCTTCACGAACTTCACCGCCTCCTGGTACATGACCAGGGTCTTCTCGAGGTTGATGATGTGGATCTTGTTGCGATGGCCGAAGATGTACGGCGCCATCTTGGGGTTCCAGTAGCGGGTCTGGTGACCGAAATGCACGCCCGCTTCCAGCATTTGACGCATCGTGACCGACATGGACTTCTCCTGTAAGGGTTGAGCCTCCGCCTGCCGGGCCCGCTGAAAGCTCCAGCAGGCACCCATACGTGGCAGGCGTGCGAATTTGCCGTGGCCTCGATTTCGGACCGGGAATCGGTTCGAAATGGGCTGCGGCTAACGGGAAATTATAGCAGCGGCCCTGTCGCAGCCTCAAGCAATTTTGCGGGTTCTCAAGGGCTTAAGAGGCGGCTCGGCGCTGGCGCCGGGCCTCGTACAGGCAAATGCCGGCAGCCACCGAGACGTTCAGGCTTTCGACCGTGCCCAGCATGGGGATGGAGATCAGTTCGTCGCAGGTTTCCTGCGTCAGGCGCCGCAGGCCCTCGCCTTCGGCTCCCAACACCAGCGCCAGCGGCCCCTCCAGGCGGGCATCGAACAGGCTGGTGGGGCCCGCTTCCGCCGTGCCAACGACCCAAATCCCCTGATCTTTCAAGCCCCGCAGCGTGCGCGCCAGGTTGGTGACCATGACGAAGGGCACGCTTTCGGCAGCGCCCGAGGCAACTTTATGGACCGTCGGGCTCAGGCCCACCGCCCGGTCCTTGGGCGCCACCACGGCGTGGACCCCCATCCCGTCCGCCACCCGCAGGCAGGCGCCCAGGTTGTGGGGATCCTGGACCCCATCCAGCACCAGGAGCAGGGGCGGCCCGGACACGTCGTCCAGGACTTCCTCGAGCGAACTCGCCGGGACCTGGCTTTGCACGAAGGCGACCACGCCCTGGTGCCGGCTGCCCGGCGCGAGGCCGTCGAGGCGCCTGGCGTCCGCGCTCTGGATCCGCACGCCGGCTGATTGCGCGGCGTCCAGGAGCTTTCGGATGCGCGGATCCTGGCGGCCGGCGTCGACGAACACCTCGGCCACGCCCTCGGCATTGCGCTTGATGGCCGCCCCCACCGCGTGCAGCCCGTAGACCATGCGGCGCCCGCTCACGATCCCTTGCCCTTGCCCTCGTCCAGGACGAAGTCGATCTTCGCGGTCTCGATGTCGACGCGCACCAGCCGCACCGAGATGCGATCGCCCAGTCGGAATCGCCTGCCCGTGCGTTCGCCCAGCAGCTGGTGCTTGGCGGCGTCATAGTGGAAATAATCCAGGCCCAGCTCGGAGATGTGCACCAGTCCCTCCACGTACACCTGGTCGAGCGCGACGAACACCCCGAAGCTGGCGACTCCGCTCACCGTCCCGCTGAAGCGCTCGTTGATCCGGTCGCGCATGTAGTACGACTTCAGCCACGCTTCCACGTCACGCGTGGCTTCGTCGGCGCGGCGCTCGGTCTCCGAGCAGCGCGCGCCCAGCCCGTTCCAGTCGCCCGGATCGTAGCGCTTGCCCTCCAGCACCGCCCGGATCGAACGGTGGATCACCAGGTCCGGATAGCGCCGGATCGGGGAGGTGAAATGCGTGTATGCGTCATAGGCAAGCCCGAAATGGCCGACGTTGTCGGGGCTGTAGACCGCCTGCCGCAGGGAGCGCAGCATCACCGTCTGCAGCAGTTGCACATCGGGACGCACCTTGACCTTCTCCAGCAGCCGCGCATAGTCCTTCGCCTGGGGAGCGTCGCCTCCCGTGAGCTGCAAGCCGAACTCGCGCAGGAACTCCCGCAGGGCGGCGAGCTTCTCGGGCGTGGGCCCCTCGTGGATGCGGTACAGCGCCGCATGCCCGTTCTGTGCCAGGAAATCGGAGGCGCACACGTTGGCGGCCAGCATGCATTCCTCGATGATGCGATGCGCGTCGTTGCGCTGGGTCGGGACGATGCGCTCGATCTTCCCCTGCTCGTCGAAGAACATCTGCGTCTCGACCGTCTCGAAGTCGATCGCCCCTCGCTGCCAGCGTGCCTTGACCAGCGCCTGGAACAGCTCGTTCAGCGCCTGCAGGTGCGGGAGCACCCCCTGCACCTCGGCGTCCGCGGCCTGCGGGCCAGCCAACGCCTGGGCCACCCGCGTGTAGGTGAGTCGGGCGCGGGAATGCATGACCGCCGGGTAGAACTTGTAGCTCGCGATCTCCCCCCGGGGGGAGATGTCCATCTCGCAGGCCATGCAGAGGCGGTCGACCTTCGGGTTCAGCGAGCACAGGCCGTTGGACAGCACTTCCGGCAGCATCGGGATCACGCGGCGCGGGAAATACACGGAGTTTCCGCGCAGGCGCGCCTCCTGGTCGAGCGCATCCCCGGGCCGGACGTAATGGCTGACATCCGCGATCGCCACCCAGAGCTTGTAGCCCTTGCCCCGGCGCTCGCAGTACACGGCGTCGTCGAAATCCTTCGCCGTCTCCCCGTCGATCGTCACCAGCGGCAACCCGCGCAGGTCCTTGCGCCCCTGGAGATCCTTGTCGGTGACACCGGAGGGCAGCTTTGCGGCGAGCGTCTCAACGTCCCCGGGAAACTCGTGCGGCAGGTCGTGCTTGCGCAGTGCGATCTCGATCTCCATGCCGGGATCGGCATAGTTGCCCAGGATCTCGACGATGCGCCCCACCGGCTTGCCGTGACGCTGGGGCTGCTCGATGATCTCGGCCACGACCACCTGGCCGGGTCGCGCGCGGCCCTCCGCCCCCGCAGGGATCAGGATGTCCTGGCTGATGCGGCGGTCTTCCGGCGCCACCAGTCCGATGCCATGCTCGCTGAGGTAGCGGCCGACGACCTTGCTGTTGGCTCGCTCGAGCACCTCGACGATGTGGCCCTCGCGACGGCCACGGGCGTTGACGCCCCCCTCGCTGGCGACCACGCGGTCGCCATGCAGGACCTTGGCCATCTCGCCGGCATTGAGGTAGAGGTCGTCGCCGCCATCGTCTCGGATCAGGAAGCCGAAGCCGTCGGGATGGCCCTGGACCCTGCCCTTCACGAGGTCGAGCTTCTCGACCACGCAGATGGCGTTCTTGCGGTTGCGCATGACCTGGCCGTCACGCTCCATGGCGGCAAGGCGCCGGTCGAAGGCCTCCTGCTCCTCCGGCTTGATGGCCAGCCTCTCGGAGAGCTGGGCGGCCGAGACGGGCACGCCCTGCTCGAGCAGCAGCTCGAGGATGTATTCCCGGCTCGGCAGCGGATTCTCGTAACGTGATTGCTCGCGTTCGAGGTAAGGATCCCGCGCCCGTACGCCGCCGCCGCGGCGTGCGGGCGCGGCGGCGGATTTGCCGCGGGTTGAAGCGTTTCTGGATCGGGTTGTCTTCATATGGAATAGGAGTCCGGGAGGGCGCCGCTTTCATTGACAAAGCAGCGCTTTCCCATTAAATTTTGCGCCCTCTCGTGCCGAGATGGCGGAATTGGTAGACGCACCAGGTTCAGGTCCTGGCGGTGGCAACACTGTGGAGGTTCGAGTCCTCTTCTCGGCACCAGCCTGAATCCCCCCCGAGTCCCTGATCGTCCCCGGGTTGCGAATTGTGCCGGCCCGCGGCAGCCTAACGCTTGAACGGATGCCGCAGGACGATGGTTTCGTCGCGGTCCGGCCCGGTCGAAATCATGTCCACCGGCACGCCGCACACCGCCTCGAGCCGCTTGAGGTAATGTTGCGCGGCCTTGGGCAGGTCCTCGAAACGCTTGATGCCGACGGTGCTCTCGGTCCAGCCGCGAATCTCCTCGTAAATCGGTTCGCAGTTCTCGATGGCGTCCGCGCCCGCGGGCAGGATGTCGATCGTCTCGCCGTCGACCCGATAGCCCACCCCCACCTGCAAATCCTCCACGCCATCGAGCACGTCGAGCTTGGTGATGCACAGGCCAGAGACGCCGTTGATCTGCACGGAGCGCTTGAGCGCCGCGGCGTCAAACCATCCGCACCTCCGCGGCCGGCCGGTGACGGAACCGAACTCGCGCCCTCGCGTGCGAAGCTGCTCGCCGGTGTCGTCGTTGAGTTCGGTCGGGAACGGGCCGGAGCCCACGCGCGTGGTGTAGGCCTTGGTGATGCCGAGCACGTAATGCAGCATTTGCGGCCCCACGCCGCTGCCCGCAGCGGCCGCGCCGGCCACGCAATTGCTCGAGGTCACGAAGGGATAGGTGCCATGGTCGATGTCGAGCAGCGTGCCCTGAGCGCCCTCGAACAGCAGGTTATTGCCCGACTTGTTCGCTTCGTAGAGCGCGCGGGGAACGTCCGCAATCATCGGTTTGAGCTGGTCGGCAAGCGCGAGCGTCTCGTCGCGCACCTGTACCGGATCGACAGCCGCGGCCTTGAGATACCGTGTGAGCACGAAGTTGTGCAGATCCAGCACTTCGCGCAGCTTCGCCTCGAACCGGTCCGGGAAGAACAGGTCCTGTAGACGGATCGCGCGGCGCGCCACCTTGTCTTCGTAGGCCGGGCCGATGCCCCGCCCCGTGGTGCCGATCCTGCCCTCGCCCCTGGCGGCCTCGCGCGCCTGGTCGATCGCGACGTGGTAGCCGAGGATGAGCGGGCAGGCTTCGCTGATGCGCAGCCGGGAACGCACGTCCACGCCTGCCGCCTCCAGTTCGCCGATCTCCTGCAGCAGGGCGGAAGGCGACAGCACGACGCCATTGCCGATGTAGCAGCGCACGCCGGCACGCAGGATGCCGGACGGGATGAGCCGCAGGATCTGCTTGCGTCCTCCGATGACCAGCGTGTGGCCGGCATTGTGCCCGCCCTGGAAGCGCACCACGCCCTGGGCATGGTCGGTCAGCCAGTCGACCACCTTGCCCTTGCCCTCGTCCCCCCACTGCGTGCCGATCACTACGACGTTGCTTGCCATTGCGCTTCCCGTGTCAGTTGCCCTTGCATTCGATTCCCATACCCCTTCATTCCTGCGTCCAGGCGCCATTGCGCTGCACCAGCAGCGTGTCGCAGGCGAGTTCCGCACGGCTCACCTCGTGCCCCGGGAGATCGACGATCACGACCGCGCCGTCGGCACGCAGGCGCGCAATCTCGGCCTGCAACGCCTTGTCCGCCGGCAGGTAGGGCGCCAGCACCCGGCGCGCCTTCACCACGCCATTTCCCATGGCAGCCAACTCGCGCAGGTCCATCGTGAACCCGGTCGCCGGACGCGCCCGGCCGAAGGCCCGGCCCACCTCGTCGTAGCGCCCGCCGCGCACGATCGCTTCCGGCCGTCCCCCGGCATAGGCCGCGAACACGATGCCGCTGTGGTAGTGGTAGCCGCGCAGTTCCGCGAGGTCGTAGCAGAGCTCCCCCGCGTCGCCGTTGAGCTGGCGGCCGATGTGCTGAAGCAGGTCGAGGCAGGCAGACAGTTCCGGATAGGGCGGCAGGCGCCGGCGCGCCGTTTCCAGCACCTCGGGACCGCCATACAGCTCCGGCAGCAGCAGCAGCGCCTCGCGGGTCCTGGCATCCAGGCCCGAGGACAACTCCCTCAGCGCCGCGACGTCCTTTGCCTGCAACACCTGGAAGAGCTCGCTTTCGCGCGCAGCATCCAGGCCGGCGCGCGTGATCAGCGACCGGAACACTGCGACGTGGCCGAGGTCGAGGTGCACGCCCGCGACACCCGCGGCCCTGAGCGAGGCCAGCATCAGGGCCTGGATCTCGACGTCGCTTTCCGGGCCGGCGTGGCCGTAGATCTCGGCCCCGATCTGCAGCGGCTCGCGCGTGCGCATCAGGCCGGAGGGTTGGGTGTGAAGCACCGTGCCCGCGTAGCACAAGCGCGTCACGCCCTGGCGGTTCAGCAGGTGCGCATCGATGCGCGCAGCCTGGGGCGTGATGTCGGCGCGGAGCCCCAGCAGGCGCCCGGAGAGCTGGTCGACCAGCTTGAAGGTCTTCAGGTCGAGGTCGTGGCCGGTCCCCGTGAGAAGCGAATCCAGGTACTCCAGCATCGGCGGCACCACGAGCTCGTAGCCCCAGGCCGCGAACAGGTCCAGGAGGCGCCGGCGCAGGCGTTCCACCCGCCCCGCTTCCGCGGGCAGGATGTCATCGATGTATTCGGGCAGGAGCCACTTCTGCATGATTGGCGGACCGGCACTCACCGGCGTCATTCCAGGCCGGTACGGCCAAGGGTCTATGTTGGGCTAATTCGTCAGGAAAAGCAGCAGCAGCCCGATGATCATCAGCGACAGGCCCAGGAACCGGATCTGGCCCTCCGACATTTCCGTGATGCGCCGGAAGGTGTCGCGCCAGACCAGTGGCATGAGGAACGGCAGCAGCCCTTCGAAAATGAGCGCCAGGGCCACTGCCATGAGCACGGTGCCGGTATGTCCTTCCATCCTGTCCCCGCCGCGCCCGCGCGCCCGCGCCCCGGAACGCCCGCGCCGCTACCGGCTCCGCCCGGAAGGGCTCCTCAGGTACTTGAAGAAGTCGGAACTCGGTTCCAGGATCAACAAGTCGCCCTTGTTCTTGAAACTCTGGCGATACGCCTCCAGGCTGCGATAAAAGGCATAGAACTCCGGATTCTGCTGGAATGCCCGGGCGTAGATCGCCGAGGCCTTCGCATCCCCGTCGCCCTTGAGGCGCTGGGCGTCCCGGTAGGCCTCGGCAACGATGACCGAGCGCTGCTTCTCGGCATCGGCGCGGATCTTCTCGGCCTCCGCGAAGCCCAGGGAGCGCTGCTCGTTGGCCACCCGCTTGCGCTCGGCCTCCATGCGCCTGTACACCGAATCGCTCACTTCCGTCGTGAAATCCACCCGCTTCAAACGCACGTCGAGGACCTGCACGCCGATGGTCCTGCCATCCTGGTCCGCCTTCTCCCGCATCAGCTCCATGATGCGGTCGCGTTCGCCCGAAACCACGTCGTGGACGGTGCGCTTGCCGAACTCGGCCCGCAAATTGTCGTTCACGGTCTGCATCAGGCGGATCCGCGCCAGCGACTCGTCGCCCCTGACACTGTTGTAGTACTGCTTGACGTCGACAATGCGCCATTTCACGAACGAATCCACCAGCACCGGCTTCTTCTCCGATGTGATGAAGCGTTCCGGTTCGTCGGAATCCAGCGTGAGGATGCGCACGTCGAAATAACGCACGTTGTCCACCAGCGGAAGCTTCCAGTACAGGCCGGGGCTGGTCTTGACGCTGACGATCTCGCCCAGCCGGAACACCATGGCGTTCTGGCGCTGGTCCACGGTGAACAGGCTCATGGCCGCAACCACGACGAGGGCGATGGCGCCGACCAGGACGGCACCGAGGTTTGCCTTCATCGCGCCTCCCTGTCGCGGCTGCGGAACAGATCACGTGAACGCGGTGCGGCTTCGCTGGGCGCCGGCACCGGCGCCACCGCCTCCTGTGCCGGTTTCATCACCGCGTCGCCGCCGGCGCTCTGCAGCAGCTTGTCGAGCGGCAGGTAAAGCAGGTTCCCGCCTGCCTTCTGGTCAACCACGATCTTGCTGGAGTTGTTCAGGATCTGCTGTATCGCGTCCAGGTAGAGGCGGTCGCGGGTCACCCCCGGCGCCTTGCTGTACTCGGCCACGATCTGGCGAAAACGCGACGCCTCGCCCTCGGCGTTTGCAATCACGCTTTGCCGGTAGCCTTCGGCTTCCTGCAGGAGTCGCGCCGCGGTGCCGCGCGCCTTGGGGACCACGTCGTTGGCATACGCCTGCGCCTCGTTCTTCTGGCGTTCGCGGTCCTGCCCGGCCTTCACCGCGTCGTCGAACGCCGCCTGCACCTGCTCGGGCGCCTGCGAGTCCTGCATCGTCACGCGGCTGATCGTGATGCCGGTCTTGTAGCGGTCGAGGATGTCCTGCATGAGCTTGCGCACGTTCTCCGTGACCTGGGCCTTTCCCTCATAGAGCAGGAAGTCCATCTTGCTTTTGCCCACCACCTCGCGGATCGCCGACTCGGCCGCCTGCATGACGGTGGCGTCGGAATCGCGATTGTTGAACAGGTAGTCCTCGGGATCCTTGAGCACGTATTGCACGGCGAACTGGATGTCGATGATGTTCTCGTCATCCGTGATCATCAGCGATTCCTTGAGCACCTTGCTCTTGACGTTGTTGCGGTAGCCGATTTCCACCGAGCGGTTGCCTGAGACGTTGACCACCTCGGCGGACTCGACTGGCCAGGGCCAGTGCCAGCGCGGTCCAGGCTCGGTGGTCTCCACGTACTTGCCGAAGCGCAGGACCACGCCGCGCTGGGGGGCGTCGACGATGTAGAACCCGCTCGCGAGCCAGACCAGGAGCATCAAGCCGACCAGCCAGCCGATTCCGCCCAGCTGGCGGACGCCGACAGGCGGCGGCGAGCCGCCGCCCTTGCCACCGAACATGGCGCTCAGGCGCTGGTTGAACCGGCGCCAGAGTTCGTCGAGGTCGGGCGGGCCGTCGTTGCCCCGCTTGCCCCAGTTGGGATCGTTCAATGCCATCGTTGTGATGTTTCCGTTCGGGCGGGCCGGAAGAGAATTTGCATCAGGCTGCGACGAGGCCCGCATTGCCGTGCCGGCTCTCATGCATGGCGCCCAGCCGGGCGCGCAGTTCATCCACGCCCGCGCCGGTGATTGCGCTCACGCGAACGGCCGCGATTCTACCATACTGGTCATGATCGACCCCCGCTTGCAGGCCGGCGAGGTCGATCTTGTTGTACACCATGATCTGCGGGATTGAATCCGCGCCGATCTCGCGCAATACACGGTTGACTTCGGCGACCTGGTCGTCGCGCACCGGGCTCGCCGCATCCACGACGTGCAGCAGCAGGTCCGCGTGCACCGTTTCCTCCAGGGTGGCGCTGAAGGCCGCGACCAGGGTGTGCGGCAGGGCACGAATGAACCCAACCGTATCGGACACCACGACTTCCCCCCTGCCGCCCGCATTGATGCGCCGGGACGTGGTGTCCAGGGTGGCAAACAGCTGGTCTGCCGCGTAGGCCTCGCCATGCGCGAGTCGGTTGAACAGCGTCGATTTGCCGGCGTTGGTATAGCCGACCAGCGAGACGGAGAACGTCTGCCGGCGCGTGCGCGCCCGGCGCTGGGTCTGGCGCTGGCGATGCACGGCGGCAAGTTTGTCCTTGAGCACCTTCACGCGTTTTCCGAGCAGGCGGCGGTCGGTTTCGAGCTGTGTCTCGCCCGGACCACGCAGGCCGATGCCGCCCTTCTGGCGCTCCAGGTGGGTCCAGCCCCGCACCAGTCGGGTCGCGAGGTGTTCGAGCTGGGCGAGTTCGACCTGGAGTTTGCCCTCGTGGCTGCGCGCACGCTGCGCAAAGATGTCCAGGATCAGGCTGGTGCGGTCGATCACCCGCCGCTCGAGGCGCTGCTCCAGATTGCGCTGCTGGGCGGGGGACAGCTCATGATTGAACATCACCACGGAGGCCGAACTCTCCTCGATCAGCGCGGCAATCTCCTCGACCTTGCCCTTGCCCGCAAAATAGGCCGGGTCGGGACGCTGGCGCCTGCCTTTGACCGTGGCCACGGTCTCGACGCCGGCGCTGTCGGCCAGGCGCCGGAACTCCTCGACGGCTTCGGAGAATTCGAGGTCACCGAAATCGAGGTTCACGAGGAGGGCGCGGTCGCCGCCGCGCGGGCGTTCAAGCATTCAGGGAAGATCGGGGCGGGAAGGCGCAAAGCAAGCCCGTTCCGGCGTCCCGGGCCGGCATGCGATTCGTGAACCCGGTCCTGGCGGCAGGGCCGGACCGTTCACTCAGTCTTCGGACCCGTGATCCAAGGACAGGCTCACCGGGCGCGCAGGGACCACGGTTGAAATCGCGTGCTTGTAGACCATCTGCGTCACCGTGTTCTTCAGGAGCACGACGTACTGGTCGAACGACTCGATCTGCCCCTGCAGCTTGATCCCGTTCACGAGGTAGATCGACACCGGCACGTGCTCCTTGCGTAACGCATTCAAAAACGGGTCTTGTAACAATTGCCCTTTCGCGCTCATGGCTGCTCCTTGTTCTAGTTTTTGACCCGGATTCACTGTAACGGATTTCAGGGCCCAATACCATCCCGCGGAATCCCATTGTTTCTTCAGGATTTCTTGCGGTTGGCATATGGATTTCGTCCCTGCTTGAAGAATACCTTTACCGGTGTTCCGCGCAACTGGAATGCGCTCATGAAGCTGCGCTCGAGATAACGCCGGTAGCTGTCCGGAATGTGGTTGAGCCCGGTGCCGTGGATCATGATCAACGGCGGGTTCATTCCGCCCTGATGCGCGTAGCGCAGTTTGGGACGCGACATGCCACCCCGGGGCGGCGACTGCTTTTCCACTGCGGCGTACAGGGCACGCGTCAGCTTGGGCGTCGAGAGCTTCGCCATGGCCGAGGCGTAGGCGTCGTCGACAGAGCGCAGCAGCGCCGGCAGGCCCGCGCCCGACTTGGCGGAGATCTGGTGCAGGGGAGCGAACTCGAGGAAGTTGAGCTTGCGCGCGTAATCGCGCTTGGCGCGCTCCCGGGTTTCCTCGTCCGCGGCCTCCCACTTGTTGATCGCCACCACCAGCGCGCGACCCGCTTCCAGGATGAAGCCTGCGAGGTGGGCATCCTGGTCCGAGATGTCCTGCGTCGCGTCGAGCACGAGCACCACGACATGGGCGTCCTCGACGGCCTGCAGCGTTTTCACGACGGAGAATTTCTCCGCCACGTCATCGACCTTGCCGCGACGGCGCACGCCCGCCGTGTCGATCAGGGTGTAGGGACGGCCATTGCGCTCGAAATCCACGTAAATGCTGTCACGGGTCGTGCCCGGCTGGTCGAAGGCGATCACGCGCTCCTCGCCAAGCCATGCGTTGACCAGCGTGGACTTGCCGACGTTGGGCCGGCCGATCACCGCAATCTTCGGGTGCTTCGATGGCTCCTCGTCCGCCTGCGCATCCTCCGGAAACGCCTCGAGCACGAGGTCGACGAGGTCGTGGATGCCCTCGCCGTGCGCCGCGGAGATCGCGAGCGGATGCCCCAGGCCGAGTTCATGGAACTCCGCCGCGGCCGTCTCGGGCGCGAGGCCCTCCGCCTTGTTGGCCACCAGCCACAGCTTGCGGCCGGTCTTGCGCAGTTCGTCCGCCACCTGACGGTCCTGGGGCGTGAGGCCCTGGCGCGCGTCGACGATCATCAGGATGGCGTCGGCCTCGTCGACCGCCTGGAGCGTCTGGCGCGCCATCTCCTTGTAGATGCCGGACTTGGCCACCGGCTCGAAGCCGCCGGTATCGACGACGAGGAAGGATTTGCTGCCCTGCGCGCCGTGGCCGTAGTGGCGGTCGCGCGTGAGGCCGGGAATGTCGGCGACCAGGGCGGCACGCGACCGCGTCAGGCGGTTGAACAGCGTCGACTTGCCGACGTTCGGGCGCCCGACCAGCACGAGGGTGGGTTTCATGGGACGCCGGTGCCGCGGCTACTTGCCGGCGTCCTGGCGCAGGGACATCGCGTACAGGCCGCCCTTGCGCGTCTGGATCAGGACCTTGTCGTCCATCGCGCGCGGCGTGGCGGAAATGGCGCTGCCATCGGTGGGCATGCGCGCGGCAAAGTCGCCGTCCTCGAATTTGAGGAAATGCACCTGGCCCTCGAAATCACCCACGACGATGTAGTTGCCCAGCACCACGGGCGAGCTCAGGTTGCGGTAGCCGAGCCTGTCCTGCTTCCATACGCTGGCACCCGAATTCTTGTCCAGCGCCACCACCGCGCCGACTTCCTCGGAAATGTAGACGCTCAGGTCGTCGACTGCGAGCCGGCCGGCGCTGGAGGCGGGACGCGCCCATACCTGGCTGCCCTTCTCGGTCTCGTAGCAGGCGGCTCGCCCCTGGTAGGTGACGGCGCATACGCGGTTCTTCTCGATCAGGGGCTGGCCCGCAATGTCGGTGATGCGCTCCAGTTCGTTGTCGCCCTTGGGCGCCGCGACCACGGTCTCCCAGACCAGGCCGCCGTTGGCGAGGTTGAGCACGATCAGCTTTCCGGCGGGCATGCCGGCGATCACGAAGGTGTCGACGATGCCGACGCCGGGATTGGCGCGCAGCGTGAGCGGCGGGGTGGCGGTCTGGTATTCCCAGCGCCGTGAGCCGTCGCGGGCATCGAGCCCGAAGATTCGGCTGTCGCCGCTGCGCACGACGACGAATTCGCCCGAGGCCTGCGGCGAACTCAGCACCTCGCTCGACACGGTCGACTGCCAGAGCGGCTTGCCCCCCTGGTCGTAGGCGAGCACCACGCCCTTCGAGGAACCGACCAGCACCAGGTTCTCGCCGGCTCCCACGCCCCCGGAAAGCGGCATTTTGGTGTTCACGCGCCAGGCGACCTTGCCGGTCTTCGCATCCAGACGCACCAGCTCTCCAGTGCTCGCGGCCGCGTAGACGGCGCCGTCTCGTACCGCAGGCGTGAAAATGTAGCGTCCCGAATCACCAACGCTGGCGTGCCAGTCCACGCGCAATTGCGCCGTCGGCTTGAACTGCACCAGTTCCGCCGGCTTCGGGCCCTTGCTGCCGCAGCCCGCGAGCCACCCGAGCAGGACGATCACGGCCGCGGCCCGCCAGGGCCGCCAGGTCGTTCCCGTCACTTGCCGGGTCCCAGGGCATCCAGCTTGATCTGGATGACACTGCGGTAATTGCCGCCTGCGGCACTCTTGTCCAGCGCGGCCTTGTAGGCCGTCCGCGCTTCGGCGAGCTTGCCCTGGGCCACCAGGATGTCGCCCCGCAGGTCGGCGTACAACGGAACCAGCGCGCCGCCGTGCTTGGCCTCCAGGAGCTTGAGCGCCTCGTCGTACTTTTTCTCGTCCAGCCGGATGGCGGCGAGCCTGAGGCTGGCCAGCGCGGCGGTCTCCTCGTCGTCGGCGTGGTCGATGGCCCACTGCAGCTGTTTTGCCGCCGCCACCGCGTCCCCGGCATCGTAATTCGTCTTCGCCGTGACGAGCGCCGCCATGGGACCGTAGGGGGTGGAGCCGTACTTGCCGACGATCTCGCCGCCCAGCTTGCGCACTTCGCCCACGTCGTTCTTGCGGTTGGCCTCCTCCAGCTTCATGAACAGGGCCGAGGCGTCCTCGGCCTTGGCACGCTTGTAGTATTTCCAGCCCTGCACGCCTCCCACGGTGGCGAGCGAGGCGATGACGAGCGCCACGATGAAGCCGCCGTATTGCTTCCAGAACTGCTTGAGCGCGTCTATCTGTTCCTGTTCTTCCAGATCGAATGCCATGGTTCCCCGGTGTTCCGACGTTATGTAACGACCCGCGACGGCGCGGGCGCCCCCTTGATGGCGCGGGCCGCCGCTTCCGGACTGACCTGCACCTGCTCCTTCAGTTCCCGCAGCGGCTTGAGCGAAACCACCGCCCGGGCCGCCTCGTCGTCGCCGACGATGACGGCGAAGCGCGCCCCGCTGGCATCCGCGCGCTTCATCTGCGACTTGAAACTGCCGCCGCCGCAATGCAGGACGACCGACAGGCCCTGGTCTCGCAAATGCTCGGCGACCGTCCAGGCGTATGCACCCGCCTGCTCGCCGCTGTGGACGAGATAGGCGTCCGGCGCGGGAGCGACATCCGCGGGCGCGGCTTCCGCAAGCAACGCCAGCAGGCGCTCCACGCCCATTGCGAAGCCGCAGGCCGGTGCCGGCTTGCCGCCGATCTGCTCGATCAGGCCGTCGTAGCGCCCGCCCGCGCACACGGTGCCCTGGGCCCCGAGACGCGTCGTGGTCCATTCGTACACCACGTCATTGTAATAGTCGAGGCCGCGCACCAGCCGCGGATTGATGACGAAATCCATCCCTGCCGCGCGCAGCAGCTTCTGCAACTGCTCGAAATTGGCCTGCGACGCATCGTCCAGGTCCCCCGAAAGCCTGGGGGCTGCCTCGATCAGGGGCTGCATCAGCGGATTCTTGCTGTCGAGCACACGCAGAGGGTTCGAATGCAGGCGCCGCCGGGCGTCCTCGTCCAGCGCATCCGCATGGCTTTCGAGGTAGCCGATGAGGCGGGAGCGGTAGCGCGCCCGGGAGGCCGCGTTGCCCAGGGTATTGATCTCGAGCCGGATGCCTTCCAGGCCGAGGAGCTTCCACAGCCGGGCCCCCATCACCATGTGCTCGGCGTCGATGTCGGGTCCGGAGAAACCCAGGGCCTCGACCCCCACCTGGTGGAATTGCCGGTAGCGCCCCTTCTGCGGGCGCTCGTGGCGGAACATCGGCCCGGCGTAGAACACGCGCTGCGGCCCGGCATAGATCAGGTTGTGCTGGATCGCCGCGCGCACGCACGAGGCCGTGCCTTCGGGCCGCAGCGTGAGGCTTTCGCCGTTCAGCTGGTCGACGAAGGTGTACATCTCCTTCTCGACGATATCGGTAACCTCCCCGATCGAGCGCACGAACAGTTCGGTCTTCTCGAGGATGGGCATGCGGATGTTGCGGTAGCCGTACTGGGCGAGCCAGCCGCGCACGGCGCCTTCGAAGAATTCCCACAGCGGGGACTCGTCCGGCAGGATGTCGTTCATCCCGCGAACGGCCTGGATGGTCTGGGTCATGTCGTCTTCCGTCGCGGGCTAGCCGGGCTCCCGCATCGATTCGCGGGCGTCGGCACGCCGCGGCTCGCCGCCATAATGGCTCGCCACGTAGTCGTCCACCAGGCGCTGAAAGTCCTCGGCGATGCGCTCGCCCTTGAGCGTCACCGTCTTCACGCCGTCCACGAACACCGGCGCAACCGGGATCTCGCCCGAGCCCGGCAGGCTGATGCCGATGTTGGCGTGCTTGCTCTCCCCCGGGCCGTTCACGACGCAGCCCATCACCGCCACGCGCATGTCTTCCACCCCGGGATAGCGGCTTCGCCATGTCGGCATCTGGCGCCGCAGGTAGCCCTGGATCTTGTCGGCGAGCTCCTGGAACACGGTGCTGGTGGTTCGGCCGCAGCCGGGACAGGCCGTGACCATCGGCGTGAACGAGCGCAGGCCCATCGTCTGCAGGATTTCCTGCGCCACCACCACCTCGCGGGCACGGTCGCCGCCGGGGTCGGGGGTGAGGGAGACGCGAATGGTGTCACCAATGCCCTGCTGCAGCAGCACCGCAAGCGCCGCCGTGGAGGCGACGATGCCCTTCGAACCCATGCCGGCTTCGGTGAGGCCCAGGTGCAGCGGGTAGTCGCAGCGCGCGGACAGCTCCCGGTAGACGGCGATCAGGTCCTGCACCCCGCTCACCTTGCAGGAGAGCAGGATGCGGTCACCGGGCAATCCGATCTCCTCGGCGCGCGCGGCGCTTTCCAGTGCCGAGGCGATCAGCGCCTCGTGCATGACGGCGGAAGCATCCTTTGGCGCCGGGCGGCGCGCATTCTCGTCCATGATCCGCGCCAGCAGCTCCTGGTCGAGGCTGCCCCAGTTCACGCCGATGCGCACCGGCTTGCCGTAGCGGCACGCGGTCTCGATCATCGCCGCGAACTGCTCGTCGCGGCGCGCGCCGCGGCCCACGTTGCCCGGGTTGATGCGGTACTTGTCGAGCGCCTGCGCGCAATCCGGATACTGGGTAAGCAGCTTGTGGCCGTTGAAATGGAAATCGCCGATCAGGGGTACCCGGCAGCCGTCGCGCTCGAGGCGTTCGCGGATGCGCGGCACGGCATCGGCCGCCTCCGCGCTGTTCACCGTGATGCGCACGAGCTCGGAGCCGGCGTCGGCCAGCTGGCGAACCTGCAGCGCGGTGGCCTCGACGTCCGCGGTGTCGGTATTGGTCATGGACTGCACCACCACCGGGGCACCTCCGCCGACGGCAATGCCGGCGATGCGCGCCTGGCGGGTCGGTCGGCGGACGATGGTTTCCACTGCCATGCGGGTTACTCGAGGGTGAGGCGGGCGACGTCCACGCGGGTATGCGGCCCGAGGTCGATGCTCTTGTCGCCCTGGAACAAGCGCACGCCGGCTGCGTTGCCGACCACGATGGTCAGCGGCGGCTCGCCGCTGGCGCGGCGGCTGGTGCCGGCGGCATTGAGCTGCCCGAAGACCGTGTTGCCGTTGCGATCCTTGATCTCGACCCAGGAATCCTGGTCGAAGATCATCCGCACCACCATGCGCGGCGCGTCCGGGTCGGCGGCGGATTCCGTGGCGACCGCCTGGCCCAGCGCGTTCGGCGCTGCCTCCACGGTCGACTCGGCAGGCGTGTCGGCCGTCTTTTCGGGTGTCGGCTTTTGCTCGGGATGCCGGTCGGCGGCGCGCTTTTCGTCCATGGGTTTTTCGGCCGCCCGCTTCGAGGCGCCGGCCTGCCGCTTCTCCACCGCGCCCTGCGCGGTCGCCACCTGCGGCGCCGGCTCCGCGGCGGGCCCGGGCTTCTGCGGTGCCGGGCCACGCGCGTTGAGCACCAGCAGCCCGGCCACGACGACGACCGCGGCGAGGCCGGCGAACACCGGCCAGCGCGATTTTTCCACACGCCCGGCTATCGGTTCCGGAATCGTCGGTTGCTTCTCGGCCTCGACCGCTGCCGGTTCCGGTTTGAGCAGGTCGTCCGCGGCCCGGATCAGCGGCTGGGGATCGAGGCCGAGCAACTTGGCGTAATTGCGCAGGAAACCGTGGATGAACACCGGGCCCTGGAAGCCGGCGAAGTCGTCCCGCTCCAGCGCCTCGACCTGGCGGACCGAGAGCTTGAGCTGGCGCGAAACGTCGCCCAGGCTCAGGTTCTGGCGCCGGCGCTCGGCCAGGAGCGTCGCGCCCGGCCCGCCCTCGCCCGGCTTCGGCGCCTCGTTGCTCACTTGAACTTGCCCTCGTTGAACGCCTTGGTCTGCGCGGCGTTCGGAAAGCGGTTGTTGAGCTGCGCGCCGTAGCTCGCCAGCGCGGTGCGGTCGCCCATCCGGTTCTCGATGCGGGCACCCAGCCAGAGTGCGTCTGCGGACGGCTGGCCGACGTTGCGCATGTGGCGGGTCAGCAGGGTGCGGGCCGCCTGCAGTTCGCCGCGCCGGAAGGAGGTCTCGGCGAGGTAGTACAAGGCCTGCGGCTGGTTCGGCTGCAGCGCGAGCGCCTTGCGCAGCCATTCCTCGGCCCTGGCATCGTCGCCCTGCAGCTGCGCGCAGATGCCGGCGTTCGTATAGGCGTTCTCCGGCGTCGTGTAAAGCGGGTTCTTGAGCGCAGTCATGAAATACTTGAAGGCTTCCTTGTCGCGCTTCCTCTGGCACAGGAACATGCCGTAGTTGTTGTTCGCCGAGGAATCGTGCGGGTCGAGCTTGAGCGAACGCTCGAAGGCCTGCTGCGCCTGGGCATCGTCGTTGAGCGCCATGTACGCCAGCCCCATCTGGTTGTACGCAGGGGCATAGCCCGGATCGGCGGCGAGCGCCTCCCGGTACTCTTCGAGGGCAACCGAGATCTGGTTGTTGCCGAGGTAGGCCGTGCCGAGTTCGGTATGGATCCTGGCCCGGCTGGTCACGTCGACCTTCGGATTGAGCGGGTCTTCCCTGGGGGGGTGCGGCGCGCAACCGGCGAGTGCGGCAAGCGCGAGCAACAGGCAGAGTCGAATCATGCGGTAGCCTCCAGAGCGCGCCGCTGCTTGCGGCGGGTCTTGTCCTGCACCTGGCCTGCGAGCTGCCCGCAGGCGCCGTCGATGTCGTCGCCGCGCGTCTTGCGCGTCGTGGTGACCAGGCCGGCCTGCATCAGGATGTCACGGAACGCGGCGATGCGCGCGGCGGGCGAACGTGCGAATCCCGCGTCGGGGAACGGATTGAAGGGAATCAGGTTGAACTTGCAGCTCACGCCCTTCACGAGGGCCACCAGCTCGCGGGCATGCTCGTCGCTGTCGTTGACCCCATCCAGCATCACATACTCGAAGGTCACGAAATCGCGCGGGGCAACTGCGATGTAGCGCTTGCACGCCGCCATGAGCTCCTTGAGGGGGTACTTGCGGTTGATCGGCACGAGGCGGTCGCGCAGCGCGTCATCCGGCGCGTGCAGCGACACGGCCAGCGCCACCGGCAACTGTGCCGCGAGCCGGTCCATCGCCGGCACCAGGCCGGAGGTCGACAGCGTCACGCGCCGGCGCGACAGGCCGTAGGCGTTGTCGTCGAGCATGATGCGCATCGCGGCCACCACATTGTCGAAATTGGCCAGCGGCTCACCCATGCCCATCATCACGACGTTGCTGATCACGCGCTCACCACGAGGCGTCGCGCCCAGCGCCCGGTTCGCCCACCAGAGCTGGCCGATGATCTCGCCCACCGTCAGGTTGCGATTGAACCCCTGCCGACCCGTTGAGCAGAAGGCGCACTCGAGCGCGCATCCGACCTGCGAGGACACGCACAGGGTGCCGCGGCTCGCCTCCGGGATGAAGACCGTCTCGATGCCGTTGGCAGCGCCCACCGAAAGCAGCCACTTGCGGGTGCCGTCGGCCGCCGTGGCGTCCGACATGACTTCGGGGGCGCGGACCTCCGCGGTGGCGCAGAGCTTCTCGCGCAGGCCCTTGGACAGGTCGCTCATCCCGGCGAAATCCGCCTGGCCGAACCGGTGGATCCACTTCATCACCTGCCGCGCGCGAAACGGCTTCTCGCCGATCTCCTCGAAGACCCCGGCGAGCCCTTGCGCGTCGAAATCGAGCAGGTTGACAGACATCAGCGCGAATAGATGTTCAGCGACGGGAAGAAGTAGGCGATCTCGACCGCAGCCGTCTCCGGGGCATCCGAGCCGTGCACCGCGTTGGCATCGATGCTGTCCGCGAAGTCGGCGCGGATGGTGCCCTTCGCGGCCTTCTTCGGATCGGTGGCGCCCATCAGGTCGCGGTTCCTGGCAATCGCGTTCTCGCCTTCGAGCACCTGCACCATCACCGGACCGGAGATCATGAAGTTGACGAGATCGTTGAAAAACGGTCGGGCCCTATGCACCGCATAAAAACCTTCGGCTTCGGCACGCGACAGGTGCAGCATGCGCGCGGCGATGACCTTCAGCCCGCTGCCTTCGAAGCGCGAGTAGATCTGGCCGATGACGTTCTTGGCCACGGCGTCGGGTTTGATGATCGAAAGGGTACGCTGCACAGCCATCTAAAGACTCTCCGTTGGGTTTGGTTTTTTACGACAATTCATAAGGATAGCATGAGCATACGGCGAAGGAAACGCCACCGCCGGGCGCTGCCCGCGCCCGGCGCCCCGGCAAACCCTCCGGGGATCGGTGATAGGATGCCGCCGGACGCCAAAAAAGTTCAGAAGGGAGAACGACTTGTCCACGCCGGTGCCACCGCCGCCAGGCGCCTCGTCCACGCCGCGGGTCCGCGGCAAACTGGTCATCGCCGTCGTGCTGATCGCCCTCGCGCTGCTGTCCCTCATCGTGGTCGAGCGCTTGCGCGAGCGCGCCGCCGCCCCTGCCGCCCCCCACGAACCCGCACAGGCGCTGATCACCCCCCCGCAGGTCCCGCCGGACACCGCCTCCCCTGCCCTGCCAAGTGGCGCGCCCGCCACCGACGTGCCGCCGCCCCCGGTCGTCGTCAACGCCCCGGATCGCCCGCCGGCCCCGGCGCCCGCCCGCCCCCGCGCGGTCGAGGCCCCGGCCTCCGGGGCGGGCTACCTCGTCCAGGCCGGCATGTTCACCAGCGCCTCGAACGCGCAGGCGATGCAGAAGAAGCTCGCCAAGGCCGGCATCGACGCCCGGGTGGAGACCCGCGTTCAACTGGGCCCATTCAAGGACAGGGCGCAAGCCGAGCAGGCCCTGGCGAAGCTGCGCAAGCTGGGAATCAGCGCGGTCCTGGTTCCGGCGAAGTAGCGCTACGGTCCCACTCGGGCTCGATGCCCGCCTCGGCAGCGCCCGCGCGAAACTCGGCGGCAACCCCGATGCCCGGCACCCAGGCGAGACGGTCGCCGAAGAACACCAGCGGCATGCGCGCGCGCTCCCAGGGCGGGACCGCGTTCTCCTGCATGAGGTTCTTCAGCGTGCGGCTCGGTCCCGCGGGAAGCGGTCGCATCGACTCGCCGCCGCTGCGTCCCCGCACCAGCGCAGGCTGCTCGCGGAAGTGGCGTGCCGCAATGCCCGAGCCCACCGCCGGCCGCGGGCGCAGGCGGCCCAGGCTGGCAGGCAATTGCAGCACGTGCCGGCCATCCCAGGACGCCTGCCAGCTGGGCGGGGCGGCGTCGCTCTCGACGAGTTCGACCGCGCCCCGATAGCAGCGCAGCGCGTGCGTGCCGAAGTCCACCCGGACCTGTGCATCGGGCCGGGCCCCGCGGCACTGGCGCAGGCCTTCCTCGAGCTGCGAGCGCGGCGGCATGGGCAGGCCGTGTTGCGCGAACATGTGCCTTAGCAGGTTGAGCGCGCGCGCATCGGAAAGCGCACGCAGCCTTTGCGCCGACACGGGGAGATCCGAGGCGTCGATGGCCGCCAGTTCCTCCGCGAGCTGCAGGTGGTCGGCCATGTTGCGCGCGGCCCTCGACAGCGTCTCACGATAGCCGGGGAACCGCGCCTGCAGCAGGGGCAGCAGCTCGTTGCGCAGGAAATTGCGGTCGTACCTCGCCTCGGCGTTGCTCTCGTCGGTGACCCATGCCAGTCCCCGCCCCCGCGCATGGGCCTCGATCTCGTCGCGGCGGATGCCCAGCATCGGCCGCAGCATTGCCGCCGTGCCGCTGCCGGCTGGCCGCCAGGCGGGCATGGCGGCCAGCCCCTTCGGTCCCGCCCCCCGCAGCAACTGCAGCAGGAAGGTCTCGGCCTGGTCGTCCAGGTGATGGGCGAGCACGACGCAGTGGGCCGCCGGCATCTGCGCATAGGCCCGGTGCCGCAGCGCCCGCGCACATGCCTCGATGCCGCTGCCATCGTCGACGACCGTGACCACCCGCACATCGAGCGGGATGCCGCGTGCCTTGCAGCGGGCCGCGCAGAACTCCTGCCATTCGCCCGCGTGCACGCTGATGCCATGGTTCACGTGCAGCGCCGAAAGCTCGAGCTGGTATTCGGCGCGCAGGCGATCCAGGGTGTCCATCAGCACGATCGAGTCGACGCCGCCGCTCAGGCCGATGCACAAATGCCGGCCGCGCAGCCCATGCACATCGAGCGCCGCGGCGACTTCCGACAGGATGCGGTCGCTCATCGCGTCCGCCGCGAAAACAAAATACCCCGCTCGCGCGGGGTATCCATTGCCTCGGGCCGCGGCGCGCCGATCACCGGACCGCCGACTCCTTGAACTTGCCGTAGGCCATGAGGCGATGGAAGCGCTTCTCGAGCAGCGCCTGCACCGGCGCCTTCTGCGTTTCCGAGAGCGCCTCCTGCAGCGCCTTGCGCAGCGACTGGATCATGGCGTCGGGATCGCGGTGCGCCCCGCCCAGCGGTTCGGCGACCACCTTGTCCACCAGGCCCAGGGTCTTCAGCCGGCTCGCGGTGATGCCCAGGATCTCGGCGGCATCCGGCGCCTTGTCGGCGCTCTTCCAGAGGATGGATGCGCAGCCTTCCGGCGAGATCACGGAGTAGATGGAGTACTGGAGCATGAGGGTCACGTCGCCGACCGCGATGGCAAGCGCCCCGCCGGAGCCGCCCTCGCCGATGATGGTCACGACGATCGGCACCTGCAGCTGCGACATTTCGTACAGGTTCTTGCCGATCGCCTCCGACTGCCCGCGCTCCTCCGCGCCCACGCCCGGGTATGCGCCAGGCGTGTCCACGAAGGTGAGCACCGGGATGCCGAATTTCTCCGCGAGCCGCATCAGGCGCAGCGCCTTGCGGTAACCCTCGGGCTTGGGCATGCCGAAGTTGCGGAACAGCTTGTCCTTGGTGTCGCGTCCCTTCTGGTGGCCGATCACCATGACCGTCTGGCTGCCGAAGCGCGCCAGCCCGCCGACGATGGACGGGTCCTCGGCGAACGTCCGGTCACCATGCAGTTCCTCGAAGTCGGTGCAGATCCCCTGGATGTAATCGAGCACGTAGGGGCGTTGCGGATGGCGCGCCACCTGCGAGATCTGCCACGCGGACAGCTTGGCGTAAATTTCCTTGGTGAGGGTGTCGCTCTTTTTCTGCAGGCGCGAGATCTCCTCGGAAATGTCGACGGCCGAGTCGTCCTGCACGTAGCGCAACTCCTCGATCTTGCCTTCCAGCTCCGCGATGGGCTGCTCGAACTCCAGGAATGTCGTCTTCATGCAGTCTATTGTAACCCCGGCAGCAGGTGGCGTTACCTGCCGTACTGCGCTGCCAGGTAGTCGACGATCGCCCTGACGTCGCCGTCCGCCACAGGCGCTCCCATCACCTTGATCATCTTGTTCACCGAGGCCTCCCAGCCCTTGCGGTCGAGGAACACGGAGTTCATCGGGATGTAGTCGAGGCTGTGGCACATCACGCAGTTCGCCTCCACCAGTTGGCGGCCGGGGCCATCCTTCAGGTGCACGGCCGCTTCGTCCGCCAGTGCGGGCGCCGCAATCGCCAGCAGGGCAATGCAGGACAGGATTCTCATGCTCAGGACACCTCCACGTCGAGGCGCTGCACGACGTTGTTGTGGTAGCCGGCGGGGTTGAAGATGAGCTCGACGGGTTGCGTCGCGCCCGCGCGATTGAAAGCCCGGACGAGGATCGTGTACCTTCCCGCCGCCGCGGGCCCGAGCCGGTGGCTCCACCGGCGCCAGGCGTAGCGCCCCAGGTCCGCGCCCAGCGCGGCATCGCGCCAGCTGTGTCCGCCGTCTTCCGACACTTCGACGCCGGAGATGCCATAGCCGCCGTCCCAGGCGACACCGGAGATGTCGATGGCCTCCCCCGCCTTGAACCGGCCTTCGGGCGCGGGGACGGTGATGAGAGAATTCACCACCATCTCGGTGATCGGGGTGTTGGACTCCGTTTCCTGCGACACGAAGCGGTCGACGACCGGGAATTTGCCCTTGGGAATGCGGTAGGCGGGGTTCATCCAGAAACCCCGGTAGGGCTGCGTGACCGCGCTCACCGAAGTCAGGTGCTTCATCCAGTAGGTGGCCGTCCAGCCGGGCACCACCAGGCGCGCGGGAAAGCCGTTCCAGCGCGGCAGGTCCTCGCCGTTCATCTGGAAGGCCACCAGCGTGTTCTCGTCCATCGCCTTCCATGCGGGCAGGCTCTTGACGAAATCCGGCGTCTTGTCGAGCACCGCGCCGTCGGCCCCGTCGAACACGATCTCGACGGCTTCCTTCTTCAGCCCCGCCTTGTTCAGAAGGTCGCGCAGGCGCACGCCGCGCCATTTCGCGTTGCCAATCGCGCCATGGCCCCATTGCACGCCGGCCACGTGGGGCTCGGAAAAGCCACGACGGTTGCCCGAGCACATGCATACCGCGGCAAGCTCGACGGTCTCGAAGTCGCGCTTGAGTTGCGCCATGTCGAGCTGCAGCGGCCTTTCCACCGCCTCACCGCCGATGTCGAGCTTCCAGCCGGCCAGCGCAACCTCCGGGATTGCGGCGAGGTGATAGCGCACGAAGAAGGCATCGTTGGGGGTGAAGTCCGGTCCGAGCAGGCGCACCGGCGTCTCGAAGTTCGGCGGCCGGAAGGACTTCTTGATCAGGGGAAGCTTGCCCGGCAGGGCTTCCAGCACTTCGCTGCCCATTGCGCCCCCGGGCAGCGCCGGCCTGGGCGGCAATCCGGCCGCGCCGGCCCAGGGAATGTGGCGCAGGCCGCCGAGCAGTGCAGCAGCGCCGGCGGTGGCCTTGAGGAATTGTCTTCTCTGCGTCATGTGCTCCTCCATGTTCCGGGCGGCCCTCAGAACAGCACGCCCGCCTTGCCGCGCGGGTCGCTCGCCGCGCTGATGCGCCCGGTCTTCTTGTCGACCCGGACGGCCTGCATGTTGCCCCAACGCCGCTTGCCCGCCTCCACCACATGGCCCCTGGCCGCCAGCGCGGCCACCCAGGCCTCGTCGAAACCCGCGGGCTCGATCTGGATCCGGTCCGGGAGGAACTGGTGGTGGTAGCGGGGCGCCCCCACCAAACGCGCGAGGTCCGGTTCCGGTTGATCAATGTAATCGACGATGGCGAGCAGCACCATGGAGATGATGCGCGAGCCCCCCGGCGTGCCCAGCACCAGCACCCCGCGGTCGTCCTCCACGAAGGTGGGTGACATGGACGACAGGGGCCGCTTGCCCGGCGCCACGGCGTTCGCCTCGGTGCCCTGCAAGCCATACAGGTTGGCCGCCCCCGGGGCGAGGGAGAAGTCATCCATGTGGTTGTTCAGCAGCACCCCGCTGTCGCCGGCCACGAAGGCGGCGCCGAACGGACCGTTCACCGACAGCGTCGCGGCGACCCGGTTGCCCTCCCCGTCGATGATCGAGAAGTGGGTCGTTTCCTCGCTTTCCCTGTCCGTGGCGGCGCCGAGTTCGGCGCTCGGCGTCGCCCGGTCCGGACGGATGCTCTCGCCCCGCTGCAGGGCGTAAGCGCGCGACGCGAGCCGTGCCGGCACCTTCACGAATGCGGGATCGCCCATGTAGCGCAGGCGATCCTGGTAGCCGCGGCGCATGGCCTCGACGACGTAATGGGCGCGGTCCGGCGCGCCCATGGTGCCCAGCGACAAGGGCTCGAGCATGTACAGGGCCTGCGCCATGACCAGGCCGCCCGAGGACGGCAGCGGTGCCGTGGTCACGGTGGCATCGCGATAGGTGAAGCGAAGCGGCTCGCGCTCCACCACCCGGTAGTCCCTGAGGTCGGCCGCATCCCACAGCCCACCCGCGGACTGCACCGCGCTCACCATCATCTGTGCGATGCCGCCTTCGTAGAAGCCCTTGCGTCCCTCCCTGCCCAGCGCGCGCAGCGTCGCCCCCAGCTGGGGCTGGCGCACCAGGAAACCTTCGGCGACCGGCTGGCCCCGGTCCAGGAAAATCCTCGCGGCATTGGGATCCGACTGCAACTGCGTGGCGCGACCCCGGGTCGCCGCGACATAGCGGGCGTCGGCGGCAAACCCTTCTTCCGCCAGGCGCACCGCCGCCTGCAGGGAGCGGGCGAGCGGTTCGCGGCCATAGTTCGTGGCGATCCAGTCCAGCGCCGCCGGCGTGCCCGGGATGCCCGCGGCCGTGGCACCATCGAGCGACAGGCGTTCCTTCGGTTTGCCGGCTTCATCCAGGAAAAACGCGGGCAATGCCCGGCCTGGTGCCGTTTCCCGCGCGTCGACGAACACCTCACGCCCATCGGAGGCACGATGCAGCAGCAGGAATCCACCCCCGCCCATTCCCGAGGCGAAGGGCTCCACGACCGCCAGCGTCGAGGCGACGGCGACGGCAGCGTCGAACGCGTTGCCCCCGGACCGGAGCACTTCGCAGCCGGCCTGGGTGGCGAGCGGGTGGGCGCTGGCGATGCCGCACGCCTGCTCCGCACCGGCCGGTCCCGTTGCGCAAACCCCGGCGATCGCCAGGAATATGACGGATTGCAACGCCCGCCGCCATGCCGCCCGTTTCATCTGCCGCGTCCTCCTGCCCGTATCGTACCCGCCTGCCTGCATTGACCGTCAAAGCTGCCGTTCGATCGGCAACCAGCCCAGAATTATGACCGCCAGGCGCCGCCAGATGCTCACGCCCGGATCGCTGAAATGCTCGATGTCCGCGCCCTGCTCTACCGCATGCCAGCGCACGGCGCCCGTGGCCGCCTCGCGCGCCAGCCGGTAGCTGTAGTCCGGCTCGACCAGCTCGTCGAAGGACTCCGCGATGTCGCCCGCCAGCTTCGGGCTCTCGATGAGCAGCCCCATCTCCGTGTTGAGGTAGACGGACCTCGGGTCGAGGTTCATCGAGCCCACGACCACCCGCTCACGGTCGAACACGAAGGTCTTGGCATGCAGGCTGGCCCGCGCCGAGCCGAACATGACGCGGCGGCGCATCCGGCGCCCGGCGGGTACGATGGGTTTGAGCTCGCAGAGCTCGATGCCCATGGCGAGCATCGCCGGGCGGTAGCGCCGGTAGCCCGCGTGGACCGCGGCCACGTCGGTGGAGGCAAGCGAGTTGGTCAGGATCCTCACCCGCACGCCCCGGTCGCGCAGCCGCTGCAGGGCTTCGATGCCCGCCGCCCCCGGCACGAAATACGGCGAAACGAGGATGACCTCGCGCCGGGCCTGCTCGGCCAATGCGAGGAGCTGGCCGTAGGGTAGCGCTTGCGCAGGACCCGGCGGCTCGACGATCTTCTCCGGCGGGTCGACGAGCACGCGCGACTGCGCCCACTCGAGAAGAAGGTGCCGCGCCGTGAGCTGCGCGGCGAGGTCGGTCTCGAGCACGCGCGTGGCATAGTCGGATTTTCCCATGCGGACGAAATGGCGGCCCAGCCGCCCGCGCACGCGCTCCATCCAAAGCCGCGCCGCGGCCTGCCGCATCCCGGCGCGCTTGCGCAGCACCGCCAGCGGATAGGCGAAATCGCTGTTCCAGTACAGGTCGAAGCTGGCGGAGATTTCGCGAGTGACGGGCCCCACGGCGAGCACGTCGAGGTCGCCGAAGCCGAAATCCCGGCTCGCGTCGAAATACTCGTCGCCGATGTTGCGCCCGCCGACGACGGAACACAGGTTGTCGGCGATGAAGCTCTTGTTGTGCATGCGCCGGTTCAGGCGCGCCGGATCGGCGAGGAAGCTGAGCAGCCGGCCCCAGCGGCCTTCGCGGCGGCTGGCGAAGGGATTGAAGATCCGCACCTCGATGTGCGGATGCGCGTCCAGCGCCGTGACGTCGTCCTCGCGCCGCATCAGGTTGAGGTCGTCGACCAGCAGGCGCACGTGCACGCCGCGGTCGGCCGCCTTGAGCAGCGCCTGGGAGAGGTAGGCCCCGGTGTCGTCCTCGCGGTAGATGTAGTACTGCAGGTCGAGCGTGCGCCGCGCCGATTCGGCCAGCGCCACGCGCATGAGGAAGGCTTCCATGCCCACCGCCAGCAGGCGGAAGCCCGACAGGCCGCGGCCCGCCTCCAGGTCGGCGGCGAGCAGGCGGTCCAGCGCCGAGCGGCCGTCCGGTGCCTGCGCGAAGGACGCCTTGCGCTCGAACGTCCCCGCGGGGGGGAGCCGGTGCGACTTCAGCAACTCGCCACCGTGCCGGGGGACCTCACGGCTTGCGGACGCGGAACCAGGCCGCGTACAGGGCGGGGACGAAGAGCAGCGTCAGCACCGTCGCGGATATCAGGCCGCCCATGATCGCCACCGCCATCGGCCCCCAGAAATTCGAGCGCGACAGCGGGATCATGGCGAGCACCGCCGCCAGCGCGGTGAGCACGATGGGCCGGAAGCGGCGCACGGTGGCCTCGATGATCGCCTCCCATTGCGAATGCCCGGCACGGATGTCCTGCTCGATCTGGTCCACCAGGATGACCGAGTTGCGCATGATCATGCCGAACAGCGCAATCACGCCGAGGTTGGCCACGAAGCCGAAGGGTACGTTCCAGGTGAGCAGGATGAAGGCCACCCCGATCAGCCCCAGCGGCGAGGTGAGCAGTACCATGATGGTCTTCTGGAAACTCTGCAGCTGGATCATGAGCAGGGTGAGCACGGCCACCAGCATCATGGGCATGACCTCGATGATCGAGTTCTCGCCCTTGGCGCTTTCCTCGATCGCACCGCCCATCTCGATGCGGAAATGCTGCGGCAGCTTCGCGCGCAGGGTGTCGAGTTGCGGGTCGATCTGCTTGGACACCACCGGGGCCTGGACGTCGCCACGGATGTCGCCGCGCACGGTCACGGTGTGCTGGCGGTTGCGGCGCCAGACGATGCCTTCCTCGAAGCCGTAGTCGATCCGGGCGATCTGCGCGAGCGGGATCCACTTGCCCGATTGCGTGGGTACGTTGATCTCGCCGATGCGCCCGGGATCGGCCCGCTCCGGCGCCTCGGCCCGCGCCAGCACCTCGATCAGTTCGTCCTTCTCCCGGTACTGGGTGATGCTGTAGCCGGTCAGGATCGAGTTCATCACCAGCGACAGCCCTTGGGAGCTCACGCCGATCAGGCGCGCCTTGTTCTGGTCGATCTCCAGGCGGATGTTCTTCACCTGCTCGTTCCAGTCGAGGTGGACGTTCTGGGTGTTCTTGTTGGCGCGCATGATCTCGGCCACCTCGAGGGCGATCCTGCGCACCGCCGGAATGTCGTTCCCGACCACGCGGAACTGCACCGGGTAGCCCACCGGAGGGCCGTTCTCGAGCCGGTTCACCCGCCCCCGCAGCATGGAGAACTCGTTCTCCAGGATGGCGTTGAACCGGTCGTACAGCACCTCGCGCGCCTTGTTGTCCCTGGCCACGATCACGAACTGGGCGAAGTTCGCGTGCGAAAGCTGCTGGTCCAGTGGCAGGTAAAAGCGCGGGCTTCCGTTGCCCACGTAGGCCACGTAATTGACGATGTCCGCGTCGCCCTTGAGCCTGGCCTCGAAGCGCTTGACCTGGGCCTCGGTTGCCTGGAACGAGGCGCCCTGCGGCAGCCACAGGTCGACGATCAGCTCCGGCCGGTTGGACGAGGGGAAGAACTGCTGCTGGACGAACTGGAAGCCGAACATCGCCAGCGCGAACACCCCCACCGTCAGCAGGATCACCGTTTTGCGCCAGGTGACGCACCAGGCCACCAGCCGGCGGAAACGCCTGTAGAACGGCTTCTGGTAGACGTCATGGCCGTGGTCGGGATGGGGCTTGAAGTCGGGCAGCAGCTTGTAGCCCAGGTAGGGCGTGAACAGCACGGCCACGACCCACGACACGAGCAGCGCGATGGTCACCACCGCGAAAATGGAAAAGGTGTACTCGCCCGCCGATGACTTGGCGAAGCCCACCGGCATGAACCCGGCGGCGGTGATGAGCGTGCCCGTCAGCATCGGGAAGGCCGTCGAGGTGTAGGCGAAGCTCGCCGCCTTCACGCGGTCGAGCCCCTGCTCCATCTTGGTCGCCATCATCTCCACCGAGATGATGGCGTCGTCCACCAGCAGCCCGAGCGCAATGATGAGCGCCCCCAGCGAGATGCGCTGCAGGTCGATGCCGTAGAGCTTCATCATCAGGAAGGTGACCGCCAGCACCAGCGGGATCGACAGCGCCACCACCAGACCGGTGCGGAAGCCCAGGCTGAAAAAGCTCACCGCCAGCACGATCACCACGGCCTCCAGCAGGGTCTTCATGAACTCGTCGACCGAGCGCGAGACCACCTGGGGCTGGTTGGAATACTGGTGCACCTCGATGCCCACCGGCAGGTCGCGCCGGACGCGGGAAAACTCCGCGTCCAGGTCCTTGCCCAGCTGCAGGATGTCGCCGCCCCTGGCCATCGAGACCGCGAGCACGACCGCCTCCTGTCCCAGGTAACGCACCTTGGCCACCGGCGGGTCGACATAGCCGCGGTAGACGTGGGCGATGTCGCCGAGGCGGAACAGCCGGCCATTGGCCTGGATGCCGATTTCCCGGATGCTCTCGACGGAGTCGAAGCTGCCCGAGATGCGGATCGACATGCGGTCGGCGCTGGTGTCGATCGAGCCTGCCGGCGTCATCGCGTTCTGCTCGCGCAGCACGTTGAAGATGGACAGCGGGTCGATGCCCAGGTTGGCGAGCTTGCGGTGCGAGATCTCGACGTAGATCTTCTCTTCCTGGTCGCCGAGGATCTCGGCCTTGGCCACGCTGGGCACGCGCAGCACCTCCTTGCGCACCTCTTCCACGTAGTCCTTCAGCTCGGCGTAGGAGAAACCGTCCCCGGTGAACGCGTACAGGTTGCCGAACACGTCGCCGAACTCGTCGTTGAAGAAGGGCCCGAGCACCCCGGCGGGCAGCGTCTGGCGAATGTCGCCGGTCTTCTTGCGCACCTGGTACCAGACGCCGGCGACTTCGCGCGGCGGCGTGGAATCCTTCAGCGTGACGAAGATGGTGGCCTCGCCGGTCTTGGTGTACGAGCGCAGGTTGTCCAGGTAGGGCGTTTCCTGCAGCTTTTTCTCCAGGCGCTCCGTGACCTGCTCCTCCATCTGGGCGGGCGACGCCCCCGGCCAGATGGCGCGCACCACCATCACCTTGAAGGTGAAGTCGGGGTCCTCGGCCTGGCCCAGCTTGAAATAGGAGAACAGCCCCGCCGCAGCCAGCGCGAGCATAAAAAAAAGCACCAGTGACTGGTGCTCCAGGGCCCACTCGGAGACGTTGGGGCCCTTCACTTGGCCGCCTCGCGGGCGGGCTGTGCCGGCTCCGCGAGCCTCACCTTCTCGCCCTCGAACAGCTTGTGCACCCCCGCCCGCACCACGACGTCACCCTTCTTCAGGCCCGAGGTGACGGCGACCCTGTCCTCGACGTACTCGCCGACTTCCACCGGGACCAGCTTCACGGTATTGCTCGCCAGGTCCACGACCCAGACCGCGGCCTTGCCGTTGTCCTGGAACAGCGCGGTGGCCGGGAGCATGGCGGCCGCCTCGCGCCTCACCCCCTTCAGGTACACGTTCGCCGTCATGCCCAGCTTCATCGCGGCGTCGGCATTGAGCACCGTGATCTTCGCGGCATAGGTCCGGGTCACCGGATCGGCCGAGGGGCTCACCTCGCGCACCTTGCCCCGGTAACGGGCCTCGGGATTGGCCCACAGGGTCACGCCGATGTCCTTCGAGGCATTGAGCTCGGCGAGCCGGTTCTCGGGGATGCTGATGACGACTTCCTTGTCGTCCGTGCGCGCGAGCTTCACCACGGTTTGTCCCGCCGCGACCACCTGCCCGACCTCGGCCTGGATGGCGGTGACCACGCCGGCGTGGTCCGCAGTCAGCGTCGTGTACCCGGTCTGGTTCTGGGTGACCGAGAGCTGGGCGCGGGCCTGCTCGAGCCGCGCCTGCGCGACGTTGAAGTTGCTCAGGTGGCGGTCGTACTCGGCCTTGCTGATGAATTCCTTCCTGTAGAGGTCCGTGTAGCGCTCAAGGTCCGCCTTCAACTGCTCGAATTCCGACTTGGCCGCGGCCAGTTGCGACTGCGCGCTTTGCGCATTGAGCTTCTGGTCCTCCGGGTCGAGGCGCGCCAGCACTTCGCCCGCGCGCACGACCGTCCCCACCTCGACGTTGCGGGCGACGATCTTGCCGGAGACGCGAAAGCTCAGGTTGGTTTCGTAGCGCGCGCGCACATCGCCCGAGTAGGCGACCTCGCCGGTGCCCGTCCCGGGATCGACCCGGACGACGTTGACCAGCCGCGGCTCAGGCGGCTTTTCCGGCGCCTTGCCGCAGGCGGCCAGGCAAGCGAGCGCGGCGGCCAGGAGCAGGCGGCGCGCCGGCAGGGTCGGGGATATTGCGCGCGTGTGGGCGGGCGTCATGTCGGTTCGTGGTTCGGGGCCCCTGCCACGGACCGCGTTCAGAGCACGACGGTGACGGGCAGGCCGGGCTTGAGCTTCGCGGCCTCACCCGAGGCCGGCCGGGCTTCGACCATGTAGTGCAGCGACTCGGGATCCTTCTCCCCGTCGCCAAGGGCAAACGGCGAAATGTAGATGATGCTGGCATCGACCGGCTCTTCGCAACCCTGGCAGAGCAGCTTGACGCTGCGCCCGTGCTGCAGGTGCGCCGCCACGGACAGGGGCACCTCGAAGCGCACCTTGATGTTGTCCACGGGCAGGATCGCCACCACGGGGGCGCCGGCCGGGACCCAGTCGCCCTTCGAATACAGGGTCTCGACGACCACGCCGTCGGCAGGCGCGTTCGCCGATTTCTGGGCGAGCTTCCACTCCACTTCCGCCACCTCGGTCTTCAGGGTTTCCGCCTGCGTGGTCCCCTTGTGCTCGGCCCGTTGCTGCCTGCGCAGCTGCGCCAGCCGCTGCGCGGCTTCCCGGGCGTCGGCATCGGCCTGCGGCTCCGCCACGGTAAACAGCGGCGTGCCTTCCGAGACCCGCGCGCCCGGTTTGACGGACAGCGTCGCCAGGTTGCCCGAATGCGGCGCGGTCAGGCGCACGGTTTCGCCCTCCGTCACGCCCGGGAAACTGCGCAGGTCCTCGCGCTTGCAGCCCCCGAGCGTGCTGACGATCGCCAGCGCAAGGAGCGCGAGGCGTGCCGCTAAAGGGATGCGGTCCGCGCTCACGGCCGGCTGTTGTCCCGCAGCAGGGCGTTGACGTCGGCCAGGTCGGCCTCGGTGAGCTTGCCCACCGCCGCCTTGAGCTTGAGCTGGTTCAGGATCGTGCTGTAGATCGCCTGCGCAAAGTCACGCCGCGCCGCCGCCA
>DASZQJ010000164.1:0-5516 GCA_035549715.1 Burkholderiales bacterium
TCGCCGAGCAGCTGCTGGAACCGCGGCGTGTCCTGCGGCGTGGAAATGAGAAGCACGTCGCGAATGCCGGCGAGCATCAGGGTTGCGAGCGGGTAATACACCATCGGTTTGTCGTACACCGGCAGCAGCTGCTTGGAGATGACCTGCGTGGCCGGGTACAGCCGGGTGCCCGAGCCGCCCGCGAGGATGATGCCCTTCATGAAGCCCCCCTTGCGTCGTAATTCCTGTCGATCCACCTGCGGTAGTCGCCGCTGGTGACGCCCGCGATCCAGTCCGGGTTGTCGAGGTACCACTGCACCGTCTTGCGCAGGCCCGTGCCGAAGGTTTCGCCGGGCGCCCAGCCGAGCTCCGAGTGCAGCTTGCCTGCGTCGATCGCGTAGCGGCGGTCATGCCCGGGCCGGTCCTTCACGAACGTGACCAGGGTCTCGTGTCGCCGCCCGTCCGGCCGCGGACGCAATTCGTCGAGGATGCCGCACAGGCCGCGTACCACGTCGATGTTGGCCATCTCGTTGCCGCCGCCGACGTTGTAGGTTTCCCCCACCCGCCCGCGGGCGAGGACCGCCCGCACGGCCGTGCAGTGATCGGCCACGTACAGCCAGTCGCGCACGTTGAGGCCGTCGCCGTACACCGGCAGCGGCTTGCCCTCCAGCGCATTGAGGATCATCAGCGGGATGAGCTTTTCGGGAAACTGGTAGGGGCCGTAGTTGTTGGAGCAATTGGTGGTCACGACCGGCAGCCCGTACGTATGGTGGTAGGCCCGAACCAGGTGGTCCGATGCCGCCTTGGATGCCGAATACGGGCTGTTCGGCGCGTAGGGGGTGGTCTCCAGGAACGCCGGCTCCCCGGGGCCCAGCGACCCATAGACCTCGTCGGTGGAAACGTGGAGGAAGCGGAACGCCTCCTTCGCTTCGCCCGCAAGCGCGGACCAGTAGGCGCGGGCCGCCTCGAGCAGGCGGAAGGTGCCGACGACGTTGGTCTGCACGAATTCCTCCGGGCCGTGGATCGAGCGGTCGACGTGGCTTTCGGCGGCAAAGTTGACGATGGCGCACGGCCGGGTCCGCTGCAGGCACGCGGACACGGCCTCGAAGTCGCCGATGTCGGCATGGACAAATTTGTAGCGCGCATCGCCCTGCACGCCACGCAGGCTTTCCGGATTGCCGGCGTAGGTCAGCTTGTCCAGGTTTACGATGGGCGCGGACTCCGCCCCCAGCCACTGGTGGATGAAATTGGCGCCGATGAACCCGCAGCCCCCGGTGACGAGGATGGGTGCGATCGCTTTGGGGTTTGCGGTCAAGGCGCTCGTTCCTTCCCGTTCAGACCCGGTGGTAGTCGCGATACCACGCCACGTACCGCTCCAATCCGGTGGCGAGGGGTGTGGCCGGCGAGAAGCCCGTGTCCGCCTGCAGCTCGCCCACGTCGGCCCAGGTCGCGCGCACGTCGGACACATCCATCGGCATCAGGCGCTTGCTGGCGGGCTTGCCGATGATCCTTTCCAGGGTCGAGATGAATTCCATCAGCGGCACCGGCGTGTGGTTGCCGATGTTGTAGAGGCGATACGGCGCGCTGCTTCGCGACGGATCCGGGGCCTGCCGGTCGAATGACGGGTCGGGCCGCGGCGGCCGGTCGAGGGTCCTCAGCACGCCCTCGGCGATGTCGTCGATGTAGGTGAAGTCGCGCTCCATGTCCCCGTGGTTGAACACGTCGATGGTCTCCCCGGCCAGGATGGCGCGCGTGAAAAGCGCCGGCGACATGTCGGGGCGGCCCCAGGGCCCGTAGACCGTGAAAAAGCGCAGGCCGGTCGTGGGGATGCCGAACAGGTGGCTGTAAGCATGCGCCATCACCTCGTTGGCCTTCTTGGTCGCGCCGTAAAGGCTCACGGGATGGTCGGCGCCGTCCGCGGTGCGATAAGGCATGGCGGCGTTGAGCCCGTACACGCTGGAGCTGCTGGCGAACAGCAGGTGGTCGCAGCCATGGTGGCGGCAGGCCTCCAGCACGTTCAGGAAGCCGTCGAGGTTGGCGCGGACATAGGCCTGGGGATTCCTGAGCGAATGGCGCACACCCGCCTGCGCCGCCAGGTGCACGACGCGCCCGGGCCGCTCCCGTGCATGCAGTTGCGCGACGGCACCCGCGTCGGCGATGTCGAGCTGCTGGAAGCGGAAGCGCTCGTGCCGCAGGCGCTCGAGCCGGGCGCGCTTGAGCCCGACGTCGTAGTAGTCATTGAGGTTGTCGATGCCGACCACGGCGTCGCCGCGCGCGAGCAGCCGCAACGCGACGTGCATGCCGATGAATCCGGCGCATCCCGTGACCAGCACTTTCAACGCGAGCCCTCCCGCGCCGCGCGCGGATCCGTCTGTCTAAACGCCGTCATTCTAGGGATAATCCCGCATCCGGTCGAACCAGGGAAGCATGTCCAGAATCCTGCTCATCAAGATGTCCTCGCTGGGGGACGTCGTCCACAACCTCCCGGTGGCGACCGACATCCGGCGCCACCGGCCGGATGTGATCATCGACTGGGTGGTGGAAGAGCAGTACGTGCCCCTGGTGCGCATGCACCCTGCCGTGGACCACGTCCATCCCGTGTCGCTGCGGCGCTGGCGCGGGAATGTCTTTTCCGGGACCCACTGGCGCGAGTTCGGCGAGTTCCGGAGGCGGCTGGCGGCGCAGGCCTACGACGCCATCATCGACACCCAGGGCCTGCTCAAGAGCGCGCTGGTGTCGAAGCTGGCGCACGGCCCCGTATATGGCTTCGGGCCGGCCACGGCCCGCGAGCCCCTGGCATCCCGCTTCTACGACGTGAGGCTCGAGTTTCCCCCGGCAGCCCACAAGATCCTGCGCTACCGGTCCGTCGCCGCGCGCGCCCTGGGCTACGTCGTTCCCGACGCCATCGACTACGGCATCCGCCCGGCCATTGCGCGGCCCGCGTTCGCCTCCGGGCGCTATTGCGTGGCCTTCCACGCCACCGCGCGCGCGGCCAAGCTCTGGCCCGAGGCGCGCTGGGTCGAGCTGATCCGCCGCCTGGATGCCGCCGGCGTGGCCTGCATCCTGCCGTGGGGCAGCGGGGAGGAGCGTGCCCGCAGCGAGCGCCTTGCCGCGGCGGGAAGCCTGTGTATCGTGCCGCCTCGCATGTCCATCGACGAAATGGCGGCGCTCATCGCCGACGCGCAGTTCGTCGTCGGGGTCGACACCGGCTTCATGCACCTTGCCGCCGCGCTCGCGAAGCCCGTGGTGGGCATCTTCTGTGACTCCAATCCGGTCGACGCCTGCCCCGTCGGCCCGGGGCCGACCGCGCATCGCGGGCACATCGGCCGGCCGCCGGCCGTCGACGAGGTTGCGGACGCGCTGCGCGAAGTGGCGCCCGGCCCGCTTTGATGCGCGCACTCTACACGCTGGCGCTTTACCTGCTCCTGCCCTGGGCCCTGCTGCACCTGGTGCTGCGGTCGCGGCGCCAGCCCGAGTATCTGAGGCATGTCGGCGAGCGATTCGGCGCGTTTCCGGCCGTTGCCGCGGGGCGCCGCATCTGGATCCACGCCGTCTCGGTCGGCGAGACCCGGGCGGCCGAACCCCTGGTGAAGGCCTTGCGCGGGCGCCACCCGGATCACCGCATCCTGCTCACCCATGCCACGCCCACCGGCCGGCAGACCGGCCTCGAGCTGTTCGGCGACAGCGTCGATCGCGCCTACCTGCCGTACGACTGGCCCTGGGCGATGCGCCGTTTCCTGGACCATTACCGGCCCGCGCTGGGCGTGGTCATGGAAACGGAGTTGTGGCCGAACCTCATCGAGCAGGCCCACCGCCGCGGCGTGCCGGTCTATCTGGCCAATGCGAGGATGTCGGAACGCTCGGCGCGCGGCTATGCCCGGTTCGGCCGGCTCACGGGCGGCATGCTGCGCCAACTGGCCGGCGTCGGCGCGCAGACGGCGGCCGACGCCCGGCGCCTGGAGGAACTCGGCGCGCCACGGATCCTCGTGACCGGCAACGTCAAGTTCGATCGCGAAGTCCCGCCGCCCATGCTGGCGCTCGGGGAGCAGTTGAAGCGGCAGTTCGGCGCGCAGCGCCCGGTCTTCCTGGCGGCGAGCACCCGCGAAGGCGAGGAGGCGCTGCTCCTGGACGCGCTCGAGGACGCGCCGCTGCCGGCTTCGGTCCTGACCGTCATCGTGCCCCGGCATCCGCAGCGCTTCGACGAAGTGGCGGCGCTGCTCGCGCGCCGCGGGCTCGTCCACCGGCGGCGCAGCGATAACGGCATCGTGGACGGCGGGGTTCGCTATGTGGTGGGGGACTCCATGGGCGAGCTGTATGCGTATTACGCGGCGTGCGACGTCGCCTTCGTCGGCGGCAGCCTGCTGCCACTGGGGGGACAGAACCTGCTGGAGGCCTGCGCGGTGGGACGGCCGGTGCTGGTCGGCCCGCATACCTTCAACTTCGAGGAAGCCACGCACGGCGCCATCGAGGCCGGGGCTGCGCGGCGGGTCCGCGATGCCGCCGGGCTGGCCGAGGCGGCAAGGGAACTGCTGGCCGATGCCGGCCTGCGCGCGCGGATGTCGGAGGCCGGTCGTGCTTTCACGGCCGCGCACCGGGGGGCCACCGCGCGGACAATGGAAATGTTCAACCTGAAACCTTAGCGCCCGATTCCCGCAGAGGACGCGGAGGACCATCGGCGACATGCGGAATGCCGGTTCGAGTGATGGACGGAGGCCCGGCCACATGAGCATGTCCAGTCCCGTGCTCCCGCGATTTTCCCTCAGCGTCCTCTGCGGTTGGCGCTGGCCCGAGACTGCGGTTCAGGATTCGGTCACGACGGCGCTCACGCGCCGGTCCCGCTCGCCCATGGGAAGGCGCTCGACGACCTGGACGGAGAAGGCCGCAGCAATGCGCGGGACCTGCGGCCGCAATCCCGCCATCAGCCGGTCGTAGTAGCCGCCGCCGTAGCCGAGGCGGTCGCCATCGCGGGTGAACGCGACGCCGGGCACCAGCATGAACTCCACGTCGCCGAGGTCGGCGACCGGGCAGTGGGGCGCGGGCTCGCGGATGCCCCAGACGCCCGCCACGAGGTCGGCGCCGAGGTCGTCGACGCGCCTGAGTTCGAGGCGGGCATGGGACTTGTCGATGCGGGGCAGGACCAGGCGCCGGCCGCCGGCAAGGACATCGGCCAGCAGGCCGCTGGTATCGACCTCGCTCCCGAAGGAGGCGTAGGCGGCGACGACCTGCGCATCCCGGTAGCGGGGGTCCGCGAGCAGCCGCTGCAGGATGATCCGGGAAGCCTCGCGCCGGCGGTCCGCGCCGAGTGCGTCCCGCTGCGCGAGGACGTGCGCGCGCAGGCGCTTTTTCTCTGCCCTCAGGTCCGGCGCGGACGCCATCGAAGGGGAAGCGGCCGCGCTACGGCCGGCTGTTGTCCCGCAGCAGGGCGTTGACGTCGGCCAGGTCGGCCTCGGTGAGCTTGCCCACCGCCGCCTTGAGCTTGAGCTGGTTCAGGATCGTGCTGTAGATCGCCTGCGCAAAGTCACGCCGCGCCGCCGCCA
>DASZQJ010000165.1:0-21089 GCA_035549715.1 Burkholderiales bacterium
GCGGCGCCGAGCCTGACCACGGCGTCGAAGGCCTCGCGCTTGATGCGCTGCAGGTCCTCCGGCGTCGGGCTGGGCATCTGGCGTTCGACGGTTTCGCGCACGAGCGCGAGCGCGACCCCGATGGAGGAGATCACCTCGGCATCCTGGGAGATCTTGAAGTCGAGCTTCATGGCCTCCGCGACGAAAGGGATCAGCGAGGCGGCGCCGCCGCCCTCGCCGACCAGGACGGACTGGTCGCGGTCGAGGCCGTATTCCTTCACCAGGTCCTCCACCACCCCGGTCACCTTCGCGGCCGCCTTCTGCAGCACCCGGCGCGCCGCCTCCTCCACGCTGATGCCGGCGCGTTGCGCAAGCGGAGCGAAGGCGCGGCGCGCGGATTCGGCGTTGCCGTGCGCGTGCCAGCCGGGCTTCGCGTAGCCCAGCACGTTGGCGGCGCAGGTGGTGGTCAGTGCGTAGCGCCCGCCGTTGGCGCAGCGGATGGCGACGTAGTCGTCCGGGTCGCCGTCGCGCGGCCGGAACAGCTCGATCCCCGGGTCGACGATGTCCTCGGGCTTCGCGAAGGCCGCGTAGTGCAGGCCCGCGATGTGGGCGCTGCGCGGACCGACGTCGTGGATGTCGTTGCCGCGCATGCGCACCATGCTGCCGCCGGCGATGCCGATGACGCGCACGTCGAGCGAGTTGACGTAGGTGTCGTGCCCGCCGACGCGGGCATGCTTGACCGTGGGGCGGCCGTTGCGGATGACGCCGATGTTGGTGCTGGTGCCGCCGACCTCGAAATAGATGCCGTCGGAGACGCGCAGGTACATCAGCGCCCCGGCCACGCTGGCCGCCGGGCCCGAGAGCATGGTCACGACCGGGCGCCGGCGCATCTCCTGCACGTCCATCACGCCGCCGTCGCCGCGCATGATCATGAGCGGCGCGCCGATGCCGGCCTCGCGCACGCTTTCCTCGGTCATGTTCGCGGTGCCGATCATCTTCGGCAGGATGCTGGCGTTGATGACGGCGGTGCGGGTGCGCGTGGTCAGGCCGTAGAGCTTGGTGATCTCGTGGCCGCCGGTCACCGGCAGGCCGAGGTCGGCCGCGACCTTGATGACCAGTTCCTCGGCGCTCTGGTCATCGACGCTGAAGGCGCTGCTGGCGACGACCACCTCGGCGCCCTCCGCGCGCAGGGACTCGAGCGTCTCCCGCACCAGGCCCTCCTCCAGCCGGTCCGTGGTGACGAAGCGGTGGTTGGGCCTGAGGTAGCGGCCGGGCGCGAGCTCGATGTCCTTCACGCTGCTCTGGCCCTTCGCCAGGACGGATTCGACGCGGCTTGCCATGCCGAGGATGCCCACCGCGGCCACGTCGCCTTCCAGGAGCGCGTTGGTCGCCTGCGTGGTGCTGTGCGCGAGGAAGACCACGTCCTTCGGGTCGACCCGGGAGCGCTCCAGCACGTTGCGGAACACCTCCACCACGCCCGCGGCCACGCCGCGCGGGTCGCCGTGGGTGGTCATGACGGAATAGCGCCCGACCACCTGGAAGGTGGCGTTGTCGATCAGGACCGCCTTGGTGAACGTGCCGCCGACGTCGATGCCGATGCGGTAGGTGCTGCGGCTGCTCATCTCATCCCTGGCCGAACATCGAATAGCAGATGAAGGACATGACCACCACCATCAGCACGCCCCAGGGCAGCGCCGTCCTGAGGAACTGGCCGTGCGGCACCTTGGTGTAGCCGATGGTCCACAGCGTCCAGGAATTGGTCGGGTCCACGCTGCCCTGCATCACGGTGGGCGCCAGCCACAACGCGTACAGGTAGGCCACCGGGATCTCGTTGTTGCCCAGGATGATCGCCAGCAGCGCCGCGCCGGTGCCCACGACCACGAGCGGGCCGCGGTAGATGCTGCCGATGCCGCCCAGCACCGCGAAAAAGACCGCGGCCTGCAGCGTCGTGTGCGGCAGGATGGGGTTGAAGATGGGCTGCAGCGCCTTCTGCACCTCGGGCGTCTGGCCGGTGACGATGATCATGCCGCAGATCGTCCACAGCGCGGCGATGGTGGCGATGTCCGGGAAGGCGTCGAAGAAGGTCTTGTTGAACAGGTTGAGCGAAGCCTGGAAGCTGCGCTGGCCGCTCGTCAGCACCAGGGCCAGCACGATCGACAGCAGGAAGGTCGGGATGATCTGCCACTTGAACACCATCACCATGACGACCGGGAACACCGGCACCAGGTAGGTGTAGTAGGGCGTGCGCCTGCGCGGCGGCGGCGCGGCGGCCGCGGCGTCCATCGAGGCGGCATGGCGCACGCCCAGCCGGCGCAGGTTGAACCAGATCATCGCCCAGGCGATCAGCACGTAGACGCCCATGCCGATGAAGAAGTAGGTGAGCCACGGGTTCTCGTACCGGATCCCCGGGAACAGCTTCTCGAAGGTGCCGAACTGCACCAGGTTCACGAAGGCGCCCGCGCCCACGCCCATGGTGAACACCGGGGCGGCGACGCGCGGCGGGATGCCCTGGCTCATCATGATGGGCAGCGCGATCACGCCGATCGCGATGGCCGCGCCCACGCCGTACATGGAGGTGAACAGCAGCGCGGTGACCAGGTTGACGGTCATGGCGGTGACGACCGGCCGGTCGCCGGTAAGCTCCACCGCCGAGCGGATCACGCTCTCGGCGATGCCGGTCTGGATCAGCACCTGCGCGAACCAGGCGCCGAACACGATGATGATCACCGCGGACGCGTACTGCACGCCCCCGCCCTGCAGGATCTTGGCCTGGATGTTGTCCAGGCTGATGCCCGCAATCGCCGCCCAGACCAGGGCGAGCACGAGCAGCATGATGATCGGACTCTGGCCGCGCACGATGGCCGCGACCACGACCAGAAAGGCGACCAGCAGCAGGATGCCCTGGAAGATCTCCATATTCCTCCCTCACCTGTTTCTTGCGGGGGCTTCAGCGCCCCTCGTTTTGCGACTTTGCGGCCCGGGCCGCCCTCACGGCACGCCCGTCACCGCGGCGTAATGCTCCACGACCGGGAACGGGTCGTAGAAATGGTGCAGCAGCGCCTTCCACTCCCGGTACTGCGCGGAGCCGCGGAAGCCCTCCGTATGGTCCTGCAGCGTGTCCCAGCGGACCAGCAGGACATAGCGGTTCGCCGTCTCGATGCAGCGGCGCAGGTCGTGGCCCTGGTAGCCCTTCATCGAGGCGATGAGCGCCTGGGCCCGGCGGAAGGCGTCCTCGAATTCGGGTTCGCGGCCGGGGACCACGTTGAGGAGGGCGACTTCGAGAATCATCGGGATGAGGGAAGCGGGACGCGGGGCGAGGGAGTTGTCCCGGTCCGCAGTCGCCGCGCCAGGCCGGTTCCGGGTTTTCCCCTCGTCCCCCGTCCCACGCTCCTCATCCCTCAGGGCTTCGCCCGGTCGGTGCCCCGGTACAGGATTTTCTCGGCTTCCTCGGTGATGCGCTTGTGGTCCGCGCGCTCCTGGTCGCCGAAGTCGGCCCGGGGCACCGGCTCGGCCTCGAAATGGCGGAAGCGGTCCACGCCGCGGACCAGCGTGGCGTAGTCGCGCGGCCCTTCGGTCTGGCGCACGTAGGTGGGCACGTAGCGGATCGCGAACCCCATGCGCCGGTAATGGGCCCGGTTGGGCTCGGAGCCGTGCACGATGCGCACGTGGTGCAGCGACATCTCGCCGGGCTGCAGGGTCATGTCCACGGCTTCGGCATCCTTCACCTCCACGGCCACCTCCTGGCCGCGGGTGAGCAGGTTGTTGCGGGCGAAGGTGTCCTTGTGCGGCAGCTGGTCGCGCAAATGGGAGCCGGGGATGACGCGCATGGCGCCGTTGGGCACGTCGCTCACCGACAGCGCCACCCAGGCGGTCACGATGTCGGGATGCGACAGGCCCCAATAGGTCGAATCCTGGTGCCAGGACACGTAGGCCGGGTCGTTCGGCTCCTTGATGAAGAAGCTCGAACCCCAGACCAGCAGGTCGGGCCCCAGGATGTCCTCGACGGTGTCGAGGATGCGGGGGTGGCGGATCAGCTCGTTGGCCCAGCGGAACACCATGTGCGGCTTGTTGCGGTAGGGCGTCTTCATGATCAGGCCGTGCTCGAACTCGAACTCCTCGACCTTCGCGCGGTACTCGTCGGCCTCGGCCTCGGGGATCGCGCGCACCGGGAAGTGGTAGCCGTTGCGGCCGAACGCCTCGACCTGCGCCTCGGACAGGACCCTGGAGGTCCGGGGTCGGGCGACGGGCTGCACGCTGCTCATGGAAAGGCTCCTCGATCAAGGAAAAAAGCCGCAGAGACCGGGGTCCCTGCGGCCAACTTGCTACTGCGCGAAAGCTTACTACTTGTTATGGGAGCTGGTAACCCTTCTTGCCCACCCGGATCTTGTACAGGCTCTTGCCCGAAGTCAGGTACAGGAGGTTGGAATCCGCGCCGCGCCCGAAGCCGATGTTGGTGGGCAGTTCCTTGCCGGTGGAGATATAGGCGAGTTCCTTGCCCTGCGGGTTGAGCACCTGGATGCCCGGCCGGTGCTCGCAGCGCGAGGCGAGCCAGATGTTGCCCTCGCTGTCGGCCAGGATGCCGTCGGGGCCGCTGCACGGCTTTTCCTGCTTGGAATAGTCGACCAGCACGCGGCGGTTGCTGAGGTTGCCCGTGGCCGGGTCGACGTCGTAGGCCTGCAGCAGGTGGGCGTTCTGGACCGTGGTCTCGCCTTCCTTCAGGTCCTGGAATTCCAGCCAGCCGTTGTCGTTGCTGACGATGTACATCGTCTTCTGGTCCGGCGAGATCAGGATGCCGTTGCACTTGCCGCAGTTGGTCGCCACACGGGTGACCTTGCCGTCCGGATCCAGGCGGTAGGCGGCGAAACCGGCCTGGTACACGCCTTCGTGGCCGAGGTAGCGCGGGTCGGTGAAGTAGATGCGGCCCTTCTCGTCGATGGTGACGTCGTTCAGCGAGTTGTAGGGCTTGCCGTCATAGAGCCCCGACAGGATGTAGCTCTTGCCGGTCTTCATGTCGGTCTTGATCAGCATGCGCCCGCCGTAGTCCGCGCCCAGGGCGGCGATCATGTTGCCGTCGCGGTCGAACTTCAGGCCGTTGGACATGCCGCTGGGGCTGCGGAAGATCGTGGACTGGCCGGTCTTCGGGTCGTACTTCCAGATGTTGCCGGCCTGCAGGAACTTGCCCGACGGATCCTTGCAGAACTTGGTGAACGTGATGTCGCTGAAGTAGATCATCCCGTCGTGGCCGGCCGCGACGCCCTCGGTCAGCGCGCAGCCGCCGTCGAAGATCAGCTCGAGCTTCGCGCCTGCCGGCACCACGCTCCTGTCGCCCACCGGCGCCGGGAACGTCGAGGGATCCGCGGCCTGCGCGCCCGCGGCGATCATGAACAGCGCGCCCAGCGCGGCTGCGCCCTGCTTCATCGAGAACCTGCTCGTCATCTTCTCCTCCATGGGTTGCGGATGTCATGGCACCCGCTGTCTGGGACTGCTGATTACCCCCGCCCGGCACCATCCCGCCAGGGCGACCACCGGTTGCAACGTCCCTGCCTGCAATGGTGTGCGCCGCACAACGAAGCGGCGGCCGCACCTGCTATTTTTATGGTTCGGCCTGTTCACCGGCCGTTCATCTATAAAATCCACTTTCAAATATAAAAACGAGGTCGGCGCTTGTCAACCCGCAAAGCCCCCCCTGCCGAGGAGGCGCGCTACTCGGCGCCCGCCCTGGAGAAGGGACTGGACATCCTCGAGCTGCTGGCCGCGGAGCCCCACGGCCTGTCGCTGCAGGAGGTCGCCCGCCGCCTGGAACGCTCGCCCAACGAGCTGTTCCGGATGCTCGACGTCATGGTCCGGCGCGGCTACATCGCCCGGCAGCCCGACGCCAGCTACATGCTGACGCTGCGCCTGTTCGAGCTCGCGCACCTGCACCCGCCGGTGGACCGCCTGCTCGACTGCGCCATGCCGCACATGCAGGAGCTGGCGCGCGCGACCAGCCATTCCAACCACCTGTGCGTCCACCACGACGAGCGCCTGGTGGTGCTGGCCCGCGCGGAGTCGCCGGAGCCCATGAGCTATTCGGTGCGGGCGGGCTCGCATTTCCCCTTCCACGACGACCGGGTCTCGGCGCGCATCATCACCGCCTTCCAGACCGGGTCCAAGCGCGAGCAGTACTTTCGCGAACTGCTCGGGGAAAAGCGCCCGCCGCAGGCCCGCGTGCGCGACCTCGACCGGCGCCTGGAGGACATCCGCCGGCGCGGCTACGACGAGGGACCGAGCGACACGATCAGCGGGGTGACCGACATCTGCTTCCCCATCTTCGACCACTTCGGCGTGGTCGCCTCGCTCAACGTGGTCTACATGCGGCACCGCGACACCCGGGTCTCGATCCCGCAGGCGCGCGAGAAGCTGCGGCATGCGACCGGCGAGATCTCCCGGGCGCTGGGATGGATGGGGCCGCGCCACGAGGCCGGCGGCGGCAGGCGCACGGCCCCGGAGGCAAGGAACGGCGGCTGAGCGGCGCGCAGGCGCCTCAGGTCACCGCCTCGACGGCCGCATTGAAGATGTAGCCCTCGCCGCGCTCGGTCTTGATGAGCTCGGGCCGGCTCGCGTTGACCTCGATCTTGCGGCGCAGGCGCAGGATCTGCACGTCGATGCTGCGGTCGAAGACCTCGTCGTCGTAGCCGTGGGAGAGCTCGATCAGCTGCTCGCGGCTGAGGATGCGCTGCGGGGCGCCCAGGAAGGCGACCAGCAGCGCGAACTCCGTATGCGTGAGTTCCACCCGCTCGCCGTTCATGGCGGTGAGTCGGCGCGAGCGCAGGTCGAGCTCCCAGCCCGCGAAGCGGAAGCCGCGCGGCGCCTCGCCTTCCGTCCTCGCCACGGGCGCGGCGCTCGTGCGGCGCAGCACCGTGCGCACGCGCGCCAGCAGCTCGCGCGGGTTGAACGGCTTGGTGAGGTAGTCGTCGGCACCCAGCTCCAGGCCCATGATGCGGTCGACGTCGTCCTTGCGGCTGGTGAGGATGATGATCGGGATGCTCGAGCGGGCCCGCAGCTCGCGTGCGATGTTCATGCCGTCGTCGTCGGGCAGCTTGAGGTCGAGGATGATCAGGTCGACCACGTTCTGCGACAGCGCCTTCTGCATCGTGCGCCCGTCGTGCGCGACGCTCACGCGCAGGTTGAACTCGCCGAGGTACTCGGCGATCAGCTGGCGGATGTCTGCATCGTCATCGACAACCAGGATATGCGGGGTCATACTCGGTGACTTTGGGATGCCCTTGTCCGCTTCCCGGCCGGAGGGCGCGTTGGGTTCGCCGTGGGTTTGCATGGCCAGAGTATAGCCATCGCGCCGGCCGCGGCCATTTCACTCTGTAATATTGTGTCCTCCATGTCCGATCAACGCCAGCCCGACGCGCTTCCGGCCCAGGACGCCTTTGCCGCGCTCAGGCGCCGGCGGCGCAATTTCCGCCTGGCGCTCTGGATCGTGGGCTCCCTGGTCATCGTGGCGACCGCGACGGTGCAGGTGTTCGACGTCTTCCGCCGGCTCGAGATCGTGATCGAGACCACCCAGGGCAACTACGCGGGCCTGGTGCGCATGCTGTCGGAGCAGGCCGGCGAGGCCCTGCAGCTCGTCGACGTCGTGCTGCGCGACACGGCGCTGGAACAGTCGTCGGCCGGCGCGCTGGGCGGGCGCGCGCTCCACGACCGCCTCCGGGACCGGGTGCTCGCGCTGCCGCAGATCGACGACGTGATCGTCATCGACGCCGCGGGCCAGGCGATCTCGGGGGCGGACGAGTACCCGGTGCGCGGGCGGGGCCTGGCGCAGGAGGACTTTTTCCTCGCCCACCGTGGCGGCAAGGCCGAACTGCATGTGTCCACGTCCCCGGCAGGCGCCGCGAAGCACTCCATCGCCCTCAGCCGGCGCATCGAATCCCGCGACGGCCGCTTCGCCGGCGTGGTGGTCGCCTTCCTCGACCTCGACTACTTCCGCCGCTTCTACTCGGCGATCAGCCTCGAGGCCCAGGCCGAGGTCCGCCTGATGCGCGCGGACGGCGAGGCCCTGGTGCGCTACCCCGGGGCACGCGGCGCCGGGGACCAGGCCGTGTTCGCGGGCCTGATGCGCGACCAGCAGGCATCCACCGCGCTGCTGCCCGGGGAGGGCGGGGAGGAGCACATTTACGCGGTACGGCGCCTGGACGCCTATCCCTTCGCCTTGGGCGCGAGCGTGCCGCGCCCGGCCGTCCTGCTGCCCTGGCACACGCAGGTGTTGCACAGCGCCGTGCGCACGACGCTGCTGTGCCTGAGCGTGGCGCTGCTCATGTGGCTGGTGCTGCGCGAGCTGGACCAGCGCGAACGCACCGAGCGCAGCCTGCAGATCCAGACGGCGCTGCTCGACGAGCTGTTCGACAGCGCCCCGGAAGCCATCGTCATGCTCGACCAGCAGCAGCGCGTGACCCGGGTCAACCGGGAATTCACCAGCATGTTCGGCTTCCCCGCCGACGGCGTCGTCGGCACGGTCCTCGACGATGTCCTGGTGCCGGCGGACCTGCGCGAGGAATCGGCGCGCATGGCGCGGGCCGCCAACCGCGGGCAGCGGGCCGGCGGGGAGACGGAACGCCTGCGCAGCGACGGCAGCCGCCTGCCGGTCTCGGTGCTGGTGGCGCCGATCATGACGCCGAGCGGCCGCATCGCCACGTATGCCATCTACCGCGACATCAGCGAGCGGCGCTTCGCGGAGACCGAACGCGCGCGCCTGGAGCACAGGCTGCGGCACGCGGAAAAGCTGGAGGCCATCGGCACCATGGCCGGGGGCATCGCGCACGACTTCAACAACATCCTGTCGGCCATCCTCGGCTACGGCGACATGGCGTTCAACGCGGCGCCGGAAGGCGGCCCGCTCAAGCGCTACGTCGCCAACGTCATGTCGGCCTCGCACCGCGCGCGCGCCCTGGTGGACCAGATCCTCAGCTACGGACGCAGCACCCGCGGGCGCCACGAGGTCGTCAACGCGGCCGCCGCGCTGGAGGAAACCCTGGAGCTCGTGCGCGCCTCCCTGCCGCGCAACATCGAGCTGGCGCCCCGGATCGAGGTGCGCGAGGCGCCCGTGGTGGCCGACCCCACGCACGTGCACCAGATCGCGATGAACCTGTGCGCCAATGCCATCCACGCGATGGATGCCGGCGGGGTGCTCTCGGTCTGGCTCGCCGAGACGGCCTCGGGCGAGGCCGTGCGCCTGTCGCATGGCGAACTGCCCCCGGGGCGCTACGTCGTGCTTGGCGTGCGCGATTCGGGGCGCGGGATCGACGCGCCCGTGCTCGAGCGCATCTTCGAGCCCTTTTTCACCACCAAGGCTTCCGGCACCGGCACCGGGCTGGGGCTGGCGATGGTGCAGAGCATCGTCAACGAGCTCGGCGGCGCGATCGACGTGCGCAGCGAGATCGGCCGGGGCAGCGAGTTCCGCATCTACCTGCCGCGCTCCGAAGCCGCTGCCATTGCCAAGGGTGAGGACCAGCCCCTGCCGCGCGGCGCGGGCGAACGCGTCCTGGTCGTCGAGGACGAGCGGCCGGTGATGCTGCTCACCGAGGAGATGCTCGCGGCGCTCAACTACGAGCCGGCCGGATTCCTGCGCGCGGGCGATGCCTTGCGGGAACTGCGCGCCGATCCTGCGCGATTCGACGCGGCCGTGGTCGACCACCTGATGCCCGACATGACCGGCACCGACCTCATCCGCCAGCTGCACGCCATCCGGCCGGGACTGCCGATCGTCCTGGTGAGCGCCTACAGCGGCCCGGTGCTCAGCCAGGAGGCGGCGGCCGCGGGCGTGGACCAGATCCTGTCCAAGCCGCTCGACTTCCGGCGCCTCGCCCAGGCCATGGCCGAGGCGCTCTCGCGCGCGACCGCCCGCACGTAGCCCGCGCGCGGCCCCCGCGCGCCGATTCCCGATTACGCCGCGTAATGCCCCGGCGCGCCGTGACATCCCGGCGAAACCTCCTTTTTCGATACTGGATGCGCAACGACGCCCACGCCGGGCCGCGCGCGGCCCGGCGTCCAGAAGAACAAACCTGTGAGGAGATCCCGATGCGATTGGCAAGACGTTCCTTCCTGACGGCCGCCGCCGCGGCCACCGCGACCGCAGCCACCGGCGCGCTCGGCGTCGGCAATGCCCTGGGCGCGGACAAGTGGGGCCGCGACCGCGACTGGAGCGGCAACGTGCCGGTGTCCTATCCCGAGCCCGCCTGGGAAATCATGGACAAGAAGTTCGGCGGGCGCCAGGGCAACGCGAAGCTCGAGCGCCTGTGGACAGGCGGGTTGTGGCTGGAAGGCCCGGTCTACATGGGCGACTGGAAGTGCTTCCTGGTGAGCGACATCCCGAATCACCGCGTGCTGCGCTGGAACGAGGACGACGGCAGCGTCACCACCTTCCAGCACGAATCCTTCTACGCCAACGGCCACATCCGCGACCGCCAGGGCCGCCTCATCGCCTGCGAGCACGACTCGCGCCGCGTGCGGCGCCTCGAGCACGACGGCAACTGGACCGTGCTGGTGGACAGCTACGAAGGCAAGAAGCTCAACGGCCCGAACGATGCCGCCGTGAGCGCCGACGGCGCGGTGTGGTTCACCGACCCCGGGTACGGCATCCTCGGCCCGTACGAGGGGCACAAGGACACCTTCGAGCAGCCGGCGCAGAACGTCTATCGCATCGATCCGCACACCGGCAGGACGGAGGTGGTCGTGAGCGACTTCCGCCGGCCCAACGGCCTGTGCTTTTCGCCCGACGAGAAAAAGCTCTACATCGTGGACACCGGTGCCACCGACGGTCCCGGCTATCCGGCGCACATCCGGGTGTTCGACGTCGACGGCAAGCGCCTGAAGAACGGCAAGGTGTTCGCGGATTTCGCGCCGGGCTTCACCGACGGCATCCGCTGCGACACGGACGGCAACGTCTGGTGCGCCTGGGGCTGGGGCGGGCCCGACACCAACGGCATCCGGGTGCACAACGCGGCGGGAGATCCGCTCGGCATGATCCACACGCCGGAGATCGTGTCCAACTTCGTGTTCGGCGGGCACAAGCGCAACCGCCTGTTCATGGCCGGCAGCACGTCCATCTACTCGATGTACGTCAACGCGGTGGGCGCCAAGACCATGTGATCCGGCTCTCCCGGAAAGCGTTTGCAGTGCGCAGTGGCAGTAGCAGTAGCAGTGGCAGGCAGCAGTTCCCTGCTCTTTTGGTGGTTGCATCCTGGCCCGCGCCGACTACCCCCGGTGCGGGCTTTTTTTCACCGCAGGATGCCGCAAAGGCGACCCTCGGTCGCTAGGCCGCCCGGGCGGCCTGCGCGTCCTCGGCTTCCAGGCGCTTCCAGAGGTCGCGCACCAGGTCCTTGAGCATCAGCGCCTCCTGCCAGCGGTCGGACAGCTCGTAGCCGTCGGGGCCGGTCATCGCGTATTCCTTGGGGCCCAGCTCGCACAGGAAGGTGAGCGTCGCGTCCTTGGGCGCGCGCCGGCGCCAGCTGCGGAAGCCGTACTCCCACCAGCCCATGAACAGGTCCAGCCAGTCCTTGTGGTGCGGAAAGCTGATCTGCACCTGGACCTGCTCGCGGCTCGCGACGCGGCCGTGGAAACCCCAGCAGTTGTCCAGGATGCGGTACATGTAACCGTGGTTGACGTCGCTGATCGGCCAGGCGAATTCCCGGCCCACCACGTAATGGGACAGGTCGCCGGTCAGGCGCAGGTCCGGGAAGCAGTCGAGCAGCTGCAGGGTGAAGAACAGGTCGGTCGTCATGCGGTCCCGGTGCGTCTCGATGTGCACCGGGATCTTCGCGTCGTGCGCGAGCCGCCGCCAGCCTTCGATGTACGGGATGCATTCCTGGATCGAGTAGGGACGCACGTCGGGCTGCAGGTTGATGTGGTCCGCGCCCAGCTCCTTCACATGCTCCAGGATCGGCCTGAGGTCGTCGACCTTCTGCGGGTAGCACTGCGCCTGCCAGGTCATGCCGTGCGCACGCAGGAAGTCGGTGACCTCCTTCGCGTACTTGTAGTCGAAGAACCGCACCCCGCAGCCATCGAACCCGGCCTTGTGGATCATGTCGAGCTTCTCCGGCATCGACCATTCCAGCCCGTCGGGGCGGCGGCGCTCCATGGCCCACAGCGATTGGTATACCAGCAGCTTCTGCATGTTCGTCACCTCCTCAATCAGGGCAAGCCACCACAGAGGCACAGAGGACACAGAGGAACTCGAAAAACCGGAACCGGGACTCTTCTGGATACGCCGCGCCCCGGGTGCACCGACCTTCGGACCGCAGTCACCAACTCAAATTCCCTTTCGCGTGTTCCTGATTTCCTCCGTGCCCTCCGTGCCTCTGTGGTGAAAATTCAGCCGTTCAGCTGCGCAGCATGGTGGCGCAGGTGGTCTTCCATGAACGTGGCGATGAAAAAATAGCCGTGGTCGTAGCCCTCCTGGCGGCGCAGCGTCAGGCGCTGGCCCGCCTCGCGGCTCGCCGCCTCGAGGGCCTCCGGGCAGAGCTGCTCGGCGAGGAATTTGTCGGCCAGGCCCTGGTCGACCAGGATGGTCTGCGGGAACGGGGCCTTTTTCATGAGCTCGCTCGCATCGTACTGGCGCCAGGCCTCCTGGTCCTCCCCGAGGTAGCCCTTGAAGGCCTTTTTGCCCCAGGGGCAGCGCATGGGCGCGCAGATCGGCGCGAAGGCGGACAGGGATCCGTACAGGCCCGGGTTGCGCAGCGCGCACACCAGGGCGCCGTGCCCGCCCATCGAGTGGCCGAAGATGCCCTGCCGCGAGGGCTCGGCGGCAAACCGGTCGGCGACGAGCGCGGGCAGCTCGCGCGTCACATAGCTGTACATGCGGTAGTGCTTCGACCAGGGCTCGCGCGTGGCATCGACGTAGAAGCCGGCGCCGGCGCCGAAATCCCAGGCATCGGATTCGCCGGGCAGGTTGGCCCCGCGCGGGCTGGTGTCGGGCGCGACCAGCATGAGCCCCAGCTCCGCCGCGACGCGCTGGGCGCCCGCCTTGATGGCGAAGGTCTCCTCGGTGCAGGTCAGGCCCGCGAGGTAGTAGAGCACCGGCACCCTGCCCGCGCGCGCCTGCGGCGGCTGGAACACCGAGAACCTCATCTCCAGGCCGGTCTCCTTCGAGGCGTGCGCGTAGTAGCCCTGCACCCCGCCGAAGCACCTGTGCTCGCTGATCGCCTTCATCTTTTAAAGTCAAAGCCCGACACAGAGGCACAGAGGGCACGGAGATCACAGAGCAAATGCAAACTCATCATTTGCTGGACATTGCCGGCAATGACCGGGCGGGATACGCCAAAGTTATCTGAATTTTTCTGCCGCATTTAACTCTGTGTCCTCTGTGCCTCTGTGTTGGGTGTGGGTATTAGAAGACAACCACCGAGCGGATCGACTCGCCGGCGTGCATCAGGTCGAAGCCCTTGTTGATGTCCTCGAACCGGAGCTTGTGGGTGATGAGGTCGTCGATGTTGATCTTCTTCTCCATGTACCAGTCGACGATCCTCGGCACGTCGGTGCGCCCGCGCGCGCCGCCGAAGGCCGTGCCCTTCCAGACCCGCCCGGTGACGAGCTGGAAGGGGCGCGTGGCGATCTCCGCGCCCGCCGGCGCGACGCCGATGATGACGGACACGCCCCAGCCCTTGTGGCAGCACTCCAGCGCCTGGCGCATGAGCTTGACGTTGCCGATGCACTCGAAGCTGTAGTCCGCGCCGCCCCTGGTGAGGTTCACGAGATAGGGCACCAGCTCGTTCTCGGCCATGTCCTTCGGGTTCACGAAATGCGTCATGCCGAACTTCTCGGCCAGCGCGCGCCGCTTCGGGTTGATGTCCACGCCGATGATCATGTTGGCGCCGGCCATGCGCGCACCCTGCACCACGTTCAGCCCGATGCCGCCCAGGCCGAACACCACGACGTTGGCGCCCGGCTCGACCTTCGCGGTGTTGATGACGGCGCCGATGCCGGTGGTGACGCCGCAGCCGATGTAGCAGACCTTGTCGAAGGGCGCGTCCTCGCGGATCTTCGCCAGCGCGATCTCGGGCACCACGGTGTAGCTGGCGAAGGTCGACGTGCCCATGTAGTGGTGCAGCTTCCTGCCGCCCAGCGAGAAGCGGCTGGTGCCGTCGGGCATCAGGCCCTGGCCCTGGGTGATGCGGATGGACTGGCAGAGGTTGGTCTTCTGCGAGGTGCAGTACTCGCACTCCCGGCATTCCGGCACGTACAGCGGGATGACGTGGTCGCCCTTCTTCAGGCTCTTCACCCCCGGGCCGACGTCGACCACGATGCCCGCGCCCTCGTGGCCGAGGATGGAGGGGAACAGCCCCTCGGGGTCGGCGCCGGACAGGGTGTACTCGTCCGTGTGGCAGATGCCGGTGGCCTTGATCTCCACCAGCACCTCGCCCGCCTTCGGGCCCTCGAGCTGCACGGTTTCCAGGGTCAGGGGTGCGCCGGCCTTGAGCGCGACTGCTGCGCGGACATCCATCGGGAAAGCTCCTCTTCGTTGTTTTGGTTGCCACGCGGATTGTATTCGCCCCGGCGGCCCTTTGTTTTCCCGCGCTGCAAATGAAAACGGCGGGCGCCGGGCCCGCCGTGTCCCTGCCGTGGGCAGACCCTCAGGTCGCCGCGGCCTTCACCTCGAAGAAGCGGTTGCGCAGCGCGGTCTGGTTCTCGTAGATCGAGCCCTGCGCCAGCGCCGGCGGAAGGGGCATGCGCACCGGCACCTTCTCCACGCGCGGCTCCAGCGTGGGCTCGCCGCAGATCATGCGGCTGTTGAACTCGTCGAGGTCCTTGAAGTTGACCAGGGGCCAGGCATCGGCGGCCGCGCATTCGTAGAGCAGCAGCTGGCGCGGCTTGTCCGAGGTGTTCTGCGCCGAGCCGTGCACCAGGCGCACGTGGTGGAAGGAGCAGGATCCGGCCCTGCCCACGCAGGGCACGGCCTTCGAGTAGTCCAGGTCGGGCGTCTTCGTCGGGTCCATCGCGCCACAGAAGCGGCCGTCGAGGTGGTGGTCCCAGACCTTGTCGACGCGGTGCGTGCCGGGCAGGACGAGCAGCGGGCCGTTCTCCGGCTCCACGTCGTCGAGCATCACGCCGATCGCCAGGATGTCGTCGTTGGTGTGGGGATAGAAGGCCCAGTCCTGGTGCCATTCCACGGGCGAGCCGTACTTCGGCGCCTTCACGTTGAGCTTGGAACCGTGCAGCCGCACGTCCTTGCCGAGCAGCGCCCGCAGGATCGACGTGACGGTGGGCTGCCTGACGGCCTCCAGGAAGAAGGGGTCCACCTTGTGCGGCGTCTTGATGCGGCGCACCCGCGGATTCTCCGGGGTGTGGGTGGGCTCGAGGTCGTAGACCTCGTTGTGCGACTTCACGCCCGCGGCTTTTTGCACCAGCCCCGCGATCACGCTGCGCATGCGGTCCAGGGTGGCCTTGTCGAACACGTTCTCGACGATGAGGTAGCCGTTCTCGTGGTAGGCGGCGACGTCCTTGGCGGTGATCACAGCGTTCCTTCCGATGGAATTTCGCCCTTCCCCGGGCGACAGTCGGGAATTATCCGCTCCCGGCCCGGGGTGTCAAACGGCGGCGGCCTCTGCGGCAGGGGCTGCTGCTACACTGCAGGCCGTCACGCGATCAACGACATGCACCAGCCGGCAACCGGGGGAGAAATGCACGCGTACCAAACGATTCGGCGAGGGGCCGCGCTGGCCCTGCTGCTGGCCTGGCCGCTCATGGCCTGGGCCCACATCGGACAAGGCGACATCGGCGGGGGATTCCTCGCCGGCGTGTCCCACCCGGTCTTCGGGCTCGACCACGTCGTGGCCATGGTGGCCGTGGGCATCTGGGGCGCGCAGCTGGGTGCGCCCGCGATCTGGGCGCTGCCGGTGACGTTTCCCCTGGTCATGGCCTTCGGCGGGGTGCTCGGCGGCCTCGGCGTCCCCATTCCGGGCATCGAGATCGGCATCGCGGTCTCGGCCCTGGTGCTGGGCGGCATGATCCTGTTCGCCGCCCGCCCGCCGCTGTGGGTCGCCGCGGTCATCGTGGGCATTTTCGCCATCTTCCACGGTTATGCGCATGGCGCCGAGCTGCCCGAGTCCGCGAACGCGATTTCCTACGCGGTGGGTTTCGTGGTGGCCACCGGCACGCTGCACGCGCTGGGGATCCTCATCGGGGTGCTGAATCGCTGGCGGCGCGGCGCGCAGGCCCTGCGCGCGGGCGGCGCGCTCATCGCCGCCTGCGGGATCTATTTCCTCTCGGGCCACCTGCTCGGCTGAAGCGCATGCGCCGTTGCCTCCGCCCCCTGGCGGCGCGCGCGGGCGCCGCAGCCGGCCTGTTGCTGTGCGCGACCCAGGCCCACGCGCATTCCGCCGCCAAGGGCATCGGCGACTTCTACGCCGGCGCCCTGCACCCGCTCACCTCGCTGGAACACGTGCTGCCCTTCCTGGCCTTCGGCATCCTCGCCGGGCAGCAGGGGCAAAAAGCCGAGCCCGCGCTCGTGGCGTTCACGTTCAGCCTGTCGCTGCTCGCGGGAGCGACGCTGTCCCTCTGGATCCCGGGCAGCCCCTGGGTGTCCGTCGCCAACCTCGCCTCCTCGGTGGTGTTCGGCGCGCTGGTGGCCCTGGCGCGCCCCCTCCCCGGGCCGCTGTTCTTCGCGATCGCGGTCGGCTTCGGGCTCACGCACGGCTTCGCCAACGGCGAGGGCATGGCCGAGGGCGGCAGGCCCTACCTCTTCTTTCCCGGCGTGGCGCTGGCCGGCCTGGTGGTCACGGCCTACGGGCTGATCACGACGGACTGGCTGCAGCGCAAGGACGTCGGCTGGGTCAGGATCGCCCTGCGCGTGGCCGGCAGCTGGATCGCGGCCATCGGCATCCTCGTGCTGGCGGTGAGCGGGAGGACGCTGTTCACGACGTGAACAGGGCCGTGACGGCGTGACTGCCGTAACTGCCGTGACGACGTGACTATCGTGACGGCGTGACTGCCGTTCAAGAACTACAGCTCTGGATCGACAGTCACGACAGTCACGTCGTCACGGCAGTTACGGCAGTTACGGCAGTTACGGCAGTCACGATAGTCACGCCGTCACGGAATTTCCTAGCCGAGCTTTTTCTTCAGTTCCGGCGGGTTGCTGAAGGTGCTCATGAAGGCTTCGTTCGCGCCGGCGGCGAACTTCAGGCCGGCCTCCTTGATCGCCGAGTCGGGCACCTTGGAAAGCGGCGTGTAGAACGGGTGGTGGTGCTTGAGGTAGGGATTGTTGCGCGCGGCGTTGTAGCAGAACAGCAGCGTCCAGCGGCGGCTCGCGGAGCGGTTCTGGTCGGAGCGGTGCAGCGTGTTGCAGTGGAAGAACAGGCCGTCGCCCGGCTCCATCTCCGCGTACACGACTTCCATCTGCTTGAGCACCTGCTCCACGCGCGCGGGATCCGCGCCGACCTGCGCGCCTTCCATCACGCCATGGTCGATGCGCCCCAGCTGGTGGGAGCCGCGCACGACCTGCAGGCAGCCGTTTTCCTTCGTGCACTTGTCCAGCGCCACCATGACGCTCGCCATCAGCGGCCAGATGCAGCCGTTGTTGTACCAGTAGCCGTAGTCCTGGTGCCATTCCCAGGCGCCGCCCTCGAACGGCTCCTTCGCCGTCAGCTTGGAGTGGTAGTGGTACACCTCCCCGCCCAGCAGCGATTCCATGGTGTCGACGATGCGGTGGCTGCGCGCGGCCAGGCCGTAGACGCTGTCGCCCGGGTGGTTCCAGGACACCATGCGCGTGTTCAGGCCCTGCGCATCCTTGCGGTTGTAGCGGTGGCTCACGACCTCGGGATCGGTCTCCATGGCCTGCTGCAGCAGCCTCGCTTCTTCGGGGTCGAACAGGCCGCGCACCATCACGAAGCCGTCGCGGTCGTACGCCGCTTTTTGTTCAGGAGTGAGGATCGAGCGATTCATGGGTTGCCTCTTGGCGGGTTGCGGAAAACGTCCGGCCCATCGCGGTGCCGGGGAGCGCGGACATCGTGGCTGCGCATGCTATCCGACCCCCGGAGCGCGCACCAGCCGGGCGTTACGGGGGCTGCAACGGCATCCGGGCCGTCGGGATTCCCAGGCCCCTCGACAACGCGTGATCGGACCCGGCGCGGGCCCGCCAATCCGCAGCATCCGCAAGGAGCGTGTCAAAACGCAATGGGAAACAAAAGGATAACTTTCTTACCGTCTAAGCGGTTGTTGCAAATGATTTACCCGGCAACTCGGAAATTTGGATGCGACGCGAGGCCTGGCGCCTGCAGGCGCGCGGTGAGTCCTCGCATTGCAGATTGAAATGACTCCTTGTTTGTGTCAGTGTAGCCCCCGCTGCGAGATGGAGGTCCCGGCCGCCGTCAGGGCCGGGCATCGCGAAAAGGCTTCAAAAAAGCCGCGCTTGCAGGCGAACGATCCAAACCAGAAAAGCAGGTCAACGGAGGAGTCATCCATGAAAAAGCTGAGCATCATCGCGGCCGCCGTCGGGGCCCTCTGCCTCGCGGGCACCGCGCAGGCACAAACGCTGAAGGGACCCGTCAGCGACAAGCCGATCACCGAAAAGTGGTTCCCGACCAAGTGGGGCGCGGACGACCGCGCCGGCAGCTCCAACCACACCAAGAATCCCGCCAACGTCAAGCGCGCGCTGGGGACGATCAAGCAGTTCAAGACCATCACCATCGGCAAGTACTACCACCGCGAAGCGCCGGCTTTCGGCCCGCGCGCCTGGAACATGTGGATCCCGGGCACGCCCACCGGCGGCCCGTTCGGCAAGAACGCGCTGATCTATCACGATGAGCTGGTCACCACCCAGATCGGCCAGATCCAGACCCAGTTCGACGGCCCCGGCCACATCGGCGTCAACACCTCCAAGGGTCCGATGATGTACAACGGCCGCGTCACCTGGGACAACTACGAGCGCGGCGCCGGCGGCCAGGTCGTCGGCATGGGCCCGATGGGTGTCGAGCACGTGGGCGAAAACGGCTTCGTCTGCCGCCTGGTGGTGTTCGATGCGGTGGCCTACAAGAAGTCCAAGGGCCAGATCCCGGCAAGCGCCGAGATGCTCCCGATCCCGACCAAGCCGGGCGACGTCGGCATTGTCACGGCCGACGACATGCAAGGCATGCTCAAGGCCATGGGCATCGGCGACCTGCAGGCCGGCGACTGCGCCGCGCTGCACACCGGCCAGGGCAACACCTGGAGCAACGCGAAGTACAAGTCGATGACCTCCGAGCAACGTGCCGCCGCCCGCGCGATCTTCGCGCAAGGCGAGCCCGGCTGGGGCATCAGCGCCTGCCAGTGGATGGCGTCCAAGGACGTGGCCCTGATCATGGGCGACACCTCGGCGAACGACGCGCAACCGGGCAACGAGGAAGACGGCCTGGCCGTGCCTTGCCACACGGAACTGCAGACCCGCCGCGGCATCTGGAACCTGGAGAACGTGGACACCGACTCGCTGGTTCGCGCCGGCGTGAAGGAAGCCGCGTTCATCTTCGCTCCCCTGCGCATCATCGGTGCGACCGGCTCGCCGGCCAATCCGGTCGTGATCTACTAGGAAAGAGCAACAAGAACGACGCTGGAACAGCACACTCCCAAACCGGCACGCGCGATGAGCGCCTGCCGGTTTTTTTTCGCCCTGCGGGCGAAAAAAAACGGGGACTGAGTACTGAGTGCTGCGTGCTGAGTGCTGAGTAAAAGCAAAAGGGCCGCGGTTGCGGCCCTCGTTGTTTGATGCCTCAGGTTTGACGCACTTACTCAGTACGCAGCACGCAGTACTCAGCACTCAGTCCCCGGGTTTCCTGCCCGTGCAGGACACCCAGGCCTGCGAGAACATGCCGTTGGGTTCCCGGCCCCAGCGGCGCCAGGTGGCTGCGCGCGGGGCATCCCCGGCCTCGTCGAAGTTGACCGCGAGAAAATCCCCGATGGTCGTGAGCGGGTCGTAGTTTTCGTAACGGGACTGCATGCGCACGTCCGCGAAGCCGGCGCCCGCCAGGTAGCCGCCCAGCTTGCGGCCGCAGCAGACGTCACCGCCGTTGGCGTTCTGCAGGGCCTTGTAGGCCTCGAACGCATCCGCCATTTCCTCCGTGGGCGGGGCGACGAGGAAGCCGCCCCAGTCGGGGGTGCACACCCCGAGCCAGCCGCCCGGCTTGAGCACGCGCCGGAACTCGGCCACGGCACGCCCCGGCTCGCGCAGGTGCTCGAGCAGCGCGTGGGAGAACACGGCATCGAAGGTCGCGTCGGCGAACGGCAGTTCGTAGGCGTTGCCCTGGCGGAAGTCGATGTTGGAAAGCCCCGCCGCCCGCGCGTCGCGGGTCGCGCGTTCCACCTGGGACAGGTTGAAGTCCACGCCGGTGACCCGGCCCGGCCCGATGCGCTGCGCGATGTCCCGCGTGATGGTGCCGGGACCGCAGCCGCAGTCGAGCACCTGCATGCCGGGCGCGAGGCGGGGCAGGAAGAAGGCGCCGTTGGGATCGAGGCGCCGGCGCACCATGAAGGCCTCGGCGGCCGGACTGTAACCGGGGGTGTAGGTTTCGGACATCTTCGCGTGACTCTCGTGACGAACGTGACGGCGTGACTGTCGCGCCCGGCAATGCGGCGCGCGAACAATGGTAATTCAGAAAGCAAGCGTGAATACGCCAGGCATTCCGCAGGGCGAATCCGGAACGGCAGTCACGTTCGTCACGGCAGTCACGACAGTCACGATCTTTCCGGTGCTAGACTGTCCGCATGCAAATCCGCCCCCTCACCGTCCTGCTCGCCGGCACGCTCCTGGGCGCCGCCACGGGCGCGCTCGCCTGCGGCGAGCTGTTGAAGGGCGAGATGGTGTCGATGGAACGCGACTTCGGCACCCCGGCGACCGGGGAGAGCCGCACCCACCACGTGCTCGGCGCCGGCTGGTTCCGCGCCGTCGAGGTCACCAAGCAGGGCGGTTTCAGCGACGACACGGCCGTCACCCTGGAGCTGGACGGCGAGCCGGTGGTGAGCACCACCTTCGCCGCGCTGAAGAATCCCTGGATGCAGCTCGACACCCCGCTCATGGGGGCGAAGGTCGTCAGCCAGGGCGAAAGCAGCACCCTGACCATCTGGTACTCGCAGGAACTGAAGTTCGTCACCATGGCCGC
>DASZQJ010000166.1:0-92845 GCA_035549715.1 Burkholderiales bacterium
CGCTGGCCGGGAGGCGGCGGGCGCCGCCGGCCGGCCCGCGGCCGCCTGGCCCGCCGCAGCCGGGCCGGCACTGGTGCGCACGTTCGGCTCGGAGGGCAGGAACGCCAGCATGCGCATGAGCGTCATCGTGAACCCGGCGTACTCGTCGGGGGCGATGGACAGGTCGCGTCGGCCGTGCAGGGCGATCTGGTACAGCAACTGGATGTCATCCGCGCCGAACCTGCCCGCCACCTCGAACACGGCGTCGCGGTCAGGCTCGTCGTCGCCAAGGGCTTCGGGCAGGGTCTGGGCCAGCGCGACCCGGTGCAGCAGCGTGCCCAACTCCTGCAGCGCGGAGTCGAATGACAGGCTGCGGGAAGCCATGCGCGACGCCTCGTCGAGCAACGCCTTGCCGTCGGCCGCGGCCAGGGCGCGCAGCAGCGTGAACAGGTAGCCGCGGTCGACCACCCCGAGCATCTCGCGCACACCCGCCTCCTCGACCTTGCCGGCGCCGTGGGCGATCGCCTGGTCGAGCAGCGACAGCGAATCGCGCATACTGCCTTCGGCGGCGCGCGCCAGCAGATTGAGGGCAGCCGGCTCGAAGACCACGCCCTCCTGCCCCAGCACCTTCTCGAGCTGGCCACGGATCTGCGGCGGCGGAATCTGCTTGAGGTTGAACTGCAGGCAGCGGGACAGCACGGTGACCGGGATCTTCTGCGGGTCCGTGGTCGCGAGGATGAACTTCACGTGCGACGGCGGCTCCTCCAGCGTCTTCAGCATGGCGTTGAAGGCCGAGCGGGAGAGCATGTGGACTTCGTCGATGATGTAGACCTTGAAGCGCCCCGAGGTCGGCGCGTACATCGCGTTCTCGAGCAGCTCGCGCATGCTGTCGACCTGGGTGTTGGAAGCGGCATCCAGCTCGATCAGGTCGACGAAGCGGCCGGCATCGATCTGGGTGCAGGCCGCGCACTTGCCGCACGGCGTGGCCGTCACGCCCGTCTCGCAGTTGAGCGCCCTGGCGATGATGCGCGCGATGGTCGTCTTGCCCACGCCGCGGGTGCCGGTCAGCAGGTAGGCGTGGTGCAGCCGGTTCTGGGTGAGCGCGTTGGTGAGCGCGCGGACCACGTGCTCCTGGCCGACCAGTTCGGCGAAACTCTTCGGGCGCCACTTTCGGGCGAGCGCTAGGGTCACTGTGTCGTTACCTGCGACTTCTTGTCGGGCGGGTCCCTCTCGGGACGCGCCAACGGCAGCATCGCCCGGGATTGCTCCCGGGCGATGCGCCCCATGGGTGGCGAGCCTTGCCCCCGGCACTTGCAGAGAATAGCTTTGGCTGCTTCCTTCCGGACCTGACCAGGTTCACTACCATGCAATGCGGGGAGGCCCGCCATTGAACTGCAGGCGCGAGGCACGAGGCGTTAGGCACGAGGGACGAGAGCTAAACCTCTCGAGCCTGGAGCCTCGCGCCTCGTGCCTCGCACTTCTGGTGCCGGTCACTGGACCGACACCGGTATCTTGCCTATCTTCGCCTGCCACTCGCGCGGGCCGGTCTGGTGGACCGAGGTACCGCTGGCGTCCACCGCCACCGTCACCGGCATGTCCTTCACGTCGAACTCGTAGATCGCCTCCATGCCCAGATCGGCGAAGGCCACGGTGCGGGCGGCCTTGATCGCCTGCGACACCAGGTAGGCCGCGCCGCCGACCGCCATCAGGTAGACCGCCTTGTGCTTGCGGATCGCCTCGATCGCCACCGGGCCGCGCTCGGCTTTGCCTATCATACCGAGCAGGCCGGTCTTCGACAGCATCATTTCGGTGAACTTGTCCATGCGCGTGGCGGTCGTCGGTCCCGCGGGCCCCACGACCTCGTCGCGGACCGGATCCACCGGGCCCACGTAGTAGATGAACCGGTTGCGGAAATCCACGCCGGGCGGCAGGCCCTCGCCCTTGGCGAGCAGGTCCTGGATGCGCTTGTGGGCGGCATCCCGGCCCGTGAGGATCTTGCCGTTGAGGAGCAGCGTCTCCCCCGGCTTCCAGGTCGCAACCTCTTCCGGGGTCACCTGCGCGAGGTCCACCCGCCGCGAGCCCGGCGCCGGCGCCCACTGCACCCTGGGCCAGTCGTCGAGGTCGGGGGCTTCCAGCCGCGCCGGACCGCTGCCGTCCAGCGTGAAGTGCACGTGGCGGGTGGCCGCGCAGTTCGGGATCATCGCGACGGGCAGCGACGCCGCGTGCGTGGGGTAATCCAGGATCTTCACGTCGAGCACGGTGGTCAGGCCACCCAGGCCCTGCGCCCCGATCCCCAGCGCGTTGACCTTGTCGCAGAGTTCGATGCGCAGCTCCTCGATGCGGTTCTTCGGCCCACGGGCCTTGAGCTCGGCCATGTCGATGGGTTCCATCAGCGCTTCCTTGGCCATCAGCATGGCCTTTTCGGCGCTGCCGCCGATGCCGATGCCCAGCATGCCGGGCGGGCACCAGCCGGCGCCCATGGCCGGGACGGTCTTGATCACCCAGTCCACGATGCTGTCCGAGGGATTGAGCATGACGAACTTGGACTTGTTCTCGGAACCGCCGCCCTTGGCGGCGATGCGCACGTCCAACGTGTCGCCGGGCACGACCTCCATGTGGATGACGGCCGGCGTGTTGTCCCGGGTGTTCCTGCGGCCGCCGGCCGGATCGGACAGGATCGAGGCGCGCAGCTTGTTGTCCGGGTGCAGGTAGGCCCGGCGCACGCCCTCGTTGACCATGTCGGTCACGCTCATCGTCGCTCCGCGCCAGTCGACATTCATGCCGATGCGCACGAACGCGACCACGATGCCGGTGTCCTGACAGATGGGCCGCTTGCCCTCGGCGCACATGCGCGAATTGGTCAGGATCTGCGCAATCGCATCGCGGGCGGCCGGCGACTGCTCCAGTTCGTAGGCCCGGGCCAGCGACTGCAGGTAATCCATCGGGTGGTAGTAGGAGATGTACTGCAGGGCGTCGGCGACGCTCTCGATCAGGTCTTCCTGGCGGATGGTGGCCATGGCGATCCCCTAGTGCGCCGCGGCGTTCGTGGTGGTCAGGCGGTCCGTGAAGGCCATGACCAGCGCCGACAGGACGAACGTCAGGTGGATGATCACCTGCCACATCATGGTCTGCTGGGTCATGTTGCTGGCGTCGATGAACGTCTTCAGCAGGTGGATCGAGGAAATGCCGATCAGCGCCATGGCAAGCTTGACCTTCAGCACTCCGGCATTGACGTGGGACAGCCATTCCGGCTCGTCCGGGTGGTTGGCCAGGTTCAGGCGCGAGACGAAAGTCTCGTAGCCGCCCACGATGACCATGATGAGCAGGTTCGCGATCATCACCACGTCGATCAGGCCCAGCACCAGCAGCATGATGTCGTTCTCGGACATCCTGCCCACGCCCGTGACCAGATGCCACAGCTCGCCCATGAAGTGATAGACGTAGACCGTCTGCGCGATGATGAGGCCGAGGTAAAGCGGGGCCTGCAGCCAGCGGCTCCAGAAGATGAAACCGCCGAGGATCGACTGGGAGCGCGTGAGGGCCTGGGTGTTGCCGTTCATGGAGTTGCCGCAGAGTGAAAAAGGAAGTCCGGATTTTACACCAGGGCCCCTGCCTCCACCCGGCGTTACAGGCGGTTGCTGGCTATAATCCGGGCAAAGGCCCCCTGGAGGCGCCGAGGAAAATCGCCGGGAGGAAAAAATGAGCACGATCGAGTCCATCCTGCAGGAAAGCCGCACGTTCCCGCCGCCCGCGGAATTCGCGAAGCAGGCCAATGTCCCGGGCATGGCGGCCTACAAGGCGCTCTGCGCGGAGGCCGAACGCGACTACGAAGGCTTCTGGGCGCGCCAGGCGCGCGAGAACCTGGTGTGGCAAAAGCCGTTCACCAGGGTGCTCGACCAGTCCAGGGCGCCCTTCTACCGCTGGTTCGACGACGGCGAACTCAACGTCTCGTTCAACTGCCTCGACCGCTGGCTCAACCTGCAGCCCAACAAGACCGCGATCATCTTCGAGGCCGATGACGGCGCGGTCACGAAGGTCAGCTACAAGCAGCTCTACCACAAGGTCTGCCAGTTCGCGAACGGGCTCAAGTCGCTGGGCATCAAGGCCGGTGACCGCGTCATCATCTACATGCCGATGTCCATCGAGGCCGTGGCGGCGATGCAGGCCTGCGCCCGCATCGGCGCGACGCATTCGGTGGTGTTCGGCGGCTTCTCCGCCAAAAGCCTGCAGGAACGCATCATCGACGCCGGCGCGGTGGCCGTGCTGACCGCCGATGGCCAGATGCGCGGCGGCAAGGAGATCCCCCTCAAGCCCGCCGTGGACGAAGCCATCGACATGGGCGGCTGCGAGGCCATCCGCCACGTCGTCGTCTACAAGCGCACCGGCACCGCCATCAAGTTCACGTCCGGCCGCGACGTCTGGCTGCACGAGTTGATGCAGAACCAGCCCGACCAGTGCGAGCCGGCGTGGGTCGGCGCGGAGCACCCCCTGTTCATCCTGTACACCTCGGGCTCCACGGGCAAGCCCAAGGGCGTGCAGCACGCCTGCGCGGGCTACCTGCTGCAGGCCGTGCTGACCATGAAGTGGACCTTCGACATCAAGGCCTCCGATATTTTCTGGTGCACGGCGGACGTGGGCTGGGTGACGGGGCACACCTACATCACCTATGGACCGCTCGCCGTGGGCGCGACCGAGATCGTGTTCGAGGGCGTGCCGACCTGGCCGGACGCCGGGCGCTTCTGGAAGCTGATCCAGGACCACAAGGCCACGATCTTCTACACCGCGCCAACGGCCATCCGCTCCCTGATCAAGGCCGGCGCCGACCTGCCGAAGAAGTACGACCTCTCCAGCCTGCGGCTGCTGGGCAGCGTGGGCGAGCCGATCAACCCGGAAGCCTGGATGTGGTACTACAACACGGTCGGCCAGGGGCGCTGTCCCGTCGTGGACACCTGGTGGCAGACCGAGACCGGCGGCCACATGATCACCCCGCTTCCGGGCGCGACCACGCTCAAGCCGGGCTCCTGCACCATGGCCCTGCCCGGCATCGACGCCGCGATCGTGGACGAGACCGGGCACGACGTGGAAAAGGGCAAGGGCGGCATCCTGGTCATCAAGAAGCCCTGGCCCTCGATGATCCGCACGATCTGGGGCGACCCGGAGCGCTTCAGGAAGAGCTACTACCCCGAAGAGTTCCACGGCAAGTACTACCTCGCCGGCGACGGCGCGAGCCGCGACCTCGACGGCTACTTCTGGATCATGGGCCGCATCGACGACGTGCTGAACGTCTCGGGGCACCGCCTCGGCACCATGGAGATCGAATCGGCGCTCGTGGCGAACACGAAGCTCGTCGCGGAAGCCGCGGTCGTGGGTCGCCCCGACGACCTGACGGGCGAAGCCGTCGTGGCCTTCGTGGTGCTCAAGGGGCCGCGGCCGACCGGCGACGAAGCGAAAAAGGTGTCGCAGGAACTGCGCGACTGGGTCGGCAAGGAAATCGGCCCCATCGCCAAGCCCAAGGACATCCGCTTTGGCGACAACCTGCCCAAGACGAGGTCGGGCAAGATCATGCGCCGGCTGCTGCGCGCGATCGCCAAGGGCGAGGAGATCACGCAGGACGTGTCGACCCTGGAAAACCCCGCGATCCTGGAGCAACTCAAACAGTCGACCTGACCGCTCGATGGTTGATGAACAACGGGACGAGCGGGGTTTCAGTGAAGGCTCATGCGCCCTCTCCCGGCGCGTTGTGCCGGAACTAAAACCCCGCGATCCTGGAGCAACTCAAACAGTCGACCTGATCGCTTAATGGTTGATGAACAACGGGACGAGCGGGGTTTCAATGAAGGCTCATGCGCCCTCTCCCGGCGCGTCATGCCGGAACTAAAACCCCGCGATCCTGGAGCAACTCAAACAATCGACCTGACCGTTCAATGGTTGATGAACAACGGGACGAGCGGGGTTTCAGTGTCAGATCGAAGAAGACCCTGATATGTCCTCGGCGCGAGCGTGTTGACGAACCGAGCGGGTTCTCGGGGTACATCGCCCTCTCCGCCAATAAAAAAGGACCCTCATCGGGGTCCTTTTTTATTGGCGGAGAGGGCGGGATTCGAACCCGCGACAGAGTTGCCCCTGTGCCACCTTTCCAGGGTGGTGACTTAAACCACTCATCCACCTCTCCGCGTGACACTTTTGACGCAGCCGCCGTGACAGGTTCGCACGCCGATCCGAGGGGCTCGAATCGGTTTTGGGCGGCCTTGGTGGAAGGCGCGAAGGATACGGGAAGGCGCCGATCCTGTCAAAGAAAACAAGGCCTTCCGTCAGGTTTCGAGCCGGTAACCCAAGGGCCTCCCAGCCCCGCGGGCGGGCAAGTTGCCCGGGACAAAGGTGCTAACATCGGGCTGCAGGCAAAACAGCGGTTCCCAACACAAGGTACGTACGAGGAGAGGTCGAATGCAAGCTGTAATCAAATCGCTGGTCCTGGCGGCGGGAATGTCGCTGGGCCTCGCCGCCGGACCGCTCGCCCACAGCGACGGCGAGGAAATGACCGTCAAGATGAACACCAATTTCGTCACGGCGGATCCCGAGACCATCAAGTGGGCGCCGAACAAATCGGCGCCCTACGGGATGCAGGTCGTGGTGCTCTACGGCGACCCGGCAAAGCCGGGGCCCTACGTGTTCCGCGCCAAGATGCCTTCAGGCTACAAGATCCCGCCGCACAAGCACCCTGACGAGCGCAACGTCACGGTGCTCAAGGGCACCTACTGGTCGGGCGTGGGCGAGCGCTACAACCCGATGGTCATGAAGGAATTCCAGGCCGGCGCGTTCTACATCACCAAGGCCAACGTGCCCCACTTCGCCTGGGCGCGCACGGAAGTGATCATCCAGGAGATGGGGGAAGGCGGCCAGGACCACGTAATCGAGTATGTGAACCCGGACGACGACCCGCGCAAGCAGTAAGCCGTGAAGCTGAACCGACTGCTCGTCGCCTGTCTGTTCTGGATCGCGGGGACCGCCTGGGCGGACTCCGCGATCACCGTCTACAAGACGCCGAGCTGCGGCTGTTGCACCAAGTGGGTGGAATACCTGCGCGCGGAAGGCTTCGACGTGCAGGCGATCGACCAGCGGAACCTGACGCCGATCAAGGAGAACGCCGGCGTCACGCCGAAGATGGCGTCCTGCCATACGGCCATGGTCGACGGTTACGTCATCGAGGGCCACGTGCCTGCCCAGGCGATCCGCAAGTTGCTGCAGGAACGTCCCGCGACCCTGGGCCTTGCCGTGCCCGGCATGCCGCACAACTCCCCGGGCATGGGCCCGATGGACGGCAAGCTCAAGACGTACACCCTCGAAGGCGAGCTCTACTCCACCGACTGATCAACCGGAGACGGCGCTGCGGATCTGGTCCAGCGCCGTCGGATCTTCCAGGGTGGTAAGGTCGCCGGGATCGCGTCCTTCCGCCAATGCCTGGATGCTCCGGCGCAGCATCTTGCCCGAGCGGGTCTTGGGCAGCAGCGTCACGAAATGCACCCTGGCCGGCCGCGCAATCGCGCCGAGCTGGGAATCCACGACCGCCATCACCGCTTTTTCCTCCGCGGCACGCGCGTCCGGCGTCGCTGCCTTGGACGCGTCTTTCAGCACTGCGAAAGCCAGCGGCATCTGCCCCTTCAGTGCATCGTTGACGCCCACGACGGCGACCTCGGCGACGTTGCCGTGGGCCTGGATCGCCTCCTCGATCTCACGCGTGCCCAGGCGATGGCCGGCGACGTTGATCACGTCATCCGTCCGCCCGAGGATGAAGTAGTAGCCGTCCTTGTCGCGGATGCCCCAGTCGAACGTGGAATACACCAGTTTCGTCGAGAACGTGGAGAAGTAGGTCTTGACGAAGCGCTCGTCGTCGCCCCAGATGGTTGTCATGCAGCCAGGCGGCAGCGGCGGCTCGATGACCACCACCGCCTTTTCGTCCGCCCCGGCTTCGCTGGCATCCGCTTCCCGCAGCAGCTTCAGGTCGTAGCCGTAGGCGGGGAACGACGGGCTGCCATACTTGATCGGGGTCTGCTCGACGCCCGGCATCGCCGTGAGCACCGGCCAGCCGGTCTCCGTCTGCCAGTAATGGTCGATGACCGGCTTGCCCAGGCCTTCGGAGATCCAGGCGTGGGTGGGCTCGTCGAGCGGCTCCCCGGCGAGGAACAGCAGGCGCAGGGCCGAGAGGTCGTACTTCTTCAGGTAGGCCGGATCGTGCTTCTTCAGCACCCGGATCGCCGTCGGCGCGGTGAACATGACGCTCACCTTGTAGTCCTGCGCGATCTTCCACCACACGCCGGCATCGGGACGGACCGGCACGCCTTCGTAAAGCAGCGTGGTCATGCCGGCGATCAGCGGGCCATAGATGATGTACGAATGCCCCACGGCCCAGCCGATGTCGGACGTGGTGAAAATGGTTTCCCCCGCCGCTCCGCAGTAGATGTATTTCATCGACGCCGCCATGGCCACCGCGTGGCCGCCCACGTCGCGCTGCACCCCCTTGGGCTTGCCGGTCGTGCCGGAGGTATAGAGGATGTACGAAGGCTCGGAGGATTCCAGCCAGGTGCAGGGCACCGCCGCGCCGGCGTGCCTGGCGGCGAGCGCCTTCCAGTCCGCGTCGCGGCCGTCGACCCGCGGCATGTCGGGATCGAGACCACGGTCGTAGATCAGGACTTTCGCGGGCGGAAAATTCGAGAGCCGGATGGCTTCGTCCACCAGCGGCTTGTAGCGGATCACCTTGCCCATGCGGCTGCCGCCGTCGGCCGTGACCATCAGCACGGGTTTTGCGTCGTCGATGCGCGCCGCCAGGCTGGCGGCGGCGAAACCGCCGAACACCACCGAATGCACCGCGCCCAGCCTCGCGCAGGCCAGGATGGCGAACACGGCCTCCGGCATGTTGGGCATGTAGATGATGACGCGGTCGCCGCGCTTGACGCCGAGCGAGAGCATCATCGCGGCGGTGCGATTGACCTCCGCATGCAGCTGCCGGTAGGTGAAGGATTCGGTCTTGTCGACCTCGGTGGAAATCCAGACCAGGGCGTTCTGGTCGCCCCGGTCCGGGAGGTGCCGGTCAACCGCGTTGTGGCACAGGTTGGTCGTGCCCCCGGGAAACCAGCGCGCGAACGGCGGCCGGCTGTAGTCGAGCACCCTGTCGAACGGCCGCTCCCAGTGGACCAGCCGGGCCTGCTCCGCCCAGAATGCGTCGCGGTCTTCGATGGAGCGCTTGTGGAACGCCTGGTAGCGCTGCGCCATGTCCCCTCCTCCTCGCCAGCCCCTAGCCGATCTTCACGACCATGCGGCCGCGAACCTGCCGCTTCATGACCCTGTCGAACGCCATGGGCAGCTCGTCGAACCCGACCGTGGTGACGATCTTGTCCAGGTGCCTGGGCTTCAGGTCGCTCGCCAGGCGCTTCCAGACCTTCTCCCGCACCGGCATCGGCGCATTGACCGAATCGATGCCCAGCAGGCTCACGCCGCGCAGGATGAACGGCATGACGGTGGTGTTGAGCGTGTGGCTGGCGGCGAGACCGATGCTTGCAAGTGTACCGCCCACCTGCATGGTGCTCGCCATCCACGCGAGTACCTCGCCGCCGACGTTGTCCACCGCGCCGGCCCAGGTTGCCTTGTCGAGCGGCTTGATCTTGCCCAGGTCGAGGCTTTTCGCAAGCATCACGTCCTTCGCGCCCAGGCCCTTGAGGTAGTCGTTTTCCGTGTCCTTGCCGGTGAAGGCGGTCACGTCGTAGCCCGCGCCTGCCAGGATGTCCACGGCGATGCTTCCGACGCCGCCCGTCGCACCATTGACGATGACCGGGCCGTTGTCCGGTTTCAACCCATCGTGCTCCATGCGCTCGACTGCCAGCCCCGCCGTAAAACCCGCCGTTCCCAGGGCCATGGCGCCGAAGCTGTCCAGGCCCCTGGGCATCGGTACGCCCCAGGCCGCCGGCACCCGGGCGTACTGGGCATAGCCGCCGTCATGCGAGACCCCGATGTCGTAGCTCGTCGCGATGACCGCATCGCCCGCCTTGAACCGGGAATCGGAGGACTCGGCGACGGTGCCCGCCAGGTCGATGCCGCCCACGCAGGGAAAGCGCCGGATGATCCTGCCCGCCCCGGTGGCGGCCAGCGCATCCTTGAAATTGACGCTGGAGTACTCGACCTTGACCAGCAGCTCGCCGGGGTCGAGCTCCGCGACCTGCATGTCGACGAAACGGCTGGCGACCTTGCCGTCCTCGTTGAAAATCCGGAATGCCTTGAGCGTTGCCACCGTTCCTCCTCCCGTTCTCGCGGTTCCGCCTGGCCTGGATCAAGCCAGGTGGGGCTCGCCCAGGTATTGGTGCGTCTGCATCTCGATCAGGCGGCTGACGGTACGCTCGGTTTCGGCGTCCTGCGGCAGCGCCGCGAAGATCTCCGCCAGTTCGCCCCGGCCCGAGATTATCAGCTTCACGCGCCGGTCGTAAAACTCGTCCACCAGCCAGGTGAAGCGGCGTCGCATGTCACGGTTGCTCCCGCCGAATCTCGGCAGCCCGGAGACCAGGACGGTGTGGAAGCGGCGCGCGAGCTCGATGTAGTCGGCCTGGCCGCGCGGCCCGTCGCAAAGCACCGGGAAATCGAACCAGGCCACCCCCGTACCGACACGCCGCGCGAGCAACGAACGCCCCTCGATCTCGAGGTTCACGGACCGGTCGCCCGGTCCGCCCGCAATCGACTCAAAGGTCGCCGCGAGCGCCCTTTCCGACGCCTCGTTGATCCCGGCGTGATAGACGCCCCCTTTCTCCAGCGCCCGCAACCGGTAGTCGACCCTGCCGTCGACCTCCACCACGTCAAGCCGCGACTTGATGAGCTCGATGGCCGGCACGAACTGGGCGCGCTGCAGGCCGTCTCGATACAGGTTGTCAGGATGCTGGTTCGAAGTCGTCACCAGGACGACCCCGTGGTCGAACAGGCCCTCGAGCAGGTTGCGCATCAGCATGGCGTCGCCGATGTCGGTGACGTGAAATTCGTCCAGGCACAGCAGGCGCAGGTCGCGCGAGCGGTCGCGGGCAATTTGCAGGAGCGGATTCTCCGCACCCTGCACCTGTTTGAGGTCACGGTGCACGTCCTGCATGAAGCGGTGGAAGTGGATGCGCTGCTTGCGCCGGATCGGCAGCCAGTCGAAGAAACTGTCCATCAGGAAGCTCTTGCCCCGCCCCACCCCGCCCCAGAGGTAGATGCCGCGAACGGGCTGCTGGCGCTGGAACATCCGGAACAATGACAGCCCCGTCTGCTCGCTGCGCACAAGCTCCGCCGCCAGGCGGTCGAATGCGGGCAGGACTTGCTTCTGGGCTTCGTCGAGCGCCAGCCCGCGCGCCCTGGCACTGGACTGGGCGTGAGTGGAAAAAGCGTCGGCGTCGCCGTCCGGCCCGGGCTGCGCGTGCGCAGCCATCACACGTTGATCGTGCGTTTGTCCACGCCGAGCGCGGCTTCGTGCAGCGCCTCGGCGAGCGTGGGATGGGCGTGCACGACGCGGGCAAGGTCCTCCGCGGACGCCCCGAACTCCATCGCGACCACCGCCTCGGCGATCAGTTCGGAAACATACGGCCCGATCATGTGCACGCCGAGGATGCGGTCGGTGTTCGCGTCCGCCAGGACCTTGACGAACCCGGCGGTCTCGCCGATGGCGCGCGCCCGGCCGTTGACGATGAACGGGAACTGGCCGGCCTTGTATTGCACGCCGGCGGTTTTCAAGTCCTGCTCGGTGCGGCCGACCCAGGCGATCTCCGGCGAGGTGTAGATCACCCAGGGCACGGTGTCGAGGTTCACGTGGCCGGATTGGCCCGCAATCATCTCGGCCACTGCCACGCCTTCCTCCGAGGATTTGTGGGCCAGCATCGGCCCGCGAACGACGTCTCCGATCGCATAGACGTTGGCCACGCTGGTGCGGCAATGCCCGTCGACTTCGACAAAACCGCGGGCGTCGATCTTGAGCCCCACCGAATCGGCTGCGAGGTTGTTGCTGTTGGGAGCCCTTCCCACCGCCACGATCAGGCGGTCGAACTCCAGCTTCTGCTCCGCTGCGCCATCGCTGAACTCCACCGTCACGCCCTTCCTTCCCGTCCTGACGGCGCTGATCTTCACGCCCAGCCTGATTTCCAGTCCGACCACCTTGGTGAAGATGCGCAAGGCTTCCTTGGACACCTGCTCGTCGGCCGCCGAGAGGAAGGCCGGCATTGCCTCGAGGACCGTCACCTGCGATCCCAGGCGCTTCCAGACGCTGCCCATCTCGAGGCCGATCACGCCGGCGCCGATGACGCCCAGGCGCTTCGGGACTTCCGGCAGAGACAGGGCACCGGTGTTGTCAATGATGCGGTCGTTGTCCACCGGGGCAAAGGGCAGCTGGCGCGGCGTTGACCCGGTGGCGATGATGACGTGCTTCGCCTCGATGGTTTCCGCCGATTCGCCATCCCTGACTTCGATCTGGATGGCGGCACCCGCCGACAGGATGCGGCCGTGGCCATGCATCGAGGTCACCTTGTTCTTGCGGAACAGCAGCCCGATGCCCCCGGTGAAGGTGTCGACGATCTTGTCCTTGCGGGCCAGCATGGTCGGCACGTCCACCGCCACGTCCTTGACCGTGATGCCGTGGTCGGCGAACTTGTGCAGGGCCCGCTCGTAGTTCTCGGAGGATTCCAGCAGCGCCTTGGAGGGGATGCAGCCCACGTTGAGGCACGTGCCGCCGAGGCTGGGCTTGCCCCTGGCGTTCTTCCACTCGTCGATGCAGACGGTATTGAGGCCCAGCTGGGCTGCGCGGATCGCCGCGGTGTAACCGCCGGGTCCGGCGCCGATGACTGCGACGTCAAATGACTTTGCCATGGTTTCTCGCGAATTGACCACGATGACACAGAACCACGGAGAAACACGGCCGTTCGTCGCTCAAGGAACTCCGCGGGAACTTGACTCCCTTTCGCCGGACGTTTCCCCAACCGGCCTTTCTCCGTGTCTCCGCGCCTCTGTGGTAAAAATTAAAGTTCGAGCAGCAGCCGTGCCGGGTCTTCCAGCGCGTCCTTGATCGCCACCAGGAACAGCACGGCCTCTCGGCCGTCGATGATCCGGTGGTCGTACGACAGGGCCAGGTAGTTCATCGGGCGGATGACGATCTGGCCGTTCTCCACCACCGCGCGCTCCTTGGTCGCATGCACGCCCAGGATCGCGCTTTGCGGCGGGTTGATGATCGGCGTGGACAGCATGGAGCCGAAAACCCCGCCGTTGGAAATGGAGAACGTGCCGCCGGTCAGCTCCTCGATCGTGAGCTTGCCGTCCTGGGCGCGCTTGCCGAAATCGCTGATCTGCTTCTCGACGTCCGCGAAGGACAGTGTGTCCACGTTGCGAAGCACCGGCACGACCAGGCCCCGCGGGCTGCCCACGGCGATGCCGATGTCGAAGTAGCCGTGGTAGATGATGTCCGTGCCGTCGACGGAGGCGTTCACGACGGGATACTTTTTCAGCGCGTGGACGGCGGCCTTGGCGAAAAAGGACATGAAGCCCAGCTTGACGCCATGCTCCTTCTCGAACTTGTCCTTGTAGCGGTTGCGCATGTCCATGACCGGTTGCATGTTCACTTCGTTGAACGTGGTCAGGATGGCGGCGGTCGATTGCGATTCGACGAGGCGCTCGGCCACGCGCTGGCGCAGGCGCGACATCGCGACTCGCTGCTCCGGCCGGTCGCCCAGGAGCTGCTCGACGTTCACCGGCGAGGGCACGGGAGGCAGGCTGGGGCGGGCTGCCGCGGGCGCGGAGGCGCCGGAAGCGAGCTTGGCGACCACGTCCTCCTTGGTCACGCGACCGCCGCGGCCGGTGCCAGCGATCTGCGAGGCATCCAGGTTGTTGTCGGCGGCGATCTTGCGGGCCGCGGGCATCACGGGCGCGCCGCTGCCGGCCTTCGGGGTGGCTGGCTTCTCCCCGGGCTTGGCGGCGGCCGCGGCGGGTGCGGCAGGCTTGCTCTCGGCCGAGGGCTTGCCATCGGTGTCGATGGTCGCGATGACTTCGTTGCTCACCACCGTGCCGCCATCGCCCTTGACGATCCTGGTGAGCACGCCGGATTCCGGCGCCGGAAGCTCGAGCACTACCTTGTCGGTCTCGATATCGATCAGGTTTTCGTCGCGCTTGACGAACTCACCGGCCTTCTTGTGCCAGGACAGCAGCGTGGCCTCGGCGACCGATTCGGACAAGGCCGGGACCTTCACTTCGACGAGCATGTTCTCTCCAGTTCTTTTTCGCGCGCCCCGATGGTTTTTGTTCTCATACGCCGTGGGTCAGGGCCGCGTCCACGACGGCTTTCTGCCGCTGGTTATGCAGCGCAAGGTAGCCGCCCGCGGGGGACGACGATGACGAGCGCAGCGCATAAGACAGCTTCTGGTGCGGCAGCAGGTGCCGCAGCAGGTAATGCTGGATGCGGTGCCACGCGCCCTGGTTGCCGGGCTCCTCCTGGCACCACACGATCTCCTTCGCTTCCTTGTAACGCTCGATCTCCGCCTTGAACTGGTCGTGCGGGAACGGATAGAGCTGCTCCAGGCGCACGATGGCGATGTCGTCGACCCCGCGCTCGCGGCGGGCGGCCACGAGGTCGAAGTAGACCTTGCCGCTGCAGAACACGACGCGCTTGACCTTCTTCGCATTGTCGAGGCCGGCGTCCGGGATGACCACCTGGTACTCGCCGCTGGCAAGATCTTCCAGGGACGAAACCGATTCCTTGTGGCGCAGCAGGCTCTTCGGGCTGATGATGATGAGCGGTTTGCGGAACGGACGCACCATCTGCCGCCGCAGCAGGTGGAACATTTGCGCGGGCGTGGACGGGATGCAGATCTGCATGTTGTAGTCGGCGCACAGCTGCAGGTAGCGCTCGATGCGCGCCGATGAGTGCTCGGGCCCCTGCCCCTCGTAGCCGTGCGGGAGCATCATGACCAGCCCGCAGATGCGCCCCCATTTCACCTCACCCGAGGCAATGAACTGGTCGATCACCACCTGCGCGCCGTTGGCAAAGTCGCCGAACTGCGCTTCCCAGATCACGAGCTCGTTGGGCTCCGCTGTGGCATAGCCGTACTCGAAGCCGAGCACCGCCTCCTCGGACAGCACGGAGTCGATGACCACGAAGTCAGGTTGGCCCTCCGCGATTTTCTGCAGCGGGATGTAGGTGCCCGAATCCCAGCGCTCGCGGCTCTGGTCGTGCAATACCGCATGGCGGTGGAAGAAGGTGCCGCGGCCGCTGTCCTGCCCCGACAGGCGCACGGCGTAGCCATCCTTGAGCAGCGATGCGTAGGCAAGGTTCTCCGCCATGCCCCAGTCGAGCGGCAGCGTTCCCGCCCCCATCGCACGGCGGTCGGCAATGATCTTCTCCACGCGCGGGTGCAACTTGAATTGCTGGGGGACGGTGGTCAGCTTTTCCGCGAGTTGCTTGAGCGCCTCCATCGGCACCGCCGTGTTTGCCTTGTAGGTCCAGGGGATGTTCTTGAACGGCGCCCAGTTCACCTGGAACGGCGGCTTGTAGTTCGAGAGGACGGTCTTGTTGGTGTGGTAGCCCTGGTCCAGCGCGTCACGGTAGGTCTTGATCATCTCGTCGACCTCCTCCGCCTTGACCACCCCCTGGGCGACCAGCTTTTCGGCGTAGAGCCTGCGGGTGCCCGGATGCTGGTTGATGATCTTGTACATGAGCGGCTGCGTGACCATCGGCTCGTCCTGCTCGTTGTGCCCGAGCTTGCGGAAGCACACCAGGTCGATCACCACGTCCTTGTGGAACTCCATGCGGAAATCCAGCGCGATCTCGGTCACGAGGGCCACGGCTTCCGGATCGTCCCCGTTCACGTGGAACACGGGCGACTCGATCATCTTGGCCACGTCCGTGCAATAAATGGTCGAGCGGGTGTCCCGGGTGTCGGAGGTCGTGAAGCCGATCTGGTTGTTGACGATCACGTGCACGGTTCCGCCCGTGCCGTAGCCGCGCGTTTGCGACAGGTTCAGCGTCTCCATCACCACGCCCTGGCCAATGAACGCGGCATCGCCGTGCAGCAGCACCGGCAGGACCTGGCTGCCGTCGCGATCCTTGCGCCGGTGCTGGCGGGCCCGGACCGAGCCTTCCACGACCGGATTCACGATCTCCAGGTGGGAGGGATTGAAGGCGAGCGTCAGGTGCTGGGGTCCGCCCGGCGTCATGATGTCCGACGAGAAGCCCTGGTGGTACTTCACGTCGCCCATGGGCAGCTGCTCCGCCTGCTTGCCTTCGAATTCCGAGAACAGGTCCTTGGGCATCTTGCCCAGGATGTTCACCAGCACGTTCAGGCGCCCGCGGTGCGCCATGCCGATCACGGTCTCCTGGATGCCTCGGGTACCCGCACGTTGCAGCAGAACGTCCAGGAGCGGGATCAGGGAATCGCCGCCCTCGAGCGAAAACCGCTTCTGCCCGACATAGCGCGTGTGCAGGTATTTTTCCAGCGTCTCCGCGGCCGTCAGGCGCTCCAGGATGTGGCGCTTGGTGTCGGCGTCATAGCTGGGCTGGGACCGCACGCCCTCGAAGCGCTGCTGGATCCAGCGCTTCTGCTTCGTGTCGGTCATGTACATGTACTCGACGCCGATGGTCCCGCAGTACGTCTCCTTGACGGCGCGCAGGATCTCGCGCAGCGGCATCTGGTCCGGGCCGACGAGCGATCCGCTGTTGAACACGAGGTTCATGTCGGATTCGACGAGCCCGTGGTGGGCCGGGTCGAGTTCGGGAACGTCGGGCTTGTCGAAACGCTTCAGCGGGTCGACGTTGGCATGGCGCACGCCGAGGAAACGGTACGCGTTGATGAGCTGGAGGACGGAAACCTGCTTCTTCTCCACAGTCGCCACGGCCTGGGTCGGCGCGTGCGCGGCATGCCCGTTGCCCTTCTTCGCCAGCTTGATGAAGGATTCGATGACCGGGGCGTGGGCAACGTCGCGCGCACCGGGCAGCTTCTGCATCTGGTCGAAGTAGCCGCGCCACTCGGCCGAAACGGACTCGGGGTTCTCCAGGTAAGCCTCGTAAAGGGCCTCGATGAAGGGGGCATTGCCGCCGAACAGGTACGAGTTGCCGAGGAATTCCTTCATCATGGCGGTCTGCCTCCGTGTCTGGTTCCGTCGTCGCGCCCGCTCAGCGCTTGTCCATGGGCGGGACGTCGCGCCGCGCAGGGCCGGTGTAGAGCTGGCGCGGCCGGCCGATCTTCTGCTCGGGGTCGCTGATCATCTCGTTCCACTGGGCAATCCAGCCCACCGTCCGGGCCAGCGCGAAAATGCAGGTGAACATGGACACCGGGATGCCCAGGGCGCGCTGGACGATGCCGGAATAGAAGTCCACGTTCGGGTACAGCTTGCGGCTGACGAAGTAGTCGTCTTCCAGGGCGACCTTCTCCAGGGCCATCGCCAGCTTGAACAGCCGGTCGTTCTCCAGTCCCAGCTCGCCCAGCACTTCGTAGCACGTCTCGCGCATCAGCTTGGCCCGCGGATCGTAGTTCTTGTAGACGCGGTGGCCAAACCCCATGAGCTTCACGCCGGAGTTCTTGTCCTTGGCCTTCTTGACGAATTCGCCGATCTTGGAGACGTCGCCGATCTCCTCGAGCATGTTGAGCGCGGCCTCGTTGGCGCCGCCGTGCGCCGGACCCCACAGGCAGGCGATGCCGGCCGCGACGCAGGCGAACGGGTTTGCGCCCGAGGAGCCGGCCAGACGCACCGTGGACGTGGAGGCGTTCTGCTCATGGTCCGCATGCAGGATGAAGATGCGGTCCAGCGCGCGCACCAGCACTTCGTTGACCTTGTATTCCTCGGCGGGCACCGCGAACATCATGCGCATGAAGTTCCCGGTGTAGGAGAGCGAATTCAGCGGATAGACGAAGGGCTGGCCGATCGAATACTTGTAGGCCATCGCCGTGATCGTCGGCATCTTGGCGATCAGCCGGAACGCCGAAATCTGCCTGTGCGCCGGATTATTCAGGTCGAGGGAGTCGTGGTAGAAGGCCGACAGCGCGCCCACCGTGCCGACCATCACCGCCATGGGATGCGCATCGCGGCGGAAGCCGCGGAAAAAGTTGTTGAGCTGGTCGTGGACCATCGTGTGCCGGGTCACGATGTTCACGAATTCCGCCCTCTGGGATGCGTTCGGCAGCTCGCCGTTGATCAGCAGGTAGCAGACTTCCAGGAAGTCGCAGTGCCGGGCGAGCTGCTCGATAGGATAGCCGCGGTACAGCAGCACGCCTTCGTCGCCGTCGATGTAGGTGATGGCGGACCGGCAGCTGGCGGTGGAGAGGAAGCCGGGGTCGTAGGTGAACTTGCCGGTCTTGCCGAGCAGGGTGCGGATGTCGACCACGTCGGGGCCGATGGTGCCCCCGAGGACGGGAAATTCGACGGGAGCGGTGCTGTCGCCGAAGGAGATTGTTGCGCTGCGCTTATCGGTCATGTTCTCGCTCGCTCCAGTTGCACATGAAGGGCTTAAGTCTATCAGCTTGTTATGAATATGAGGACCGGAAGTGGCGCTGCAATACCCTCCTAATCGAATAATTTGATTAAATTCTGGATTCGGGGCTCTTGCGCAGACACCTTTCCACTCAGCAAGTCCCAGAGGTCGTTGTCAGGTAGGTCCAGGAGCGCTTTGAAAACAGCCTTTTGCTCCAGATCCAGTCCGCCGTAGTGTTTATCCAGAAATTTTGACAAAACGATATCCAGCTCCAGCATCCCCCGCCGGCAATGCCAACGGACGCGATCCTCGTCGCGCATGGGCCGGCTAGACGGCGCGCTTGACCATCAGGTCCTTGATCTTGCCGATGGCGCGCGTGGGATTGAGGCCCTTGGGGCAGACATCCACGCAATTCATGATCGAGTGGCAGCGGAACAGGCGGTACGGGTCCTCCAGGTTGTCGAGCCGTTCCGAGGTGGCCTGGTCGCGGGTATCGGCAAGAAACCGGTAGGCCTGAAGCAGGCCGGCCGGGCCGACGAACTTGTCCGGGTTCCACCAGAACGAGGGGCAGGCCGTCGAGCAACAGGCGCAAAGGATGCACTCGTACAGGCCGTCGAGCTCGGCGCGCTCGGCGGGGGTTTGCAGCCTTTCCTTTTCCGGAACCGGTTCGTTGTTGACGAGGTACGGCTTCACCGAATGGTATTGCTTGAAGAACTGGGTCATGTCCACGATCAGGTCGCGGATCACCGGCAGGCCGGGCAGCGGGCGCAGCGTAACCGGTTCCTTCAGGCCGGCCAGGGGGGTGACGCAGGCCAGTCCGTTCTTGCCGTTGATGTTCATCGCATCCGAGCCGCATACCCCTTCCCGGCAGGAGCGGCGCAGCGAAAGCGAATCGTCCGCCGCCTTGATGCGCACCAGGGCATCGAGCAGCATCCGGTCCGAGGGCTGCAGCTCGATGTCATAGTCCTGCATGCGCGGCTGGCTGTCCTTTTCCGGATCGTAGCGGTAGATGCTGAATTTCATCGGGGGCCCGTTCAGTAGGTTCGTTTCTTGGGTTCGAAGGATTCGGCCGTCAGGGGCTTCAGGTGCACGGGCTTGTAGTCCAGCCGGCTGTCCTGCCTGTACCAGAGCGTGTGCTTGAGCCAGTCCTGGTCGTTGCGCCCGTTGGGATGCTGGGGGGTGTCGCCAAAGTCGGCCCGGTCGTGCGCGCCCCGGCTTTCCTTGCGTGCCTCGGCGGAGACGAGGGTCGCCACGGCGACCTCGATCAGGTTCTCCAGCTCCAGGGCCTCGACGCGCGCCGTATTGAACACCTTGCTCTTGTCCTGGATCATCGTGCGCTTCACGCGCTCGGCGGTCTCCTTGATCTTCTTCACGCCCTCCACCAGCATGTCCGGGAAGCGGAACACGCCGCAGTGCGCCTGCATGATCCGGCGCATCTCGGCGCCGGTCTCGTACACGCTTTCCCCGTTTGTCTGGCTGTCCAGGCGCGCCAGGCGCGCGAGCGTCATGTCAGCGGCATCCCTGGGCAGGTCCTTGTGGCCGGGGTTTTCCCTGAGGAAACGGATGGTCGTATCGCCCGACGCCTTGCCGAACACGAGCAGGTCGGTAAGCGAATTGGTGCCGAGGCGGTTGGCCCCGTGCACGGAAGCGCACGCGCATTCGCCGGCAGCGTAAAAGCCCGGCACGACCGACTCCGGGTTGCCGTCCTTGGGCACCACCACCTCGCCGCGGTAGTTCGTGGGAATGCCGCCCATCTGGTAATGGCAGGTCGGCACCACCGGGATCGGATCCTTCACCGGGTCGACGTTCGCGAATTTCCTGGCGATCTCGCGGATGCCGGGGAGGCGCTTTTCGACCACTTCCACGCCCAGGTGGTCAAGCTTGAGCAGGATGTAGTCGCCGTCGGGACCGGCGCCGCGGCCTTCCTTGATCTCTGTGGCCATGGCCCGTGACACCACGTCGCGGGATGCCAGGTCCTTCATGGTCGGCGCATAGCGTTCCATGAACCGCTCGCCGTTCTTGTTGAGCAGGTAGCCCCCCTCCCCTCGCACGCCCTCGGTGATGAGCACGCCCGCGCCGGCCACGCCGGTGGGGTGGAACTGCCAGAACTCCATGTCCTCGAGCGGGATGCCGGCGCGCGCGGCCATGCCCAGGCCGTCGCCGGTGTTGATGAAGGCGTTGGTGCTCGCCGAGAATATGCGCCCCGCACCGCCCGTGGCGAACAGCACGGCCCGCGCGTGCAGGATCGAAACCTCGCCGGTCTCCATTTCCATCGCGGTCACGCCCAGCACCTGGCCGGAAGCGTCGCGGACCAGGTCGAGGGCCATCCATTCCACGAAGAACTGGGTGTTGGCCCGGACGTTGCGCTGGTAGAGCGTGTGCAGCATCGCATGCCCGGTCCGGTCGGCCGCGCAGCAGCTGCGCTGCACCGGGCGCTCGCCGAAGTTCTGCGAATGGCCCCCGAACGGCCGCTGGTAGACGGTGCCGTTGTCGTTGCGGTCAAAGGGCATGCCGTAATGCTCCAGCTCGAGCACGACCTTGGGCGCCTCGCGGCACAGGAACTCGATCGCATCCTGGTCGCCAAGGTAATCGGAGCCCTTGACCGTGTCGTACATGTGCCAGAGCCAGCTGTCCTCGCCCATGTTGCCGAGCGCGGCGCCGATGCCGCCCTGCGCCGCCACCGTGTGGGATCGCGTCGGGAACACCTTGGAAAGCACCGCCACCCTGAATCCGGCCTCGGCCAGTTGCAACGAGGCGCGCATGCCCGCACCGCCGGCGCCCACGATCACTGCATCGAATTTTCTTACGGGGATGGCCATCGGGTCAGAGGCTCCAGAGGATCTGAATGGCCCAGCCGGCATAGGCGATCAGGACCAAGATTGCGAGGCATTCGAGCGCGAGCCGCAAGGCGGCTGGCTTGGCGTAGTCCATGAGGATGTCGCGCACGCCGATCCAGGCATGCCAGAACAGGCTCACGAAAAAGGCGAAGGTGGCAATGCGCATGAACTGGTTCTGGAACAGCGCGCGCCAGTCACCGTAGTGTTGCGGTGGACAGGCGACGAGCATCACGGCAAAGCCGACGAGGTAGGCCGCCATGACCACGGCGGTGATGCGCTGCGCGAGCCAGTCCTTCAGTCCGTAGTGGGCGCCGACGACGATGCGCTTCACCATAGCAGGGCTCCCAGCGCGGCGGTCAGCATCAGGCTCGCGGCCAGGACGGCCCAGCTGGTCGCCCGGGCCTGCCTCAAGTCGCCGAAGACGTGGATATCCAGCAGGAGGAAGCGAATGCCGGCGAGAAAGTGGTGAAGCAATGCCCAGAGCATGCCGATCAGGAAGAGCTTCATCCACCAGGCGTCCGCCAGGTCGCGAAAGCGCACGTAGCTCTCCGGGGATTGCAGGCTGGCCTGGAACAGGTAGAGCAGCACGCCGGCAAAAAGGAACAGCGCGGCGCCGCTGATGCGATGGAGGATGGATACGACGGCCGGCACGGGCTGGCGGATCCGGAGGAGATCGAGGTACTTGAGGCGTCGTCTGTCGGTCATCGGCAGTTCCTGGGATCTGGCTGTCTTGTTCTGTTCGGGTCCGGAACGCGTCACACGATGCGGTTTCGGTAGTGATGGTCCCGCGTATGGCACTGGCTGCGGCGCAGCTCGACCGGCTTTTCGGCGTAAGTATAGGCCACCCGGTCGATGACCAATAACGGCTCACCGGCACGGACCTGCAGGTGCCTGGTCACCGCCCCTTCCGCGGCCACGGCCTTGATCTGCTCGTCGACGTGGAGGATGCGCTGGTCGAACTCGGACTCGTACATGCTGTAGAGCATGCAATGGTGGCGCTCGATGGTGTCCAGGGTCAGCCCCCGGAAGGGCACCGCCGGCAGCCGGATTTCCTCGTAGATGACCTTGTCGCCGCCGATGGAAAGGGTGCGCAGGATCAGGAAGCCGCCCGACCCGGTGGACAGGCCCAGCTTGCGGGCGGAGGCCGCGTCGAGCTTGACCTTGCGGCATTCGAGCAGGTGGGCCGTGAGGGATTCCACCTGGGTGCGGTCCGGCCGGATGCTCAGGTAGGGAAACTGGCTGCGCTCCTCGGAATGCGAGGCGACGAAGGTTCCCTTGCCCTGCTGGCGCACGAGCAGGTTCTCACCCGCGAGTTCGCCGATCGCCTTGCGCACCGTGCCCTGGCTCACGCTGAAGCGCGTGGCGAGCTCGATCTCGCTGGGAATGAGGTCGCCGGGACGCCACTCGCCCGACACCAGGCTCTGCGTGATGAGCGTCTTGATCTGCCGGTAAAGCGGCTGGAAGGCGGGTGCGTTGGCGGAGGATTTCATGGCGTGTCGCGGCGGTTTTTTAGCACGGATCGACCGGTTCCGTCCATGGTAACAGATGTCTTTTATAAGATATAAGAGTTGTTTGACACCTGCAAACGCGCTTCGCTATGATGCGGGGCAAAATCCGTCCCGCCGGCGCCACTGGTGGCGACTCCGCCGGCCCGATCCGGTCGGTCATACCCGATTGATTCAAAACCAAGAAGACGTCATCGCACGCAGGAGATCCCGCCCATGAAGACCCCCGTTCGAGTCGCAGTCACCGGCGCCGCCGGTCAGATCGGCTACAGCCTGCTGTTCCGGATCGCCAGCGGCGAAATGCTGGGCAAGGACCAGCCGGTCATCCTGCAGATGCTGGAGATCCCCGACGAGAAGGCGCAGGCCGCGCTCAAGGGCGTGATGATGGAACTGGAAGACTGCGCCTTCCCGCTGCTTGCCGGGATGATTGCGGCCTCCGATCCCAAGATCGCCTTCAAGGACGCCGACTACGCGCTGCTCGTCGGCGCCCGTCCCCGCTCCAAGGGCATGGAACGCAAGGACCTGCTGGAAGCCAACGGCGCGATCTTCACCGGCCAGGGCAGGGCGCTCAACGACGTCGCCAGTCGAGGGGTCAGGGTGCTGGTGGTCGGCAACCCGGCAAATACCAACGCCTACATCGCCATGAAAAGCGCGCCGGACCTGCCGCGCGAGAACTTCACTGCGATGCTGCGGCTGGACCACAACCGCGCCCTTTCGCAACTGGCGGCCAAGAGCGGCAAGCCCGTGGATTCGATCGAGAAGCTGATCGTCTGGGGCAACCACTCCCCGACGATGTATCCCGACTATCGCTTCACCACCATCGCCGGCCAGCCCGCGCCCAAAGTCATCAATGACGAGGCCTGGTATCGCGACAACTTCATTCCCACGGTGGGCAAGCGCGGCGCCGCGATCATCGAGGCGCGCGGCCTGTCCTCGGCCGCCTCGGCGGCGAACGCCGCCATCGACCACGTGCGTGACTGGGCGCTCGGCAGCAATGGCAAATGGGTCACGATGGGCATCCCGTCGGACGGCGCCTACGGCATCCCGGATGGCGTGATGTACGGCTTCCCGGTCACCACGGCGGGGGGCAAGTACCAGATGGTCAAGGGCCTGGAGATCGACGCCTTCAGCCGCGGCAAGATGGACGCCACCCTGAAGGAGCTCGAGGAAGAGCGCGCCGCGGTCGCCCACCTGCTCAAATAGCCGCCCCGCCAGCGCCGATGAGCCATCCGGAGGACGTGCTGTTCCAGGGGGAGCGGGCATTGCCCGCCCTGCCCGCCTGCGAGCACTTCGCCGGCAACGAGAAATTCATCCGCAAGGCCTTCGCGCTGCAAGCCGAGCTCGGACCGGTCTTCGACGTCACCTGCGATTGCGAGGATGGCGCGCCGGCCGGCCAGGAGCGCGAGCACGCGACCCTGGTCGCCAGGCTCGTCAATTCCGGGGACAACCCTTTCCAGCGCGCGGGCGCCCGCATCCACGATCCGGCGCATCCGGCCTTCCGGCAGGACGTCGACATCCTGGTGGGCGAGGCCGGCGCGCGGCTCGCCTACGTGACCATCGCCAAGCCGGTTTCCTATGACCAGGCCGCGTCCGCCTGCGACTACGTGCGCGATCGCGCGGCGAAGTCCGGACTGGCGAGCTGTCCGCCGCTGCACATCCTGGTCGAAACCCAGGCCGCGCTGCGCGACGTGGCCCGCATTGCCGCCCTGCCCGGGCTCGAGGCGCTGGACTTCGGGCTGCTCGATTTCGTGTCCGACCACCGCGGCGCGGTGCCTGCCAGCGCGATGCGCTCCCCCGGCCAGTTCGACCATCGCCTGGTCGGGCGCGCCAAGGTCGAAGTCGTCGCGGCTGCGCTGGCCAACGGCGTGGTGCCGACCCACAATCCCTGTTTCGACCTCGAAAACCCCGAGGCACCGGGCGCGGACGCGGGACGGGCCCGCAATGAATTCGGCTTCCTGCGCATGTACAGCATCCATCCGGCGCACATCCGCCCGATCGTCACGGCGATGTGCCCGTCGGATGCCGACGTGCGTCGTGCCGCCGAGATCCTGGTCGCGGCCGCCAGGGCCGGCTGGGGGCCGGTGCGCCACGAAGGCGAAATGCACGATCGCGCCAGCTACCGGTACTTCTGGGACCTGCTCAAGCGCGCCCGCACCACCGGCGTTGCGTTGCCCGACGACGCCGAACAGACGTTCTTTGCAAAGGCGGCGTGACCCGCCGTCCACGGAGATCCGCAATGCCAGAATCCGCAGGCAAGAAATTCAGGGCCGCCCTCGCCACCGAGAAGCCGCTGCAGGTCATCGGCGCCATCAATGCCTACCATGCCCGCATGGCGGAGCGCGTCGGCTACAAGGCGATCTACCTCTCCGGCGGGGGCGTCGCGGCCGGCTCGCTGGGCCTGCCCGACCTGGGCATCTCGACGCTCGACGACGTGCTGACCGACATCCGGCGCATCACGGACGTGTGCGGCCTGCCGTTGCTGGTCGACGTGGATACCGGCTTCGGCGGCGCCTTCAACATCGCGCGCACCGTGAAGTCGCTGATCAAGTTCGGCGCGGGCGCCATGCACATCGAGGACCAGGTTCAGGCCAAGCGCTGCGGCCACCGTCCGAACAAGGAGATCGTCAGCAAGGACGAGATGGTCGACCGCATCAAGGCGGCGGTGGACGCGCGAACCGACCCGGACTTCGTGATCATGGCGCGAACCGACGCCCTGGCCGTGGAAGGCCTCGACAAGGCGATCGAGCGCGCGCGGGCCTGCGTCGAAGCCGGGGCCGACATGATCTTCCCCGAGGCGATGACCGAACTTTCGATGTACAGGAAGTTCGCGGACGCGGTGCAGGTTCCGGTGCTGGCGAACATCACGGAGTTCGGCGCCACGCCGCTGTTCACGGTGGACGAGTTGCGCGGCGCCAACGTCAGCATCGTGCTCTACCCGCTGTCCGCCTTCCGCGCCATGAACGCGGCGGCGCTGAACGTCTACCAGGCGGTGCGCAGGGACGGCACGCAGAAGAACGTGGTGTCGACAATGCAGACGCGCAACGATCTCTACGAATACCTCGACTACCATTCGTTCGAGCAGAAGCTCGACCAACTGTTCGCAAAGGAAAAAGGCCAATGAGCGAAGCCATCCCGACCACGCCCAAGCCCAAGAAATCCGTCGCGCTGTCCGGCGTCACCGCCGGCAACACCGCGCTGTGCACGGTGGGCCGCACCGGGAACGACCTGCACTACCGCGGGTACGACATCCTGGATTTCGCCGAAGCCGCGGAGTTCGAGGAGATCGCCTACCTGCTGGTGCACGAGAAGCTGCCCACGAAGGCCGAGCTCGCGAGCTACAAGAGGAAGCTGAAGGCCCTGCGCGGGCTGCCGACGGCGGTCAAGGCCGCGCTCGAATGGATCCCGGCCTCCGCCCACCCGATGGACGTGCTGCGCACCGGTTGTTCCGCCCTGGGCACGGTGCTGCCCGAGAAGGACGACCACAACGTTCCCGGCGCGCGCGACATCGCCGACCGCCTGATGGCCTCCTTCGGCTCCATGCTGCTCTACTGGTACCACTGGAGTCACAACGGCCGCCGCATCGAGACCGAGACCGACGACGACTCCATCGGCGCCCACTTCCTGCACCTGCTGCACGGCAGGGAACCCTCCGCGCTCTGGGAGCGCGCGATGCACACCTCCCTGATCCTGTACGCCGAGCACGAGTTCAATGCCTCCACATTCACCGCGCGCGTCATCGCGGGCACGGGCTCGGACATGTATTCCGCGATTGCCGGCGGCATCGGGGCGCTGCGCGGCCCCAAGCATGGCGGCGCCAACGAAGTCGCCTACGAGATCCAGCAGCGCTACCACTCCGCCGACCAGGCGGAGGCGGACATCAAGAAGCGCATCGCCGAAAAGCAGATCGTGATCGGCTTCGGTCACCCGGTGTACACCACCGGCGACCCGCGCAACAAGGTGATCAAGGCTGTCGCCGACCGCCTGTGCAAGGACACGGGCAATTCGGCGCTGTTCGACATCGCCGAGCGCATCGAGACCGTCATGTGGAACGAGAAGAAGATGTTCCCCAACCTGGACTGGTTCTCCGCGGTGAGCTACAGCCAGATGGGCATCCCCACCGCGATGTTCACCCCGATCTTCGTCATCAGTCGCACCTCGGGCTGGTCGGCGCACGTGATCGAGCAGCGCATCGACGGCAAGATCATCCGCCCGAGCGCGAACTACACCGGTCCCGAGAACCAGAAGTGGGTCTCGATCGACAAGAGAAAATGAAAACCGTGAGGCGTTAGGCGAGAGGCGGAGAGTCCGCACCCCTCACGCCTTACGCCTGGCGCCTCACCTGCCACGGAATTCGCCGACAATCCCGTCTCCGAGAAACTCGATCAACAGGTCATCCATCCATGTCCGCCCATATTTCCAACGTCCGCCCCAAGCCCGACAAGGTGCTGGTCGACATCGTCGACTACGTCACGAAATACAAGATCGCCAGCAAGGAGGCCTACGACACCGCGCGCTACTGCCTGATGGATACGCTGGGCTGCGGCTTCGAGGCCCTCGAGTATCCCGCCTGCACCAAGCTGCTCGGGCCCATCGTGCCCGGTACCGTGGTGCCGAACGGCGCCAAGGTGCCCGGCACGCCATTCCAGCTCGACCCCGTGCAAGCCGCGTTCAACATCGGCGCGATGATCCGCTGGCTGGATTTCAACGACACCTGGCTCGCCGCCGAGTGGGGCCATCCGTCGGACAACCTCGGTGGCATCCTTGCCGTGGCGGATTGGCTGTCCCGCAATGCGGTCGCCGCGGGCAAGAAGCCGCTCACGGTGAACGACGTGCTCACCGGCATGATCAAGGCCCACGAGATCCAGGGCTGCATCGCGCTGGAGAACAGCTTCAACAAGGTGGGCCTCGACCACGTGGTGCTGGTCAAGGTCGCCTCGACCGCCGTGGTGGCCGAGATGCTCGGCCTGTCGCGCGAGGAGATCATCAACGCCGTGTCGCTTGCATGGGTGGATGGCCAGAGCCTGCGCACTTACCGCCACGCCCCCAACACCGGCTCGCGCAAGAGCTGGGCCGCCGGGGACGCGACCAGCCGTGCGGTACGCCTCGCCTTGATCGCGAAGACGGGCGAAATGGGCTATCCCTCGGTGCTCAGCGCCAGGACCTGGGGCTTTTACGACGTGCTGTTCAAGGGCAACGAGTTCAAGTTCCAGCGCCCCTACGGCAGCTACGTGATGGAGAACGTGCTGTTCAAGATCTCCTTCCCCGCCGAGTTCCACTCGCAGACCGCGGTGGAAGCGGCGATGACCATCCACAAGGAGCTGCAGAAGCTGGGCAAGGGCGCGGAGGACATCAGGAAGATCACCATCCGCACCCACGAAGCCTGCATCCGCATCATCGACAAGAAGGGCCCGCTCAACAACCCGGCCGACCGCGACCACTGCATCCAGTACATGGTCGCCGTGCCGATCCTGTTCGGGCGCCTCACTGCGGGCGACTACGAGGACGCGATCGCCTCCGATCCGCGCATCGACAAGCTGCGTGACAAGATCGTCTGCGTCGAGGACAAGCAGTTCACCAGGGACTACCACGACCCCGAGAAACGCTCCATCGCCAACGCCCTGACGGTCGAGTTCAGCGACGGCAGGAAACTCAAGGAGATCGTGGTCGAATACCCGATCGGCCACAAACGCCGCCGCAAGGAAGGCATGCCGGTCCTGGTCGAGAAGTTCAAGACCAACCTCGCGCGCCGCTTCCCGGCCAAGCAGCAGAAGGCGATCCTCGACCTGTGCCTGGACGCGAAAAGGCTGGGCGCCACGCCGGTCAACGAGTTCGTGGACCTGATGGTGATCTGAGGCAGCCCGCGACCCATGCCCGTTACATGCCCGATCCGCACGGCACTGCTCTTGCTGGCAACCCTCGGCATGACGGCGGCCCATGCCGATGGGAATCCCATGCAGCCCGGGACCTGGGAGTTCACCCGCTCTGGCGGCATGGCGGCCAACCTCATTGGCCGGTTCTGCATCACGGCGCGGGACATCGCGGACCCGCTTTCCCCCGTCAACGGATTCCTGTCCAGTGAGGAAAAGTCCGGCTGCCGTGACTGGAAAGTGGAATGGAAGGGCGAGCGGGCCCTGTACTCGGGCACGTGCCGCCTCGGCGGGAAGGCCGCCGAGGTCAGCGGGCGCATCGTCGCCAATGCCGGCAACTATTCGGATACGCAGAGCGTCAAGAAGGAAGGCGAGGCTGCGTCGTCCCCGATCCTCGACATCATCAACGGCCTGCGGCTCGGGCCTTGCGAAAACTGACCGGTTCACCTCCTGGAGGCCCCATGGCTCATAGTCTTTTCAACTCGTTGCAGGAATTCTCCCCCGCGCCCGGCAAGAAGGCGAAGTTCTACTCCCTGCCGGCGCTGGAAAAGGCGGGCATCGGCAACATCTCCCGCCTGCCGGTCTCGATCCGCATCGTGCTGGAATCGGTGCTGCGCAATGTCGACGGCAAGAAGGTTGCCGAGGAACACGTGCGGCAGCTGGCCGGGTGGCGGCCCAACGCCCCCCGCACCGAGGAAATTCCCTTCGTCGTCGCGCGCATCGTGCTGCAGGATTTCACCGGCGTGCCGCTGCTGGCCGACCTTGCCGCCATGCGCGGCGTTGCCGCGAAAATGGGCAAGAACCCCAAGCTGATCGAGCCGCTCGTGCCGGTTGACCTGGTCGTCGACCATTCCGTGCAGATCGACAACTACGGCACGAAAGACGCGCTCGACCTGAACATGAAGCTGGAATTCCAGCGCAACCGCGAGCGCTACCAGTTCATGAAATGGGGCATGCAGGCCTTCGACACGTTCAAGGTGGTGCCGCCCGGCGTGGGCATCGTGCACCAGGTCAACCTGGAATACCTGGCGCGCGGCGTGCACCACAAGAACGGGGTCTACTACCCCGACACCCTGGTGGGCACCGACTCCCACACCACCATGATCAACGGCATCGGCGTGGTCGGCTGGGGCGTGGGCGGCATCGAGGCCGAGGCCGGCATGCTTGGCCAGCCGGTCTATTTCCTTACGCCGGACGTGGTGGGCGTGAACCTGACGGGCCGCCTGCGCGAGGGAGTGACCGCCACCGACCTGGTGCTGACGATCACCGAGATGCTGCGCAAGGCCAAGGTGGTGGGCAAGTTCGTCGAGTTCTTCGGCGAAGGCACCGCCAGCCTCGCCCTGCCCGACCGCGCCACCATCGCCAACATGGCGCCCGAGTACGGCGCGACCATGGGCTTCTTCCCCGTCGACGCCACGACCATCGAATATTTCGAAGGCACCGGTCGCACGAAGGAGGAGATCCAGGCCTTCGAGGCCTACTTCAAGGCCCAGAAGCTTTTCGGCATCCCGAAGAAGGGCGACATCGATTATTCGACCGTGCTGGAGCTCGACCTCGCCACGGTGGCGCCTTCCCTGGCCGGGCCGAAGCGCCCGCAGGACCGCATCGAGATCGGCAACGTCAAGAAGAAGTTCGGCGACCTGTTCACCAGGCCCGTGAGCGAGAATGGCTTCGCCAAGAAGGCCGAAGACCTGGGAAAGCGCTTCCAGACCCGCGACGGCATCGACATCGGCTCGGGCGACGTGCTGATCGCCGCCATCACGTCCTGCACCAACACGTCCAATCCCGGCGTGCTGATCGCCGCTGGCCTCCTCGCCAAGAAGGCCGTGGAAAAGGGACTGACGGTCAAGAAGCACATCAAGACCTCGCTCGCCCCGGGATCGCGCGTGGTGACCGAGTACCTGAAGGCCTCCGGCCTGCTGCCTTACCTGGAGCAACTCGGCTTCACGGTGGCCGCCTACGGCTGCACGACCTGTATCGGCAATGCCGGCCCGCTCGCCGAGCCGATCGACGAGGCCATCGTGCAAAAGGACCTGGTCTGCGCGGCGGTGCTCTCGGGCAACCGCAACTTCGAGGCCCGCATCCATCCGAACCTGCGCGCCAACTTTCTCGCCAGCCCGCCGCTGGTGGTGGCCTATGCGATTGCCGGCACGGTGCTCAAGGACCTGATGACCGAGCCGCTGGGCCGCGGCAAGGACGGCAAACCGGTCTACATCGGCGACGTCTGGCCGACGTCGAAGGAAGTCCAGGCGTTGATGAAGTACGCGACCGACTCCAGGACCTTCCAGCGCCTGTATGGCAACCTGACCAAGGACCACCCGCTCTGGAACGGGGTGCCCTCCGCCTCCGGGCAGGTCTACGACTGGCCGGCCTCCACCTACATCGCCGAACCGCCGTTCTTCGACGACTTCGGCATGCAGGCGGCGGCGGGAGGCAACGTCACCGGTGCCCGGGCGCTGGGCATCTTCGGCGACTCGGTGACGACCGACCACATCAGCCCCGCCGGCTCCATCAAGGACACCTCCCCGGCCGGCAAGTACCTGCTTGGCCACAACGTCACCAAGGCCGACTTCAACAGCTACGGCGCCCGCCGCGGCAACCACGAAGTGATGATGCGGGGCACCTTCGCCAACGTGCGCATCAAGAACCTGATGATGCCGCCCAAGGCCGACGGCACCCGCGTGGAAGGCGGCGTGACGCTGTACCAGCCCACCGGCGAGCCGATGTCCATCTACGATGCCGCGATGAGCTACATCGCCAAGGGCGTGCCCACCGTGGTGTTCGGGGGCGAGGAGTACGGCACCGGCTCCTCGCGCGACTGGGCGGCGAAGGGCACGCAGCTGCTGGGCGTCAAGGCCGTGGTGGCGCGCAGTTTCGAACGCATCCACCGCTCCAACCTGGTGGGCATGGGAGTGCTGCCGCTGCAGTTCAAAGGTGCCCACAGCGTGGAGTCCCTGGGCATCCAGGGCGACGAGGAGTTCGACGTCATCGGACTGGAGGGAACCATCCGCCCGCAGCAGGACGTCACCCTGGTGATCAAGCGCGCGAACGGCACCCGCACCGAAGTCAAGGTGCTGCTGCGCATCGACACGCCGATCGAGGTCGACTACTACCGGCACGGCGGGATCCTGCCTTACGTGCTGCGCGAGCTGGTCGCCGCGGCTTGACCGGGCGCGCCGTCCTGCGCAAACCGGCCGGGGCCGCGAGGCCCGGGCCGGAGGCGCCGAAATCGACGCGTGCGCGCCTTGCGCAACGCGCGCGCAAACTCAAGCCCGAGGCAGCGGCCCCCGCCCCTCCCCCGCCCCGCCCCCCGGCCGTCCCCGCGTCCGTCCATGACGACGGCCGGGTGCGCGTCTCCAAGCTGATGTCCGAGCGCGGCCTGTGCTCAAGGCGCGAGGCTGACGAGTACATTGAGAAAGGCTGGGTCTTCGTCGACGGCGTTCGCGTCGTCGAACTCGGCACCCGCGTATTGCCTTCGCAGGCGATCACGCTCGACAAGCGCGCCGCCTCGGTGTCGCGGGTCACGGTGCTCCTGCACAAGCCCCTGGGCTATGTCTCGGGACAGGCGGAGGATGGCTACCAGCCCGCGATCACGCTCATCAAGCCTGAAGCGCAGGCCGGCGAAGGCCGCTTTTCCCGGGAGCACCTCAAGGGCCTGGCGCCGGCGGGACGCCTGGACATCGATTCCACGGGCCTGCTCGTGCTCACGCAGGACGGGCGCGTCGCGAAGCTGCTGATCGGCGACGATTCGCCGGTCGACAAGGAGTACCTCGTGAAGGTGGAGGGCCGCCTGGACGACGCGGGTTTGAAGTCGCTCAACCACGGGCTGAGCCTGGATGGCGTGGCGCTGCGCCCCGCGCGGGTGGAATGGGCGGGCCGCGGACAGCTGCGCTTCGTGCTGCGCGAGGGCCGCAAGCGCCAGATTCGCCGCATGTGCGAGCTGGTGGGCCTGAAGGTGACCGCACTCAAGCGCATCCGCATCGGCAAGGTTCTGCTGGGTGACCTGCCGCCCGGCCGCTGGCGCTACCTCCGGGACGGCGAGGCGTTCTGATGCGGGTGGTGCTGGACACCAACGTCTGGCTCGACTGGCTGGTTTTCGACGGCAACGAGGTGGCCGCGCTGCGCGCCGCCTGCGCGGCGAAATCCCTGCAACCCGTGATCGACGCCGCCTGCATGGACGAACTGGCGCGCGTTCTGGCATACCCGGCATTCGCGCTCGGCCCGGAAGGCATCCGGCATCGGCTGGGCCGGGCGCGGCGGCTGAGCTTGCCGCACGAGGCTGGCGCAACGCCCGTGGATCCCGCCCTGCCCCGCTGCCGCGATCGCGACGACCAGAAATTCCTGGCGCTGGCGCATGCCGCCGGGGCGGGGGCCCTGGTCACCCGCGACAAGGCGCTGCTGTGCCTCGCGGGACGGGCCCGGCGGCGCTTCGGCTTCGACATCGTCGAGCCCCGCGGCTGGCCGCCTCAACCGTAGCGGATCACCGAGTCGGCCACCGCGGCGCGGGCCGTGCGATAGGCGTTGATCGGATGGTCCGCATCCGCGTAGCCAAACGCAATTCCACAGACCATCTTGCGATGTGCCGGCAGATTGAAGTGTCCGCGGATGAAATCCGGGTAGGACGCGAGGGCAGCCTGGGCAATGGTGTCGACCCCCAGGTTGCCCGCGGCCAGCATGAAGTTGGCGACGTACAGGCCGCAATCCACGGCCCCGTAGACCCCAAGGTCGGCCTCGGTGGTGATCAGCGCCAGGTGCGGTGCGCCGAAGAAGCGGAAGTTTTCCAGCGACTGCTCCGCGGCAGCCGCCTTGTCCTCGCGTCCAATGCCGAGCGCCTGGTAGAGCTGGACGCCGCAGACCTTGCGCCGGTCACGATAAATCCCCTCGTAGCGGATCGGGAACGCGAAATCGGGGTTGATGGGATCGCCCTTGCTCGCGTGGGCGTACATGGCGGCGCGGAACGCCTCCAGCGGTTGCCCTCCCAGCAGGATCACCTGCCACGGCTGGGTATTGCACCAGGAAGGGGTCTTGCTGGCGAGGTCGAGGATGGCCTCGATGTCCGCCGGGGACACCCGCTTCGCGAGGTATCTGCGGCAGCTGTAACGGCGGACGACGATGTCTTCCAGCTCCATGGCCGCCGTCCTATTGTCTGCCCTTCTTCTTCCCGGCCGCCTTCTTTCCAGCCTTCGGCGGCGACCAGGGCTTGTCCCTGTGTTGCGGGCGGAAGCGCTCGTCGGGTTCCACCTGCAGCCCCATGGTCAGGCGGTTGCCGGCATTGGCCAGCGCGACGATCTCGTTGAACTCGGCAAGCATGGCATCGTCCAGGCCGTGGCGGCGCGCGGCGAACGTGTGCGACGTGACGCAGTACTCGCAATTGTTGTTGACGCTCACGGCAAGGTAGATGAGCTCCTTGGTAAGCGGGTCCAGCCGGGAAGGCTTGACCATCACCTCCTTCATCTGGCCCCAGAAGCGCTTGAGCAGGGGCGGATGCGCCGCCAGCGCCCGCCAGATGTTGTTGATGTAGTCGGTCTTGCGCGTTCTCATGATGTCATCGAAAACAGCCCGGACTTCCGGGGTCGCGTCCTCGTAATTCACCAGCTTGACCTGGGCCATGCCAATAACCTCCTGAAAATCGGTGCGTTTGCAACCAGCGGCATCTTAGCACCAGCCTGCGCGAGGTCCGCTGCCAGGCCGGGCGTGGCATAATGGCCCGATTATCCGGGCGTTGCGTACCATGAAGTTCCTGTTCGACATCTTTCCTGTCCTGCTGTTTTTCGCCGCCTTCAAGGTCTGGGGCATCTACGTGGCGACGGCCGTGGCCATCGTGGCCACCTTCGCCCAGGTGGCGTGGTCCTGGCTGCGGCATCGCAAGGTCGACACCATGCTGTGGGTCAGCCTGGCGATCATCGGGGTCTTCGGCGGCGCCACGCTGTGGCTGCATGACGAGACCTTCATCAAATGGAAGCCCACGGTGCTCTACTGGTTCTTCGCCCTGGTCCTGCTCGGTTCCGTGCTGCTGTTCCGCAAGAACCTGATCCGGGCCATGATGGAAAAGCAGCTCACGCTCCCCGATCCGGTCTGGCAAAGGCTCAACCTGAGCTGGGCCGGCTTCTTCGTGGTGATGGGCGCCGCGAACCTCTACGTCGCCTTCCATTTCCCGACCGAGCTGTGGGTCAACTTCAAGCTGTTCGGCGGCATCGGCCTGATGGTGGCCTTCGTCATCGCGCAGGGGCTGATGCTCAGCCGCTACATCGAGCAGGAGGAGAAGAAATAGTGCTGTACGCGATCATCGGCGAGGACGTCCCCAACAGCCTGGACAAGCGCATGGCCGCGCGTCCCGCCCACTTGAAGCGCGTGGACGAGCTCATCGCCAACGGCAGGCTGGTGCTGGGCGGCGCATTCCCGGCGATCGATGCCATGGACCCGGGACCGGCGGGCATGACCGGCAGCCTCATCGTCGCCGAGTTCGATTCGCTCGAGCAGGCCCGGGCATGGATCGACGCCGACCCTTACGTCACGGAGGGCGTCTTCGCCCGGGTGACGGTGAAGCCCTATCGCAAGGTCTTCCCGAAGTGACCATCGTGGCCGCCGCCGACATGGTGGACACGATCCGCAGCCGCCTCATGGCGCTGTCGCCCGAATCCCTGGAGGTTTACGACGACAGCCATGAGCATGCCGGCCACGCCGGCGCCCGGGATGGCGGCGGGCACTTCCAGCTCGTCATCGTCTCGAAGCAATTCCACGGCAAGCCGGCCGTGGTCCGCCACCGCCTCGTCTACCAGGCGTTGTCGGACCTCATGCCGGCACGCATCCACGCGCTGGCGATCCGCGCGTACACGCCGGAAGAAATGGGCTCTTCAGCCGAGGGTTGAACGCTGAACAGGGACGGCCGCGCGCCGTCCGCCCGCAGGTGCAGCACCGAAGTTCGACCCGCCACAGAAAAAGGAACTGCAATGCAATCGGTCAAATCCGCCATCCTGCTTGCCTGCATCACCGGCGCGGCGCTGCTGAGCGCGGCCGGCCATGCCGAGGACAAGCAGAAGAACGCCGCCATCGTGAACGGCGTCCCCATTCCCGAGGCGCGCGTCGAATTCGTGGCCAAGGGCCAGATCGCCCAAAGCCAGGGCCAGCAGGAGGACACGCCGGAGTTTCGCGACAACGTGCGCGAGATCCTGATCACGCGCGAGGTGCTCTACCAGGAAGCCATCAAGCGCAAGCTGGACAAGAATCCCGACTACGTCACCCAGCTCGACCTCGCCAAGCAGCAGATCATCCTCGGCCTGCTCATCGACGACCTCGGCCGCACCCTCAAGCCGAGCGACGCGGACCTGCGCAAGGAGTACGATCGCGTGAAGGCACAGACCGGCGGCGATGCCGGCAAGCAGTACAAGGCGCGCCACATCCTGGTCAAGGACGAAGCCGAGGCAAAGCAGGTCATCGCCGACCTTGCCAAGGGCGGGGACTTTGCCAAGCTCGCCCAGGAAAAGACCCAGGATCCAGGCTCCAAGGACACGGGCGGGGAACTGGAGTGGAGCGAAGCCGAAGTCTACGTCGAACCCTTCGCCAATGCGCTCAAGTCGCTCAAGAAGGGCGAGACCACCCCGGAGCCGGTGCAGACGCCGTATGGTTACCACGTCATCCGCCTGGACGACGTGCGCACCAAGGCCTTTCCGGAATTCGACGCCGTCAAGAACCAGATCGCCCAGAGCCTCGCGGGCAAGGTGCGCGACGACTACATCGCGGATCTGCGGGCCAAGGCGAAGATCACCAAGGTCGACGCCAAGGAATCCACCGAGACCAAGAAGTAGTCCGGGCGGCGCAGGACGACGAAAGGGCACCGGAAGGTGCCCTTTTTCTTTACGGGTGTCAGCCGGCCCAGCGGCGCGCGTTGCGAAACATGCGCATCCAGGGGCTGTCCTCGCCCCATTGCCGCGGATGCCAGGAATTCTGCACGGTACGGAATGCCCGCTCGGGATGCGGCATCAGCACGGTGAACCGGCCGTCCGCCGTGGTCAGCCCGGTGATGCCTTCCGGCGATCCGTTCGGGTTCAGCGGATAGGTTTCGGTGCGCCCGCCCCGGTTGTCGACAAAGCGCACCGCCACCAGCTTGCGGGCACCGGCAAGCTGCGCCGGGGAGGAAAATTCGGCATAGCCCTCGCCGTGGGCCACGGCGATCGGCATGCGGCTGCCTTCCATGCCCGCGAAGAACAGCGACGGACTCTTTTGCACTTCCACCATCGCCACCCGCGCCTCGAACTGCTCGGAGCGGTTGCGCACGAAATGCGGCCAGTGCGCGGTGCCGGGGATGATCTCGTGCAGGTTGCTCATCATCTGGCAGCCGTTGCACACGCCCAGCGCGAAGGAATCTCCGCGCTGGAAGAAGGCCTCGAATTCATCGCGAGCCCGGGCGTTGAAGAGGATGGACTTGGCCCAGCCCTCGCCTGCGCCCAGCACGTCGCCATAGGAGAAGCCGCCGCAAGCCACGAAGCCTCGAAATGCCTCCAACGTGATGCGTCCGCAGATGACGTCGCTCATGTGCACGTCGATTGCATCGAAGCCTGCGCGATCGAAAGCGGCCGCCATCTCCACCTGGCCGTTGACGCCCTGCTCGCGCAGGATTGCGACTTTCGGACGCACCCCGCTGGCGATGAAAGGCGCCGCGACGTCCTCGGCCGGATCGAAGCCGAGTTTCGCGTGCAGACCGGGATCGGCGGCATCGAGGAGGCGGTCGTACTCCTGCTGCGCGCACGCCGGGTTGTCGCGCAGCTTCTGCATCTGGTAGGTGGTCTCCGACCAGGCACGCTGCAGCGCGATGCCCGAAGCCGCGTAAAGCGTCTTGCCGCCGGTCTTCACGATGAGCCGGCCGTCGCGGTTGACGCTCCCCAGGTCGTGGCATTCGGCGCCCAGCCCGGCGTCGGTGAACGCGCGGCGGACCTCGCGCAGGTCCGCCGCGCGCACCTGCAGGACCGCGCCCAGTTCCTCGTTGAAAAGCACGCCCAGGACGTCGCCGGGACTGCCGATGTCCACGGTTACGCCGACGTGGCCGGCGAACATCATCTCGGCCAGCGTCACGAACAGGCCGCCATCGGACCGGTCGTGGTAGGCCAGGATCCTGCCGTCCTCATTGAGCCGTTGCACCGTCTCGAACAAGGCCTTGAGCTTCGCGGCCGAGTCGACGTCCGGGGCCTCGTTGCCGCTCTGTCCGTAGACCTGCGCCAGCACCGAGCCGCCGAGGCGGTTGCGCCCCGATCCCAGGTCGATGAGGACCAGCCGGGTCGCCACGTCCGCCGCCAGTTGCGGCGTGAGCGTCTTGCGCACGTCCGGGCAGGGGGCGAAGGCCGAGACGATCAGGGACAGGGGGGCGACGACCTCCTTCTTGCGGCCTCCCTCCTCCCACCCGGTGCGCATCGACATGGAGTCCTTGCCCACCGGGATGCTGATGCCCAGCGCCGGGCAAAGCTCCATTGCGACCGCCCGGACGGTGTCGAACAGGATCGCGTCCTCGCCCGGGTAGCCGGCGGGCGCCATCCAGTTCGCGGAAAGCTTGATGTCGCCGATCCTCCCGATGCGCGCGGCCGCCATGTTGGTTATCGCCTCCCCCACGGCCATGCGGCCCGAGGCCGGTCCGTTGATGACCGCTAGCGGCGTGCGCTCGCCCATGGAGAACGCCTCCCCACGGTCGCTGCGGAAGCCCATCAGCGTCACCGCCACGTCCGCCACCGGCACCTGCCACGGCCCGACGAACGGATCGCGGGAGCACAGGCCGCCGACGGTGCGGTCGCCGATCGAAATCAGGAAGGTCTTGTTCGCCACGGCGGGAAACCGAAGCACCCGCATGGCGGCCTCCTCGAGGGTCGCACGCCCGAGGTCGAGCGCCGGGAGCCGGCGTGCCCGGTGCTTCACGTCCCGCGTCATCTTCGGGGGCTTGCCGAGCAGCACGCCCAGGTCCATGTCCACCGGCGCATTGCCGAACAGCGGGTCCTCGACCTTGAGCCAGGCCTCTTCCGTCGCCACGCCGACCACCGCGAAGGGGCAGCGCTCGCGCTCGCACAGCGCCTTGAACGCCTCGAAGCGGTCCGCCGCGACTGCCATGACGTAGCGCTCCTGGGATTCATTGCACCAGATCTGCGCCGGGGTCATCCCGGATTCCTCGGACGGGATGGCGCGCAGGTCGATGCGGCCGCCGCGTTCCGCGCCGTGCACCAGTTCCGGCAGCGCGTTGGACAGCCCGCCCGCACCCACGTCATGGATGGAAAGGATCGGGTTGCGTCCGCCCAGCGCCCAGCAGCGATCGATGACCTCCTGCGCCCGGCGCTGGATCTCCGCGTTGCCGCGCTGGACGGAATCGAAATCGAGGTCGGCCAGGTTCGAGCCGGTGTTCATGCTCGACGCTGCGCCCCCGCCCATGCCGATCAGCATGCCGGGACCGCCCAGTTGGACCAGGAGCGAACCCGCCGGCACCGCCTGCTTGAACGACTGGCCGGCCGCGATGGCGCCCACGCCGCCCGCCAGCATGATGGGCTTGTGGTAGCCGCGCATCTCGCCGTCGACCTGCTGCTCGTAGGTGCGGAAGTAGCCGAACAGGTTGGGCCGGCCGAACTCGTTGTTGAACGACGCGCCGCCAATCGGGCCTTCCAGCATGATCGACAGTGCCGAGGCGATCCGTTCGGGCTTGCCGATGCCGCCCCGTTCCCAGGGCTGCTCGAAACCAGGGATGCGCAGGTGGGAAACCGAGAAGCCGGTGAGGCCCGCCTTGGGCTTGGCGCCGCGGCCCGTCGCGCCTTCGTCGCGAATCTCCCCGCCGGAGCCCGTCGCCGCGCCCGGGAACGGCGAGATCGCCGTAGGGTGGTTGTGGGTCTCCACCTTCATCAGGGTGTGCGTCAGTTCCTCGCTGTAACGATAGCGCCCGTCGGCATCGGGATAGAAGCGGTCGACCGTCGCGCCCTCCATGATGGCCGCATTGTCGGAATACGCCACGACCGTGCCCTGCGGATGGGACGCATGGGTATGGCGCACCATGCCGAACAGGGACTTGTCCTGGCGCCGGCCATCGATGATCCAGTCGGCGTTGAAGATCTTGTGCCGGCAATGCTCGGAATTCGCCTGCGCGAACATCGTGAGCTCGACGTCGGTCGGATTGCGCCCCATGCGGCCGAAGTTTTCCACCAGGTAGTCGATCTCGTCCTCGGACAGGGCCAGCCCCAGGTCGCGGTTGGCCCGTTCCAGCGCCGCGCGCCCCCCGCCCAGCACGTCGATGCTGGACAACGGGCCCGGCTCGACGTGGTGGAACAACTGTCCCGCCGCCTCCAGCGAATCGAGCACGGCCTCCGTCATGCGATCGTGGATGAGGGGCAGCAGCGCCGCGCGGTCCCGGGACGCCAGCGCCTTCGTGCCCTTGCGCGGCACGACGTGGTACGCGACGCCGCGCTCGATGCGCTCGACGGCATCCAGCCCGCAGGAGTGCGCGATGTCGGTCGCCTTCGACGACCACGGGGAGATGGTCCCGATGCGGGGAACGACCAGGAGGAGCTCGCCGCCTTCCTCCACGGGCCGGGACGCCGGGCCGTAGACGAGCAGTTTCTCGAGGACGCCGCGTTCCTGCCCGGAGAGCGGCCGGCGCAGCGCGATGAAATGCCAGTAATCCGCGGATATGGCGGCGACGGCGGGCGTGGTCTCGTGGAGGGTTTGGGACAGCTTCCGGAGCCGGAAGTCGGACAGGGCGTTGCGGCCGCGCAGCGTCAGGAGGTCGGGCATTTCGCCGGGTTTGCAGGTTTCGAAGCGAAATTATAACCGACCCCGCCGGACGCCTGGCAGGCCGGTTCCGGCTCGGGAAAGCTGGCACTTGTTGATTCGTTATATCCAGTTGTATATTTCGATATGTCGTTATGCATATCACGATACAACGAAGTTTCCAAGGGGGACCATTACAAATGATTACCAGAACCCTGGCCTGTCTGGCCCTGGCAGCCGCAACCGGAACCGGCACGGCTGCCGCCGATTCCAACGTGTTCACCCTCGGCGACATCGAGGTCACGGCCAAGCGCATCAAGGAGGAAGGCACCGGCGTCCAGACCGTCACGCAGGAGAACATCGAGGACCACAATCGGGAAACGGTCAGCCGCGCCCTCACCATGGAGTCCGGGGTAACCATCGCCAACGTCGGCCCGCGCAACGAATCCACCGTCTACGTGCGTGGCTACGACCTGAGGCAGGTCCCCGTCTACGTCGACGGCATCCCGATCTACGTCCCCTACGATGGTTATGTGGACCTCGGTCGATTCAATACCTTCGACCTGTCTCAGATCGAGATCTCCAAGGGCTTTACCTCCGTACTGAACGGGCCCAACGCTTTCGGCGGCGCAATCAACCTCCTCTCCCGCCGGCCCTCGAAAGCCTTCGAAGGCGACGTCGGCGCGGGCGTCTTCATGAACGATGACTTCGGAGACAACGGCTACCGGGCGTATGCCAACCTGGGCACCAACCAGGGTGGCTGGTATGCCCAGATCGGTGCCTCCTACCTCGACAAGCGCCAGTATTCGCTCTCCGACGAGTTCGAAGGTGCGTCCTTCATTCCCGGCGGCGCGGGTCGCGCCGCCCAACCGCCGGGCGAACGCCTCAACAGCTATAACTCGGACCAAAAGGTCAATGTCAAGCTCGGCCTCACGCCGAATGCCACGGACGAATACGCGCTCAACCTGATCGCCCAGCGGGGAGAGAAGGGCGTTCCCTCCTATGCCGGCAACTTCAATGCCTCGGGGCCGACAGGGCCGCGCTATTGGCAGTGGCCCTATTGGGACAAGACCAGCGCCTATTTCCTGTCCCAGACGGCGATCGGTGACGTGTCCTACGTCAAGACCCGGGTCTACTACGACCAGTTTGAAAACTCCCTCAACCAGTACACCGACGCCACTTATGCCACGTTGCGTACCGGCGGCAGCAGGCCCAGTTTCTACGACGACTACACGTACGGGGCGAGCATCGAAGCAGGGACCCGGTTCATCCCCACGAACGAGTTCAAGGTCGCGGCGCATTACAAGGACGACGTGCATCGTGAGCACTTGGAGAACGGTCCGACCCAGAATTTCGAGGACCAGATCTACTCGATCGGCATCGAGGACAGCCAGCGCTTCGGCGAGCGCCTCACAATCGTGGCCGGGGCGAGCTACGACGCCTCGGAAACCAGGGAGGCCCAGAACCTCGTTGGCGGCAATCTGGTGCCCTTTGAGATGGGCAGCTCCGATGCCTTCAATCCCCAGATCGGGGCGTTCTACAAAACCGGTGATACAGGCATCGCACGCGTCACGGTCAGCCGGAAATCGCGCTTCCCCACCATCAAGGATCGCTACTCCTACCGCCTGGGAACGGCGTTGCCGAATCCGGACCTGGAACCCGAACGCGTCACCCATTACGAAGTGGGCTACGCCGATTCCGGGCGCGAGCACGCGAGCTACAACGTGTCGGCATTCCATGACGAGATCCGTGACCTGATCCAGCTCGTGGACAATGCGATTTCCCCGGGAGTCGGCCAGAACCGCAACATCGGCAAGGCCCGATATCGCGGTTTCGAGCTGGGCGGGGCAGTCTATCCAACGAGCAACGTCGAGCTTGGCGGCAGCTACACCTACCTCGACCGCGACAACATTTCGACGCCGAACATCCGGCTCACTGATGTGCCCATGCACAAGGTGTTCGCCTATGCGCAGTGGCGTTTCCTCGAGAAGTTCCGCTTCATCGGGTCCGGGGAGTACAACTCCGACCGCTACAGCTCGACCAACGGCCAGCGCATCGCCAGCGAGTTTGGCGTGTTCAATGCCAAGCTCGCCTGGGATGTCGAGGCGGCGTTCACGGTCGAGTTCGGCGTGAACAACCTGCTCGACCGCAACTACGAGTACATCGAGGGCTTTCCCGAGGAAGGCCGCAATTACTTCGCCAACATGCTTTACAAGTTCTAGGAGTCTCCCATGCGCGTTGCCGGACACCTGAAGGCGCTGCTCGCCCTGCTGCTGGCCGGCGCCGCATCGGCCGGGATGGCGGAGGGCAGGGTCGTCGTCCTCACGAGCTACCCGCAGGAAACCATCTCCCTGTTCGAGGCAGCCTTCGAAAAGGCCAATCCCGGCACGCGCCTGGAGATCGTCTGGCGCATGCCTCGGGATGCCATGCCCTATCTGCTCGACGCGGGCAGCCACGGCGTGGATGTCTACTGGTCCGCCTCGGCCAGGAACTACGCGGAGCTCGCCGCGAAGGACCTGCTCGCCCCGCTTGCCGCCGATCCCGCATTGCCCGAGCGCATCGGCCGCTTCCCGATCTCCGATCCGGGGCTGCGCTACCGCGCCTCCGAAATCGCCAGCTACGGCTTCGCCTGCAACGAGTCGAAGCTGCGCGCCGACCGCCTCACCTGCCCGGCGACCTGGGCCGACCTGGCCAAGCCGGGCTACGCGGGTCGCATCCTGCTCCCGGTGCCTTCCAAGGTGGGCTTTGCCCCGCTGATGTACGAAATCCTGCTGCAGAAGCTGGGCTGGGAAGCCGGATGGAAGGTCATCGCCGAGGCGGCCGCCAATTCGGTGCTGTTCGTCCCGGGCGGGGCCTTCATCACCGACCGCATCGGCGCCGGCGAGGAGGATGTGGGCGTGACCATCGACTTTTTCGCCAAGTCGGCCATTGCCAACGGCGCGCCCATGACGTTCGTCTATCCCGACGTAATCGGGTTCTCGCCGGCGCACGTCGCCATCCTCGCGAGCGCGCCCCATCCCGACGAGGCCCACAGGTACGTCGAGTTCCTGCTGTCCGAGGAAGGCCAGCGCATCCTGGCCCATCCCGACATCCGCAAGCTGCCGGTCCGGCCGTCCGCTTATGCCGCCGTCGACGCCGGCGGGCTCAATCCCTTCGATCCCGCCCGCAGCGCCGCCTTCGACTACGACATGGCCGCGGCCCAGAAGCGCCAGGCGCTGGTCAATGCGCTGTTCGACGCGATGGTGAGCGACAGGCACGCCGGGCTGCGTGAGCTGTCGCAGGCGATCCAGCAGGCCGAGGCACTGGCACAGCAGCGCGGCGACGCGAACCTGGCGTCCGCCGCGGGCAGGGCGCGATCCGCCATGAGCTGGGTGCCGGTATCCGCCATGGAATCCATCGCTCCTGACCTGCAAAAGAACGCGGGCGAACGGGCCGTCGCCTGGGGCCGCGAGATCGATGCCCGACGCGAGGGCGCGCTCGCGGAACTGCGCCCATTGCTTTCCCGCACCGATCCGCCGGCGCTCGCTCAAGCTCGGCGATGACATCCCGGGCGCGTGTCGCCCTCGCGGCCCTGTGCGCCGGCTGGGCCCTGGGGGCGATGGCAGAAGCACCTTCGGCCGCCGGCGGCAGTTCAACCATCCCCGATGCAACCCGCGAAGCTTTCGCCCAACCTTCGCCGGCCCTGCCGCGGCAACTGCGCGAATCCTTTTTCCTGGGCCGCAGCCTGTTCCGCCAGGTTTGGGTGGTCGCCCCCGCGATGGATCGCGACGTCTCCGGCCTCGGTCCGATCTTCAACCGGCCTTCCTGCGCGGCGTGCCACCTCAAGAACGGTCGCGGCCGGGCGCCTGACCATCCGGCAGAAAAAATGTCGACCATGCTCGTGCGCCTGAGCATACCCGGCATCGATGCACACGGCGGTCCGCTCCCCCATCCTGCCTACGGCGACCAGCTCAACGATTCCGCCAATCCCGGCATTGCCGCGGAAGGCCAGGCCCGGATCACATGGCAGGAACACTTGGAGACCTTGCCCGACGGCGAGCGGGTGTCCTTGCGCCGCCCGCTAGTGCGCTTCAGTGAGCTCGCCTATGGTCCGCTAGGCGAGGATGTCCTCGTGTCCCCCCGCATCGCGCCACCCGTCTTCGGGCTGGGACTGCTCGAAGCGGTACCGGAGTCGACCCTGCAAGAACTCGCTGCGCACAGTCAGGCGCTGGGCCTGGGGGGACGCCTCAATCGGGTCTGGGATCCTTCGCGCCGGGCGATGGTCGTCGGGCGATTCGGCTGGAAGGCGAACAGCGCCAGCCTGTTGACGCAAACTGCTGCGGCATTCCTGGGCGACCTAGGCATTACCTCGTCCCTGTTCCCGGACGAAAACTGCACGATGGTGCAAGCCGCCTGCTCGGCGGCACCGTCCGCCGGAGCGCCCGAACTTTCGGATGCCCGGCTTGCCGTGACCATTCTGTACCAGCAATCGATCGCGGTGCCTGCGCGTCGCGACAGCGGTAACCCAAAGGTGGCGCGCGGAGAAAGGGCGTTCGCATCCGCCGGCTGCGTTGGCTGCCACGTGCCCGAACTGCTTACCGGCGGGCATCCCCTGCCGTTCCTGTCCGGCCAGCACATCCATCCCTACACCGACCTGCTGCTGCACGACATGGGCGAAGGCCTGGCCGACCATCGACCCGATTTCCTCGCGAGCGGACGCGATTGGCGCACGCCGCCGCTGTGGGGCATCGGCCTGGGCGAGCACATCAACGGGCATCGCGCCTTCCTGCACGACGGCCGCGCCCGCACGTACGCGGAAGCCATCCTCTGGCATGACGGCGATGCCGGGCCTTCGCGCGAGGCCTTTCGTGCGATGGGCAAGGCCGACCGGGACGCGCTGCTGGAGTTCCTCGATTCGCTCTGAAGTCCGGCTTTCCGGCTGGAGTAAACTTCCAGCCCATGATGTCCCCCGCCATTCCCGTCTACACGTCGGACGAGATCCGCGCGATCGAACGCCAGGTCGCTGCATCGGCCACGCCGCCGCTCATGGAGCGCGCCGGGCTGGCCGTGGCCCGCCTTGCGCAGGAGCTCATCGCCGAAAAGCAGAAGCGCATCCTGGTCGTTGCAGGCCCGGGCAACAACGGCGGCGACGCCTTCGTCGCCGCCCGCCACCTCAAGCAGTGGTGGTACGACGTGAAGGTCATCTCCGCCGGCGATGCTGGCGCGCTGCCGGCCGACGCGAAGGCCGCATTCGAGGCATGGCGCCAATCCGGGGGGGAGTCCCTGCAGGACTGGCCCGGACACTGGCAGGCCGATCTCGTCCTGGACGGCCTGTTCGGCATGGGATTGCGCCGGCCGCTGGAAGGCACGTACGCCGACCTGGTCGCGAAGATCAATGCTTCGGGGGCGACGGTGCTCGCCATCGACGTGCCGAGCGGGTTGCACGCCGATACCGGCGCGATCCTCGGGGCCGCGGTCCGGGCGCATCGCACCCTGACGTTCATCGGCCTCAAGCCCGGCCTGCTCACGCTCGACGGGCCCGATTGCGCCGGCGACGTGCACCTCGATGACCTCGACCTCGATTTTCCGGTGCGCCCCGCGCCGGGCGGCTGGGTCATCCCCGATACGATCGTCGGTGACGCGCTTGCGCCGCGACGACGCAACAGCCACAAGGGCAGCTTCGGCGCGGTCGGCATCCTGGGTGGCACCAGGGGCATGGCGGGCGCAGGGCTGCTGGCCGGCCGCGCGGCGCTCAAGCTCGGCGCAGGCAAGGTCTACGTGGGCCTGCTGGCCGACGAACCTCTCCTCGACACGGTCCAGCCGGAGCTCATGCTGCGCCCCGCGGAGGACATCCTCGCCATGAAGGACCTCGCCTGCGTGGCGTGCGGCCCGGGCCTGGGCCAGCGGCATTCGGCAAGCCACCTGCTGTCGCGGCTCCTGGGCCATCCCGCGCCCCTGGTGCTCGACGCGGACGCGCTCAACCTGCTCGCCGCCAGCGTCGAGCTCCAGGACCGGCTGCGCAACCGGGGCATTCCCGTGCTGCTGACGCCGCATCCCGCCGAGGCGGCGCGGCTGCTGGGACGCACCACCTCGGACATCCAGGCGGATCGCATCGCCGCCGCCCTCGAGGTCGCGGCCCGCTTCCACGCCGCCGTGGTCCTCAAGGGCAACGGCAGCGTCTGCGCATTCGCCGACGGCGACTGGTTCATCAATACGAGCGGCAATCCCGGGATGGCCTCCGCGGGCATGGGGGACGTGCTCACCGGGATGCTGGCCGCGCTCGTGGCACAGGGCGCGGCACCGAACGTGGCGCTCCTGGCCGGCGTCCACCTGCACGGGGCCGCCGCCGATCGGCTCGTGCAAGCAGGCGTCGGGCCCGTCGGCATGACCGCCTCCGAAGTGATCGACGCGGCGCGAGCCTGCCTCAACGACGCAACGCGCTGAAGCGCTAGCCCGACAGGGCGCGAACCGCCTGGATGCCCGCGACGGTCAGCAGCAGGGAGCCGGCGAGATGGGTGCTCATGAGCAGCACCGCCCAACCGTATTCCGCCCGCAGCAGCAGGCCCACCGATTCGGCGGAGAACGTGGAGAAGGTGGTCAGGCCCCCGAGGAAGCCCGTGATGACCAGCAGCCGAAATTCCGGCGGCAGGCCCGTGTGCTGGGAAAAGTACTCGACCGCGGCCCCGACCAGGAAGCCGCCCAGCAGGTTGGCCGCCAGCGTGCCCAGGGGGAGGTTGGGCACGGTGGCGTTCAGCGCCAACCCCAGCGCCCAGCGCAGCCACGCGCCAAGCGCTGATCCGATGCCTACCGCAGCGAACGCGTAAGCGCCCATGTCCGGCTCCACGAAGTCATGAAGCCGGACATGGTAGCCGAAGGCTCAGTTGTCGGGGTATTCGTACTTGCTTTCCGACGCGCGCGTCAGCGTCGAGGCGAGCATGGCCTGCTGGCGCGCGCCGATCAGCGCGTCGGCTTCGCCGGCGGGGAAATCGCCGGCCTCCACGCTGCGGGCGAGTTCGGTCGCGAACGCGAAGTGCCCGACGCTGTCGGGGTCGCGTCCGAACAGGCCGTAGAATTTGTCGCGCAGCATCTCCTGCTCCTGCACGACGGTGATCTGGCCCGCCTCCCGCTGGCCGCGCAGGTCGGCGCGGAAGGTCTCGAATTCGCTGTCCGCTCCAGCCTGGTTCATGTGGGCGCAGGCAGTCAGCATCGATGCCAGCGCGATCAGGACGACTTTCTTCATGGGGCTCTCCTCGTTGGGTCTATCCGGGCTCGGCTCGTTCAGTGCCGCGACGCGTCCGCAGCCAGAATGGCCGCGTCGCCGGCGAACTTGGGTTGGGGAACGCCGTGGCGGCGCAGGAGGCTGAACACCACGGGGACGAACAGCAGGGTCGCCACGGTCGCCAGGATCAGGCCGCCGATCACCGCGCGACCCAGCGGGGCGTTCTGCTCGCCGCCCTCGCCCAGGCCGCTGGCCATCGGCGCCATCCCGATGATCATCGCCGCGGCGGTCATCAGGACCGGACGCAGGCGCGTGGCGCCCGCTTCGAGCGCGGCTTCGATCGGGTCCCTGCCCTCGCGCAGCATCTCGTTGGCGAACGACACCATCAGGATGCTGTTCGCCGTGGCCACGCCCACGCTCATGATCGCGCCCATCAGCGAGGGCACGCTGAAGCTCGTCCCGGTGAGGAAGAGCATCCAGATGATGCCGCAGAAGGCGCCCGGCCGCGCCGTGATGATGATGAACGGGTCGGTCCAGGACTGGAAGTTGATCACCATGATGAAGTAGACGAGCAGCACCGCGGCGATCAGGCCGATGCCCATGCGGGTGAACGCGTCGTACATGCTCTCCGCCTGGCCGGAAATCTCGATCCGGGTGTTGTTCTTCTGTTCCTTCGCCCTGGGGATGAACTCGTCGACCACCTTGCGCACGTCCGCGGCGACCGCCCCGAGGTCCCTGCCCTGGACGTTCGCGTACACGTCGAACGCCAGCTCGGTGTTGACGTGGTTGACGATGGCGGGCAGCTCCACGTGCTTGACCGTGGCGACGTTGCCCAGGGTCTGCGTCGGCGACTGGCCCTTGCCGGGCAGCGGGATGTTCAGGATCGATTCCACGGAGTTGAGCGCGGTCTCGTGCGGCTGCACGACGACCACCTGGTACGGGCGACCCGTCTTCGGGTCGTTCCAGTAGTTGGGGGTGACCACCACGCTCGAGGAGGAGGCGATGAGGAAGTTCTCGGCGATCTCGCGCTGCGTGAATCCGAACTGGGCGGCGCGCGTGCGATCGACTTCGACGCGCAACGCCGGGTGGTTCATCACCTGGTGCACGTGCACGTCCACGGCGCCCGGGATGCGCTTCATGCGCGCCTCGATCTCCTTGGCGAGGTGGAAGTTCCTGTAATCGCCGCCGATGATCTTGACGTCGATCGGCGCCGGCAACCCGAAGTTCAGGATCTGGTTCATCATGTCCCCGGGCTGGAAGTAGAAGCCGCATTCGGGAAATTTCTCGGGCAGGACCTGGCGCAGCTGGCGGATGTATTCCCGGGTCGCGACCTTGTGGTCCGGCTTCAAGGCCACCAGGATCTCCCCGTCGCCGGACGACAGCGTCACGTTGTCGCTGTATGCAAGGTTCGTGGAGGGGGGAATGCCGATGTTGTCGATGACCACGTCCAGGTCCTCCGCGGCGATGGTCCGGCGGATCTCGTCCTGCACGCGGGAGAAGATGCGCCCCGTGTCCTCGATGCGCGTACCCACCGGCGCGTTGACATGCAGCCGGATCTGGCCGGCATCGACCACGGGGAAGAATTCCCAGCCGATGAAGAGCACGGCGCCCGCCGAGCCCAGGACCATGATGCCGAACAGCGCGAACACGACGACCCGGTGGGTCAGCGACCAGCGCAGCGCGCCGAGGTAGTTGCCGCGCAGGCGCTCGAAGTTGCGCTCCACGGCCGCATGGATGCGGGCGCCGACGCCCCGGCGCGCGCCCTCTTCCTCATGCTCGAGGAGCAGGTAGCGGGACATCACCGGCACCAGGGTGCGCGAGATCCCGTAGGACGCGAGGATCGAGAACACGACGGCCAGCGCCATCGGCGTGAAAAGGTACTTTGCCGCGCCCGTCAGGAGCAGCACGGGCAGGAACACGACGCAGATGCAAAGCATCGACACCAGCGCGGGCACGACGATCTGCTGCGAGCCGTCGAGGATCGCGCGCGTCAGGCCCTTGCCCATCGACATGTGCCGGTGGATGTTCTCGATCGTCACCGTCGCGTCGTCGACCAGGATGCCGACGGCCAGCGCCAGGCCCCCGAGGGTCATGAGGTTCAGCGAGTAGCCCATGGCCGACAGCATGATGATCGAGAACAGGATGGCGAGCGGGATGGAGGTCACCACCACCAGCGTCGAGCGCCAGCTGCCCAGGAACAGCAGGATGAGCAGGCCGGTGAGCGCCGCCGCCATCAGGCCTTCGACCACCACGGCGTGCATGGCGTTGGCCACGAACACCGACTGGTCGAACAGGAACGAGAGCTTCAGGCCCTCCGGGAGGGCAACGTTGGACAGCCGCTCGCGCACCGCGCGGATGATGTCCAGCGTCGAGGCGCCGCCGCTCTTGAGCACCGTGATCAGCGCCGATTTGCGGCCGTCATGGCGCACCAGGCTGGTCTGCTCGTTGTAGCCATCGCGCACGTCGGCCACGTCGTTGACGTAGACCATCGTGCCGTTGACGTTCTTGACGGGGAGCAGCCCCAGCTCGGCGATTTTCTCCGGGCTGTTGTTGATGCTCAGGATGTAGTCGCGCTCGCCGATCTGCGTGAGGCCGGTCGGCAGGTTGACGTTCTGCCGGTTGAGCGCGTCGTTGATGTCCTTGACCGTGATCCCCTTGGCGTGCATGCGCACCGGGTCGGCGTCGATCATCACCAGGCGCGGGCGGCCGCCGTAGGGCAGCGGCACCGTCGCCCCGGGAACCGGCACCACTTCGTTTCGCACCAGCCACAGCCCCTGGTCGTAGAGCTGCTGCTCGCTCAGCGTGTCGCTGCCCAGCGCGATCTGCAGGATCGGCACGCTGGAAGCGTCGTACTGGACGATCTGCGGCGGCTGCTGCCCCGGCGGCATGCGCCGGATGATGGTCTGCGAGGTCGCGGTGATCTGGCTGACCGCCTGGTCGATCCGGACGTTGGGCTGGAAATAGATCCGGATGACGTTCTTGCTGTTGATCGTGTGGGATTCGATGCGGCGGATGTTGCTGACGGTCGTGCTGATCTGCTGCTCCGAGAAGATCGTGATCTGCTTCTCGAACGCGTCGGCGGGGATGCCCTGGTACTGCCAGATGAGCGTGACTATCGGCTCGGCGATCTCGGGGAAGATGTCCTTGGGCATGCGCAGGATCGACACGATGCCAAGCAGCACCACGAGTAGCGCCACGACCACGAAGGTATAGGGCCGGCTCAGCGCCAGCCTGACGATCCACAAGGCCTCTTCCCCCTTATTTGTTGCAATTACATGACTTTAATGCTACAAGGTCGGCAAAACAGAATACAACAAAAAACCATTAATAATCATATATTTCACGCTGACATTGATATTTCAGAGTGAAATATATTGCGTTGCGAAACACCGGGATCCGAGCTCGAGGAGACTGAGATGATTGGACGTCGAAACCGCCTTTATGCACAGCGCAGCAACCCCGTGCGCATGGCGGGCCGGGTATCGGGAACGGGACTGATCGCCGGGCTCGTGCTGGTGCTCGCAGGCCTGTTCGCCATCGGCCTCTGGCCGAAATGGCACGCGCTGAAGACGGCGCAGGCGGAGGCCGGCAAGGATGACCTGCCGGCCGTGCTCTACGTCCCGGCCAAGCGCGGCAGCGCCAAAGCCGACATGACCCTGCCGGCCACGCTGTACGCGATGCAGGAAACCACGATCTACGCGCGCACCAACGGCTACCTCAAACGCTGGCTCGTCGACATCGGCGACAGCGTGAAGGCAGGCCAGGTGCTCGCCGAGATCGAGGCCCCGGAGCTCGACCGTGAACTGGACCAGGCACATGCGAGCCGCGCCCAGGTCAAGGCAAACCTCGACCTGGCGCGCGTGACGGCCGAGCGCTACGCAGCCCTGCTCAAGGAGGAAGCCGTCTCGCCCCAGGAAGTCGACGAGAAGCAGGGTTTGTACGCCGCCCGCAACGCGGACTACGCCGCCGCCGAAGCGAACCTGCGCCGCCTGGAGCAGATGAAGTCCTTCCAGCGCGTCGTGGCCCCGTTCTCCGGCACCATCACGGCGCGCAACGTCGAAGTGGGCTCGCTCATCCAGGCGGGCAGCGCTTCCGCCTCCGGGTGGCTGTTCAAGCTGGCGCAGACGGATACCATCCGCGTCCACGCCGCCGTGCCCCAGAGCAGCATGCGCCTGGTCAAGCCGGGCATGACGGTGGACCTCGTGGTGCCCGAGCTCGGCGACCAGGCCTTTGCCGCCAAGGTCATGCGCAATGCAGGCGCCTTCGACGCGGCCACGCGCACGATGATCGTGGAAATGCACGTCCCCAACCGGGGCGGGCCGCTGCTGCCGGGCATGTATGCGCAAGCCCGGTTGAAGCTCGTCAACCCCGAGCCCAGCATCCAGATTCCGATCAACGCCCTGATGGTCGGCGGCGAAGGCGCGCGCGTTGCCACCGTGGATCCGAATGGCGTGGTGCAGATCAAGCCCGTGAAGGTCGGGCGCGACCTGGGCAAGGAGGTCGAGATCGTCGCGGGCCTGGATGAGAACGAGCGCGTCATCAACAACCCCCGCGACAGCCTCGCCAACGGCACGAAGGTGCGGGCGACGGAAATGCAGGCGCACAACGACAAGAAAGACGCGCCGAAGCCCGCCGGCACGCCGGCGGCGACGGACAAACCCAAGTCCTGATCCCATGAGCGCATTCCGCCTGCTGCCGCTGGTTGCGGCACTTGCCTGCGGCTGCATGCAGGCCGGGAAGGACTACGTCCGTCCCGCCGCCACGCCCAACGCCGCCTACGTCGAGGCTGGTCCCTGGAAGCAGGCCGCGCCGGCGGACGCCATCGCCCGCGCCAACTGGTGGGAGATATTCCAGGATCCCGTGCTGAACAAGCTGGAGGAGGATGCGCGCAGCGCGAGCCCGCGCCTGCAAGCCGCCGCCGCCCGCGTCGACCAGGCCCGGGCGATCCTGGGCTTTGCCGGCGCCAGCCGCATGCCCACGGTGGACCTGGTGCCGGAGGCCGCCCGGTACCAGGTGTCGGGCAACCGGCCCGACCAGCCGGAAAAGGTGCCCGGCAACCACGAGTACGCGACGAGCCGGTTCCGGTTGCCGCTCTACGCCGCCTACGAGATCGACATGTGGGGCAAGCTGTCGCGCCAGATCGAGTCAGCGGATCGGCGGATGGAAGCCAGCATCGCCGCCTATCATTCGGTGCTGCTGACCCTGCAGGCGGACGTTGCCCAGGTCTATTTCCAGTTGCGGGCTGCGGACGAGGAAGCGGCGCTGCTCGCGCGCAGCATCGAGTTACGCGAGCGGGCGCGGGACCTCGTCGCCGCACGCAAGCGCGGCGGCCTCGCCAGCGAACTCGATCTGGCCAAGGTCGAGACGGAGGTGGCCATCACGGAGGCGGAGGCGCGCGCCGCGGAACGCCGTCGCAACGAGCTGCAGCATGCCCTCGCAGTACTGGTCGGCACCCTGCCCGGACGCCTGAACCTCGAGCCTGCGTCGGCGGGCGTGCCGCCACCCGCGATCCCGGTGGGCCTGCCGGCCGACCTCCTGGAACGCCGCCCGGACGTGGCGCAAGCCGAACGCCTGCTGGCTGCTCGCAACGCGGAGCTCGGCATCGCCCAGGCCGCCTGGTTCCCTTCCATCCGCCTGACCGCGGGCCTGGGCTTCGAGAGCGCGGAACTGTCCGACCTGCTCGACCGCGACAGCCGCATCTGGGCGCTCGGCACCTCGCTCGTGCAGCCCATTTTCGACGGGGGCCGCATCCGCGCCAACGAAGATCGCGCCCGCGCGCTGTATGCCGAGAGCCTGGCGGACTACCGCGAGCGCCTGCTCGTGGCCTTCAAGGAGGTCGAGACTTCGCTCGCCGCGCTGCGGATCCTGGACCGCCAGCACGAAAGCCAGTTGCGCGCGGTGACTTCGGCGGAGCGCGCCGAGCAGCTCGCGACGTCGCGCTACAAGACGGGACTCACCAACGTGCTGGAGCTCGTCGATGCGCAGCGCACCCGCCTGCAGGTCGAACGCGTGCGCCTCCAGGTGCGCCAGCAGCAGATGCTGGCGAGCGTCACGCTGATCCGGGCGCTCGGCGGCGGCTGGGCCGAACGGGGCGAACCCGTGGCGGCCCTGCGCTAGTCACCCGGGCAACGAAGCCCGGAACGCCGCTCACGGCTTGAGGAAGCCGTACTTCTGCAGGATCTGCGACCCCGCCGTCGCACGCACGAATGCCACGAAGGCCGCGGCGGCCGCCGCCTGGCTGCTGTCCTGGATGACCGCGATCGGGTACAGCACGGGGCTGGCCGTGGGGACCTCGAGGGCCACCTTCACCTTTTCCGGCATCAGGGCGGCGTCCGTGCGATAGACAAACGCGGCGTCGACTTCACCGCGCGCAACGTAGTCCAGGCTCTGCCGGACGTTCTGCGTGTTGATGACCTTGTCCTTCACGGGCTCCCACAAACCCTGCTCCATGAGCACCGATCTGCTGTAGCGCCCGACCGGCACGCTGTCCGGATTGCCGATGGCCACCCTGCGGAACCTGTCCCCGGTGAGCTCGGCCAGGCTCCCGATCCCGGGACTCTCGCCGCCCGGGATGACGAGCACGAGTACATTGCGAGCGAAATCGGCCCGGGAACCGGGTCGCAGCAGGCCCTGCTGCTGCGCGCGGTCCATCGTTTCCTGGTCGGCGGCAGCGAACACGTCCACCGGTGCGCCCCTGGCGATCTGCTGCAGGAGCTGCCCCGAGCCGCCAAAGTTGAATGCCACTTTCGTGCCGGGATGGGCGCGCTCGAATTCACGTCCGATGTCGGTGAATGCGTTGGTCAGGCTGGCCGCGGCGGAAACCACCAGATCCGCCGCCGCGGCGCCGGCCCACGCCTGCATGGCCACGACCAGGAAGACCCACCTTGTCACTGCATTGCGCATTGCCGTGCTCCTTGTCTCGGGTCCGGACGCATGGCCGGCACGTCAGAACCGGAAGCGGAAACCGGTACCCGCCGTGAAGATGTCGTGGATGTAGACCGCCGTCGGCGTGGAGTCGAATGCCGGCCCCTTGTAGTGCGTGAAGATCAGCCCGCCGTACAGGGTGGTCCCCTTGTACAGCCGGTACGTGGCGAGGCCGGACCAGCCATCGATGGACCCACCCTTGTATCGGGTGGGATAAACCCCGCCCACCGGCGTGCCGGAGCCGTAGGACGGCAATCCGACGTAGACATAGCCCACGCTCAGGTTGGTCTTCTCCGTTAGGTCGTAGTCGAAGCCCAGGTGCCCGGTGTACAGCTCGGTATCTTCGCCGACGTACGCCGTGGACTTGTTCACGTCCTCGCCGTAAAGGTTGTTGATGAAGGGAATGTTGGGATCCGGCGTCGGCTCGCTCAGCACGGCGTACTGGCCGCCGAACTGGGTATGCAGCGCGTCGGTCAGCTTGTACTTGAACACCAGCAGCGCGGCCCGCTGGTCGTAGGCGACCAGGTTGATGACGTTGTTCACCGCGGCATCGGTGCCCGTCTTCAGCAGGTCGGAAAACTCCTCGTAGACCGCCTGCACGCCGAAGCGATCGGTCTCGTAGCCGATGTTGGCCGCAAAGCCCTGGGCCCCCTTCTTCAGGCCCCCGGTGCCGCCGAATCCGTACAGCAAGCCGAAATTGACGTTGCCGACCTTGTGCCTGTACTTGATGCTGCTGTCGACGCGGGCATTCTCCGACAGCGACCCGCCGCCACCGTATACGCCGTTGCCATAGGGCGAGAACAATCCTGATTTCTGGTTCGGCGCGTAGCCGTTGAGCACGTCGAGGATGAAGTTGGTGTTGCGGCCGAACGAGATCCGGCCCCAGTCGTCGCCGGAGAAGCCGCCGATGGCTTCCTTGGCGAATAGCTGGCCGTTGAGCGAACTCGTCGCATAGGCCGTGGTCGGGTACCTGGAGTTCACGGCCTGGTTGTGCGACTGGTCGGTGAGCTGGCCGGTGGCCGGGTTGAAGGCCGAATCGAGCAGCGCGAACACCTTCAGGCCGCCCGCCCCGATGTCCCGGCTGGCCCGGATGCCCCAGGACGAGGTCGACAGCGCGCTGTTGAACATTCCCGTCTGGCTCGACATGTTGGACGCGGGATAGGGCACCTGGCTGCCCCCGGGGCCGGTCGGCGTGGTGCGCGGGTATCGCACGCCTCCGGAAATCCAGGGGCCGATGGACGTGGGCATCTCGCCGCTCTGGACCAGGGAATGGCTGGTATAGCCCACCGCGAGATCGATGGTGCCGAACAGTTCGACCTTGGTCCGGTCGGTGCTGATGATGGCCACGCCGTCCTCCTGCTTTCCGGCGGCCGCACCGGCGGGCGCCCCAGGGGACGCCGCGGACGCTTCCGGCGAGGGGTTCGAAGCCTTCGCCGCCGCAGCCGGCGCCTGTGCCGGTTCGGGGCCGGACGGCGCCACGGGTGCGGCAACCGGCGCCGGGCCTGCTGTGGCGCCCGGCGATTGCTTCGCTTCTGCGGCATCCGTCGTTGCCGACATGAACTCGTCGTACTCCTCCTGGGTGATGATGCCCTTCTTCAGCTGCAGGTCCAGCAGGCGCTTGATGGCATCCTCGGCCGTTCCCGCAAACGTCGTCGTGCAGGCCACGCCGAGCGCCGCCGCCATCGCAAGCTTCCCGAGTCTGCCTCCCCAGCCTTTCGTTGCAGCTGCATTCATGGTCAAGTCCCTTCGTGATGTTCTTGTAGATACAACGACGCGCAAAAAAATGTCACTTCACCAGCTGCATGGGCGCCCGCGCGCGCGCCGCGCCAATCTCCCGGTGGGCGTCCGTGAGCAGGCCGCGGATCGCCTCCTGGCGCGCCCGCCCCTGCTCGTCGCGATACGGCAGCCCCTTCAGGTCCGTGACGCGCTCCACCCTGCCGTGCTCCAGGATCACCAATGTCTGGGCGAGCGCCGAGACGTCCTCGGGATCATGGGTGATCACCAGCATGGGTACCTTGAAGGCTTCGCGCGTGCGCAGCAGCTCGTCGCGCATCCGGTCCCTGAGCAGGGGATCGAGCGCGGCGAAAGGCTCGTCGAGCAGCAGCACTGCCGGCCGGCGGATCAGCGCGCGCGCCAGCGCCACCCGCTGCTTCTGCCCCCCCGAGAGCTGCCAGGGCCGCGCCCCGCCCAACCCGCGCAGCTCGAACACTTCCATGAGCTCGTCGACGCGCCGCAGGAGTTCGGCGGAATGCCTTCGCTGCCACCAGTGGCGCACTCCGAAGCCGATGTTCTGCGCCACGGTGAGGTGGGGGAACAGCGCATAGTCCTGGAACAGGTAGGCGACCCCGCGCTCGCGCGCCGGGACGTCGACGCCGGTCGAGGAGTCGAACAGCACCCGCCCCGCCACGGCGATGCGACCGCGCTCGGGCGTCTCCAGTCCGGCAATGGCCTTCAGGGTGACGCTCTTGCCGGCGCCGGAGGGGCCGAAGATCACGCCGCGTTCGTCGTCGCACGTGAACCTCACGTCGAGCGGGAACTCGCGCCCGCTCGAGCGCAGCGTCTTGTGGATGTCGACCTCGATGTGCACCGGGTTCATCCTTGTGCGGCCGGCCGCAACAGCCGTCCCGAAGCGAGCAGCACTGCGATGCAGACGGCGGAGGTCACGATGACCAGGAAATTGGCGACATCGTCCCGCCCCGCCTGGACGGCCTCGTAGACGGCGATGGACAGCGTCTGTGTCTTTCCCGGCAGGCTTCCCGCCACCATGAGGGTCGCGCCGAATTCGCCCATTGCGCGCGCGAAGGCGAGCATCATGCCCGCCAGGATGCCGCGCCAGGCAAGCGGCAGCGTCACCTGGAGGAACACGGCGGTTTCCGATTTGCCCAGGATGCGGGCGGCCTGCTCGTACTGCCGCTCCACGCCTTCGAACGCCGCGCGCGCCGCTTTGTAGACGAGGGGAAAAGCCACGACGGCCGCGGCGATGGCCGCGCCCTGCCAGGTAAACACGAGCGAGATGCCGAAGGTCGACTCCAGCCAGGCGCCGATCGGGCCCCGCCGGCCGACCAGGACCAGAAGGTAGTAGCCCAGCACGGTGGGGGGCATCACCATTGGCAGGGTCATCATGGCGTCCAGGACTTCCCGGCCGGGAAAACGCAGGCGCGCCAGGGCGAAGGCCACCAGCACGCCCGCCACGGTGGCGCCGAAGGTGGCCCAGCCCGCGACTTTCAGGGTGAGCAGGAGGGGAACGAGGACTTCCTGGGACGACACGGCCGCAACCCATCGATGTATACGAATTGATACAACGCGGAAGGCTATCGGCAATACCGGCCTGCGTCAAGAAATCAACCGCCTGGCCCGGGAGCGGTCCGGGAAGATGTCCCCGAGGGGGCGTGAACCCGTTGGGTTCGCGGAGTCGTCGCCCGATAAAGCGTCAGGCGGGGAAAACCGCCGCCACCGGCCGGACCGGCTCCGGCATCCCCCTGCCCTCGCGGAGTTCGGCTTCGCGCCGGACCTGGGCCCGCTTGAGCGCCAGCAGGTTCTTGCAGATGCGCACGTTGCCCTCGATCAGGCCACGGGAGGGATCGATGCGGGTCATTCCGTACTTCTGCGGCCCCTGCCCGCGCTGCGCCCACTTGCCCGAGCGGCGCCAGGCTTGCACCCACTGCGACAGGGTCAGCGACCAGGCGATGTCCTTGCGCTTGGCATTGGTCCGGTGCTGCAGATAGACCCGACGCTCCTCGTCGGTCGCTTCCCGGAATTCGAGCAGCGTGCAGCCATAGACGCGCTCCCAAGCCGGCTTGACCTTGCGGGGACGGCCCGCCGACTGCCGGCGCACCGCCAGCCCGGCATTGGTCTTGTCCAGGCCATAGCGGCGGGCGATCTTGCGCACCCCTTCCACGCTGAGGCTCAGCGATTCGCCGATTGAAGTCAGCGTTTCGCCGGAGAGGTATCGGCTGCAGATGGCGGCGTCTCGCGACCCCGCCTCCGGCAGCCCGGCGGCGACCGGAGTCGCCGGGGCGAACCGCCCCCGGCCACCCTGGGCCGTCTCGAAAGCCGGCATTGCGTCCGGCGGCAATTCCGCCGCCCGGTCGCTCCTCATGGCTTGTCGAAGCCCTTCGGCAGGTGCACCACCGTGACGGTGTTGTCCTTGTAGTTGGGCGACGTGGCCGCCAGCTCGGGGATCACCAGCAGGTAACTGCCGTCACCTTGCTTGCGCACCGCAACGTCGGCCGGGCCGGCCAGCTTGATGTCCTGGTCGTACGTCAGCGTGTAGGCCTTGCCGGCGGCCGTGGTCACGATCACCGAATTGGTGTTCTTGATCTCGGTATCGATGCGCACATTGCCCGCGAAGTCCAGGCCGTCGAGCGCGCCGAAGCCCTTGCCGAACGGCGCCGGCAACTTGCCGTTTTCGATGTCCGCCTTCGTGACCTTGTACTGGCCGCCTTCCGCCGGGTCCTTCATGCCGGCCGCCACGCCCACGGTGTTGAAGTGGATCATGCCGTCCGGGCCGACTTCGATGCCGTCCGGGCCGCCATCCGGCACGGCCAGGTACGAGACTCTGGCATCCTTGCCTTCGGCGAGGTCGTCGATCGCGTTCTTCGGGAACAGGTAGATGCCGCCGCCCTTGGTGGCGATCGGTGGATCGAACGTGCCGCCGGCAACACCCGTGTCGGCGAGGTACAAATTACCCGCCTTGTCGAAGGCCAGCGCGTTGGAAAGCGTCGCGGGCACGCCAGCGGCCTTGTAGGCGGCGGAACCTTCGCCCAGCTTGATCTCGCCCAGCACGTAGCCATCCTCGTTGAAGGCCAGGATCTTAGGATCGTGGTCGGCCTTGTCCTTGACCGGGGCGCCGTCGGGGTTGGCGCCCGGGGCGTCGGCCAGCGCGACAAAGATCGTGCCCTTGGGGAAGCGCTTGGTCGCCGTGTGGCTCACGGCCATGCCCAAAGGGCCGGTGAGACCGATGACCAGCTTCTCGTTGACCATCTTCAGCGTGCCGTCGGATTGCACTTCGAGCTTGCTGATGTAGCCCGACTTGTGGGTCCAGTTGAAGCCGATGTTGGGGTTCCCCAGCTCGGCGGAATTGGTGATGAAGACGTGCTTGCCGTCGGCGCTGAAGATCGCGCCTTCCGGATTGTCGAAAACGCTGAGTCGCTGGATGACTTGTCCCTTGACCGGGTAGTCTGGGCTTTGGGCCATGGCAGTGGTCACCCCGGCTGCCATCAGCAGCGCGCCGAGCAAGGTCAGTGCCGGGACGCGGGAAGTTCTGGTCATTTCGTTGGTCTCCTCGTTGTTTTTTGCTTTGGGGGATGCGATCGATTCGTTATATTTCTATGGATATAACGAAACACGTCCAGTTTGAAATACGGTCAGCTTCCATTCCGTGGCCTGGCCTGTGATTCGGGGGGAAAAATGAGCGGTGCCCGCGAAGGCACCGCCCCAAGCTCGAAAGGAGGATCGCGTCGCGGGCTGGGCTCGTTACACCGGTGCTCGCGGCATTCTCCGCCGTCGCTATATTCTCTTGGATATAGCGACGGCGTCAAGCATCCAATCTCGAGCCCTCGAGGTCATCCGGGCTTTCGTTGCTCTTACAAGAACTTGGACCGGTACCGGCCGGTGAGGCTAGCGGGGCTCGACCATCAGGTCAGCGAAATCCTCGAGTTCGCGCGCCACGCTGGCGGTGGCCTTGGCTTCCATGCGCTGGTAACGCGCCAGGATTTCCTTGCCGAACTCGGTCACCCGAGCCCCGCCCCCGCGGCTGCCGCCGGTGGCGGTCTCGACCAGGGGCGTGCGGAAACACTGGTTCATGGTGTCGACGAGCAGCCAGGCCCGCCGGTACGACATGTCCATCTGGCGGGCCGCGGCGGAGATGGAGCCGGTCGATTCGATGGCTTTGAGGAGGTCGGCCTTGCCCGGCCCCATGGCGATGGCCTTGCGAAACATGATCCGGATCTGCGGCCGCGGGCGTGACGAGGATTTTGGCTTCGCCGCCGCCATGGTCAGTTCCAGCGTTCCGCGGCCGCATCGTCGGCCGCCCGCGCCTCCACCCAGCGCCCGCCCTGCCCGGTCTGCTCCTTTTTCCAGAACGGGGCGCGGGTCTTCAGGTAGTCCATGAGAAACTCGCAAGCCTGGAAGGCTTCGCTGCGGTGCGCGCTCGTCACCACCACCAGCACGATCTGGTCGGTCGGCTGGAGCCGCCCGACGCGATGGACCACGAGGGCATCGTAGATGTCCCAGCGCGACCTCGCTTCGGCGACGATCTTTTCCAGCGCGCGCTCGGTCATGCCCGGATAGTGCTCGAGCGTCATCTCGCGCACCCGGTCGCCCTCGTTCAGGTCGCGCACCACGCCGATGAAGCTGGCGACCGCGCCGACCCGCGCATCGCCCTTGCGCAACGCGGCCATTTCCGCGCCGGCATCGAAGTCCTGCGTCTGGATGCGCACGGCCATTTCAGCCCCCCGTCACCGGCGGGAAGAACGCCACCTCGTCCCCGCTGCGGACCGGGGTCGACGGCTCTGCCATGTCCTGGTTCACGGCGACGCGCACCGGTCGGCCGGGCGCCAGCTCACGCTCCCAGGGCTCGCCCCGCCGGCGCAGCCAGGCGACGAGTCCGGCAACGTCACGGACCTCGTCGGGCAACGCCAGGCGCTCACCGTCGCTGCCGAAGGCTTCACGCAGCCGCGCGAAATACCGGACCTGGAGGATGCCGAGGCGGGAATCGTCGGGTTTCATGGGGTGGATTATCGCCGGTTTGACGGGGACTTGCAGCCTCAGGCCGGGACGAAATCCGGCTGTGCCAGCAGGAACTGCGCGAGCAGGCCGGGGTCGTCCAGCGGGAACACGGGGATGGGGGCTTCCAGCGGTACGTCCGAGGCGATGGCCACGACGTGGGGGTCGCCGGGATACAACAGCGCCGCCCCGGTCGCCCGGCGGTGGACTTCCACCCGCGGGACCGGCTCGCGCTTGAAGCCTTCGATCAGCACCACGTCGCAGGGCGACAGCCGGGCAAGCAGCGCCTTCAGGGGAAGCTCCGGTTCGCCCCTGAGCTCGTGCATGAGGGCCCAGCGTGTGCCCGAGCTCACCAGCACCTCGCAGGCGCCGGCCTGCCGGTGGCGGAACGAATCCTTCCCCGGCTGGTCCAGGTCAAATCCGTGGTGCGCATGCTTGATCACGGACACGCGCAGGCCGTGACCGACGAGCAGCGGGATCAGGCGTTCCAGCAGGGTGGTCTTGCCGCTGCCGGAAGAGGCAGCGAATCCGAATACCTTCATCCGGGCGAAAGGCGCGAACCGGGGAATCGAATTATAGTGGACCCCTTCATCGCCCCGCCGCCCCCCCAGGAGACCCCCCATGAAACGACTCGTTGCAATCGTCGCCGGCGCCGCCGCGCTGTGCGCCCTCCCGGCTGCCGCCCACCACGGCTGGAGCAGCTACGAGAACGACAAGCCGCTCACCGTGACCGGCACCATCGTGCAGTCCGAGTACAGCTACCCGCACGCGACGATCCGGCTCGAGGCCGATGGCAAGACCTGGCTGGCGGTGCTGGCACCTCCCTCGCGCATGTCCGCCCGCGGGCTCTCCAGCGCCGATCTCAAGGCCGGCGTCCAGGCGACGGTCGAAGGCTACCCGAGCCGCAACGACGCGGCTGAACTGCGCGCGGAGCGGATCATCATCGGCGGAAAACCCACCGAGCTGCGCTGATGTCCCCCGCCGGCACCCCTCCCGGCGGCCAGCTGCTGCAGGCACTGGAGCACGGCGGCATCGGCGAGGCGATGCGCAATTCCATCTGGCTCTACCCGGCGGTGGAGACCCTGCACATCGTCGGTTTCATCCTGCTGGTGGGCGCAGTGCTCATGTTCGACCTGCGGGTGCTGGGCCTGTCTCGGCGCGTACCGGTGCGCATGCTCGCCGGGCACCTGCTGCCCTGGGGAGCGGCGGCGCTGGTGCTGATCGTGCCGGCGGGGCTGCTGCTGTTCGCGGCCGATGCCACCGCGATGGTCGGGAACCGGGCGTTCGTCCTCAAGATGATCCTGCTCATGGCCGCGGCCACCAACGCCGCAGCCTTCCACCTCGGGCCATTCCGCTCGGTCACCGCCTGGGATCAGGGCATCACCGCCCCGCTCTCGGCCCGACTGCATGCCGGCGCCTCGCTGGTGCTCTGGCTGGCGATCATCGCTTGCGGTCGCATGATCGCCTACGCCTGACCCGCCTGGCCTTGTATAACCCCTTGCCGAGAATGCCTTTTCCGGCTCCCCCGCGCTATTCTCATTGAAATATAATGGGCTTGCGCCAGCGGCGGCGCGAGACCCATCAAAACAACGAGCCGCAAGCTCGAAAACCAAGGACACGATGACCACGCAACCTGTTGCGAAGCCATGGGCGCCCCCGGCCACGCCCGCGCTGCTGGATACGCGCGGTCGGGCGCTGCGCGACCTCCGGATCTCGGTCACGGACCGCTGCAACTTTCGCTGCACGTACTGCATGCCCAAGGAAGTGTACGGTCGTGATTTCCAGTTCCTGGAGCGTTCGCAGCTGCTGTCCTTCGACGAGATCCACCGCCTGGTGCGCATCTTTCGGGGCCACGGCATCGAGAAGGTCCGCCTCACGGGCGGCGAGCCCCTGGTGCGGCGCCAGCTGGAGAAGCTCATCGAGCTGCTCGCGCGCGAGCCCGGCCTCGACCTGACGCTCACGACCAATGGCTCCCTGCTCAGGCAGAAGGCACAGGCCCTGAAGGATGCCGGCCTGCAGCGCGTCACGGTGAGCCTGGATTCCCTGGACGACGCGGTGTTCCGCGCCATGAACGACGTCGATTTTCCGGTCGACAAGGTGCTCGAAGGCATCGACGAAGCGGATCGCGTCGGCCTCGCGCCGATCAAGGTGAACATGGTGGTCAAGCGCGGCACCAACGACCAGGACGTCGTCGCGATGGCGCGCCGCTTCAAGGGCAGCCGCCATATCCTGCGCTTCATCGAATTCATGGACGTGGGCCACACCAACGGCTGGAAGATGCAGCACGTGGTGCCCTCGCGCGAGCTGGTGGCGCGAATCAACGACGCATTCCCCATCGAGCCGGCAGACCCGAATTACGTGGGGGAAGTCGCCGAACGCTGGCGCTACAGGGACGGCTCCGGGGAGATCGGCTTCATCTCCTCCGTGACCCAGGCGTTTTGCCGCGACTGCACGCGCCTGCGGCTGTCCGCCGAAGGCTCGATCTATACCTGCCTGTTCGCCACGGAAGGCACCGACCTGCGCGGGCTGCTGCGCACCGGCGCGACCGACGAGGAGATCTCCGGCGCGATCGGCGCCGTGTGGCGTGCGCGCGGGGATCGCTATTCCGAGCTCCGGACCGAAGAGACCAGCAGGCTGCGCAAGGTCGAGATGTCCTACATCGGCGGCTGACGATGAAGCGCACGGAACTGGCCAAGTACCAGGGCAAGAAGCTCGACAACCGCCTGTCGCAGGAATCCACGCCCGGTCGCTTCGGCAGCCAATCGGCGCTGCCGGACCGCCGCGAGCAGCGCCGCCGCGACCAGGCGCTTGGCCTGGTACCGCTCGCAGTCAAGGTCGACGGCGGACTGCTAAAAGCGCTGCACGCGCTCGCCGCGGAACGCGGCGCCAGCCTCAACGACGTCGTCAGCGAAATCCTCACCCGGGGCCTGAAGGCCAAGTAAGCTTCGCCCTTCGGCGCATCCCCCGCAACCGGATCCATGAACGCCCCCAAGACCCTGCAGGACCTGTCGGCCGCCTCCGACTACGACCCGAATTCCATGCCGGTGGACAAGGCACGCGAGCACATCCGCGCCTTCCTGTCGCCGGTCACGGCCGTCGAGCGCCTGGGCATCCGCGCGGCCCTGGGCCGCGTGCTCGCCGAGGACATCGTCTCGCCGCTCGACGTGCCCCAGCACGACAATTCCGCCATGGACGGTTACGCGGTGCGTTTCGCGGACTTGCGCGCGGACGGCGAAACCACGCTCACCGTCGTCGGCAGCTCGTTCGCCGGCAAGCCCCACGCCGGCACGCTCGCCGCCGGGCAGGCCGTGCGCATCATGACCGGCGCGGTCGTTCCGGAGGGCGCCGACACCGTCGTGCAGCAGGAAAAGGCCAGGGTCGACGGCAAGCAGGTGGCCCTCGCGGCGGTCGGTGCCGCGGGCACGAACGTGCGCCGTGCCGGGGAAGACCTGCGCAAGGGCGCGCCGGCCTTGTGCAAGGGGCAGGTCCTGCGGGCCGCGGAAATCGGCGTGCTGGCCTCGCTCGGGATCGGCGAGGTGCCCGTTTACCGCCGGCTGCGCGTCGCGTTTTTCTCCACCGGCGACGAGCTGGTGCCGATCGGGCAGGCGCTCGGCGCCGGGCAGATCCACGACAGCAACCGGTACACGCTCTACGGCATGCTCACCCGCCTGGGCTGCGAAGTCCTCGACATGGGCGTCATCCGCGACAACCCCGATGACGTCGAAAAGGCCTTCCGCGAGGCGGCCGGGGCGGCCGACGTCGTGATGACGAGCGGCGGGGTTTCGGTCGGCGAAGCCGATTACGTCAAGCCCATCCTCGACAAGCTCGGCCAGGTGCTGTTCTGGAAGATCGCCATGAAGCCCGGCCGGCCGCTCGCCTACGGCAAGATCGGCAAGGCGCATTTCTTCGGCCTGCCCGGCAATCCCGTCGCGGTGATGGTGACCTTCTACCAGTTCGTGCGCGACGCCCTGCTCCACCTGCAGGGCCAGACCCGGGTGACGCCGCTGCCCACGCTCAGGATCGTGTGCACCACCCCGATCAGGAAGGCGCCGGGCCGCACGGAGTTCCAGCGCGGCGTCCTGGCGCGCGACGGGGATGGCCAATGGACCGTGCGAACCACCGGCGACCAGGGCTCGGGCATCCTGTCCTCGATGAGCCAGGCCGACTGTTTCATCATCCTGCCCACCGAGACCGGCAACGTCGCCGCCGGCGCCCTGGTCGACGTCCAGCTGCTCGAAGGCCTGATCTAGGCGCGGGCGCCCCGCGCCTTGCGGCAAACGAGCAGCACCGTGTCGACGCCGGTCGTGTCGATCATTCCGGCCCGCAGTTCGAGCTTCTTCTGGAACCGGATGCCCAGGGGCATGAGCACGCGGTTGTAGAGCCACATCGCCTGCCGGCGCTTGTGCGTCAATCCCCACATCCCGAACTCGAGCAGCCACGAGGATTGCGGCTGCATGCCGTGCACCGCGCTGCGCTCCACCCCAAAGCCGTACGCGTCGAGAAGCTCGATGAGGCGCTGCGGCTCATAGCGGCGCCGGTGGCCGACGAATTCGTCGAATGCAGTCCATTGCTCCGGATGCAGCGGCACGGACAACAGGAGCGTCCCGTCCGGCGCGCAAACCCTCGAGAGCTCGTGAAAGGTGGCCGCCTCGTCGTCCACGTGCTCGACCACGTCGAAGGCGCACACCAGGTCGAACTCCGCGTCGGCAAATGGCAGCGCCGTGATGGAATCCCTGCGCGCGCTGGCCGCCCGCGCGCGCAGCTGGCGCAACGCCGGCTCGCTGATGTCCACGAAGTGGGTGCCCTCGACGGGCAAACGCGGGCGCAACCCCGGGGCAACCTCGAGCCGGCGGGTGGAACGCGCCACCAGATCGCACACGATGGGCCAGGTGTTGAAACGCTGCGGCTCCACCAGGCGGGCGCCGGTCCAGAGCCCGTCGTAGAAATGGCGGTTGACCTCGAGGTCGGAAGGCCTCGCGGAACTCATCCGGGGAGCCGGGGCGCGCTCATTTCCTGCGTGGTTTCCTCTTGCTCTTCGGGTCCTTGTCGTCCTTGTCCCTGGGCCCGTCGATCGACACCACGGCAGCTTCCGTGTAGCTGGCAAACACCCGGTCGCCGGGCTTGAGCGAAGCCAGCAGCTTTTCGTCGCGCACGTAGAGGTCGTAAAACCTGCCTTCATCGTCCTTGAGCACCAGGGTCTTCTCCCGTACGCCCGCGGATTCGACGCTGGCGATGACGCTCAGGCGCACGGGGCCCGCGGCCGCATTCCCGGGCGCTTCGTCCTGCATCACGATTTCCTTCGCGGGCAGGCTCTCCCCCTCCTCCGCCTTGCGCACCTCCAGCCCGACCGACTCGTGGAAGCGCACTGTCACCTCGTCGCCCACGGCGATGTCCGCAAGGTTGCGGACGCGGGCCTCCACCCGCATGGTGACGGGGCGCCCCCGCGGCCCCTTGATGGTGACGTGGCGGGACGCAACATCCATGGCCTCCACCACCGCCTTGACCTTGGCGGAACGCCCGTACATGACCGGGCTCGCGTCCTTGAGCACCGTGATGGGCGCGGGCTTCGGATCCTGCGCCGGCGCGGCGCTGGCGGCGGCCACCAGGATCGTGGCGCCAAGCAGCCGGATCGATGTCAACATTGCATCGGGTCCTTGCTATCCGTGACTTGGGGCGGCAGCGCCCTCAGGCCCTGCGCCCGGGTCCGAGATGGGTCAGCGCGCCGATGTAGGCGTCCTCCAGGTCGGATGGCTGCTGCATCGACATGGCCAGGTCGCGAACCAGACCGTCGTGCACTCCGTATACCCAGCCGTGGACCGTGAGGTCCTGCCCGCGCGCCCAGGCATCCTGCACCACCGTGGTCTGGGCAACGTTGACCACCTGCTCGATGACATTGAGCTCGCACAGGCGGTTCAGCCGCTCGGGACGTTCTGCGACGTCGGACAGGAAGTCGCGATGCTTTTGCGCCACGTCCTGGACATGCCGCAGCCAGTTGTCGATCAGGCCGAGCTTCAGGTTGTCCATCGCCGCCATCACCCCGCCGCAGCCATAGTGGCCGCAAACGATGACGTGCTTGACCTTGAGGACCTCCACCGCGTACTGCAGTACCGACAGGCAGTTGAGGTCGGCGTGCACCACGACGTTGGCGACGTTGCGGTGGACGAACACCTCCCCCGGGGCGAGGTTGGTGATCTGGTTGGCGGGAACGCGGCTGTCCGAGCAGCCGATCCAGAGGAATTCGGGCGCCTGCTGGTGCTTGAGTTTTTCGAAGAATCCGGGATCCCGCTGCCGCACGCCTTCGGCCCACGCGCGGTTGTTGGCGATCAGCTTCTCGAGTCGCTTCATGTCGCTATGATTCCACAACTCGGCGGCGCCTGCTCACGGCCCCTCGCCCGCGACCGGATCGATCGCGCAGACATGGGGATGGCGGGGCAGGTAACGCACCCGGATGCGCTCGCCGGGCTCGAATCTGCGTCCGGGCGGGGATTCGCCGCGGCCAACGATGGGCTGCGGCCAGCCAGGCGCCGCGAAGCGGTACTCGAGGCGCCGCCCGTGCACCGCCACGACCTCGGCGCTTGTCACCGTCCCCCTGCGCAGGACGCTCTCGCGGGCCTCGCGCCGCGCCCGCACGAACTGTCCCGCGATCCACACGGTGATGGCCGCGGGGACCAGCACCGCCGCCAGCCACCACATGCCCTAGCGCCCCCCGGCCACGTCGAGGAAGGCTCCGGTGACGAAGGAGGCCTGGTCCGACAGCAGCCACAGGATCGCATGCGCGACTTCGTCGGCGTGGCCGCCGCGCTTCATGGGCACGAAGGCCTTGACCCGGTCCACGCGGCCGGGTTCGCCGCCGCTGGCGTGCATCCCGGTGTAGATGAAACCCGGACGCACCGCATTGACCCGGATGCCTTCTTCCGCGACTTCCTTCGACAAGCCGATGGTGAGGGCATCGACCGCCGCCTTGGATGCCGCGTAGTCGATGTATTCGCCCGGGGAGCCCAGCACCGCCGCGCGCGAAGACACGTTGACGACGGCCCCACCGGCACCGCCCTTGCTGGTGGACATGCGCTTCACGGCCTCGCGGGCGCAGAGGAAGCTGCCGGTGACGTTGGTGGCGAAAACGCGCGACAGGCGCTCGGCGGTCGCAGTGTCTTCCAGCCGTCCCTGCCGCTCGAGGATCCCGGCATTGTTGACCAGCGCCGTCACGCGCCCCAGTTCGCGGTCGACGGTGCCGAACAGGCGCAGGACATCCTCCTCCCGGGAGACATCGGCCGCGACCGTGATGGCTCGCCCCCCCGCCTTCCTCACGTCCGCAGCGACCTGCTCCGCCGCTTCGCGATCGTTGCGGAAGTTGACGCACACCGCATAGCCCTGCGCCCCGGCAAGCCGTGCCGTGGCAGCGCCTATGCCCCGGCTGGCGCCGGTGATGACGGCAATCTTGTCGATGTCCCGGTGCCCCTCACGAAAACAGCTTGGCCGCCTTGGTCAGCGTGATCCAGATGCCCCAGGCAAGCGGGATGCCCACCGCGAGCCAGGCGAGGAACACCAGGCCGCGCTGGCCTCCCGAGAAATCGGTGCCGCCGGCGCCATTGGCGGAAGCGGAGGCGGAGGCCGTTTCGTGCGCCAGCCGGCGCTCCTCCGCCAGTTCGGCATCCGTCATGTAAAAACGCTCCGCCACGGGCCGCACCAGCAGATTGCACAGCAGTCCGCCCAGCAGCATCGCCGCCAGGATGTACATGGTGATGTTGTAGGCCTGGAACGCCGGGACGCCGTGCGAGATCTGGTACTCCCGGATGTAATTGACCACCACCGGACCCAGGATCCCGGCGGCTGACCATGCGGTCAGCAGGCGGCCGTGGATCGCCCCCACGTGCTGCGTGCCGAACATGTCGGCCAGGTAGGCCGGGATGGTCGCGAACCCGCCGCCGTACATCGTCAGGATGATGCAAAAAATGCCGACGAACAGGGCGACGCCGCCAATGCTGCCGGCCCAGGGCGCGGAAGCATACAGCGCAATGCCGAGCAGGAAGAACGTGTAGTACGTGGCCTTGCGGCCAATGTAGTCGGAGAATGACGCCCAGAAGATCCGTCCCAGGATGTTGAACAGCGACAGCAACCCGGCGAACGCGGCGGCGATGGTCGCCACCTGGGCGCGCTGGTCCTTCGCCAGGTCGACAAGCTGCGCGTCGACGCCGATCAGCCTTCCGCCGAACACTTCCTGCAACATGGGCGAGGCCATGCCGATGACGCCGATGCCGGCGCTGACATTCAGGCAAAGCACGCCCCAGAGCAGCCAGAACTGCGGTGTCCGGTGCGCCTTGTTCACGTGCACGTGGCGGGCCGTGATCATGCTGTTGGCCTTCGGCGGCGGCGGCGTCCAGCCCGCCGGCTTCCAGCCGGTGGGCGGCACCCGGTAGCCGAATGCCCCGAGCATCATCGCGACGAAGTAGATCACGCCCATGGTCACGAACGTCTCCCACACGCCCACCGAGGCCTCGGTTGCGTAAAGATTCATCAGCCGGTCCGCGAGTGGCGCGCCGATCATGGCGCCGCCGCCGAAGCCCATGATCGCCATGCCGGTGGCCATCCCGCGGCGGTCGGGAAACCACTTGATGAGGGTCGAGACCGGGGAGATGTAACCCAGTCCCAGGCCCACGCCCCCGATGACCCCGGAGCCGAGCCACAAGAGCCAGATCTGGTGGGTGAATACGCCGACGGCCGAGATCATCAGCCCGCCCGCCCAGCATACGGCGGCCACCACGCCCGCCTTGCGCGGACCCGCGGTCTCCAGCCAGTGCCCGAACAGCGCCGCAGCCGAGCCGAGGAACACGAAGAACAGCGTGAACATCCATCCCAGCATCGAAATCTGCCAGTCGCACGTGGTGGCAAACACCCGGTCGAGGAAGGCCATGTCCTCCGGGCATGCGAGCGGCTGCTTGATGCCCACGGCGCGCGACAGCGGCAACCAGAAGACGCTGAAGCCGTAGGCCATGCCGATGGACAGGTGGATCGCCAGTGCGGCAGGCGGAACCAGCCAGCGGTTGAAGCCAGGCGCGGCGATCGTGCGCTCCTTCGACAGGAATTCCATTTGCGACATCCTCCCCCGGGGCTCGTTGTGTGCGCTGTTCATTCCAGCGTCGATACGGCGCGAGGATTATACCGCCTGCCCCCGCCTTGCCACCCCATCAACGCGCGCCATCGCAAAAGGTAAACTCTTGAGTTCTCGACGTTAAACCTCGGCACTTTGGTTCATATTACGGACCCTTGCTCCTGCCTCCCATGACGATCGCAACGGGAATCATCCTCGCCGGCGGCCAGGCACGGCGCATGGGGGGCGCCGACAAGGGACTGCAACCCCTGCACGGCCGTCCGCTCGCCGCCTGGGTGCTGGACCGCCTTGCCCCCCAGGTCGACGAAGTCCTGATCAACGCCAACCGCCATCCCGACCGCTATGCGGCGCTTGGCGCGCGGGTGGTCGCAGATGCGACGACCGGCCATGCCGGCCCCCTGGCCGGGGTGCAGCGCGGGCTCATGGAAGCCCGCCATGCCCTGGTCCTGGTCGTGCCTTGCGACGCACCCCGCCTGCCGCTCGACCTGGCGTCCCGCCTTGCGCAGCCGCTGTGCGACCCGAACCTGGACGCCTCCGTGGCGCGGGCGGGCGGCCGCCTCCAACCGGTGTTCTGCATGGCGAGGCGCGCCCTGTTGCCGCACCTGACGGCGTTCCTGGAGGGCGGCGGGCGCAAGGTCGACGCATGGCTCGCCACCCTGCGCACGGCGACGGTGGATTTCGAGGACGCGGCGGCCTTCGCCAACGTCAATTCGATCGATGACCTGCGGGCGCTCGAGGCGGCCGGTCAGGCGCCGCCCGCCTCGCGCAGGTAGCGCATGTAAAAGCGCACGAACTCGGCATAGTTGTCGACGGCCAATCGCTCGTCGATGCCGTGGTAGCGCTTGAGGTCCTCGCGCGCGAGCCGCGCGGGCAGGAAGCGGAACAGGTTGTCGGCAATGCCGATGAAGTGCCGGGTGTCCGTCGCCCCCGCCACCAGGGACGGCGCCACGATCGCATCGGGGAAAGTCGCGGCGATCGCGCGGTGCAGGCGCTGGAAGGCGGCGCCATTCGTGTCGGCGACCGGCGAGGGCTCGCTGCGCGAGCTTCCCGTCGGGCTCACCTTGACCCTGGCGTCGTTGATCACGGCCCGCACCCGCGCCAGCACGTCCTCGTTCCTCGTTCCCGGCAGCACGCGCAAGTTCACCACCGCCCGGGCCCGCATCGGCAGGACGTTCTCCTTGATGCTGCCCTCGAGCATTGTCGGCGCGATGGTGGTGCGCAGCATGGCCGCGGTAGGTGGCGCCTTTTCCATCTGCGCGCGTACCAGCGGCGCGAACAGCCACAGGTTGGAAAATACGATGCGCCGCGCCAGCCCCTGTTCGGGCCCCAGGTAGTCGAACTGCCGGCGCACCGGCTCCGGCAGTCGGGCCGGAAACGGGGAGGCTTCCAGGCGCGCGATGGCGGCGGCGAGAATGCCGACCGGGGTGTGCCGGGGCGGCATCGACGAATGCCCGCCTTCGGATTCGACCAGCAATTCCAGGCTGAGGTAGCCCTTCTCCGCGATGCCGACCAGGGCCACCGGCCGGTCGAAGCCCGGCACGATCCCCGTCGTGACGACCTGCCCTTCGTCGAGCACCGATTCGAGGCGCACGCCGCGGCTTGCCAGACGCTCGGCGATTTTCTCCGCGCCCTGGCGGCCGCCGACCTCCTCGTCGTGGCCGAATGCGAAATACACCGTGCGGGCGGGCCGGAATCCCTGCGCGAGCAGCGCTTCGACCGCTTCGTGCAGGGCAACCAGGCTGCCCTTGTCGTCGATCGTGCCCCGGCCCCAGACGAAGCCTTCGGCGATGTCTCCGGAGAACGGCGACCGGCTCCATTTGTCCAGGCTGGCGGGGTCGACCGGCACCACGTCCTGGTGCGCCATCAGCAGGATCGGCTTCAGCGACGGATCGCCGCCTTTCCACTCGTAGAGCAGGCTGTGGCCGTTGACCTTTTCCCTGGCAAGGCCGGCGCGCACGCGTGGATAGGCGCGTTCCAGGAAGGCATGCAGGCGGTCGAACTCCATGCCCGGGAACCGGGCGGGATCCTGGTGGGAGATCGTTTGCAGGCGCACCACCTCCGCAAGCCGGCGCGCGGCGGCCGTCCCATCCGGAGCCTGCTCGGAACCCGCCGGCACGACGATCTGCCGGCTGCCGAAACGCAGCGTATTGGCCGCGATCGCGATTGCCATCGCCACCACGACGGCCACCAGGACCAGCGACAGCTTCTTCATGGGGAGTGGGCGCGGAAGCGGCCGGGGCGGGCGGGCCTCATCGCGTCGCGCGCTCAGCGCCCGGCGGGATAGGCCGTGGGCGCCTGCGCCGGCTGGAGGAGCTGGAAGAACACCTCGTCCTGCCTGACCATGCCCAGTTCGGCGCGCGCGCGTTCCTCGATGGCGTCGTAGCCCTGCTTGAGGTCCTTGACCTCGGCGTCCAGCGCCGCGTTGCGCGCCGCGAGCTTCACGTTGGCCTCGCGCTGGGCCTCGATCTGGCCATTGAGGTCCCAGACGCGCAGCCAGCCGCCCTTGCCGAACCAGAGCGGGCTCTGGATCGCGGCGATCATCAGCACCAGGGCCAGGGCGAGCAGGCGCATGCCGGTCAGTCCTGTCTCACGACATGACCCTGCCGAGCTGGTAGAAGGCGCCGCGACCGGCATAGCTCGCCGAGTCCCCGAGGTCCTCCTCGATGCGCAGCAGCTGGTTGTACTTCGCCAGCCGGTCGGAGCGCGACAGCGAACCGGTCTTGATCTGCAGGACATTGGCGCCGACGGCCAGATCGGCGATGAAGGCATCCTCGGTCTCGCCGGAACGGTGCGACACGACGGCGGTATAGCCCGCGCGCTTGGCCATCTCGATGGCGGCGAGGGTCTCGGTCACGGTGCCGATCTGGTTGATCTTGATCAGGATCGAGTTGGCGATGCCCTGGCGGATGCCTTCCGACAGGATCCGGGTATTGGTCACGAACAGGTCATCGCCGACGATCTGCACCTTCTTGCCCAGCTTGTCGGTGAGGATCTTCCAGCCGTCCCAGTCGCCCTCGGCCATGCCATCCTCGATGCTGACGATCGGGTACTTGTCGACCCAGGCGCCCAGGTAGTCCGCGAACTCCGCAGGGGACAGCTGCAGCTTCTCCGAGGCGATGTCGTACTTGCCGTCCTTGAAGAACTCCGAACTCGCGCAGTCCAGGCCGATCGCGACCTGCGAGCCGGCCGTGTAACCGGCCGCGTCGATGGCCTCGAGGATGAGTTGCAGCGCTGCCTCGTTGCTCGGCAGGCTGGGCGCGAAGCCCCCCTCGTCGCCCACCGTCGTCGACATGCCCTTCTTGTCGAGCAGCTTTTTCAGGACCTGGAAGATCTCCGCGCCGCAGCGCAATGCCTCCCGGAAGCTCTCCGCCCCCACCGGGATGATCATGAATTCCTGCAGGTCGAGGCTGTTGTTGGCGTGCGCGCCGCCATTGATCACGTTCATCATCGGCACCGGAAGCTGCATGCCGCCCGCGCCGCCCAGGTAGCGGTACAGCGGCAGGCCGGACTCCTCCGCGGCCGCCTTGGAAACGGCCAGCGACACTGCAAGCAGCGCGTTGGCCCCCAGGCGCGACTTGTTCTCCGTGCCGTCGAGGTCGATCAGGGTGCGGTCGATGAAGCTCTGCTCCATCGCATCCAGGCCGACGATGGACTCGCAGATCTCGGTATTGACGTGCTCCACGGCCTTGAGCACGCCCTTGCCGCCATAACGGCCCTTGTCGCCGTCGCGCAGTTCGATGGCTTCCCGCGTGCCAGTGGAGGCGCCGGAGGGCACCGCGGCGCGGCCGCTGACGCCCGATTCCAGCAGGACGTCGGCCTCCACGGTGGGATTGCCGCGGGAATCGAGGATCTCACGGGCAACGATGTCGACGATGGAACTCATTGTTCTTCCTTGTTGGTGGTCTGTCGTAGCCCGGTCCGCCCGTCAGGCCGGCCCGGCCCTGCCCATCAATGCGGTTTCCGCAAATTCCTGCTTCTTCACCAGTTCGTCCAGCGCCTTGAGCGTGGCGAGCAGCGGCTTCATCATCGCCAGGGGCCACGCGTTGGGGCCGTCCGACAGGGCTTTCTCCGGATTCGGGTGGGTTTCCATGAACACGCCCGAGATGCCGGTGGCGATCGCCGCCCGTGCAAGGACGGGGACGAACTCGCGTTGCCCGCCGCTTCTCGTGCCCTGCCCCCCCGGCAGCTGCACCGAATGCGTCGCATCGAACACGACGGGACATTGGGTCTCGCGCATGATCGCCAGGGAACGCATGTCCGAGACCAGGTTGTTGTAGCCGAAGGACACACCCCTCTCGCAGACCATGACGTTGTCCTGGCCGCTCGCCTCGCGCGCCTTTTCCACCACGTTCTTCATGTCGCCGGGGGCGAGGAACTGGCCCTTCTTGATGTTCACCGGGCGGCCGCTCGCCGCGACGGCATGGATGAAGTCCGTCTGGCGGCAAAGGAAGGCGGGCGTCTGCAGCACGTCGACGACCGCGGCCACGGCCGCGATCTCGTCCTCCGCGTGGACGTCCGTCAGCACCGGCACGCCGATCCGCTTCTTCACGTCCGCCAGGATCTCGAGGCCCTTGTCCATGCCCAGGCCCCGGAAGGACTTGCCGGAGCTGCGGTTGGCCTTGTCGTAGGAGGACTTGTAGATGAACGGGATGCCGAGGGCGGCGGTGATTTCCCTCAGCTCGCCGGCGGTGTCCATCGCCATCTCGCGCGACTCCACCACGCAGGGGCCTGCTATGAGGAAAAACGGCCGCCTGAGCCCGACCTCGAACCCGCAGAGTTTCACGGGCCTACCTCACGATGCTCGTGATCTTCGCCGCTTCGCGGGTCGCATTGCCCTGCGCCCGGGCCTGGCGGTGCGCCACGGCGGCGCGGATGAAGGCGGTGAACAGCGGATGCCCGTCGCGCGGCGTGGAGGTGAATTCCGGGTGGAACTGGCAACCGATGAACCAGGGATGGCCGGGCAGTTCCATCATTTCCGGCAGGTTCTCGCTGGGCGTGCGGGCCGACACCTTGTAACCCTTCGCCTCCAGCTGCGGCACATAGGCGTTGTTTACCTCGTACCGGTGGCGGTGGCGCTCGTTCACCTGCGCACCGTAGATTTTCGACGCCAGGGTGCCCGCCTCGACCGGGCAGGACTGGGCCCCCAGCCGCATCGTGCCGCCGAGGTCGGAGTCACCGCTGCGGCGCTCCACGCGTCCGGTGCGATCCAGCCATTCGGTGATCAGGGCGACGACGGGGTGCGGCGTGTCGGGATCGAATTCCGTGCTGTTGGCCCCTTCCAGGCCGCAGACGTTGCGCGCGAACTCGATGGTCGCCAGCTGCATCCCCAGGCAGATGCCCAGGTAGGGAACGCCCGCCTCCCGCGCGTGGCGAATGGCCGCGATCTTGCCTTCCACGCCGCGCTTGCCGAATCCACCTGGCACCAGCACCGCGTCCATGCCTTCCAGGCAGCCGGGGCCGTCCTTTTCCAGGATCTCGGAATCGATGTAATGCAGGTTCAGGCGCGTGCCGGTGTGGATGCCGGCGTGGATCAGCGCTTCCGACAGGGATTTGTAGGAATCGGCCAGGTCCACATACTTGCCGACCAGCGCGATGTCGGCGTCCTGGGTCGGATGCTCGCGGTCGTAGTTGAGCTTCTCCCATTTCGACAGGTCCGCCGGGCGGGCATGGATGTCCAGCTTGCGGCAGACGATGTCGTCCAGCCCCTGCTTGTGCAGGATGACGGGGATCTTGTAGATCGAGTCGACGTCGACGGCCGAGATGACGGCGTGCTCCTCGACGTTGGTAAACAGCGCGATCTTGCGGCGCTCGTTGTCGGGCACCACGCGGTCGGCCCGGCACAGCAGGATGTCCGGCTGGATCCCGATCTCGCGCAGCTCCTTGACCGAGTGCTGGGTCGGCTTGGTCTTGATCTCGCCCGCGGACGGGATGTAGGGCACCAGCGTCAGGTGGATGAAGCAGGAATTGCCGCGGCCGTTCTCGATGCTCATCTGGCGCGCGGCCTCGAGGAAGGGTAGCGACTCGATGTCGCCGACGGTGCCACCGATCTCGCACAGCGCGACTTCCGCGTCCCCGGCGCCCGTGCGGATGAAGTTCTTGATCTCGTCGGTGATGTGGGGGATGACCTGCACGGTGCCGCCCAGGTAGTCGCCGCGGCGCTCCTTCTTGATCACGCTTTCGTAGATCTGGCCCGTGGTGAAATTGTTGCGCCGGGTCATGCGCGCGTTGACGAAGCGCTCGTAGTGGCCGAGGTCCAGGTCGGTCTCGGCGCCGTCGTCGGTCACGAACACCTCCCCATGCTGGAAGGGGCTCATGGTGCCGGGATCGACGTTGATGTACGGGTCTAGCTTGAGGAGGGTGACTTTGATGCCGCGGGATTCGAGGATCGCGGCGAGAGACGCGGAAGCGATACCTTTGCCCAGGGAGGAGACGACGCCGCCGGTGACAAAGATATATTTGGTCATTCCATATGCGCTCCGACTTGCCCGGGCAAGTGTACCCCAATCCCGGGCGCCGTGTCACAGAAAATAATCGGCGCAGGAAGCCCCGCCCGCCCGGGGACGCCGCCGCGCGCGCGAGCCGGTACGTGCCGGGCCGTCATTCGCAACCCTTCACGCGGCGGCCTTGCCGCCGCCGCGCCGGGCGAGGAAAAGCCAGGTCTCGACCACCGTATCGGGGTTGAGCGAGATGGCGTCGATGCCCTGCTCCATCAGCCACTCCGCCAGATCCGGGTGGTCCGAGGGCCCCTGGCCGCAGATTCCCACGTACTTCCCGGCCTTGCGGCAGGCCTGGATGGCCATGCCCAGCATGGCCTTGACCGCCGGGTCGCGCTCGTCGAACTGGCCCGCGACGATGCCCGAGTCCCGGTCCAGGCCCAGGGTGAGCTGGGTCATGTCGTTCGAGCCGATCGAGAAGCCGTCGAAGTGCTGCAGGAACTGGTCGGCCAGGATTGCGTTGGAGGGAATCTCGCACATCATGATGATGCGCAGGCCGTTCACGCCCCGTTCCAGGCCGTTCTCCTTCAGCAGCGCGACGACCCGCTCCGCCTCGGCCACCGTGCGCACGAAGGGCACCATGATCTCGACATTGGTGAGGCCCATTTCGTCGCGCACCTTTTTCAGCGCCCGGCATTCGAGCTTGAAGCACTCGCGGAAGGAATCCGCGATGTAGCGCGAGGCGCCGCGGAAGCCGAGCATGGGGTTCTCCTCCTCCGGCTCGTACTTGCGGCCGCCGGTGAGGCTCGAATACTCGTTGGACTTGAAGTCCGACATGCGCACGATGACCGGCTTGGGGAAGAATGCCGCCCCGAGGGTCGCGATGCCCTCCGTGAGCTTGTCGACGTAGAAGCTGACGGGATCGCTGTAGCCGGCGGCCAGTGCCTCGATGGCCGCCTTCAGTTCCGCGTCCACCTTGGGGTAGGCAAGCGCCGCCTTGGGATGGACGCCGATCATGCGGGCGATGATGAATTCCAGGCGGGCGAGCCCGATGCCGAAATTGGGAAGGCGCTGGAAGTCGAAGGCGAGCTCGGGGTTACCCACGTTCATGCTGATCTTGACCGGCACCGGGGGCAGCTTGTCGAGCTGCAGGTGCAGCACCTCGACGTCGAGGATGCCCTCGTACACGAAGCCGGTGTCGCCCTCGGCGCAGGACACGGTCACGTGCCCGCCCTGCTCCAGCTTCCCGGTTGCGTCGCCGCAGCCCACGACCGCAGGGATGCCCAGTTCGCGTGCGATGATCGCCGCGTGGCAGGTGCGCCCACCCCGGTTGGTGACGATGGCGGAGGCTTTTTTCATGACCGGCTCCCAGTCCGGGTCGGTCATGTCGGTGACCAGCACGTCGCCGGGCTTCACCCTGTTCATCTCGGAGGCGTCCTTCACCAGCCGGACCGTGCCGGTGCCGATGCGGTTGCCGATGGCGCGCCCCTCGACCAGCACGTCGCCGCGCTTCTTGAGGCGGAAGCGCTCCTGCGTCTCCTCGCGGGCCTTGACGGTTTCGGGCCGTGCCTGCAGGACGTATAGCTTGCCGTCCACACCGTCGCGCCCCCATTCGATGTCCATCGGGCGGCCGTAGTGCTTTTCGATGGCCACCGCATAGCGGGCCAGTTCCTCGACCTCGGCATCGGTGATGGAGAACCGGCGGCGCTCGGCCTCCGGCACCTCCAGGGTCCGGACCGAGCGGCCCGCCGCTCGGCTGTCGGTGAACACCATGCGCAGGGCCTTGGTGCCCAGGGTGCGCCGCAGGATCGCGGGCCGGCCGACCAGCAGCGCCGGCTTGAAGACATAGAACTCGTCGGGATTGACCTGGCCCTGGACCACCGTCTCGCCCAGGCCGTAGGCGGACGTGATGAACACCACCTTGTCGAAGCCGGACTCGGTATCGAGCGTGAACATGACACCCGAGGCCCCCTCGTCGCTGCGGACCATGCGCTGGACGCCGGCCGACAGCGCGACATGGGAGTGGGCGAATCCCTTGTGCACCCGGTAGGAGATGGCCCTGTCGTTGTACAGGGACGCAAAGACGTGCCGGATGGCGGCCAGCACGTTGTCCAGACCGTGAATGTTGAGGAAGGTCTCCTGCTGGCCGGCAAAGGAGGCGTCGGGCAGATCCTCGGCGGTGGCGGAAGACCGGACGGCGAAGGAGGCGTCGGCGCCCTGGCCCTCGGCCAGGCGGGCATAGGCCTCGCCAATGTCCTGCTCCAGCTGCGCCGGAAGCGGGGCGGCCAGGATCCATTCCCGGATCTGCGCCCCGGTTCGCGCCAGCGCTTCCACGTCTTCGATGTCCAGCTTCGCCAGCGCGTCTTCGATCCGTTGCGCCAGCCCGCCCGCCGACAGGAACTGCCGGTAGGCGTGGGCGGTGGTGGCGAATCCACCCGGCACGCGCACGCCGGCGCCGGCGAGCTGGCTGATCATTTCGCCCAGCGAAGCGTTCTTGCCGCCGACTTCCTCGACGTCGGTCATGCGCAGTTGTTCGAAAGGGATGACGCAGCGGGCGGGATTCATGCGGTGATCCGGGCCTCAGAAATTGGACGGGAAAGTGTTATTTTAGCGGCTCGCCCAAAATTTGTGCATCACAACAATGACCATCGAGCGCACCGCGTTCTTCGTCTCGGACCGCACCGGGATCACTGCCGAAATGCTGGGCCACAGCCTGCTCACCCAGTTCGAGGAGGTTTCGTTCACCGAAATCACGCTGCCGTTCGTGGATTCCCCGGAAAAGGCCGGGGAGGCGGTGCGCCAGATCAACCAGGCCGCGGCGCGGGACGGCGCCCGCCCCCTGGTCTTCAGCACCCTGGTCGATCCCATGCTGAGCAGCATGATCCAGACTGCGAACGGCAAGTACGTCGACTGCTTCCAGGTCTTCATCGCCCCGCTGGAGGTCGAGCTGGGCGTGAAGTCCTCGCACACCGTCGGCCGCTCGCACTCGCTGCGCAACAACAGCTACTTCAACCGCATCGAGGCGGTGAATTTCGCGATGTCGCACGATGACGGCCAGACCATCAAGGAGCTCGACGAGGCCGACGTCATCCTGATCGGGGTCTCGCGCTGCGGCAAGACCCCGACCTGCCTCTACATGGCACTGCAGTTCGGCATCCGGGCGGCAAACTATCCGCTGATCCCGGAGGATTTCGAGGCGAGGAAGCTGCCGTCCAAGATTCGCCCCTACAAGCACAAGCTGTTCGGCCTGACCATCCGCCCGGACCGGCTGCAGCGCATCCGCAACGAACGCCGCCCGGGAAGCAAGTACGCGAGCCTGGAGAACTGCGAATTCGAGATCCGCGAGGCCGATCTCCTCATGCGCCAGGAAGGCATTTCGGTGCTGGATACCACCACCCGCTCGATCGAGGAGCTGGCCACCACCATCCTGCAGAGGGCCAACCTGCAGCGCCACGTGTTCTAGAACGCCACCCGGAACCGCAAAGGCACGGGCAAGTAAGGCCATGCAAGGAAAAATCAACGGCAGGCAAGGCACAAGGGGCCGGCATCGCTGCCGCGGATGCCGGTGATGGAACGGGAATTACCGCTTCCTTTGCGCCAGCTTTGCGACTGCGCGCCTTTGCGGCTGGATTCGCGGGATCGGGATCAGTCGCCGAACTCGAAGGACAGCGAACGCACGGGTGCGAAGCTGCGCCGGTGGATGGGGCACGCCCCCAGGCGCTTCAGGGCTTCGAGGTGGGCGCGCGTGCCGTAGCCCTTGTGCCGGTCGAAGCCGTAGCCCGGATACAAGTCGTGCATCTGGCGCATGTGCGCATCCCGCGCCGTCTTGGCGAGAATCGAAGCCGCCGAGATCTCCGCGACGAGCGCATCGCCATCGACGATCGCCCGTGCCGGGAAGCGGACCTGCGGGCAATGCAGGCCGTCGACCAGCACCTCGTGCGGCTCGAGCGCCAGCTGCTCGACCGCGCGCCGCATCGCCAGCAGGCTCGCGCGCAGGATGTTCAGGGTGTCGATTTCTTCCACCGAAGCGCTGGCAACCGCCCACGCGGCCGCACGCCCGCGGATCCGCGCCGCGAGCGCTTCGCGCCTTGGCTCCGACAGCGCCTTGGAATCGGCCAGCCCGTCGATCGGGTCGTCGTGGCGCAGGATGACGCAGGCGGCGTAGACCGGCCCGGCGAGCGGGCCGCGGCCGGCTTCGTCCACCCCGCAGACCCGCAGGGGGGACGCCTGCGCGGTCATGCCCGGACACCCCCCGCCATCGCTTCGGTCATGGAAGGCGCGCGTGCGCCCCGCTCCAGCATCGGCAGGATCGCCTCGACCGCGCGTGCCGCCGTGCCCTGGCGCAGGGACCGGTGGATTTCGAGGAACCGGCGCTCCAGGCGCCTGCGCACTTCCTTGTCCTGGAGCTGGTTCACCAGCGCCTGGGCAAGGTTCTCCGGCGTGGCATCGTCGAGCAGGATCTCCGGCACGACGAACTCGCCGGCCAGGATGTTGGGCAGCCCCACGTAAGGCAGGTAGCCCTTGCGCTTCATGATCCAGGCCGACAGCCTCGGCATGCGGTAGGTGATCACCATGGCGCGCTTGAGCAGCGCCGCCTCCAGCGTGGCGGTCCCCGAGGCCACCAGCACCGCATCCGCCGCCGTCATGGCCATGTGGGCGTGGCCGAACAGGATGGTCAGGGGCAGGTCCTCGCCCTGCTGGCGATAGATCGCCTCCTCGAAAATGAGGCGGGTCTGCCGACTCACGAGGGGAACCAGGAAATGGGGATTGGGCACCTGCGCGGCAACCTGCTTGGCGGTTGCCACGAACAGCTCGCCCAGCTGGCGCACCTCGCTCTGGCGGCTGCCGGGCAGCAGGGCGATCACGGTCTGTCGCGCGTTCAAGCGCATCTGCTCGCGCGCCGCCTCGCGGTCGGGACGCTCGGGCAGTGTGTCGGCGAGGGGGTGGCCGACATAGGCGACCGCCACCCCGGCCTTCTCGTAGATGGCAGGCTCGAAGGGAAACAGCGCAAGCACCTTGGACACGGCCCGCTTGATCTTGTGAATGCGCTCGCCGCGCCAGGCCCAGATCGAGGGGCTCACGTAGTGGACCGTGGGAATGCCCGCGGCGCGCAGCGCGCCTTCCAGCGACAGGTTGAAGTCCGGCGCGTCGATCCCGATGAACAGGTCCGGCGGATCGGCGATCAGGCGCCGGCTCAGCTCGCGCCGCACGCGCAGCAGGCGCGGCAGGCTGCGGACGACCTCGACGTAGCCGCGAACCGCGAACCATTCCATCGGATACCACGACTCCATGCCCGCCGACTGCATCTTCGGCCCGCCAATGCCCACGGCGGTGAAGCCAGGGAGCCTTTCCCGGAGCGCCTCGAGCAGGTGGCTGCCGAGCAGGTCGCCCGACGCCTCGCCGGCCACCAGCGCTATGCGGATCCCCTTCCCCGGCTGCGGGTCCATGGCCGCTATCGGATGATGCTCCGCTTCGAGGTTTCGAGGAACTCGACGAGGATCGCCAGTTCGGGCACCTGCTCCACCTGATCGCGCAGCGCCTGCCGGGCTTCCTCCAGGCCGAGCCCGGCCTTGTACAGCGTCTTGTAGGCACGGCGGATCGCGGCGATGCTCTCCGCGCCGAAGCCGCGGCGCTTGAGGCCTTCGGAGTTGATGCCGTGCGGCTGCGCGGTGTTGCCCATGGCCATCACGTACGGCGGCACGTCGGCGAGCACCACGGAGCCCACCCCCGTCATGGCGTGCGCGCCCACCCGGCAGAACTGGTGGATGCCGGTGAAGCCGCCGAGCACCGCGAAATCGCCGACAACGACGTGGCCCGCGAGCTGGGTGCAGTTGGCGAGCGTGGTCGAACTGCCGATCACGCAGTCGTGGGCGACGTGGACGTAGGCCATGATCCAGTTCCTGTGGCCCATGGTGGTCACGCCCAGGTCCTGCGCCGTGCCGGTGTTGAACGTGCAGAATTCCCGGATCGTGTTGTCGTCGCCGATCTCCAGGCGCGTGGGCTCGCCCGCGTATTTCTTGTCCTGCGGCGCCTCGCCCAGCGTCGCATGGTGGAAGATCCGGTTGTTGCGGCCGATGCGGGTGTGGCCGGTGATCACCGCGTGCGCCCCGACCGTCGTGCCCTCGCCGATCTCGACGTCCGGGCCGATGACCGCGTAGGGGCCCACCTCGACCCCCGCCGCGAGGCGGGCCCGCGGGTCGACCAGGGCGGTCGCGTGGACCCTGGACTCCCGCCCGGTCATGCGCCGCCGCCCGGCGTCAGGCCGCGCATCGTGCAAAGCAGCGTGGCCTCGGAAGCCAGCTTGTCGTCGACGTACGCCTGGGCCGCGAACTTCCAGATGCCGCGCAGGTTGCGCAGGATCTGCGCCTTGATGACCAGCTGGTCGCCCGGCATGACCGGCTTCTTGAAGCGGGCCTCGTCGATGCCGACGAAGTAATAGACGCTGTTGGCGTCGCTCTTGAAATTGAAGGACTTGAAGGCGAGGATGGCGGAGGCCTGGGCCATCGCCTCGACGATCAGCACGCCGGGCATCACCGGGTAGTGCGGGAAGTGCCCCGCGAAGAAGGGCTCGTTGATCGTCACGTTCTTCAGCGCCACGATTTCCTTGCCGGGATCGACCGACCTGACGCGGTCGATCAGCAGCATCGGATAGCGATGCGGCAGGTGCTCCAGGATCGCCTGAATCTCCATCGTGCCCAGCGCCGCTGCCTCGCTCATTTCCCCTCCGTTTTCTTGGTCTGCTGTTCCAGGACGCGGATTCTATCCATCATCTCGCGCAAATGCCGCAGCAAGGGCGCGTTCCTCACCCATTCCTCGTGCGGCGAGTAGGGGAACACCGCGGTGTAGGTCCCCGGCTGCGTGATCGACTTGACGATGGCCGTGCCGCCGGAGACGGTGACGCCATCGGCGATCTCGATGTGACCCGAGAACATGGCGCTGCCCCCGATGATGCAGTTCCTGCCGATGCGAGTGCTGCCCGCGATGCCCGCGCAGCCGGCGATCACCGTATGGGCGCCGATGCGGCAGTTGTGGCCGATCTGCACCTGGTTGTCGATCTTGACGCCCTCCTCGACGATGGTGTCGGCCAGCGCCCCGCGGTCGATGGTGGTGCTCGCACCGATCTCCACGTCGTCGCCGATCAGCACCCGGCCGATTTGGGGGATCTTTACCCACCTGCCCGCGTCCGGCGCCATGCCGAAGCCGTCCGCGCCGATGACCACGCCCGAATGCAGGATGCAGCGGTTGCCGATCACGCAGCCGTGATAGATGGTCACGTTCGGATGCAGGCGCGAGTCCTCGCCCACCTGGCAGTCCCGGCCGACATGGCTGTTGGCGCCGACCACAGCCCGTTCGCCGATCCGGGCCCCTTCCTCGATCACGGCGCAGGCGGCGATCGACGCGGTCGCGGCCACGCTGGCCCCGGGATGGACCACGGCGGCAGGATGCCGGCCAGGCGGTGGCGGGATTTCCGGGTTGAGCAGGGCCGCGACGCGTGCGTAGTAGGCGTAGGGGTTGTCGCAGACGATGCGCGCCGCCGTTCCGCCTTCACCGGCATCGCGTCCGACGATCACGGCCGCCGCCCGGGTGGTCGCCAGCAGCTTCTGGTACTTGCGGTTGGAGAGGAAGGTGATCTCCCCGGCCCCCGCCGTTTCGATCGGGGCGACCTGGGTGACTCGGGTGGCGGGGTCGCCGGCGACGGCGCCGCCGAGGCGGGCCACCAGCTCGGCCAGGCTGTAGGACGTTGGCGCTTGCCCTGTCATTGCATTCCGGTTCGGCTGCGGCGCCGCTCGCGCCGCCGCAAGTTCACGGAAACCGACATCACCGCGGCCTGCCTACTTGTCCGCCAGCGCCTTGATGACCTTGTCGGTGATGTCGAGCCGCGGACTGATGTAGACCGCTTCCTGCAGGATCAGATCGAATTTCTCGGTTTCCGCGATCTTCTGGATTTCCTTGTTGGCGCGGTCGATCACGGCCGTCATCTCCTCGTTGCGGCGCAGGTTCAGGTCCTCGCGCAGCTCCCGCTGCATGCGCTGCAGGTCGCGGTTCATGCGCGCCAGGTCCTGCTCCTTGTCGCGACGCTCCGACTCGCTCATCGTCATCCCCTCCTTCTCGAGGATGCTCTGCAGGTCGCGGGCCTGCTTCACGACTTTCTGGATCTCCTGGTCCCGGCCGGCGAATTCCTTCTCGATCTTCTTCTGCGCCTTGACGGCCGGGGCAGCCTCCTTGAACAGCCGCTCCAGTTTCACGAAGCCGATCTTGAGTTCCGCGGCGGCGGCGGGGCCGGCGGCCAGCGCCGCCAGGGAAGTCGCGGCGATCAACAGCGATATCTTGTTCAACTCACGCTCTCCCACGCACATCCGCCCCGGCGGGCGGGAGTCTCAGAATACCGTACCCAGGGTGAACTGGATGCGCTGCAGCCGGTCGTCCGGCTCCGGATTCAGCGCCTTGCCGAAGCTCAGCTTGAGCGGGCCCACCGGCGAGTACCAGCTGAACCCCAAGCCGGTCGAATAGCGCATCTGGCCGAAATCGTACTTCTCTCCGACGGTGCCCGCATCCACGAACCAGCTCAGGCGCACCGACTTGTCCTTCTGCAGCCCCGGGAACGGGAACAGCAGCTCGAGGTTTGCCAGCATCATGCGGCTGCCGCCCAGCGAATCACCGTTCGAATCCTTGGGGCCGATGGTCGCCGTCTCGTAGCCGCGCAGCGAGTTAACGCCCCCGAGGTAGAACACCTTGTAGAAGGGCAGCGGCTTCTGGCCGTAGCCGGCCGCATAGCCGACCTGGCCGTTCGCATACAAGGTCAACGCCTTCGTCAGGGGATGATACCACTGATGCTGGTAGCTGGTCCGGTAGAACGTCAGGTCGCCGGGCGGCACGCCGACCTCGGCGGAAATCTTCTGGAACGTGCCCTTCGTCGTGTAGATCACGCTGTCGCGCTTGTCCCGCGACCAGCCCACCGTGGCCAGCACCGTGTTGGCCGTCTCGCCAAACTCGTTGACGAAGTTGATGTAGCGCTGCGGGGTGTCCTCGAGGATGCCGATCTCGGTCTGCTCGACCGCCAGCCCGTAGTTGACCGTATCGTATTCGGTGACCGGGATGCCGAAGCGGATGCCGGCCCCCAGCGTCGAGGTGTTGTAGCTCGCGATGGCCAGGGACGAGGCATCCACGTCGCGCTGGTAGACGTCGAACCCGCGGCTCACGCCGTCGTCCGTGTAATACGGATTCGTGTAGGACAGCGCATAGGTCTTGTTGATGCTGCCGGTGGAAAGCTGCAGCGACAGCGCATTGCCCGTGCCGAAAATGTTGGTCTGCGAGATTCCGCCGGAAAAGATCACCTTCTCCGCCGTCGAATAGCCCACGCCGAAGGTCAGGTTGCCGGTGGCCCGCTCCGTCACCTTGACGTTGACGTCGACCTGGTCGGCCGTGCCCTGCACGGCCGGGGTCTCCAGCTGCACGTCGGAGAAGAAGCCCAGCTTGTCGACCCGCTGCTTGGACCGATTGAGCCTGTCGGTCGAGTACCAGCCGCTTTCCATCTGCCGCATCTCGCGGCGGATGACCTCGTCGCGCGTGTTGGTGTTGCCGTAAATGCCGATGCGGCGCACGTAGACGCGCTTGCCGGGATCGACGTAGAGCGTGAAGGCGACCTCGTTCTTCTCGCGGTTGATCTCCGGCACCGGGTTGATGCTGGCGAAGGCGTAGCCCTCGTTGCCGAGCCGGTCGGAGATCAGCTTGGTGGACTCGGTGAGCTTCTCGCGCGAGAAGGTTTCCCCCTTGTTCAGCTTGATGAGCGCGCGCAGCTCCTCCTCCGGCACGATCAGCTCGCCGGCGAGCTTGACGTCGGTCACCGTGAACTTCCTGCCCTCCGTGAGGTTCACCGTGAGGAAAATGTCCTTCTTGTCCGGGGTGATCGACACCTGCGTCGAGTCGATGGTGAACTCGAGGTAGCCCTGGTTGAGGTAGAAGGAGCGCAGGCTCTCGAGGTCGCCCTGCAGCTTGGGCTTGGAGTACTGGTCGTTCTTGCTGTACCAGGTCAGCCACCCGGGGGTGGTCAGGACGAACTCGTCGCGCAGCGTGGCATCGTCGAAGACATGGTTGCCCACGAAGTTGATCTGGCGGATCTTGGCGACCTCGCCCTCGGCGATGGCGAAATTCAGCGCGACGCGGTTGCGCTCCATCGGCGTCACGGTGGTGGTGATCTTCACCCCATACTTGCCGCGGCTGATGTATTGGTTCTTGAGCTCCTGCTCGGCGCGCTCCAGCAGTGCCCGGTCGAAGATCCGCGATTCGGCGAGCCCAATGCCCTTGAGACCCTCCTTGAGCTGCTTCTGGTCGAACTCCTTGGAGCCGGAGATGTCGATCTGGGCGATCGCCGGACGCTCCTCGACAACCACCACGAGCACGTCGCCGTCGGACTCGAGGCGCACGTCCTTGAAGAAGCCGGTCGCGTAGAGCGCCTTGATCGCCGCCGTGACCCGGTCCTGCGTGACCTGGTCCCCGACCTTGATCGGCAGGTAGGAGAACACCGTGCCGGGCTCCGTGCGCTGGATGCCCTCGACACGGATGTCCTTGACCTTGAAAGGCTCGAATGCGAGGGAGGGAAGACTGACGAGGCTCGATGCGATCAGCAGCAGTAAACGCTTGTCCATTCCTCTGTCAGCCACCGAACAGGCGGTTTATGTCGTTGTATAGCGCGAACGCCATGAGGCTGAACAGCAGCACCATGCCGACCTGCTGGCCCATTTCCATCGCCCGGTCGGACACCGGGCTGCCCTTCACGATTTCCGCCACATAATACATGAGGTGTCCGCCGTCCAATAACGGGATCGGCAGCAGGTTGAGCACGCCCAGGCTGATGCTGATCAGGGCGAGGAAGCTCAGGTAGGCCAGCCACCCCATCTGCGCGGACTGTCCCGCGTAGTCGGCGATCGTGATGGGGCCGCTCAGGTTCTTGAGGGAGACGTCGCCCACGATCATCCGGCCGAGCATCTTGAGCGTGAACACCGAGACTTCCCAGGTGCGCTGCGCCGCCCTGGCCACGGACTCGGCCGGACCGTAGCTCACCTCGGTCACGTACTTGCGGATCTCGTCCTCGTCGCGGTGGGGATAGACGCCGATGCGTCCCACCGTCTTGTCGCCTTCCGTCCTCGCATCGGGTGTGACCGTGAGCGTGGTTTCGGTGCCGCCGCGCAGCACACGGAAGGCCAGCGGGCGCTGCGGCGCCTGGCCGACCTGGGTCACCATGTCGTCCCAGGTCTGGACCCGGTGGCCGCCGATCTCGACGACCTCGTCGCCCGTGCGCAGGCCGTCGCGCTCCGCGGCGGAACCGGGCAGCATTTTCCCCAGCACCGGCTTGAAGTGCGGCTTGACCTGGGTCAGGCCGATCGCCTTGATGAGGTCGCCGTCGATGTGCTCGGGACCAATGGTGGAAAGGTCGAGGCGCCGGAACTCGATGCGGCCGCCCTCCCCGTGCGCCTCGACGCGCACCTGGTCCTTGCGCAGCGCGTGCTCGAGCAGCACCCAGCGCACGTCCTGCCAGGTGGCGACGTCGGCCTCGCCGATTCTCGCGATGGTCTCGCCGGAGACGAAGCCCGCGTGCGCGGCGGGCGAGTCCTTGAGCGGCTCGCCCACGACCGGGCGCACGCCGGGAATGCCGTGCATGAACAGCACCCAGTACAGCGCGATGGCCAGCAGGAAATTGGCCACCGGGCCCGCCACGACGATCGCGAAGCGCTTGGCCACCGTCTGCCGGTTGAACGCGCGATGCCGCTCGCCCGGCTCGACCGGGCCCTCGCGCTCGTCGAGCATCTTGACGTAGCCGCCCAGCGGAAAGGCCGACACCGCCCACTCCGTGCCGTCGCGGCCGAGGCGGCGCTTCCAGAGCACCTTGCCGAATCCCAGCGAAAAGCGCAGGACCTTCACCCCGCACAGGCGCGCGACCAGGTAGTGACCGAACTCGTGGAAGACGATCAGCACGCCGAGGGCGACGATGAAGGCGGCGATCGTGGAGATGAGGTTCATGTCGGATCCTCAGTGGATGGCGGCGGCAAGGCAGTCTTCGGCGGCACGGCGGGCCATCGCATCGGCGGCCAGCACGTCGTCGATGCTGCCGACGGCGCTGGCGGCCACGGTCTGGAGCACCTCCCCCACCAGCCGCGCGATGCGCGCGAAGGGCAGCTGTCCCGCGAGGAAGCGGGCGACGGCGACTTCGTTGGCGGCGTTGAGCAGGATGGGCGCGCTGCCGCCGGCCTCGAGCGCCCCGAAAGCCAGCGCCAGGCAGGGAAACCGCTCGAGGTCCGGGGCCTCGAACTGGAGCCCGCCGAGCGCCCAGAGGTCGAGCGGTTCGACGCCGGCCTCGATGCGCTCCGGGTAGGCGAGTGCGTGGGCGATCGGCGTGCGCATGTCGGGATTGCCGAGTTGCGCCAGGACCGAGCCATCGACGTACTCGACCAGGGAATGCACGATGCTCTGGGGATGGATCACGACCCGGATCTGCTCGCGGCGCGCGTTGAAAAGCAGGCTCGCCTCGATCACCTCCAGGCCCTTGTTCATGAGGGTCGCCGAATCGACCGAGATCTTGCGCCCCATGACCCACTTCGGGTGGGCGCAGGCCTCGTCGGGCGTCACGTTGCCCAGGCGTTCGCGCGGGGTGCGCAGGAAGGGCCCCCCGGAGGCCGTGAGCCAGAGCCGGCGCACGCCACCTCGCGCAAGGTCACCGTTGAAATCCCGGGGCAGCGCCTGGAAGATGGCGTTGTGCTCGCTGTCGATGGGCAGCAGCACCGCGCCGCTCTGCTTCACCGCGTCCATCAGCAGCGGCCCCGCCATGACCAGGGCCTCCTTGTTCGCGAGCAGGACCTGCTTGCCGGCCTGTGCCGCCGCCAGCGTCGGCCGCAGGCCCGGCGAGCCGACGATGGCCGCCATGACCGCATCGACTTCGGTGCTCGAAGCAACGTTCTCGAGACCCGCCGGCCCGGCCAGCACCTCGCAGGCGATGCCCGCTTCGCGCACCCGCGCCTGCAACCGGGCGGCGCTGCCGGGGTCGGCCATGGCTGCCAGTCTCGGCCGGTGCTCGCAGACCTGCGCGAACAGCCGCTCCACCTGGCGATCCGCCGTGAGCGCAACGATGCGAAAGCGATCGGGATGGCGGCGCGCGACGTCGAGGGTATTGGCGCCGATGCTGCCGGTGGAGCCGAGGATGGCCAGGCGCTTCATGCCGACGCCTGCAGGGAAAAGTACAGCGCGGCGAACGGCAGCGCGGCGGTCAGGCTGTCGATGCGGTCGAGCACGCCGCCATGGCCGGGCAACAGGGTGCCGCTGTCCTTGGCGCCGGCCTGGCGCTTCACCCAGGACTCGAACAGGTCACCGATGATGCTGAATGCCGTGAGCACGACGATGAACGAGAGCAGGCCGGCTCGATCGTAGACGCCTGCGCCAGGCAGAAGGACGAAGCCCACCGCGACGCCATAGGCCACCACCGCCACCCCCGCCCCGATGACACCTTCCCAGGTCTTGCCGGGACTGATCGTCGGCGCGAGCTTGCGGCGCCCGAAACGGCGGCCGGTGAAGTATGCCGCCGTGTCCGCTATCCAGATGACCAGAAGAAGCGTCAGGAGCAGCTGGGGCGTTCTCTGCAGGCTCGCGACGGCCAGCCACGCCGGCAGGAGCACCATCAGGCCCGTCCCGAACATCACGGCCTTCGAGTTCGTGGGCCAGCCGTAATAGAGCCAGGCCGGCGCGCCGATCGACCAGAAGGCCAGCGCAGCGAGGAACAGCCAGGAGGCGAACGGCCCCGCGACCTCCGGCAGCCGCCATTGGCCCGCCACGAGCAAGAGGCCCGCGGCGATCAGGACGCCCATGAAGGCATTGCGCCAGGCGGCCTCGAATCGCGAAAGCCTCGACCATTCGGCGGCGGCGACGCCAAGCGGCGCCAGGGTCACCAGTGCCCAGACGGGATTGGGCAAGAAGAACACGCCCGCCAGGAATACGGGCACAAGGACCAGCGCGGTGACGACGCGCGCCCGCAGGGAGGAACGCGACTTCGGTGCGCCGCCGGCCATGTGCTCGTCAGCGAATATCGCCACCGGGATCGCGCGCGGGCGCCGTGGCGGGGTCGCCGGCCAGCTGCTCGCTGGTGCGGCCGAAGCGTCGTTCGCGGCCCTGGTAGGAGGCAATGGCGCGGTCCAGCGATCCGTCGTCGAAATCCGGCCATAGCTCGTCGGTGAAATGGAACTCGGTATAGGCAAGCTGCCAGAGCAGGAAGTTGCTGATGCGCTGCTCGCCGCCGGTGCGGATGAACAGATCGGGTTCGGGTGCGTAGCTCATCGACAGATAGGGGGTGAGGTGCGCCTCGCGGTACTCGCCCTGGGCCTCGGGCAGCTCCCTGACCATCCGGTTGACCGCCTGCAGCACGTCCCAGCGGCCGCCATAGTTCGCGGCGATGGTCAGCGTAAGCCGGTTGTTGGCCGCGGTGAGCGCCTCCGACTCGGCGATCTTGCGCGTCAGGCGGGCTTCGAAGCTCGACAGGTCGCCGATCACCTTGAGCCGGATCCCGTTGTCGTGGAGCTTGGCCACTTCCTGATCCAGCGCCAGCATGAACAGCTCCATCAGGAAGGAAACCTCGTCCTTCGGGCGGCGCCAGTTCTCGCTGCTGAACGCGAACAGGGTCAGGTATTCCACGCCCCTGCTCACGCAAGCCCGCGTCACCGCGCGCACCGCCTCGAGGCCCCGGCGATGCCCGGCCACGCGCGGCAGGAAGCGCTTCTTGGCCCAACGGCCGTTGCCGTCCATGATGATGGCAACGTGGCGCGGCACGGGCCGCGCGTCCGGAATATGGATGGTGGAACTGGAGAACATCCCGCCCTAGATCGCCATCAGGTCGGCTTCCTTGGCCGCCAGCGCCTTGTCGATCTCGGCGATGTAACGGTCGGTGAGCTTCTGGACCTCTTCCTGGGCCCGGCGCTCGTCGTCCTCGGAGATACCCTTCTTCAGCAGGTCCTTGAGCGAGTTGTTGGCATCCCGGCGGACGTTGCGCACCGCGACCCGCGCATTTTCCGCCTCGCCCTTCACGACCTTGGCAAGGTCCCGGCGGCGTTCCTCGGTGAGCGGTGGCATCGGCACGCGGATGAGGTCGCCCATGGCGGCCGGATTCAGGCCGAGGTTCGCCTCCCGGATCGCCTTCTCGATGGGCCCCACCATCTTCTTCTCCCAGGGGGTAACGCTGATCGTGCGGGCGTCCAGCAGGGACACGTTCGCCACCTGGTTCAGGGGCGTCGGATTGCCGTAGTAGTCGACCTGGATGTGGTCAAGGATGCCGGTGTGGGCGCGGCCGGTGCGCACCTTGCCCAGATCCGCCTTGAGCGTCTCGAGCGACTTTTGCATCCTCTGCTCGGCGGCCTTCTTCACGTCTGCGATGGTCATCATTCGTTTCCCCCTTAGGCGTATACCAGCGTGCCTTCGTCTTCCCCCATCACCACGCGCCTGAGCGCGCCGGCCTTGAAGATGCTGAACACGCAGATCGGCAGCTTCTGGTCGCGGCACAGCGTGAGCGCCGTGGCGTCCATCACCTTGAGCTTCTTGACGATCGCCTCGTCGAAACTGATCTTCTGGAAGCGCATGGCATCCGGGTGCGTCTTCGGGTCATCCGTGTAGACCCCGTCAACCTTGGTCGCCTTCATCACGATGTCGACGTTCATCTCCATCCCGCGCAGCGCGGCGGCGGTATCCGTGGTGAAGAAGGGGTTGCCGGTGCCGGCGGCGAAGATCACCACACGGCCCTCCTCCAGGTAGCGCATTGCCTTGCCGCGGATGTAGGGCTCGGCGACCTGCTCGATGTTCAGTGCCGACAGCACCCGGCTGCGCAGGCCCTGTCGGCGCATGGCGTCCTGCAGCGCAAGCGCGTTCATCACCGTGGCGAGCATCCCCATGTAGTCCGCGGTCGCGCGGTCCATGCCGGCCGCCGCGGGCGCCACACCACGAAAGATGTTGCCCCCGCCGATGACCACCCCCACTTCGACCCCGAGGCCGGAGACGTCCTTGACCTCCGAGACGATGCGATCGATGGTCTCCCGGTTGATGCCATAGGCATCGTCGCCCAT
>DASZQJ010000167.1:0-25847 GCA_035549715.1 Burkholderiales bacterium
ACCGCTCTGGTCCATTCCGACATGGCGTCGCCCCACCTGGTGCACGCCGGATCGAAGGCCCAGGTCGTGAAATACCTGCCCGGCATCATCCGCGGCGAGACGATCACCGCGGTGGCCGTCACCGAGCCCGATGCGGGCTCCGACGTGGCATCGATCCGCACGCGCGCAAGGCGCGAGAACGGCGCCTGGGTCCTCAACGGCGCCAAGATGTTCATCACCAACGGCGTGCTTGCGGACGTCTACTTCGTCGCCGCGAAGACGGACCCGCAAGCAAAGGGTTCGCGCGGCATCTCCATGTTCATCGTGGAAAAGGGCACGCCCGGCTTTCGCGTGGGGCGGGCGCTGGACAAGATGGGCTGGCGCAGCTCGGACACCGCGGAGCTGGTGTTCGAGGATTGCCGCGTCCCCGAGGAGAACCTGCTCGGGGAGCAGAACGCCGGCTTCTACGCGGTGATGAAGAACTTCCAGCGCGAGCGCATCGCCGCCGCGGCCATGGCCGTGGGCAACGCGCTGACCTCGCTGCGGCTCACCATCGAGTACGTGAAGGGCCGCAAGGCCTTCGGCGGCGTCCTCTACGACAAGCAGGTGATCCGCCAGCGCCTCGCCATGCTGGAGGCGCGCACCCACGCCGCGCGCCAGTTCATGTACCACTGCGGCTGGCTGTCCGCGCAGGGCCGCGACTGCGTGCGCGAGGTTTCGATGCTCAAGGCCCTCACCGGCGAGCTGGCGAACGAGGTCGTCTACACCTGCCAGCAGTTCCATGGCGGCATGGGCTACATGCGCGAGAGCGCCATCGAGCGCCAGGCGCGCGACGCGCGCGTGCTGGCCATCGGCGGCGGCGCCACCGAGGTGATGCTCGAGGAAGTCGCCAAACGCTTCACGCCCGACTGAAGATTCCCATGACCCCTGCGCTCAAGACCGAGATCCGCGACCACGTCGCCACCATCTGGCTGAACCGGCCGGACGTCCACAATGCGTTCGACGACGCCCTGATCGCCGAACTGACCGCCGAATTGCGGCGCCTGGACGGCCTGGCCGAAGCCAGGGTCATCGTGCTCGCCGCGCAGGGCAAGAGCTTCTCCGCGGGCGCGGACCTCAACTGGATGAAGCGCATGGCGCAGTACTCCGAGGAGGAGAACCTGCGCGACGCGCGGGCGCTGGCCAACCTGATGCGCACGCTACACGGCGTGGGCAAGCCCACGATTGCGCGCGTGCAGGGCGCGGCGTTCGGCGGCGGCGTGGGACTGGTGGCCTGCTGCGACATCGCGGTGGCGTCGAAGGAGGCGCTGTTCTGCCTGTCCGAGGTGCGCCTGGGCATGATCCCTTCGGTGATCAGCCCGTACGTGATCGCGGCCATGGGCCAGCGCGCGGCGCAGCGCTACTTCCTGACCGCCGAGCGCTTCGACGCGGACGAGGCGAAGCGCGTCGGCCTGGTGCAGGGCGTCGTCGCGCCGAACGACCTCGACGAGGCGGTCGCGGCCATGGCCTCGCACCTGCTCAAGGGCGGCCCCGCCGCGCTGGCCGCGGCGAAAAAGCTGATCGCGGATGTGAGCCGCCAGCCGATCGATGACGCGCTGGTGGAGGAGACGGCAAGGCGCATCGCCGCCTTGCGCGTCAGTCCCGAGGGGCGCGAAGGCATCGCCGCCTTCCTCGAGAAACGCAAGCCGGACTGGACCTGAGGCCGAAGGAGCCCGCCATGGCGCAGATCGATCTCCCGGAGGACAGCGGGCGCCCGGCCGTGCCGGATGCCCAGAAGCCCAAGCTGCTCATGATGTTCTGCGCCCTCGGGCTGGCGATGTGCCTGCTTGACCTCGGCGCCGGCATCTGGATGTGGAAATACGTCGGCGACTACGCCGGCAAGCTGCCCCGCTACGACCAGTTCCTGGGCGAAGTGCGGCAGGCCGGCCCCAAGGGGCTGGCGGATATCGCCCTGGCGGCGCACGCGGGCTGGGAAGCCTGCGAGGAGGCGCGCACGGGCATCCAGGAAACCGTGGTGCACATCACCATCGCCGCCAGCTTCGTCGGCCTGGCGCTGTTCACGCTGTGCTTCCTGCTGGCGTTGCTGATGTACCAGGACCTGGTGCGGTTGCCCGGCGCCAGGCCGGCGCCCCTTGCGCCCGACGACGTGGACGACACCTGGCGGGGATAAGAGGCAAGTGACGAGTGACAAGTGACAGGTGACGGGTGACAGGAATGGGTGACGGGACGCGATGTTCGACAAGATCCTCATAGCCAACCGCGGCGAGATCGCCTGCCGGGTGGCGCGCACGGCGCGACGCCTCGGTGTACGCACCGTGGCGGTCTATTCCGATGCCGATGCCGGAGCGCTGCACGTGCAGGCGTGCGACGAGGCCTGGCGAATCGGGTCGCCGCACCCGCGCGAGTCCTACCTGCGCGGTGAGCGCATCCTCGAGGTGGCCCGCGAGAGCGGCGCGCAGGCGGTGCACCCGGGCTACGGCTTTCTCTCGGAGAACGCGGCCTTTGCCGCCGCGTGCGGGAAGGCCGGCGTGGTGTTCATCGGCCCCCCGCCCTCGGCGATCGAGGCCATGGGTTCGAAAAGCGCTGCCAAGGCCCTCATGGAAAAGGCGGGCGTGCCCCTGGTGCCGGGCTATCACGGCGAGGCGCAGGAGGCGGCGCAGCTGCGCAGGCAAGCCGACCGCATCGGCTATCCCGTCCTGATCAAGGCGTCCGCGGGCGGCGGTGGCAAGGGCATGCGCGTGGTCGCCAGCGCCGCGGAGTTCGATGCCGCGCTCGCCGGGGCCAGGCGCGAGGCGGCCTCCTCCTTCGGTGACGACCGCGTGCTGCTGGAGCGATACCTGCAGCGGCCGAGGCACATCGAAGTGCAGGTATTCGCGGATGGGCACGGCAACTGCATCCACCTGTTCGAGCGTGACTGCTCGGTGCAGCGGCGCCACCAGAAGGTGCTGGAGGAAGCGCCCGCGCCTGCGATGACGCCGGCGCGCCGGCGCGAGATGGGCGAGGCGGCCGTGGCCGCCGCGAAGGCGGTGGGCTATGTGGGGGCCGGCACGGTCGAGTTCATCACCGAGCCCGACGGGCGCTTTTATTTCATGGAGATGAACACCCGCCTGCAGGTGGAGCACCCCGTCACCGAGATGGTCACCGGGCTCGACCTGGTCGAATGGCAGTTGCGGGTCGCCGCGGGCGAGCGCCTGCCGCTCGCGCAGGAGGAACTCGCGATCCGGGGCCACGCGATCGAGGCCCGGCTGTACGCCGAGGATCCGTCCCGCGACTTCCTGCCCACGGGTGGGCGCATCGCGCACCTGCGCGAGCCGCACGCGTCCGCGCACGTGCGCATCGATGGCGGCGTGCGCGCGGGCGACGAAGTCGGCGTGAACTACGATCCGATGATCGCCAAGCTCATCGCCTGGGGCGTCGATCGTCCCTCGGCGTTGCGGCGGCTTCGCGCCGCGCTCGCGGAATACGAGGTGGCGGGCCTGGCCACCAACCTCGGCTTCCTGTCCCGGGTCGCGGACCATCCCGCCTTTGCGAATGCCGACGCCGACCCGGCCGCGCTGGATACCGGCCTCATCGAGCGACACAAGGCGGCGCTCATCCCGCCCCCGCAGCCCGCCCCGGACGAGGTGCTCGCCCTGGCCGTGCTGGCCGAATTGCTGCGCATGGACGGCGAGGCGCAGGCGGCGGCGAAGCGCTCGCCGGATCCGCATTCGCCCTGGCATTCGCGGGGCGGGTGGCGGCTCAACGAGGACAACCACCACACTTTCGTTTTCCTGGACGGGGAGCGGCGCCTGGAAGTCGTGGCGCACTATCGCCGCGGCGGCTACCTGTTCGACTTGCCGGGCGGGCGAGTCGCGGCCTCCGGCTCGAGGGAGGCGGACGGCGCGATCGCCGCGGACATCGGCGGCGTGCGCCGTCGCGCGACCGTGGTCCCGCACGACAACGCACTGACCGTTTTCAGCGGCGGCCAGGCCTGGCGGCTGGCCTTCCAGGGCAGCGTCCGCGTCGAGGAGGAAGATCCCTCCGGGCGCCTGGTGTCGCCCCTGCCGGGGAGCGTCGTCCAGGTGCTGGTGCAGGCGGGCGAGCAGGTCGCCAAGGGCCAGGCCCTGATGATCGTCGAGGCGATGAAGATGGAGCACACCATCACGGCGCCGCGGGCGGGCCGCGTGCGGCAGCTATACTTCGGGACGGGGGAACAGGTCGCCGAAGGGGCGCAGCTGCTGGAGTTCGAGGCGGCCGATGCGCCGGCCGCGGACGGTTCACGGATGGAGAACGCATGAAATATCCGAAGCGCGTGAAGCTGGTGGAGATGGGCCCCCGCGACGGCCTGCAGAATGAACCGGGCATCGTCTCGACCGACGTGAAAGTGGAACTGGTGGACCGTCTCACGGAGGCCGGCTTCCCGGCCATCGAGGCCGGGAGCTTCGTCTCGCCGAAGTGGGTGCCGCAGATGGCGGACACCGCGCAGGTCATGGCCCGCATCCGCCGCAAGCCCGGGGTGTCCTACCCGGTGCTGGTGCCCAACCTGAAGGGCCTGGAGGCCGCCATCACGGCCGGCGCGACGGAAGTGGCGGGCTTCGCGGCGGCGACGGAAGCGTTCTCGAAGCGCAATACGAACTGCAGCATCGCCGAATCCATGGTCCGGCAGGCCGAAGTCTGCAAGGCCGCGCTGGCGGCGGGGCTGCGCGTGCGCGGCTACATCTCCGTCGTGCTCGGCTGTCCCTACGAGGGCGAGGTGAAGCCGCAGGCGGTGGCGGACATCGCGCGCCAGTTGCGCGACATGGGCTGCTACGAAGTCTCGCTGGGGGACACGATCGGCACCGGCACGCCCGCCGCCACGCAACGCATGATCGAAGCCGTCGCCCGGCACGTGCCCGTCGACCAGCTGGCCGGCCACTACCACGACACCTACGGCCAGGCGCTCGCCAACATCGTTGCGAGCATGGAAGTGGGTGTCGCGACCTTCGACAGCTCGGTCGCCGGCCTCGGCGGCTGCCCGTATGCCAAGGGCGCGACGGGCAACGTCGCCAGCGAGGATGTCCTGTACCTGCTGGACGGCCTCGGCATCGAGACGGGCGTCGACATGGGCAAGCTGCTGGATGCCGCGGAGTTCATCTGCGCGCAGCTCAAGCGCCCCACGGTCTCGCGCGCCGGCCGCGCGCTCGCCGTCAAGCGTGAAAGGCAGGCGGCGGCATGAGGCACCCGGCGAGGGGCCCCGGCGCGCCGGGGATCGACGGCAAGCCGGTTGCCGCCGGCCGCCGAATCGAAGGCGGTTCGATGCCCGTCGTGCATGCTGAGGCGGCGGCTTGAGCAGCCGGCAGGTCCCGTCGCCTTGCGTGAACGTCTGCCAGATGGACCCGCAGACCGGTTACTGCCTCGGCTGCCTGCGCTCGATCGACGAGATCGCCGGCTGGATGGATTTTTCCGAGACCGAGAAGCTGGAAGTGCTGGAACGCCTCGACGAGCGGCGCCTGGCGAGCCTGGACAACTGAAGAAGGTTTCACCGCACATGGATTCCTCCGCGAGGGCGCTTTCCGCGCCTGCCTCCCGCGAACTGATGCACCACCGGCGCGTCGACTGCATGGGCTACCGCCGCGCCGACGGCCTCTGGGACATCGAAGGCCACCTGGTCGACACCAAGTCGTATGACCTGAAGGACCTCGACCGCGGGCCCACCCCGGCGGGCCAGCCCCTGCACGAGATGTGGCTGCGCCTGACCGTCGACGATGACCTCAATGTTGTGGATGTCGAAGCGCGCACCGTCTGGGGCCCCTACGGCATCTGCGGTGACATCACGCCGAACTTCCAGGTGCTCAAGGGCCTGGCGATACAGGCCGGCTGGACGCAGAAGACCCGGGAGCTGCTCGGCGGCACGAAGGGCTGCACGCACTTGCTGGAGCTGCTGGGCCCGATCGCCACCACCGCGTTCCAGACGGTCTACTCGCTGCGCGAGAAGCGCAATCGCGATGAGGGCATCCGCAAGCGGCCGGGCCTGATCGACTCCTGCCACGCGTGGGCCTCCGACAGCCCGGTCATCGCGCGGCGCCATCCGGAGTTCTACACCGGGCCCCGGAAAGAAAAGGCGGGTTGAGCATGGCGCGCAGCAAACCGCTGGCCGGCTTTCGCGTGTTGGACCTGACCCGCCTGCTACCCGGGCCCGTATGCACGCTGCACCTCGCCGACCTCGGCGCCGACGTCATCAAGATTGAGGACACGGGCGCCGGCGACTATGCGCGCACGCTGGGCGCCAGACCGGGACAGGTGGCGCCCGTGTTCCTCGCCATCAACCGCAACAAGCGGGCAATGCGCCTGGACCTCAAGCAGGCCGCGGGGGTCGAGGTCTTCCTGCGGCTGGTGAAGCAGGCGCACGTCGTCGTCGAGGGCTTCCGGCCCGGCGTGGTGGACCGGCTCGGCATCGGCTTCGAGGCCTGCCGCCAGGCCAATCCCGCGATCGTCTACTGCGCCATCTCCGGCTACGGGCAGGACGGGCCGTATCGCGACCTCGCGGGCCATGACGTCAATTACTGCGGCTACGCCGGCCTGGTCGACCAGGTCGGCATCGCCGGCGACGACCCGGCGATTCCCAACCTGCAGGTCGCCGACATCCTCGGCGGCGCGGTCGTGCCCGCCATGGGCATCCTCGCCGCGCTGCTCGACGCGCAGCGCAGCGGCACCGGGCGCTACGTGGACGTGGCGATGACCGAAGGCGTGCTGGCGCACAACCTGCAGGCGCTCGCGGCGGTCGCCACGACGGGCAAGGTATTGCCGCGGGGAGAGGACTTCCTGTCCGGCCGCGAGCCCTGCTATTCGGTCTACCGCACCGCGGACGGCCGCCACATGGCGGTGGGCGCGCTCGAGAAAAAATTCTGGGACCGCGTCTGCGACGTGCTCGGGCGCCCGGACCTCAAGGCCTGCCACTGGGAGGTCGGGCAAAAGCCCAGGGAATGGGGCAAGGCGCAGATGCGCGAGATCTTTGCCGCGCAACCCCTCGCCTACTGGGTGGAGAAGTTCGCGCGGGAGGACTGCTGCGTGAGCCCGGTGCTGCGGCTGGAGGAAAGCCTGGACGACCCGCAACTCCGGGCCCGCGGCATGTTCGTGCGTGACGGCGGCGCCCTGCAGTTCGCGCCACCCCTGAAGATGAGCGGGTACGAGTTCGGCGTCGAGCGTCCCGCGCCGGGCGCGGGCGAGCATACGGGGGAAATCCTGGGCGAGGCGGGCTACTCGCCCGCCGAGATCGCGCAGCTGCGCGACGCGCGCGTGGTCTGACGCGCCTAGTTGTCCGCGTCGGCGTAGAGCCAGTAGGACACCGTGTCCGGGTGCGCGGCCATCCAGTTGCGCGCCGCGTCCCGGGGCGGGAGCTTTTGCATGTTGACGAGGTAGTCCAGCTCCGTCACCGCGCGCACCGACATCGACATGCGCTGCAGGGCCTTCCAGGTCCTGGCGTCGATCCTCGCCTTGAAATCCTTGTGCGCCACCAGCCAGGCGGTGTCGGCCTCGCCGAGCAGCTTCTTCGGCTCCTCGAGGATGCGCAGCTTGTGCGCCCGGTTCAGGTACTGGGGCTGCCACAGCGGCATGACGAACCATCGCCTGGCGGCGACGTTGTCGTTGAAGTTCGCGATCCAGTCGGCCGGCTTGCCGGGCAGGAGCTGGTAGCCGGCCTGCTCGAGGCCGTACTCGGCGAAAATCCTCTTCGAGCCGATCATCAGCCCGGAATCGGCGCCGGGCCCGCGCACTTCCTTCTGCATCTTCGCCGCGATCTCGGGCCTTGCGAGGTCCGCCACGCCCTTGACTTCCGCGGCGGGCACGTAGTCCGGCACCGCCCAGAACAGCCGCGCGTCGTCGTAGAGCGCGACCACTTTCACGGTGCTGTCCTTGTACGCGTCCCAGTACTGCGCATGCGCGTGCGGCAGCCACGCCGCCACGAACAGATCCACCTCGCCGGCGCCCAGCCGGGGGTAGATCTCGGCGTGGCTGCCTTTTTCCATGGCGACGTTGTGGCCCAGTCGTTCGAGGACGATCTGCACGACGTTGGCGGTGACTTCGTAAAAGGACAGGCTGACGTGGCCCAGGCTGACGTGGGCCGCCTGCGCGGGTAGCACGGCGGCGAGCATCAGCCCGGCAATCAGGACTCGGAGCGGTCGGAGGATCGGCGGCAACATGGTTGTCTGGACGAAATGGGAAACGGAAGGGTGTGAATCAGGCACTTCATGCATTCTAGACGCCCGCTCGCGGCGGGCGTTCCCTGTTGCAGCTGGTTGCACTCGCGATCGGTCAGGTGACCGGGTGCATGACGACCTTCTTGTAGGCGGGTCGCCCGCAAAGGATATCGAACCAGCGCTGCACATTCGGCGCGGCGGGCCGCTCGATCGGCAGGCCGTACCAGCGCCAGATCGCGCACCCCAGCGGGATGTCGCCCATCGTCAGGTCCTCGCCGACGATGTAGTTGCGGCTGCGCAGGTGCGCATCCAGGTAGCCGACGATCTCGGCCGTCCTGGCGCGGGATTCCTCCATGGCCGCCTCGTCGCGCTGGTCCGCCGGGGTGCGCACCAGGTTCCAGAACAGCGGCCGGAATGCCGGCCAGAAGGTGGTGGCCTGCCAGTCCATCCATCGATCGGCTTCCGCCCGCATCTTCAGGTCCTCGGGCCAGAGCTTGCCGGCGCTGTGCTTGGCCGCGAGATAGCGCACGATCGTATTCGACTCCCAGAGCACGAAGCCGTCGTCCTCGAGGGTCGGCACCAGGCCGTTGGGATTGAGGTTGCGGTACTGCTGGGTATTGACCACGCCGAAGCTGCCGCCGGCGTCGACGCGCTCGAAGGGCAGGCCGATCTCCTCGCAGCACCACAGCGCCTTTTGCACGTTGACCGAATTGTCGCGACCCCAGATCCTCAGCATGCCGCCTCCCCTGTTTTTTGCCGCTTCGTTCAGGTGGTAGTGCCCAGTTCCTGCAAGGCCGAATCGATGAGCCGCCGCGAGATGCTGATCTTGCCGGGCAGCGCCTGCGGCAGGCGCTCGGGCGTGAACCATCCCGCGTCCTCGATCTCGCCCGGGTCCGGGGTGATTTCGCCGCCGGCATAGTCGGCGTAAAAGGCGATCATCAGCGAGTGCGGGAACGGCCAGGGCTGGCTCGCGAAATAGCGCAGGTTCGTCACCTCCACGCCGACCTCCTCCTTCACCTCCCGCACCAGCGTCTGCTCCAGGGTCTCGCCCGGCTCCACGAAACCGGCGAGCGCGCTGTACATGCCGGGCGGGAAGTGCGGGGAGCGCGCCAGCAGCAGCTCGCGGCCGCGGCGCACCAGCGCCATGACCGCGGGGGCGATGCGCGGGTAGTGCACCTGCCCGCAGCTCGGGCATTCGCGCGCCCGCTCGTTGGCCTTGTGCCGGGTCGGCGAGCCGCAGCGGCCGCAGAACTGGTGGGAGCGGTCCCAGTCGACGATCTGGAACGCGCGGCCCGCCAGCGCGAACAGGGCGTCGTCGAGCGCGCCGAACAACGCGCGCAGCCCCGACAGCTGCATGCCTGTGGGCGGGGCCATGTCCTCGCGCAGTTCGCAGGCGAAGCAGTGCTGCCCGCCGAGGCTGCCGAGGTACTGGCTGCGGGTGGCGATGAGCCCCAGCTCGTCGGGGCGCGATGCGAGCGGCAGGCGCGTGCCGGCATCGTCACGCATCACCAGTATCTGCGCGCCCTGGAAGGCGAACCACAGGGCGGGGCCGTCCCGGCCTTCCGGCGGGGTGACCAGCGCGGTGAAGCGATCGGGCGCGGCGAGGATCATCGCTTACTTCTTCGGCATGTACAGGTCGGTGATGCTGCCTTCGGCGATCTCCGCGGCGAACATCGTGGTCTCCGACAGGGTGGGATGGGCATGGATGGTGAGGGCGAGGTCCTGCGCGTCCGCGCCCATCTCGAGGGCCAGCACGGCCTCGGCGATCAGCTCGCCCGCATTCGGCCCCACGATGCCCGCGCCCAGCACCCGGCCGGAACCCTTTTCCAGGATGAGCTTGGTGAGCCCATCTTCGCGCGCCATGGCGCGCGCACGGCCGCTCGCGGCCCAGGGGAACGACGCCTTCTCGATCTCGACGCCTTGCGCCTTCGCCTGCGCCTCCGTGAGGCCCATCCAGGCGATCTCCGGGTCGGTGTAGGCCACGGAGGGCACGGTGCGCGCGTCGAACGCCGACTTGTGGCCGGCGATCACCTCCGCGGCGATCTTGCCTTCGTAGCTGGCCTTGTGCGCGAGCATCGGCTCGCCGACGATGTCGCCGATCGCGAAGATGTGCGGGACGTTGGTCCGCTGCTGCTTGTCGACGGGAATCCAGCCGCGCTCGTTGACGTTGACGCCGGCGGCCTCCGCGCCGATCGCCTTGCCGTTGGGGCGCCGGCCCACGGCCAGCAGCACGCGGTCGTAGACCTGCGGCGCCGGCGCGTTTTCGCCTTCGAACGTCGCCTTCAGCCCGTCCTTCTGCGGCTCGAGCTTCGTGACCCGGGTCTTGAGGTGGATGCCTTCGTAGCGCTTCTCGATGCGCTTGGCGAGCGGCCGGACCAGATCGCGGTCGGCGCCGGGAATGAGGCTGTCCATCAGCTCGACGACGGTGACCTTCGAGCCCAGGCCGTCGTACACGCACGCCATCTCCAGGCCGATGATGCCGCCGCCGATCACCAGCAGGCGTTTCGGGATGTCCTTGAGCTGCAGCGCCGAGGTGGAGTCGAGCAGGCGCTCGTCGTCGTAAGGGAATCCGGGGATGCGCGCCGACTGCGAGCCGGCCGCGATGATGGCGTGATCGAACGAGACCTTCCTGACGCCCTCGGCCGTCCTGACCTCGATCATGCGCGGCGAGGTGAACGCCCCCGTGCCGGTGACGACGGTGACCTTGCGCTGCTTGGCCAGGCCCGAGAGCCCGCGGATGGATTTTTCGACCACGCTGCCCTTCCAGTCGCGCAGCTTGTCGACCTCGATCTTCGGCTTGCCGAACACGACGCCGAAATGGCCCATCTCGTCCGCTTCGGCGATCACGCGCGCGGCGTGCAGCAGCGCCTTGGAGGGAATGCAGCCCACATTGAGGCAGACGCCGCCCAGCACCGGATAGCGTTCGATGAGCACCACCTGCTTGCCAAGGTCGGCGGCGCGGAACGCGGCCGTGTAGCCGCCGGGCCCGGAGCCGAGCACCACGACGTCGGCGTGGAGGTCTCCCCTGACAAGCGGGGCCGATGCAACCGGCGCGGCCGTGGCGGGGGCCTTGGCGGGCGCCGGTGCGGCCGGGGCGCGGGGCGCTTCGGACTTCTGCGCTTGCGGCGCCGCCCCGGCCTTCGCCGGAGCATCGCCTTCGCCGTCGAGGATCAGGATCAGGCTGCCTTCGGACACCTTGTCGCCGACCTTGACCTTGAGCTCCTTCACCCTGCCTGCCACGGGCGAGGGCACCTCCATGGTGGCCTTGTCGGATTCGAGCGTGACCAGGGCATCTTCCTTGCCCACCGTGTCGCCGGGCTTGACCAGCACCTCGATGACGGGGATGCCCTTGAAATCGCCGATGTCGGGGACTTTCACCTCGATCGCGTTGCTCATGAAACTCCTCGGTGGATTGTCTTGCCGTGAGGCGGCGCCGGCCTACTCGCGGACCTGGCCGTCGCCGAGCACGATGAACTTGAGGGATGTCAGGCCTTCCAGGCCCACGGGACCGCGGGCGTGCAGCTTGTCGGTCGAGATGCCGATCTCGGCGCCCAGGCCGAACTCGAAGCCGTCGGCAAAGCGCGTCGAGGCGTTGACCATCACCGAGGCGGAATCCACCTCGCGCAGGAAACGGCGCGCGCGCGTGTAGTCCTCGGTCACGATGGCATCGGTGTGCTGCGAACCGTAGACCGTGATGTGCTCGATCGCCTGGTCGAGGCCCTCGACCACGCGCACGGCGAGGATCGGCGCGAGGTACTCGGTGTACCAGTCTTCCTCGGTGGCTGCCTTCATGGCCGGCACGATGGCGCGCGCGGCGTCATCGCCGCGCAGCTCGACGCCCTTCGCGGCGTAGATGGCGGCGAGCCGGGGCAGGACCCTTGCCGCGACATCCTTGTGCACCAGGAGCGTTTCCATGGTGTTGCAGGTGCCGTAGCGCTGCGTCTTGGCGTTGTCCGCGATGCGCACGGCCTTGTCGAGGTCGGCGCGGTCGTCGATGTAGACGTGGCACACGCCGTCCAGGTGCTTGAGCACGGGGATGCGGGAATCGGCCGAGACGCGTTCGATCAACCCCTTGCCGCCGCGCGGCACGATGATGTCGACGTAATCCTTCATGGTGATCAGTTCGCCGACCGCGGCGCGATCCGTGGTCTCGATCACCTGCACTGCGGCTTCCGGCAGGCCGGCGCCGCGCAGGCCCTCGTGCACGCAGGCCCCGATGGCCTGGTTCGAGTGCAGCGCCTCGGAGCCCCCGCGCAGGATGGCGGCGTTGCCCGACTTCAGGCACAGGCCGGCGGCATCTGCAGTCACGTTGGGACGCGACTCGTAGATGATCCCCACCACGCCCAGGGGCACACGCATGCGGCCGACCTGGATGCCCGAGGGCCGGTAGCTCATGCCGGAGACCTCGCCGACCGGATCCGGCAGCGCTGCGATCTCGCGCAGGCCCTGCGCCATCGCGGCAACGCTCTTGGGATTCAGGGTGAGGCGGTCCACCATGGCCGCATCGAGGCCCTTGGCCTTCGCGGCCTCGACATCCTTGCGGTTGGCGTCGAGCAGGCGCGCGACGTCGCGCTCGATGGCCTGCGCCATCCCGAGCAGCGCGCCGTTCTTGGCGGCGGTGTCGGCCTTCGCCATGTCCCGCGAGGCTTCGCGCGCGGCGCGACCGACCGAATGCATGTACGACTGGATGTCCACTCTAATCTAACTCCTTGCGCCTGCGCCGATTCTACCCCGATTCGCCGGCGGGCGGCCCGTGGCGGGCGCGGCCATCAGCGACAGTCCGAGCTGCATGAGCGCGTCCCAGGCGTCGCCGGAATCGAGGCCCTTGATCATGCGGTCCGCGGCCGCGGCCCGGGCGAGGATGCCGACCAGCGCACCGCCGTCGATGCGGCGCATGGCCGCCGGCAGCAGCTCCTGGCGCGGGCCCCAGACCCGCGCCTCGCGCAATGCCTGGTGAAGCGGCTGTCCCGCGTCCAGCGCGGCGCGCACCTTGGCCATGGCGCGCGCTTCCTCCGCGATGGCCCACAGCACCAGCGGCGCCGCGACGCCTTCGCCCTGCAGTCCGTCCATCATGCGCACGAAGTGGACCCGGTCGCCCTTGAGCAGGGTGGGGCCGATCTCGAAGACGTCGTAGCGCGCCACGTCGAGCACCGCATCCTTGACGCCTTCGAAGGGCAGGGGGCCTTCCGGGAACAGCAGCGCGAGCTTCTGCAGCTCCTGGTGCGCCGCCATCAGGTTGCCTTCCACCCGGCTCGCCAGGAAATCCAGCGTGGCGGCGTCGGCGCTTTGCTTCTGCAGCGCGAGTCGCCCCGACAGCCAGGTGCCCAGGCGCTCCGGGCGCACCGCCGCGGCATGCACGAGCACCCCGGCCGCTTCGAGCGCGGCGAACCACTTCGATTGCTGCGTCTGCCGGTCCAGGCCGGGCAGGCAGATCATCACCACCGTGTCCTCCGGCGGCCGCGCGGCCAGGGCCTGCAGCGCTTCGCTGCCCTCCTTGCCCGGCTTGCCCGAGGGGATGCGCAGGTCGATGACGCGACGCGGGGCGAACAGCGACAGGCTGTTGCCCAGCATCGCCAGCTCGCCCCAGTCGAAGCCCGATTCCGCGATGAGCACGCGGCGTTCCTCGAAGCCGGCGGCGAGCGCGGCGGCGCGCAGGCGGTCCGCCGCCTCGAGGGCCAGCAGCATTTCCTCGCCCAGCAGGGTGTAGAGGGGCTTGAGTCCCCGGGAAAGATGCTGCGGGAGCTGTTCCGAATCGATGCGCATCAGGCTGCGGCGGCGGGCCGTTGCGGCATCAGCGGTTCATCCGCAGCAGCAGGTCCTCGAGCTTGTCGGGGTCGTCGCTCTTGAGCATTTTCTGCGTGAGCACCATGACCTGCTCGAGGTTGGACTTGAGCACCTGCTGCTTCACCGACAGGAGGTGGGCCGGATGCATGGAGAACTGGCGCAGGCCGAAGCCCAGCAGCACGCGCGTGAGCCGCACGTCGCCCGCCATCTCGCCGCACACCGCCACCGGCACGTTGGCCCGGTTGGCGCCGCGGATGATGTGGGCCACGAGGTTCAGCACCGCGGGATGCAGCGGGTTGTAGAGGTGCGCCACGGTGTCGTCCGACCGGTCGATCGCCAGCGTGTACTGGATCAGGTCGTTGGTGCCGATCGACAGGAAGTCGAGCTTGCGCGTGAAGGTCGACAGCGACAGGGCGGCCGCGGGGATCTCGATCATCCCGCCCACGGCGAGATTGCGGTCGAATGGCACGTTCTCCTGTTCGAGGCTGCGCCGGGCTTCGTCGACCAGGTGCAGCGTCTGGTTGATCTCGTAGGCCGACGACAGCATCGGGATCAGGATGCGAACCTTGCCGTAGTGGGAGGCGCGCAGGATGGCGCGCAGCTGGCGGTGGAACATCAGCGGCTCGGCCAGGCACAGCCGGATGGCGCGCAGGCCCAGCGCCGGGTTGGGCGCCACGCGCTCCGCGGCGTCGATCTGCTTGTCCGCGCCGAGGTCGAAGGTGCGGATGGTCACGGGCCGGCCGTCCATCTCCTGGACCACGCGGCGGTAGGCCTCGAACTGCTCGTCCTCGCCGGGCAGGTCGCCGCGGTTGAGGTACAGGAACTCGGTGCGGAACAACCCCACCCCGTCGGCGCCGTACTCCCGCGCATCCGCCACGTCGTCGGGAAGCTCGATGTTGGCGTGCAGTTCGATGCTCGTGCCGTCCAGCGTGGTGGTGCGGGTCTTCTTCAGGCGCTTGAGCTTGGCGCGCTCGAGCTCGAGCTGCTCGCGGCGCAGCTTGTACTCCGCGAGCACCGTCTTGTCGGGGTTGATGATCACCACGCCGCTGTTGCCGTCCACGATCAGCGTCTCGCCCTCGCGGATCAGCGTGCGCGCCTGGTGCAGGGCGACGACCGAGGGAATGTTCAGGCTGCGCGCGACGATCGCCGTGTGCGAGGTCGCGCCGCCGACGTCGGTGATGAAGCTGGCGAAGCGGTGGCCCTTGAACAGGATCACATCCGCGGGCGACAGGTCGTGGGCGACCAGGATGCTGTTCTCTTCCGGAAGGCTGCGGTCGAGCAGCTGGCCGGGCCGCCCCAGGAGCGCCTTGAGCACGCGCTCGACCGCCTGGATGACGTCCGACTTGCGGTCGCGCAGGTAGCCGTCCTCGATGCGCTCGAACTGGTCGATGAGCTCTTCCATCTGCAGCTTGAGCGCCCACTCGGCATTGCACAGGCGCGTCTCGATGAGCTGCTTGGGCGCCTCCGACAGCGTCGGATCGTCCAGGATCATCAGGTGCAGGTTGAGGAAGGCCCCGAATTCCGCGGGCGCGCCCACCGGGATCTGCTGGGTGAGGCTGGCGAGCTCGGCGCGGGCGCTCACGAAGGCGGCGTCGAAGCGTGCCTTCTCCTCCTCGACGCGCGACCTGGGGATGTCGTAGTGCGCCACTTCCAGCTGCGCGTGCGACACCAGCTGGGCATGGCCGATGGCGATGCCTCCCGAGACGCCGATGCCGTGCATGGTGAAGCTCATAGCGAAGCGGGGGCGAGGGGCGAGGGGCGAGGGGCGAGGGGGTTCGGGCTCTTCCCTCGTTCCTCCTTCCTCGTCCCTCGCCCCTCTATTCCCCTTCCCCGAACTTGTCGCCGACCAGCTGCACCAGGGCTGCCATGGCGGCTTCCTCGTCGGCGCCGCTGGTCTCGATGGCGATGACCGCACCCTTGGCCGCGGCGAGCATCATCACGCCCATGATGCTCTTGGCGTTGACCCGGCGGCCTTCGCGCGAGACCCAGACCTCGGAGGCGAAGGTGCCGGCCAGCTGCGTGAGCTTGGCCGAGGCGCGGGCGTGGAGCCCGAGCTTGTTGGTGATCTCAATTTCCCGTTGCAGCATTTTTCAACTGGACGATGGGCATTTGCATGACGCCTTCGATGCCGCCGGAGGTGGCCTTGGCGATCACCGTGCGCAGCGGTTCATTGCGGTAGGTCAGGGCGCGCACCAGCATGGGCAGGTTCACGCCCGCCACGCCTTCCACCTTGCCGGGGATCAGCAGGCGGGTGGCGATGTTGCTCGGCGTCGCGCCGTACACGTCGGTCAGCACCAGCACGCCGCTGCCCTGGTCCAGCCCGCGCACCATCTTGATGGCCTGCGGCAGCACCCGCTGCGGGTCGTCCTGGATGCTGACCCCGATCTGCATCAGGTGCGGCGGCCGGCTCCCCATGACGTGGCTGGCGCAATGGATCAGGCTTTCGCCCAGCGTGCCATGGGCGATGATGAGGATGCCTACCATGAATGCCTGCTGGTGACCGGAAACAGGGGGATTCTACCCGGGCGGGCCGCGCGGGTCAGGCCCGCGCGGGCAGGCGCTCGAGCGCGTCGATCATGAGCGCGGCGACGTTGAAGCCGGTCTGGTCCGCGATCTCGCGCATGCATGTCGGGCTGGTGACGTTGACCTCCGTGAGCCAGTCGCCGATCACATCCAGCCCCACGAGCAGCAGGCCGCTCGCCTTGAGTTCCGGTCCCAGGGCTTCGGCGATCTCGCGGTCGCGGGCCGACAATGGCTGCGCGACGCCCGTTCCCCCGGCGGCCAGGTTGCCGCGGGTCTCGCCCTGCTTCGGGATGCGCGCGAGCGCGTAGGGCACGGGCTTGCCGTCGATGACCAGCACGCGCTTGTCGCCCTTCACGATCTCCGGGATGTAGCGCTGCGCCATGACGGTACGCGAGCCATGGTGCGTGAGGGTCTCCAGCACCACGCTGATGTTGTGGTCCCCGCGGTGCAGGCGAAAGATCGAGGCCCCGCCCATGCCGTCGAGCGGCTTGATGATCACGTCCCCGTGCTCGGCAAGGAAGTCGCGGATCAGCCGCTGGTCGCGCGAGACCAGCGAGGGCACCGTGAACTGCGGGAAACGGGCGATGGCGAGCTTCTCGTTGTGGTCGCGGATCGCGCGCGGGTTGTTGATGACCCGCGCGCCCTGCCGTTGCGCCAGCTCGAGCAGGTAGGTGCTGTACACATATTCCATGTCGAACGGCGGGTCCTTGCGCATCATCACCGCGTCGAACTGCTCCAGCGGCACCGGCTTGCGTTCGCCGACCCGGTACCAGTCCTTCTCGTCGCCCGTGAGCTCCAGGTCCCGCGCGTAGCCCAGCACGCTGCCGTCGCGCCAGGCGAGGTCGCCCTGCTGGAGCTCGGCGAGCCGATGTCCGCGGGCAACCGCTTCGCGCATCATCGCGTAGGAGGAATCCTTGTAGGGCTTGATGTCCTCGAGCGGATCGAGAAGGAAGGCGATCTTCATGCGTGGCGGCGATGGTGTCGGGAGCCCGGTCGGCAGGGGAAAAGCATTTGACTCAACGAGTTGAAACCTGCCGCGGATTGTAGCAGACGGGTTTTTGCCCTCGCGTGCAAACGCGGCGCATGTTTCCTGAAGGTGAACAAAGATTCCTTAAGGTGTTGACTTCACGGCGGGGAAACCCGACCATGCAGCGAATCCGCCGAATTCGATTCCCGCCCGCGCCGCCATGCCTTTTCGCCTGCTTCGCTTCGTCGGCGCCGACCGTTACCCCGAGTCCCGCATGTTCCGGGCACACGAGCGTCTCCAACCCGGTTACGACGCCGTGGTCATCGGGGCTGGCGGGCATGGGTTAGCAGCTGCTTACTATCTTGCTCGCGACCACGGGATGCGGAAGGTCGCGGTCCTGGAAAAGGGCTACCTGGGCGGCGGCAACACCGGGCGCAACACCACGATCATCCGCTCCAACTACCTGACGCCGGAAGGCGTGGCCTTTTACGACCAGTCGGTACGCCTGTGGCAGGACCTGTCGGCGGACTTCGACCTCAACCTGTTCTATTCGACCCGCGGGCATTTCACCCTGGCCCACACCGATTCGGCCGTGCGCACCATGCGCTGGCGCGCCGAGGTGAACAAGCACCTCGGCGTCAACAGCGAGCTGGTCGGCCCGGAAGAGGTGAAAGAAGCCTGCCCGCAGATCGACCTGAGCTGCGGCGGACACGCGCCGATCCTGGGCGCGCTGTTCCATGCGCCCGGCGCGATTGCCCGCCATGACGCGGTGGCCTGGGGCTACGGCCGCGGGGCCGACCGGCGCGGGGTGGAGATCCACCAGCAGACCGAGGTCCTCGGCATCGACGTCAAAGGCGGGCGCGTGACCGGCGTGCGCACCAGCCGCGGCAACATCGCCACGCCCAGGGTGCTGTGCGCCGTGGCCGGCTCGACGCCGCGCATCACGCGCATGCTCGGCCTGCGCACGCCCATCTACGTGCACCCGCTGCAGGCGATGGTCACCGAGCCGATGAAGCCCTGGCTCGACCCGATCCTGGTTTCCGGGAGCCTGCACGTCTACGTCAGCCAGTCCGCGCGCGGCGAGCTGGTGATGGGCGCATCGCTCGATCCCTACGAGCTGCACGGCACGCGGTCCACGCTGGACTTCGTCGAGGGGCTCGCCGCGCACATGCTCGACATGTTCCCCTTCCTGTCGCACGCGAAGGTCAACCGCCAGTGGGCCGGCATGGCGGACATGACGCCGGACTTCGCGCCGATCATGGGCAAGACGCCGGTCGAAGGCTTTTACCTCGATTCGGGCTGGGGCACCTGGGGCTTCAAGGCAACGCCGGTGTGCGGCAAGACCATGGCATACACCGTGGCGCACGATCGCGAGCATCCGCTGATCCACGGCTTTCGCCTGTCCCGCTTCGCCGAGTACGAGTTGACGGGTGAGAAGGGAGCCGCCTCGGTCGGGCACTGACATGAAGCTCCTGCGCTGCCCCATCAACGGCCTGCGGCCGGTCTCCGAGTTCCACTACGCGGGCGAGGTCCGGCCGATGCCGGATCCGCAGACCTGCAGCGACGCCGATTGGGCCGACTACGTGTTCAACCGCAATGGTGCGCCCGGGGTCAAGCGCGAATGGTGGCTGCACATCGCCAGCGGCATCTGGTTCATCGCCGAGCGCGACACCCTGCAGGACAAGGTGCTCCGCACCTACCTGCACGGCGAGGAGCCGCCAGCCTCATGAGCCGCCGCCTGCCGCCGCTGCCGGGGGAATGGATCGACCGCGCCGCCACGGTCGACTTCCGGTTCGAAGGCGCGCCCGCCAGCGGCTTTGCCGGCGACACCATCTCGAGCGCGCTCTGGGCCGCCGGGCGCAGCGTGCTCGGACGCAGCTTCAAGTACCACCGCCCGCGCGGCGTGCTGTCGATGGCCAACCACGACGTGAACGTCCTGCTGCAGGACGAAGGCGTTCCGAACGTGCGCGCCGACGTGACCCCGCTGCGTCCCGGGATGCAGCTCGCCGCGGTAAACACCTTCGGCGGGCTCGCGCGCGACCGTGCGCGCCTGCTAGACAGGCTTTCGAAGCTGTTCCCGGTGGGTTTCTATTACAAGGCGTTCCACACGCCGCGCGCGCTGTTCCCGTTCTGGGAACGGGTGTTCCGCCGCATGACCGGCCTGGGCCGGCTCGATTTCTCGACGCCGCACGTGCGCACGCCCAAGCGCTACGACTTTTGCGACGTGCTGGTGATCGGCGCGGGTCCTGCCGGCCTTTGCGCGGCACTGGCGGCCGCCGACGCCGGCGCGAAGGTGGTGCTGGTGGACGAAAACCCGCGCGTGGGCGCCAGCCTGGGTTACCAGCGCGCGGGATCGGACGCGAGCCTTGGCCTGCTCGGGCAGCTCGCCGAGCGCGCGGCCACGCATCCCAACCTGGACGTGCGCCCCGGGACCGTCGCCGCGGGCTATTACGCGGATCATTGGGTGCCCCTGGTCGACGGCGAGCGCATCACCAAGATGCGCGCCCGCGCGGTCATCGTCGCCACCGGGGTGTTCGAGCAGCCCGCGGTGTTCCGCAACAACGACCTGCCCGGCGTGATGCTGGCATCCGCCGCGCAGCGGCTCATCTATCGCTACGCCGTCCGGCCGATGCAGTCCGCGGTCGTGCTGACCGCGAATGCCGACGGCTATGCCGCTGCGCTCGACCTGCTGCGTGCAGGGGCGAAGGTCGCCGCCGTCGTGGACCTGAGGCACGAAGCAGACCCGGGGAAAGCCGCAGAGGCCGTCGAACACGCCGGCATCGCCGTTCATCGCGGCCATGGCATCCACGAGGCGCGCGGAAAGGGCTGCGTCGAATCGGTCCTGGTATGCCCGCTCGCCGCGCACGGCGAACTCGACGCGACGCGGGGCCGCGCCATCGAATGCGACGGCGTGCTGATGAGCGTGGGCTATGCGCCTGCCGCCGCCCTGCTCTACCAGGCGGGCGCGCAGATGCACTTCGACGAAGGCGTGCAGCAGTTCGTGCCGGTGCGGCTGCCGGAAGGCGTCTTCGCCGCCGGCCGGGTCAACGGCGTGTTCGATCCGGGTGACCGCCTGCTCGACGGCCGGCGCGCCGGCGACCAGGCGGCCGCTTACCTGGGCTTCAAGGCCCCCGCCGCATTTCCCGTCGCGCGCGCGGCGGTCGCCCCCAGCCATCCGTACCCGATCTTCCCGCATGCGGGGGCCAAGAACTTCGTGGACTTCGACGAGGACCTGCAGCTTCGGGACTTCCTGGATGCCGCACAGGAAGGTTTCGACAACATCGAGCTGCTCAAGCGCTACACCACGGTCGGCATGGGGCCCAGCCAGGGCAAGCATTCGAACATGAATGCCATCCGCATCCTGGCCAGACGCCTCGGGCGCGGTCCCGGCGAAGTGGGCAGCACGACGGCGCGGCCGTTCTTCCACCCGGTGCCGATGAGCCACCTGGCGGGACGCGGCTTCCACCCGCAGCGGACCACCCCGTTGCACGAGCGGCATCGGGGCGACGGCGCGGTGTTCATGCAGGCCGGGCACTGGCTGCGGCCGGAGTATTACCGCCAGCGCGGCAAGCGCAAGGCCGAGACCGTGCGCGAGGAAGCCCTGGCGGTGCGCCGCTCGGTGGGCATCATCGACGTGGGCACCCTGGGCAAGATGGAGATCTCGGGTCCGGATGCGGCCGGGTTCCTGGAGCGTGTCTACACCGGACGGTTCGCCTCGCTCAAGGTCGGCATGACGCGCTACGCCCTCATGGTCGACGAGTCCGGCGTGATCATCGACGACGGCGTGGTCGCCCGCCTGGGCGAGGACCGCTTCTACTTCACCACCACCACGACCGGGTCGGCCAGCGTCTATCGCGAGATGACGCGCCTGAACACCCAGTGGGGGCTGCGCGCGGGCATCGTCAACGCCACCGGCGCCTATGCCGCGATGAACATCGCGGGTCCCCGGTCGCGCGAGGTGCTGGCCGGCGTCACCGGGCTCGACCTTGCGGAAGCCGCCTTCCCCTACCTCGGCGCGCGCGAGGCGGACGTTGCGGGCGTTCCCGCCCGCCTCATGCGCGTGGGCTTCGTCGGCGAGCTGGGCTACGAGATCCACGTGCCGGCCGACGGCGCGCTCGCCGTGTGGGACGCACTGGTGGCGGCCGGCCGCGCGCACGGCATCCGCCCCTTCGGCGTCGAGGCGCAGCGCCTGCTGCGCCTGGAAAAGGGCCACCTCATCGTCGGGCAGGACACGGACGGGCTGACCTCGCCCTTCGACGCGGCGACGGAATGGGCGGTGAAGATGGACAAGCCGTTTTTCGTCGGCCAGCGCAGCCTGCGCATCCTGCAGCGCAAGGCGCCGAAGGCGAAGCTGGTCGGTTTCACGCTCGACGGGATGCCTGACCACGACGCGCCGAAGGAATGCCACCTCGTGATCCGCGACGGCAACATCGCGGGCCGCGTCACCAGCATCGCCTGGAGCCCGGCGCTCGAGCGCCACGTGGGCCTGGCCTTCGTCAGCCCGGACCTCGCGGTGGAGGGCGGGCAGTTCATGGTGCGCGCCGATGGCGGGCGCATGGTCGCCGCCCGGGTGGCGAAGACGCCCTTCTACGATCCCGCCGGCGAACGGCAGAAGGGCGCCCGATGAGCTACGTGCGGGTCAGTCCGGTGCCACGGGCAGGGGCCGAGGCGGCCACGATGCAGTTCCAGGGCATGGCGTTGCCCGGGCGGATGCCGCAAGAGCAGGCGCGGCTCGCGGCGCTGGCCCTGGCCGACCTGAGCGGCCTGCGCCGCTGCGGCCTCAAGGGGCCTGCGGCGGCGGAGTGGCTGCAGGCGCAGGGCATCGAGGTGCCCGATGCCGCCAACCGCTGGGCGGATCTGCCTGGCGGCGGCGTGATCGCCCGCCTGGGGCGCAGCGAGTTCTTCCTCGAAGACGGTCCGCGCGGGGAGGCCGCGCCACGCGTGCAGGCCGCCCTGGGCACGGGCACCGACGGCGTTTATCCCGTCCTGCGCCAGGATGCCGGCCTCGCCCTGCTGGGCCCGCGCAGCATCGAATTGCTGGTGCAGGTCTGCAACGTGAACTTCGAAGCCATCGCGGAGCGCGAGGCCGTCATGACACAGATGGCGGGCGTGAGTGTGCTGGCGATCCGCCGCGATGCCGTCCACCGCGACCTGGGCGCGTTGCCCTGCCTGCGCCTGTGGTGCGACCCGACCTTCGCCCCTTACCTGTGGGAAACGCTCGTCGACATCGCCGCCGGGCTGGGCGGTGGCGTCGCCGGTTCGGAGGGCCTGCTCGCCTGAGCCGGCCGATCATCGATTTTCAGTCAAAGGGAGCTCGCGCCATGTCACCCCAGGCGGCCAGGAAATACCTCAAGGACCACAAGCTCAAGTACATCCTCGCGCAGTTCGTGGACATCCACGGCGCGGCCAAGGCCAAGGCGGTGCCCGCCGAGCACCTCGACATGGTGCTCAACGAGGGCGCCGGTTTCGCGGGCTTTGCCTTGTGGGGCTTCGGCATGGGCCCGCACGGCCCCGACTACATGGCGGTGGGGGACCCCACGACGCTGACGCCCATCCCCTGGATGCCGGGCTTCGCGCGCATGGCCTGCGACGGGCACGTCGGCGGCAGCCCTTACCCGTACTGCTCGCGCGTGGTGCTCAAGCGCCAGCTCGATGCCCTGGCGAAAAAAGGCCTGACGATGTACACGGGCATCGAGCCCGAGTTCATGCTGCTGAAAAAGGGTGCAGATGGTTCCCTGGGGCCCGTGGACGAGACCGACCTGCTGGAGAAGCCCTGCTATGACTACAAGGGCCTGGCGCGCTCGGTGCCGTTCCTGGAAGCGATGACCGACGCGCTGCGGTCGGTCGGCATCGATGTCTACCAGATCGACCATGAGGACGCCAACGGCCAGTTCGAGGTCAACTTCACCTATGGCGACGCGCTGGCGAGCGCCGACCGCCTGATCTTCGTGAAGATGGCCGCCTCGGAGATCGCGAAGTCGATGGGCATGATCGCGACCTTCATGCCCAAGCCGTTCTCGAACCGCACCGGCACCGGCGCGCATTTCCACATCTCGCTGGGCAACGCGAAGACGAAGAACCTGTTCCACGACGACAGGGACGGCAACGGCCTGGGCCTGTCGAAGACGGGTTACCACTTCCTCGGCGGCATCCTTGCCCACGCCCGGGCCCTGACGGCGATCGTCGCGCCGACGATCAACTCGTACAAGCGCCTGGTGGTCGGGCGCGCGCTGTCCGGCGCCACCTGGGCGCCGGCGTACATCACCTATGGCAACAACAACCGCACGGCCTGCGTGCGCGTGCCCTACGGGCGGCTGGAATTGCGGCTGCCCGACGGGTCCTGCAACCCGTACCTTGCCACCGCGGCCATCCTCGCGGCGGGCATGGATGGCGTGGAGCGCAAGCTCGACCCGGGCGCGCCGATCAACGAGAACCTGTACGAGTGGTCGCCGGAGAAGCTCAAGCGCGCCGGCATCGGCATCCTGCCGCAGAACCTCAAGGAGGCCCTGGACGAATTCGAGAAGGACAAGGTGCTGCGCGCGGCGCTGGGCGAAGACCTGTCGAAGGAGTTCCTGACGCTCAAGCGCATGGAATGGGTCGAATACTCGCGCCACGTTTCCGACTGGGAGCGCCAGCGGTACGTGGAGTTTTTCTAGGTCGTTTTCGCCACGGAGGCACGGAGAAAAGCTTAAGGACACGGGGCGGGGAACTCGGGGCGGCGACGTCGCGGCAAACCTGTGCCAACGAAGGGCGCGCCGCTATGGATGTTCCGTTGCGTCGATTTTTCCCCGTGCCTCCGTGTCTCTGCGGGGCAGATTGGAAGGAGGGATTCATGTGTGGGATCGTGGGATTGCTGGTAAAGAAGCCCGGGCTGCAGGCGCAGCTGGGCAGCCTCATGCTGCCGATGCTGATCGGCATGACCGAACGCGGGCCGGATTCCGCGGGCATGGCGGTGTTCACCTCGCCGGTCGCGGATGACCGGCGCAAATTGAGCCTGTACTCGGGTGGCGGCGAGTTCGACTGGAACGGCTTCGAGGCCGCGGCGCGCGACGTCCTGGGTGCGGAAACCGTGCTGAGCGTCCAGGCCAATCACGGCGTGCTGGAAACGGCCGCCCCGGTGGCGGGAGCGAAGCGCTGGATCCGGGAGCACCACCCGGCATTGCATGTCCTCTCGGCCGGCCAGTACATCGACCTGTACAAGGACATCGGCACCCCCGCGGACATCGCGCAGCGCTACGACTTTCGTTCGCTGCAGGGCTCGCACCTGGTGGGGCACACGCGCATGGCCACGGAGTCGGCGGTGACGCCCGATCGCGCCCATCCCTTCACCGCGGGCGAGGACTGGTGCCTGGTGCACAACGGCTCGCTGTCGAATCCCTACCAGATCCGGCGCAAGCTGGAGCCGCTCGGCATCGACTTCGAGACGGACAACGACACGGAGGCGGCCTGCCGCTACTTCGAGTGGCGCATGCGCGAGGGCGACGACCTCGAGACCGCCGTCCGCAGCGGCTTCGAGCAGCTCGACGGCTTCTACACCTTCCTGATGGGTACACGCGACGAGCTCGCCCTGGTCCGTGATGCCTTCGCCTGCAAGCCGGCAATCGTCGCCGAGACCGACGACTACGTCGCCATTTCGTCGGAGTTCCGTTCGCTCGCGCAGCTCCCGGACGTGCGCAACGCGAAGATTTTCGAGCCCGTCCCCGAGGAGGTCTACGTATGGCGGGCCTAGCCGTGAAGGCGGGCGCCCCGGGCCCGCACATCGAGGGCGATACGGCCACCTTCGACCTGGCGCGGCAGACGCTGCGCGAGCTCAACCAGTTCCTGCACAAAGGCCTGGGCGGCGTGAAAAAGGTCAAGGTGCTCAATCCCGACGGCGCCCACAGCCTCGCGGCCGGCGTGAATGCACCGGTCGAGATCGAGATTGACGGTCATGCGGGCTATTACGCGGGCGGCATGAACCAGCACGCGAGCCTCCTGGTGCGCGGCAACGCCGGCCCGGGCGTGGCCGAAGGCATGACGTCGGGGCGGGTGCACGTCAAGGGCTTTGCCTCGGTATCGGCCGGCGCGGCGGCCCATGGCGGCCTGCTGGTGATCGAGGGGGACGCGTCCCTGCGCTGCGGCATCTCGATGAAGGGCGTCGACATCGTCGTGGGCGGGTCGGTCGGCGATTTCTCCGCCTTCATGGCCCAGGCCGGGCGGCTGGTGATCTGCGGCGACGCCGGGGACGCGCTCGGGGACTCGCTGTACGAAGCCGTGATCTACGTGCGCGGCAAGGTGCGCTCCCTGGGCGCCGATGCGGGCGAGCAGCCCATGTCGGATGCGGACTACCAGGCGGTGGCCGACCTGCTCGCCGAGGCCGGGCTGCAGCATGACCCGAAGCAGTTCCGGCGCATCGCGTCCAGGCGCGAGCTCTATCACTGGAACGCCGACTCGAACCAGGA
>DASZQJ010000168.1:0-4054 GCA_035549715.1 Burkholderiales bacterium
CTCCAGCCGGTTGCCGCGCCGCAGGTCGCCGCACATGGAGGCGACCATCGCCGGCGGGTAGCCGTCGATGACGCGCATCTGGCCCGCCACGAGGTCGGGGTCGAGCCGGATGCCCTTGCCGCGGCCGACGGCCACCACTTCCTCCATCACCTGCTGCATCAGGGCGCGGGTGTCCGGGTCGCTGCGGATCGGGCCGACCGGCAGCCGCATCAGGGCAGTGGTCGCCGACAGCGTCACGAGGCGCACGAACTTCTCCCAGATCGACTTGTTGATGTCCGCGGAGAGGCTGGCGTTGATGGCGGCCTTCGTGCAGGCGGCGAGGAAGGCTTCCGTACGCGGCGAGGACTTGCCGTCGAGCTCGCCGAAGAACAGGCTCGCCATGTTGCCGTTGTGGCGGATGACCCCCGGCGCTTCGATGAGGGCGGCGATGTTGGACACCCCGCCGACGATGTGCGCCTTGCCGACGATGGGCGCCAGCGTGTCGATGGCCACGACGCCGTTCTGGAACGAGACCACCATCGTGTCCCTGCCCAGCAGGGGCCTGGCCGCCTGGCCCGCCTCCTCGGTGCCCCAGAGCTTGACCGCGATCATCACGACGTCGACCGGGCCGATGGCGCCGGTGTCCGTGGTGACGTTGACGCGGGGCAGGTGCAGGTCGCCCAGCGCGCTTAAGACCTTGAGGCCGTCCTTTTTCATGGCTTCCAGGTGGGCGCCGCGTGCGACGAACGTCACGTCCTGCCCGCTTGCCGCGAGCCGGCCGCCGAAATAGCCGCCGACGCCGCCGCTGCCAATGACCGCGATCTTCATGTTGGTATCCGGGTGGTTGATTCGGGAAAGGACCGACATGGTAGTGGAAAACGCGCCGGTCCCTGCACCCGCCCCGGGTCGCGGGCGCGACCGCGCTACAATTCCCGGCAGCCACGAAGGCGCGCCCGACGGGCGCCGCCTGCCAGGAGATTCCATGAACCGCCCGGAAATATTGCCCAACGTCCGTCCGCCGCACCTCGCCTCCCGGCTCGACGAAATCGAGCCATTCCATGTGGTGGTATTGATCAACCGCGCCAAGGAGCTCGAAGCCGCCGGACGCTCGATCTCGAACATGGTCGTGGGCGAGCCGGACGCGCCGGTGCCGCCGCTCGTGGCCGAAGCGGGCATCCGCGCCATCCGGGAAGGCCGCATTGGCTACACGCCCTCGCTGGGCATCGCCGAGCTGCGCGACGCGATCGCCGGGTTCTACCAGTCGCGATATGGGGTCGAGGTGCCGCGCTCGCGCATCGCCGTCACGGCCGGGTCCTCCGGCGCGCTGCTGCTCACCATGGGCACGTTGCTGTCGCCCGGCAGCCAGGTGCTGATGGCGGATCCGGGCTACCCGTGCAACCGCCACTTCGTGCGTACCATGGAAGGCGAGGCGGTGGGCATCCCGGTCGATGCTTCGACTGCGTACCAGCTCACCGCCGAACTGGTGGAGCAGCACTGGACGCCGCGCACGGCGGCGGTGCTCATTGCCTCCCCGTCGAACCCGACCGGCACGCTCATCGACCACGACGAGCTGGCGCGCATCCACGCCGTGGCCAGGGCCCGCGGCGGCGTGCTGATCGTCGACGAGATTTACCACGGCCTCACCTACGGCCGGCGCGACCGCACGGCGCTGGAATTCGCCGACGACGTGTTCATCATCAACAGCTTCTCCAAGTATTTCGGCATGACGGGCTGGCGCCTGGGCTGGGTGGTGATGCCGGAAGCCTGCGTGCAGCCTTTCGACAAGCTGGCGCAGAACCTCTTCATCTCGCCGTCCGAACTGGCGCAGAAGGCCGCGCTGGCGGCCTTCCATCCCGACACGCTGGCGCTGCTCGAGCAGCGCCGCAACACCTTCAAGGCGCAGCGCGACTTCCTGCTGCCGGCCCTGCGCAGCCTCGGGTTCGACATCCCGGTGACGCCCGAGGGCGCCTTCTATATCTACGCCAACTGCGAGCGCCTGACCGACGACAGCTACGGGTTCTGCCGGGACCTGCTCGAGAAAGGCGGGGTTGCCGTGGCGCCGGGCATCGACTTCGGCGACCACAAGGCGAAGCAGCACGTGCGCTTTTCGTATCCGAAGCCGATTCCGATCCTGGAAGAAGGCATCGGGCGCCTGCGCAAGTACCTGGGGAAATGAGTTCAAGGCAACGCCTTTTCACCACAGAGGCACAGAGGACGCAGAGGAAAGCATTTCAGGAATGGAGATGCCAAATTTGCGCAGATATGCGGCGAAGAATGATTTGCGAAATGCCGGGTCATCGTACGCAGCATGCATTGTCTCCCCGGTCTTCTATGATCTTCTCCGTGTCCTCTGTGTCTCTGTGGTGAGAATTTCCTGAAAGAATTGGATGAGTAACTTCATGCCCGGGATGCAGCAGCAGACCATCCGCGCCAACGGCATCCGCATCAACGCCTGGGTGGGCGGGTCGGGGGAACCCGTGCTGCTGCTGCACGGCTACCCGCAGACGGCGCAGATGTGGCGCAAGGTGGCGCCGCAGCTGCTCAACCAGTTCAGCGTCGTGTGCCCGGACCTGCGCGGTTACGGCGATTCGGACAAGCCGCGCGACGGCTACGACAAGCGCACCATGGCGAAGGACATGAAGGAGGCCATGTCCGCGCTCGGATTCGAACGCTTCGCCCTGGTGGGCCACGATCGCGGCGCGCGGGTCGCGCACCGGCTGGCGGTGGACTACCCCGGGGCGGTGAAGAACCTCACGGTGCTGGACATCGTGCCGACCCACACCGTGTTTCGCGATGCCGGGCGGGAGCTCGCGGCCGCGTACTGGCACTGGTTCTTCTTCCAGGTGCCGGACCTGCCCGAGATCATGCTCGCCAGCAGTGCCGAGCCCTTCCTGCGCAACATGTTCCGCGCCCTTTGCCACCGGCAGGACGCGATCGAGGAGCCGATGTTCCAGGAGTACCTGCGCGCGTTCCGGCTGCCCGGGACGATCCGCGGCGGCCTCGAGGACTATCGTGCGGCGGCGACGGTCGACATTGCCGACGACGAGCGCGACCTGCAGAAAAAAGTCGCCTGCCCGGTGCTCGCCATCTGGGGCGAATTCGGCAAGATGCACAAGCTGTTCGACGTGCCCGCCACCTGGCGGGAGAAGGCCGCCGACGTGCGCGGCCACCCGCTTGCGTGCGGGCATTTCATCCCGGAAGAGGCGCCGGACGCGCTGATGCGCGACCTCGTGCCATTCCTGCGGCAGGGTTGAACCGGCCCCTGGCGCCGCGGTCCATGTAACGCGGGCCCGTGCCCGCCGACAGGAGGTCCCATGCTGGTGCGCCCCATTGCCCTTGCCGTCCTGCTCCTCGCCTGCCCCATGGCGCCCGCGGTCGAGCAGGAGGAGACGTTCACCAACCTCGAGCCGGGCAAGGACATGCTCGACCCGGCCAACCTCTCGCAGCTGCTGCAGCAGGGCGACGTGCGCGCGATGAACAACGTCGCGCTGCTCTGGGCCAGGGGCCATGACGGCAAGCAAAGCTTTGATGAGGCGATGCGCTGGTGGAAGGAGGCGGCCAGGCGCGGCTATACGGTGGCCATGAACAACATCGGCCTCATGTACGCCAACGGCCACGGCGTCGACAAGGACTTGAAGCAGGCGTTCGACTGGTGGCACCAGTCGGCCTTCCTCGGCAACGCCTGGGCGATGAACAGCGTGGGCGACCTCTACGAGAACGGCGAAGGCGTGGAGCGCGACCTGACCATGGCCATGACCTGGTACCAGAGCGCGGCGGAGCAGGGTGAGCCGATGGCCATGTACAACGTGGGCCTGCTCTACGAAGCCGGCAAGGGGGTGTCGAGGGACTATGCCGAAGCGCTGGGCTGGTTCCGCCGCTCGGCCGACAAGGGATATGCCTCCGCGATGCACAGCATCGGCGCGATGCACGCGCAAGGCCGCGGCCTCGCCGCCGATCCGGTGGAAGCCTGGGCATGGTTCAGCGTGGCCGACTTGCGCTACCCGCCCGAGGATGCCCGCGAGGCGCAGCAGAACCGCGCGGACCTCGAGGCGCTGCAGCGCCGGCTGGATGCCGC
>DASZQJ010000169.1:0-5466 GCA_035549715.1 Burkholderiales bacterium
CGGCGCTGGAGAAAAGGCTGGGCAGGGATGACATCTGAAGGGTCGCGACTGTCGTGACGGCGTGACGCATGAACCCGTGACTGTCGTGAAACCGGCTTCCACGGCAGTCACGTCGTCACGACAGTTACGGCAGTCACGGCAATTACGATCGTCACGCCTTCTTTTTCTTGCCGGGCAGCTTGATGCCCGACTGCGCCTGGTAGACCTTGATCACGGCGATGTCGTCCTCGTAGCCCAGGCCGGCCCCGGCGGCGGCGAGGAACTGCTGGTGGGCGGCGGCGGTGAGGGGCAGGGGGAAGGTCATCTTGCGCGCGGAGTCGAGGACGATGCCCAGGTCCTTCACGAAGATGTTCACCGCGGACAGCGGCGTGTAGTCGCCCTCCAGCACGTGCGGCACGCGGTTCTGGAACATCCAGGACGAGCCCGCGCTGTTGGAGATCACCTCGTAGACCACCTTCGGGTCGGCGCCCGCGCGGATGCCGAGCGCGGTGGCTTCCGCCGCCGCGGCGATGTGCACGCCGGCCAGCAGCTGGTTGATCATCTTCACCTTGGAGCCGGTGCCCGCGTCCGGGCCCAGCTCGTAGACCTTGGCCGCGATCGCCTTGAGCACGGCGTCGGCCTTCCTGAACGCCGCCTTCGAGCCCGAGCCCATGATCGACAGCTCGCCCCTGGCCGCGCGCGCCGCGCCCCCCGAGACCGGGGCGTCGATGAGCAGCAGGCCCGCGGCGTCCAGGCGCTTGCCCAGGTCGATCGCGAATTCCGGGGCGACGGTGCTGCTCGCGATGACCACGCTGCCCTTGGCCAGGGTGGACACGGCGCCGTCCTTGCCGAACAGCACGTCGCTGGTCTGCTCGGCGTTGACCACCAGGATGATCACGATGGAGGCGTGGCGGCCCACCTCGGCGGGCGTCTTCGCCGGGATGCCGCCTTCCTTCGCGAAGGCCTTGAGCACCTCGGGGCGCACGTCGTAGGCGTGGACGTCGAACCCCTTCTTCACCAGGGTGCGCGCAACGCCGATGCCCATCGAGCCCAACCCGATCACGCCCACTGCCTTCTTGCCTGCCGCCATGTCTCGCGCTCCTCAATGTCGTCGTGGTGTTTTGCCATGGCCCGGCGCCGCCGGTTACACTGCAGCGAGCCATCCGTCCTTCGCGGGAATATGAATCCGAACGTCCTTGCCGGCATCGCGGCCCTGTCGTTGCTCTCCGCCTGCCATGCCAATTCTCATTATAGTCCGATGAAATCCCATCACACCCCGGACGGCTTCCGCAACAACTATCCGCACCCCGGCAAGCCAAGCTTCTGGAAGTGGCAGTGGGAGCGCTGGACCCGGGGCACGCCCGCGGACCCGGAAGGCGGCTACCGGTTTGCGCGACTCGAACCCGACGCCGCGTATCTCGCGGCCAACCGTGCCGAGCCGACGCTCACCTGGGTCGGGCACGCGACCTTCCTGCTGCAGCTCGGCGGGGTGAACATCCTCACGGATCCCCAGTTCAGCGAGCGCGCCTCGCCGTTGTCCTTCGCCGGACCCCGGCGCCATGTCCCGCCGGCCTTGACCTACGGCACGCTGCCGCACATCGATGTCGTGGTGGTTTCGCACAGCCACTACGACCACCTCGACCTCGACAGCGTGCGCCGGCTCAACGCCCAGCCCGGCGGACCGCCGCGCTTTTTCGTCCCGCTGGCGCTCAAGGCCTGGTTCCACGAGCAGGGCATCGACAACGTCACCGAGCTCGACTGGTGGGACAGCGCCACGCACATGGGGCTCACGCTGCACCTGGCGCCCGTGCAGCACTGGAGCGCACGCACGCCGTGGGACACGAACCAGACGCTGTGGGGCTCGTGGGTCATCGAGCATCCGTCGATGCGCTTCCTGTTCGGCGGCGACTTCGGCTATTCGCAGGACCTGGCCGACATCGGCCGGCGCTTCGGCAGCATCGACCTGGCTGCGCTGCCGATCGGCGCCTACGAGCCGCGCTGGTTCATGAAGACCATGCACGTGAACCCGGAGGAGGCGGTGCGCACGTTCCGCGACATCAACGCGCGCTACGCGGTGGCCATGCACTGGGGCACGTTCCGGCTCACCGACGAGCGCCTGGACGAGCCGCCCGTGAAGCTCGGGGAGGCGCTGGCGGCCGCGGGCGTGCCGGCCGAGCGCTTTTTCGTCATGAAGCACGGCGAAACCCGCAAGCTCGACTTCCTCGTCGAGGCCCGCCGCGATGACGCCGAACCCCGGCGCCGCGCCGCCGCGCGCTAGCCTCGCGCCGGCCGACTTCGCGGCGCTGGCGGACCGCCTGCGCGGCTGGGCGCGCGAGCTGGGCTTCCAGCAGCTGGGCATCGCCGATTGCGACCTCGGCGAGGCGGAGGCGCGGCTGATGCAATGGCTCGATCGCGGCTGGCATGGGGACATGGGCTTCATGGCCGCGCACGGCGCGCGGCGGGCACGTCCGGCGGAACTGGTGCCCGGCACGCTGCGGGTCATCACCGCGCGCATGAATTACTTCCCCCCCGGGGCGCGGGATGCCGCCGGGGTGCTGGAGCAAGGCGATGCGGCCTACGTCGCACGCTACGCGCTGGGCCGCGATTACCACAAGGTCCTGCGCGCCCGGCTGCAGAAGCTGTGCGACCGCATGGCCGGCGAGGTGGGGCCCTTCGGGCATCGCGTATTCACGGACAGCGCCCCGGTCATGGAGGTCGAGCTGGCGGTCAAGTCCGGCCTGGGGTGGCGCGGCAAGCACACGCTGCTGCTCAACCGGGAGGCCGGCTCCTGGTTCTTCCTCGGCGAGATCTACACCGACCTGCCGTTGCCGGTCGATGCGCCGCAGGCGGAGCATTGCGGCAGCTGCCGCCGCTGCATCGACGTCTGCCCCACCCAGGCGATCGTCGGGCCCTACCAGCTCGACGCGCGCCGCTGCATCTCCTACCTGACCATCGAGCATCCGGGCGACATCCCCGAGGCGCTGCGGCCGTCCATGGGCAATCGCATCTACGGCTGCGACGACTGCCAGCTCGTGTGCCCATGGAACAAGTACGCCCAGACCGCCGGGCTGCCGGACTTCGGCGTGCGCAACGGCCTCGACGCCGCCGGCCTGGCGGCATTGTTCGCCTGGACGGAAGGGGAGTTCGAGCGCCGGCTCGAAGGCAGCGCCATCCGCCGCATCGGCCACGAGCGCTGGCTGCGCAACATCGCGGTCGGGCTGGGGAACGCGCCGCGCTCCGAGGCGGCGATCGCGGCGCTCGAAGCGCGGCGCGCCCATCCTTCCGCCATGGTCCGCCGCCACGTCGAGTGGGCGCTGGCGCGCCAGAGGGGTGAGGCGGGAAGCGGAAGCGTGAGGCGTGAGGCGTGAGAGGGAAAGCTCCGGTCTTTCATTCCCTGATCCCCGGCGTTCCTGTCCCGGGCGCTTTTCCTCACTCCTCACCCCTCACCCCGGCGGCGCATGGCCGCCGCCGGTGTTGAGCTTGCGGGCGCTTTCGTCTATAAAGTGCGCCGTGCGCGGGGCAGGGGCCTCGCGCGAGTTCCTTAAAAGGAGTGTCCTCAAAATTGGCTGAGAAACTGGCTGAGTACAAGAAGTACGCGTCGTTCAAGGGCAGGATGCTGATCGTGGGTTTCGGCTCGGTGGGGCAGGGGTCGCTGCCGCTGATCCTGAGGCACATCGACATCCAGCCGGAACAGATCACCATCGTCACCGCCAACGCCTTCGGGCGCGAGGTGGCGGGGAGCCTCGGCGTGAAGTTCATCGTCGAGCCGATCCGGAAGGAAACCTACGTCGCGCAGTACGACAAGTACCTGGGCGAGGGCGACTTCCTGGTGAACGCGTCCTACGACGTCAACAGCCTGGACACCATCGAGTACTGCCAGAAGCGCGGCATCCTCTACATCGACGCCTGCATCGAGCCGTGGCCCGGCGGCCACCAGAACACCTCCGTGCCGGCCGACCGCCGCACCAACTACGCCTACCGCGAGGCGGCGCTGGGCCTGCGCAAGAAGTATCCGGAAGGCCCGGCCTGCGTGCTGATGCATGGCGCCAATCCCGGCCTGGTCTCGCACCTCACCAAGCAGGCGCTGCTCAACGTCGCCAAGGACGTCGGCCTGAAGAAGGTGCAGCCCAAGTCGCGCCAGGAGTGGGCCGAGCTCGCGCAAAAGCTCGACGTGAAGGTGATCCACATCGCCGAGCGGGACAGCCAGCTCTCCGCGCGCCGCAAGGCGCGTGACGAGTTCGTGAACACGTGGTCGAGCGAGGCCTTCGCCGGCGAATCGCTGCAGCCGGCGGAGCTGGGCTGGGGCACGCACGAGAGGAACTGGCCCGAGGACGGCCGCAAGTTCGATTTCGGCTGCGGCGCCGCCGTGTACCTCAACCGCACCGGCGCCTCCACGCGCGTGCGCACCTGGACGCCGCTGGAAGGCCCCATGCTGGGCTTCCTGATCTCGCACGGCGAGGCCACGTCGATCCCCGACTACTTCACCGTGCGCGACAGGAAGGGCAAGGCGGTCTACCGGCCGACCTGCCACTACGCCTACCATCCGTGCGACGACGCCGTGCTGTCGATGCACGAGTACATCGGCAACAACTACAAGTTCCCGCCGCGCTATCGCCTGCTGCGCGACGAGATCTCGGAGGGCATGGACGAGCTCGGCGTGCTGCTGATGGGCCACGAGAAGGGGGCCTACTGGTACGGCTCGCAGCTCACCATCGAGGATGCGCGCAAGCTGTGCCCCTACAACAACGCCACCAGCCTGCAGGTGAACATCGGCTACGTCTCGGCGATCATCTGGGCGATCAAGCACCCGGACGGCGGCATCGTGGAGCCGGACGACCTGCCCTACAAGCAGATGCTCGACATCAGCAAGCCCTATCTGGGGCGCGTGGTCGGGGTGTATACGGACTGGACGCCGCTGGAGGACCGCGGGGTGCTCTACCCCGAGGATGTCGACGCCTCGGATCCGTGGCAGTTCAAGAATTTCCGGGTCGTGTAGAACAAGGCGATTCCCCGCCCCCTCTCCCACGCAGGGCAGCGGGCGCCCCGGAATCCTTCCAGTCGACGCGGGCGGCCATTGGCCGCCCGTTCTTTTTCCGTCTTGAGGACGCCCTTTTCTCCGGTGGGAGGGGGCCGGGGCGAGGGGATTGGGGCCGGGACGAGGCCTCAGTGTAGAATCTTCCCGCCATCATCTCTTCTATCCGGGAGGAACCATGAAGCGCTTCATCGCCGCATGCCTGCTGTTCGCCGGCAGCGCCCTGCTGTCCAGCGCGTTCGCCCAGGCCAAGCCCGAGGACGCCATCAAGTACCGCCGCGGCGTCTTCGCCGTGATGGGCTGGAATTTCGGGCCCATGGCGGCCATGGCCAAGGGGGATCGCCCCTACGACGCCGCCGATTTCGCGCGCCGCGCCGAGATCGTCGCCTTCATGAGCAAGCTGCCGGCGGAAGGTTTCGTCGAGGGCTCGGAGTCGGGCGATACCAAGGCCAAGC
>DASZQJ010000170.1:0-1657 GCA_035549715.1 Burkholderiales bacterium
CCCGAGGTCGCCGGTGAGCAACGGGTTGGCCGGGAGCGGGGCGCGCGCTTCGTCTGCCGCGGCCTGCGCCGCGTCGAGGTCGGCGCCGGCCTTGCGCAGCCCGGGGTTGCTGGAGATGGCGAATGCCTGCGCCTGGTCGAGCGTCAGCCGCAGCCTCTCGTTGGCGTGCGCCACTCCTGGCGCGCAAGCGATCAGGAGGGCGAATGCCGCCCGGATGGTGCCAACGGCCGAAGCGACGCGGCGGCCGCGACGGCGAAACGAAACGAGCATGGAAATCCCCTCTGGCCCGCGCGCGTGCGCGCCGGGCGGTCAAGACACGGAAAGGCGGGAAGTCAGACCGGGAGGGAAGGGCGGGGAGGGCGCAATGGCGGACGGCCGCGATGGTCGATCGCGTGGGCGTCGGCACCGGCGCGAAGCACCGGCGCGGCACTCATTGCAGGCGCAACATCGACCGCATACACGACCTGGAACTGCGACCAGAAGTGACAGGCATCATTGCAGGCGCTGTCGGTCTCCTGCTGGCCGGCGGGTGCCTTCACATCGTCCAGGCAGCCCTGCTCGTGCGCGATGGTCGCGCCTTCGCTTTCGAGGAGGTCGGCGAAGCCAGCCGCGCCCGCGCCCCAGGCCAGGGATTGCAGCAGCAGTGCCAGCACGGCTGCGGCGATGCGGCGGCGGTGGCGCAGGTGGAGGAGGGCGAAAGCCATAGGCCGGGGACAGTACCGGCTTTTCCCGCCAGCCGCAACAAGCCGGGGATAAGCATCGCCCGCGGCATGGCGCAGGGGAAAGAGTAATATCGTTCCACTGGCAACCCCGCCGCACAGCCATTTCCCGTCATGACTGACCTCAATGCCGTCAAGGCCAACCAGCAGAAGATGTGGGCCACGGGCGATTTCGCGATGATCGCGTGGAACACCGTGTATCCCGGGGAGCAGTTGTGCGAGGCCGCGGGATTGCGCGCGGGCGAAAGCGTGCTGGATGTCGCGACCGGCAGCGGCAACGTGGCGCTGTCGGCGGCCCGGCGCAACTGCGAAGCCCATGGCGTGGACTACGTTCCCGAGCTGATCCAGCGTGCCCGGGAGCGGGCCGCCGCCGAGCGCGTGCCCGCCGTGTTCGAGGTCGGCGACTGCGAGGCCATTCCGTACGGCGACAAGCGCTTCGATGCGGTGCTTTCGCTCTACGGGTCGATGTTCGCGCCGGACCAGGAGAAAGCCGCCGCGGAACTGGTGCGGGTCTGCCGGCCCGGCGGGCGCATCGCGATGGGCAACTGGACCCCGGCGGGTTTCTGGGGACAGGCCTTCGCCCTCGTGGGCCGCTACCTGCCGCCGCCCGCCGGGGTACGTCCGCCGTCGGAATGGGGCACGCAAAAGCGCCTTCGGGAGTTGTTCGGAAGCTCGACGTCCTCGCTCCGGATCGAGGAGCGCAGCGCCCTGTTCCGCTACAGGAGCAGCGCGCACTGGATCGACGTGTTCAGCCGCTACTTTGGCCCGATCATGCGCGTGCTGGCCAACGTGCCTGAACCGAAGCGCGGCGAGTTCCTGCGGGAACTCGATGACACCCTCAACCGCTTCAACAAATCCGGTGACGGTACGCTGGTGGTGTCGGCGGACTACCTGGAGGTCGTTGCGGTCAAGAACTGACCGCAAAGGCAGTGCTAAGG
>DASZQJ010000171.1:0-2488 GCA_035549715.1 Burkholderiales bacterium
TTCGCCTACGGCCTGCTGCTGGCTTATCCAATTCGCGAAGTATTCCTGCGCGTGATCCAGCTGAAGGGGTTCTGGGGCTACTTCTTCCCGCTCGACATCACCATGTCCACCTCGATGCTCTACGAGCTGGTCGAATGGGGCGCGGCAAGCTTTTTCGGGGGTGACCTCGGCCAGGCCTACCTCGGCACGCAGGGCGACGTGTGGGACGCGCACAAGGACATGGCGCTCGCCAGCCTGGGCGCGGTCATCGCCATGCTCGTCACCGGGGGACTGAACTACTGGCTGGAGCGCGACTTCGCCGCGGAGTGGGTGGAAAGCCTGCGCGTGAAAAGCCACCGCCCGCTGGGCGAGGACGAGATCCAGCGGTTGCTGAAGCAGAACGGGAAGTAGGTCTTCTACTGACTACAACTATTACACCCAACACAGAGGACACAGAGACCACAGAGAAAAGCAGGAGAGAGATGGAAGACCAGCGGGAGCATGGAATAACGGGCAATCGACAGGCCCATCAGATGACAATTTCATTCCGGGCCCCAATTCCTTTCTTTGTATCCTCCGTGTCCTCTGTGCCTCTGTGTTGGGTGTAGTCCCCAGGCTTTAGCCGACCTTCGCGGCGGGCACGGCGGCGGGTTCCGGGGTCGCGGCGCGTTGCAGGCGATCGCGCACCGCCACCCACTCGGGCAGTTGCGGCGGTTCCTCCACCAGGATGAGGCGGCAGCCGGATTCATCCAGCCGGCGCAGCACGGCGTAGAGGATGTGCGCATAGTCCTGCGGCGACTCGGGCGCGACCTGCCAGAGCGCGGCCCGGGAATTGCGCGGCCGGCCGCGGCGGGCGAGGACGGCCACGGGGATGGCGGCATGCTGGCGGAGGAAGTTCTCGAGCAGGTCCGGATGCACCAGCTTGAGGGGCAGGCGCGGCGCGTAGTGCGAGGCGAGCGAGCCGGAGACGCGCGGGCGATCCGCCAGGTCCTGGCCGAGCTGGGCCAGCAGGGCGTCGCCGATCTGGCGCGCGCCGATGCGCCCCGGGCGCAGGATGGCCGGCGGGTCGCGGGTGAGGTCGACGATGGTGGATTCGATGCCGACCTCGCATTCGCCGCCGTCGAGGATCATGTCCACCGCGTCGCCCAGTTCCCCGGCCACATGCGCGGCGGTCGTGGGCGAGAGCTTGCCGAACTTGTTCGCAGACGGCCCCGCGATGCCGCCGCCGAAGGCGCGCAGCAGTTGCTGGGCCACCGGATGCGAAGGCACGCGCAGGCCGATGCTGTCCTGGCCGCCCGTGACCAGCTCGTTCACGTGCGGCGCCTTGCGCAGCACCATCGTCAGCGGCCCCGGCCAGAACTTTTCCGCGAGCAGCCAGGCGGCGCGCGGCACTTCCGCGGCCCAGTTCTTGAGCTGGCTCGCGTCAGCGAGGTGGACGATCAGGGGATGGTCGGCGGGGCGGCTCTTGGCCGCGAAGATCCGGCGCACGGCGGCGGGGTTCGAGGCGTCCGCGCCCAGGCCGTACACGGTCTCGGTGGGAAAGGCGACCAGCCCGCCCTGGCGCAACAGGCGCGCGGCCTGCTGCAGGTTGTCCTCGCTGGGGTCGGCGGGCGCTCGCATCAGGCGGTCAGCAGCCGCAGCGCTTCCTCGTACTTGGCCGCGGTCTTCTGCAGCACGTCGGCGGGCAGGGCCGGGGCGGGGGGCTGCTTGTCCCAGCGCTGCGCTTCCAGCCAGTCGCGCACGAACTGCTTGTCGAAGGAAGGCGGGCTCATGCCGACCCGGTAGCTCGACTGCGGCCAGAAGCGCGAGGAGTCGGGCGTCAGCGCCTCGTCGATGAGGTACAGGGTGCCGGCCTTGTCCTGGCCGAACTCGAACTTGGTGTCGGCAATCAGGATGCCGCGGGTTTTCGCGTAATCGGCCGCCTCGCTGTAGAGCTGGACCGCCTTGTCGCGGACCTGCGCGGCGAGCGCGGCACCGATCTGCTTCTCCATTTCGGAGAACGGGATGTTCTCGTCATGCGTGCCGATCGCGGCCTTGGTCGAGGGGGTGAATATCGGCCTGGGCAGCTGCTGCGCCTCCTGCAGCCCGGCGGGCAGCGGAATGCCGCAGATCATCTGCGTCTTCTGGTAATCCTTCCAGCCCGAGCCCGCGATGTAGCCGCGCACGATGGCTTCCACCGGCAGGGCCTTGAGGCGGCGCACGACGAAGGCGCGGCCCTCGACCTGGTCGCGCTCGTCCGCGGCCACGACGGACACCGGGTCCGTGTCGAGCAGGTGGTTGGGGATCACGTGCTTGAGCTTGCGGAACCAGAAGTTCGACATCGCCGTGAGCACGCGCCCCTTGCCGGGGATCGGCGTGGGCAGGATCACGTCGAACGCGGACAGGCGGTCCGTCTGGATGATGAGCATGCGCTCCGCGTCGATCTCGTAGAGGTCGCGCACCTTGCCGCGATGCAGGAAGCGCAGCGACTTCAGGCGGGTCTCGAGGACGGCGGGTTGGGCGTTCAAGG
>DASZQJ010000172.1:0-31810 GCA_035549715.1 Burkholderiales bacterium
GCGCTGGTCGACCTGACCGGCGTCAACAGCAGCGTGTTCATGCTGCTGTGGGGCATCACGCTCGTGTCGCTGGTGTGGATGTACTGGACCGAGATCGTGCCCAAACGCAATGGCGCCGCGCGCACCGCCCCGGGCGCCGGACTGAAAGGAGCCTGACATGAACACCGATGCGCAAGTCCGGGCGCCGGAAGGCGCGGGCCGCGGCCGGGTGCTGCGGATCTGGACGCCGGAGGACAAGGCCTTCTGGCAGCAGCAGGGCCAGGCGATCGCGAACCTCAACCTGTGGATCTCCGTGCCCGCGTTGTTCCTCGCATTCGCGGTGTGGCAGCTGTGGAGCGTGGTGGCCGTGAACCTGAACGCGATCGGCTTCAACTTCAGCAGCAACCAGCTGTTCTGGCTCGCGGCGGCACCCGCCCTCTCCGGCGCGACGCTGCGCATCTTCTATTCCTTCATGGTGCCCATCTTCGGCGGGCGGCGCTGGACCGCGATCTCGACGGCCTCGCTGCTCATCCCGGTCGTCGGCATCGGCATCGCGGTGCAGGACCCGACCACCAGCTATCCCACCATGCTCGGGCTCGCGCTGCTTTGCGGGCTGGGGGGCGGCAACTTCTCCTCCAGCATGGCCAACATCAGCTTTTTCTTTCCCAAGGAGCGCAAGGGCTCCGCCCTGGGCGTGAACGCCGGGCTGGGAAACCTGGGCGTCTCGTCGGTCCAGTTCCTCACCCCGCTCGTGGTCACCATGCCGATCTGGCTGGTGCTCGGCGGCGGTCCGCAGCTCATCCACCATGCGGACGGCAGCGTGGTGGAGGTCTGGACCCAGAACGCGGCCTTCGTCTGGGTGCCCTTCATCGTCATCGCGGCGGCGGCCGCCTGGATCGGCATGAACGACATCGCCGACGCCAGGGCCTCCTTCGCGGAGCAGGCGATCATCTTCAAGCGCCGGCACAACTGGCTCATGTGCTGGCTCTACCTCGGGACCTTCGGCTCGTTCATCGGCTATGCCGCGGGCTTCCCGCTGCTGATCAAATCGCAGTTTCCGCAGGTCAATCCGCTGCAGTACGCCTGGCTCGGCCCCCTCGTCGGCGCAGTGGTGCGGCCCTTCGGCGGCTGGCTGGCCGACCGCTGGGGCGGGGCGCGGGTCACGTTCTGGAACTTCGTCGTGATGGCGCTGGCGGTCGCCGGGGTGCTGCAGTTCCTGCCTTCCGGCGGCGGCGCGGGCAACTTCACGGGCTTCCTCGTGATGTTCCTGGTCCTGTTCCTCACGACGGGCATCGGCAACGGCTCGACGTTCCGGATGATCCCGGTGATCTTCACCACGGAACGCCTGCGCGAGGCGGCGGGCAGGGGCGCCGCGGCGCAGGAGCAGGCGCTCAAGGACGGCAACAAGGAAGCCGCGGCGGTGCTGGGCTTCTCCGGCGCCGTGGGCGCCTACGGCGGGTTCTTCATTCCCAAGAGCTACGGCACCTCCATCGCCGTCACCGGCGGCCCGGAAGGGGCGCTCTATGTCTTCATCGCGTTCTACCTGAGCTGCATCGCGATCACCTGGTGGTTCTACGCCAGGAAGAACGCGCCGATGCCGTGCTGAGGCAGGCGAGGGGCTGGAGGCGGAAATGACCGATTTGACGAACACCGGAAGGCCGTTCCTGCAGGTTCCAGCCATCGATGGCGCCTGCCTGTCGACCTTCCCCCGCGCCTGGTGCCTCTCGCTTCGCGCCTGTTGCAACTGAAAGGAGCAGCCGATGTCCCATTTCCTCGACCGATTGACCTTCTTCGGGCAGCCCCGCGAGGCCTTCGCCGGCGGCCACGGCCGCGTCACGGGCGAAGACCGCACCTGGGAGGACGCCTATCGCAACCGCTGGGCGCACGACAAGATCGTGCGCTCCACCCACGGCGTCAACTGCACCGGGTCCTGTTCCTGGAAAATCTACGTCAAGGGCGGCATCGTCACCTGGGAGACGCAGCAGACGGACTACCCGCGCACCCGCTGGGACATGCCCAACCACGAGCCGCGCGGTTGCGCCCGCGGCGCCTCCTACAGCTGGTACCTGTACAGCGCCAACCGCGTGAAATACCCGATGGTGCGCGGGCGCCTGCTGCGCAGCTGGCGCAAGGCGCGCCAGCGCCTCGATCCGGTGGCGGCCTGGGCTTCCATCGTCGAGGACGAGGGCACGCGCCGCGACTACCAGCAGGTGCGGGGCCTCGGCGGCTTCGTGCGCTCCAGCTGGGACGAGGTCAACGAGATCGTCGCCGCCGCCAACGTCCACACCATCAAGAAGCACGGCCCGGACCGCATCGTCGGCTTCTCCCCCATCCCGGCCATGTCGATGGTCAGCTACGCGGCGGGCTCGCGTTACCTCAGCCTGATCGGCGGCGTGTGCATGAGCTTCTACGACTGGTATTGCGACCTGCCGCCCTCCAGCCCGCAGGTCTGGGGCGAGCAGACCGACGTGCCCGAGTCGGCCGACTGGTACAACGCCAGCTTCATCATCGCCTGGGGTTCGAACGTGCCCCAGACCCGCACGCCGGACGCGCATTTTTTCACCGAGGTGCGCTACAAGGGCGCGAAGACGGTGGCGGTGACGCCCGACTACTCGGAAGTCGCCAAGCTCGCCGACATCTGGATGCACCCGAAGCAGGGCACCGATGCCGCGCTGGCCATGGCGATGGGCCACGTGATCCTGAAGGAGTTCTACTTTCCCGACGGCGGGCGGCAACGCAGCGCCTACTTCGAGGACTACGTGCGCCGCTACACGGACATGCCGATGCTCGTGGCGCTCAAGGAACACACGCTGCCCGGCGGCGGGACCGTCATGGTGCCGGACCGCTACGTGCGCGCCTCGGACTTCAACGGCCGGCTCGGGCAGGCCAACAACCCGGAATGGAAGACCGTCGCCTTCGACGAGTCGGGCAAGGTGGTGCTGCCGCACGGGGCCATCGGCTTTCGCTGGGGGCCGGAAGGACGGGACGACGCCGGGCGCTGGAACCTCGAGGCGAAGGAGGCCCGGCACGGTAACGAGGTGAAGTTGCGCCTGTCGCTGCTCGAGGGCGGGCAACCGAGCCGCGAAACGGCCAAGGTTGGCTTTCCGTACTTCGGCGGCATCGCGCACGAGCATTTCCCGAACAACCCGCAGTCCGACGTGCTGGTGCGCACGGTGCCGGTGGAGCGCATCCAGCTCGGCAAGGCCGGCGAGAAGCGGGAGACGCTGGTGGCCACGGTGTTCGACCTGCTGGCGGCGAACTACGGCATCGCGCGCGGCCTGGAAGGGGAGCTGGCCGCCCGGGGCTTCGACGACGACACGCCCTACACGCCGGCCTGGCAGGAGCGCATCACCGGGACGCCGCGCGACCAGGTGATCGCGGTGGCGCGCCAGTTTGCGGAGAACGCCCACAAGACCCAGGGCCGCTCGATGGTGATCATCGGCGCGGCGATGAACCACTGGTACCACAGCGACATGAACTACCGCGGGGTCATCAACATGCTGATGCTCTGCGGCTGCGTCGGCAAGAGCGGTGGCGGCTGGTCCCATTACGTCGGCCAGGAAAAGCTGCGGCCGCAGACCGGCTGGACCGCGCTCGCCTTCGCGCTCGACTGGATCCGCCCGCCGCGGCAGATGAACAGCACGAGCTTCTTCTACGCGCACACGGACCAGTGGCGCTACGAGAAGCTGGGGGTCGAGGAGGTGCTTTCGCCCCTGGCCGACAAGGCTGCCTACGGCGGCAGCATGATCGACTACAACGTGCGCGCCGAGCGCATGGGCTGGCTGCCGAGCGCGCCCCAGCTGCAGGCCAATCCGCTGCGCATCGTGCGCGAGGCGGATGCCGCCGGGGTCGATCCGAAGGAGTACGCCGTGCGCGGCCTGCGCGACGGGTCGCTCCGGATGAGCTGCGCCGACCCGGACCATCCGGACAACTGGCCGCGCAACATGTTCGTCTGGCGCTCCAACCTGCTCGGGTCCTCGGGCAAGGGCCACGAGTACTTCCTCAAGCACCTGCTGGGCACCAGCAACGGCGTGCAGGGCAAGGACCTGGGCGCGGACCAGGCGCGCCCGGAGGAGGTGGTCTGGCATGAGCGCGCGCCCGAGGGCAAGCTCGACCTGCTGGTGACGCTGGACTTCCGCATGAGCACCACCTGCCTGTACTCGGACATCGTGCTGCCGACCGCCACGTGGTACGAGAAGAACGACCTGAACACCAGCGACATGCATCCGTTCATCCACCCGCTGTCGGCCGCGGTGGACCCGGCCTGGCAGTCGCGCAGCGACTGGGAGATCTACAAGGGCTTCGCCCGCAAGTTCAGCGAGGTCTGTGTGGGCCACCTCGGCGTCGAGCGCGACCTGGTGCTCACCCCGCTCATGCACGACAGCCCGGGGGAACTGGCCCAGGCCCTGGACGTGAAGGACTGGAAGCGCGGGGAGTGCGACCTCGTTCCCGGCAAGACCGCGCCGGCCATGCAGGTCGTGGAGCGCGACTACCCCAACGTCTACAGGCGTTTCACCGCGCTGGGCCCGCTCATGGACAAGGTCGGCAACGGCGGCAAGGGCATCGCCTGGAACACACAGACCGAGGTGAAGCACCTGGCCGAACTCAACGGCGTCGTGGCCGCGGAGGGCGCGACCCACGGCCTGCCCAGGATCGAGACGGACATCGACGCGGCCGAGGTGGTGCTGACGCTGGCCCCGGAGACCAACGGCCACGTCGCGGTCAAGGCGTGGCAGGCGCTGGGCCGCCAGACCGGGCGCGACCACGCCCACCTGGCCATCCACCGCGAAGACGAGAAGATCCGCTTCCGCGACATCCAGGCCCAGCCGCGCAAGATCATCAGCTCGCCCACCTGGAGCGGCATCGAGAGCGAGACCGTCTCGTACAACGCCGGCTACACCAACGTCCACGAGCTGATCCCGTGGCGCACCCTGACGGGCCGCCAGCAGTTCTACCTCGACCACCCCTGGATGCGCGCCTTCGGCGAGGGGTTCTCGAGCTACCGGCCGCCCGTGGACCTGAAGACGACCGCCGGTCTGCACGGCATCCGGCCCAACGGCAACCCGGAGATCGCGCTCAACTTCATCACCCCGCACCAGAAGTGGGGCATCCACAGCACCTACACGGACAACCTGCTGATGCTCACCCTGAGCCGCGGCGGCCCCTGCGTCTGGCTGAGCGAGGACGACGCCAGGCGCGCGGGGATCGTGGACAACGACTGGATCGAGCTGTTCAACGTCAACGGCGCGATCGCCGCGCGGGCGGTGGTCAGCCAGCGCGTCAAGCCCGGCATGGTGATGATGTACCACGCGCAGGAGAAGATCGTGAACACGCCCGGCTCGGAGATCACCGGCGTGCGCGGCGGCATCCACAACTCGGTGACGCGGATCGTGCTCAAGCCCACGCACATGATCGGCGGCTACGCGCAGTTCAGCTACGGGTTCAACTACTACGGCACCATCGGCACCAACCGCGACGAGTTCGTGGTGGTGCGCAAGATGGCCAGGGTCGACTGGCTCGACACGCCGGTGGCCGACGAGCTCATCGTGCCGGTGCAATCGCAGGGAGAAGTGGCATGAAGATACGCGCGCAGATCGGGATGGTGCTCAACCTGGACAAGTGCATCGGCTGCCACACCTGTTCGGTCACCTGCAAGAACGTCTGGACCAGCCGGCCCGGCATGGAGTACGCCTGGTTCAACAACGTGGAGACCAAGCCCGGCATCGGCTACCCGAAGGAATGGGAGAACCAGGACCGCTGGAAGGGCGGCTGGGTGCGCGGCGCCGACGGCGCCATCCGGCCGCGCCAGGGCGGCAAGTGGGCGCTGCTGATGCGCATCTTCGCCAACCCGAACCTGCCGCAGATCGACGACTACTACGAGCCGTTCACCTTCGACTACGGCCACCTGCAGTCGGCGCCCGAGATGAAGGCCACGCCCACGGCGCGCCCGCGCAGCCTGATCACCGGCCGGCAGATGGACAAGATCGTCTGGGGCCCCAACTGGGAGGAGATCCTGGGCGGCGAGTTCGCCGGGCGCAGCAAGGACCGCAACTTCGACGACATCCAGAAGGACATCTACGGCCAGTTCGAGAACACCTTCATGATGTACCTGCCGCGGCTGTGCGAGCACTGCCTGAACCCGGCCTGCGTGGCGTCCTGCCCGTCCGGGTCGATCTACAAGCGCGAGGAGGACGGCATCGTGCTCATCGACCAGGACAAGTGCCGCGGCTGGCGCATGTGCGTGAGCGGCTGCCCGTACAAGAAGATCTACTACAACTGGAAGAGCGGCAAGGCGGAGAAGTGCATCTTCTGCTATCCGCGCATCGAGGCGGGCCAGCCCACGGTGTGCAGCGAGACCTGCGTGGGGCGCATCCGCTACCTCGGCGTGCTGCTCTACGACGCCGACCGCATCCAGGAGGCCGCGAGCGTCGAGCACGACCGCGACCTGTACCGGGCGCAGCTCGACATCTTCCTCGATCCCTTCGATCCCGGGGTGATCGCGCAGGCGCGCGCCGACGGCATCCCCGACGCCTGGATGGAGGCCGCCCGCAACAGCCCGGTCTACAAGATGGCGGTGCAATGGAAGGTGGCCCTGCCGCTGCATCCCGAGTACCGCACCCTGCCGATGGTCTGGTACGTGCCGCCGCTGTCGCCGATCAGCGCGGCGGCCAACGCGGGCCAGGTCACGGCCAACGGGGACATCCCCGACGTGCGCCAGCTGCGCATCCCGGTCCAGTACCTCGCCAACCTGCTGACGGCGGGGGATACCGAACCGGTGGTGCAGGCGCTGGAGCGCATGCTCGCCATGCGCGCCTACCAGCGCGACAAGCACGTCGAAGGGCGCGTCAACGAGGCGGTGCTGCACCAGGCGGGCATCAGCCGGGCGGAGGTCGAGGAGATGTACCGGGTGATGGCCATCGCCAACTACGAGGACCGCTTCGTGATCCCCTCGACGCACCGGGAGTACGCGGAGAATGCCTTCAACGTGCGCGGCGGCTGCGGCTTCAGCTTCGGCAACGGCTGCTCGGAAGGCACCGGCACCACCAGCCTGTTCGGCAGCGAGAAGCGCCGCACGATCCCCATCAAGGCGGAGATATGACCATGACCGCACTGGCCGTCCGTCCCATGGCAACCACCCTGCGCGTGCTCGGGGCGCTGCTCACCTATCCCGACGCGCGCCTGCGCGGCCACCTGCAGGAGATGCGCCGCCTGCTGCCCGAGGAGGGCGCGCTCGGCCCCGCGCGCCTGGGCGAGGTCGATGCCCTGGCCGCCGCGCTGCTGGGCGCCGATGCGCTCGACGCCGAGGCCGCCTACGTCGAGTTGTTCGACCGCGGCCGCGCCACCTCGCTGCACCTGTTCGAGCACGTGCACGGCGACTCGCGCGACCGCGGGCCCGCCATGGTCGACCTGGCGCGCACCTACGCCTCGGCCGGCCTGCTGCTCGCCGAGGGGGAACTGCCCGATTACCTGCCCGCCGTCGTCGAGTTCGCCTCGACCCGGCCGCCGCGGGAGGCCCGCGCCTTCCTCGGGGAAACGGCCCACCTCCTGGCCGCGATCTACGGCGCGCTGCAGGAGCGGGGCAGCGCGTACGCCGGCGTGCTCGGCGCGCTGCTGGAGCTGGCGGGCGAGCCGGTGCAGGCGCGCCGTCCGCCCGCCGAGGCGCCGCTCGATGAAAGCTGGGCGGAACCGCCGGCGTTCGACGGCTGCTCCACCGCGGGCCAGTCCGGCCCCGCGGCCCGCCCGGGCGACCCGCAACCCATCCGCATCGTGCGGGACCGGCGCCCGGCCGGCCCCGCCGCCAATCCGCCATCGGGAGGATCCGCATGAACGACCTGCAAGGCTACCTGCACGACTTCGCCTTCAACGTCTATCCCTACATCTGCCTGGCGGTATTCCTGATGGGCAGCCTGGCCCGCTTCGACCGCGACCAGTACACGTGGAAGAGCGACTCGTCGCAGCTGCTGCGGCCCGGCACCCTGCGCTGGGGCAGCAACCTGTTCCATGCCGGCATCCTGTTCCTGTTCTTCGGCCACCTGGTCGGGCTGCTGACGCCGCACTGGGTCTACGAGCACTTCATCACGCCGCAGGCCAAGCAGCTGATGGCCATCTACTCGGGCGGCGCGGCGGGCTTCGTCTGCTTCATCGGCCTGAGCCTGCTGCTCCACCGGCGCCTGTTCGATCCGCGCATCCGGCTCACCAGCCACCGCACCGACATCGCGATCCTCGTGATCCTGTGGGTGCAGTTGAGCCTCGGCCTGGCCACCCTGCCGTATTCGCTGGGCCATTCCGACGGCAGCGTGATGCTGGTGCTGGCCGACTGGGCGCAGCGCATCGTGACCTTCCGCCCGGACGCCGCCGGGCTGGTGCCGCTGGCATGGCCGTACAAGGTGCACCTGGTGCTGGGCATGACGATCTTCCTGCTGTTCCCGTTCAGCCGCCTGGTGCACGTCTGGAGCGGCTTCGCCACGGTGGCCTACCTGTTCCGCCCCTACCAGCTGGTGCGCAGCCGGCGCCTGAACCTGCCGCCGGGCCACGACATGCCGCGCCGGCCGGGAGCCGAAGCATGAAGCCGCTGGCCACGGCGATCCCCCCGGCGGCCGCGCCCGTCGCCAACGTCAACGGCGTGCCGCTGCACGCCGCGGGCGAGCCGCTGCCGGCGGACGAGTTGCGGCGACGCGCCTCCACGGAACTGCTGCGACAGGCGGCGCAGGCGGCGGGTTTGCTGGGTGCGGACGACGTCCCATCGGCGGACGGCGTCGCGAGCGAAGCCGCGGCCGCCGCCATCGAGGCGCTGCTCGAGCGCGAGCTGCGGCTGCCGGAACCTTCGGAGGAGGCGTGCCGGCGCCACTACGCCGCGCGGCAGGCCGAGTTCCGCACCGGCGAGCGCGTCCGGGTGCGGCACATCCTGTTCGCGGTGACCGCCGGAGTGGACGTGACCGCGTTGCGCCAGCGCGCCGAAGCGATCTTTCTCGAGGCGCGTTGCCGCAGCGATCGCGGCGCGTCGGGCACGGACGCGTTCGCCGAGGCGGCCCGCCAGTGGTCGAACTGCCCGAGCGGCGCGCAAGGTGGCGACCTGGGCTGGCTGTCCCGGGACGACTGCGCGCCGGAAATCGCCCGCGAGCTCTTCGGCCATGTCGAGGTGGGAGTGCTGCCCCGCCTGGTCCACAGCCGCTTCGGCCTGCATGTCATGGAGGTCCTGGAGCGCGATCCGGGCATGGTGCCGGCGTTCGAAGCCGTGCACGGCGCGGCGGCCATGGCGCTGCGGCAACAGGCCTTCGTGACCGCCTTGCGCCAGTACCTGCGGCTGCTGGCGGGGGCGGGCCGGGTGGAAGGCGTGGACCTGGAGGCGGCGGAAACGCCGCTGGTGCAATGAGCATGGACATCGCGTGCTTCGATGACCTGTTGCAGGCCGCGCGCGGGCAGCCGCAGCCGCAGCGCCTGTTGTTCGTGTTCGCCGGTGCGGAACTGCCCGAGGACAGCACGCCGGAGCAGCGCGCCCGCTTCGATGCGGGCGAGGGCGGCGCGCTGGTGCCCCTCATGGCGGCGGACAAGGCGCCGGGCGAGCTGAGCACGTTCGCCGCCCTGGTGGAGGAGTCGCTGCAGTTCGGGCCGGACTGGGCCGTCGTGTTCGCGGCGAGCCTGGCCGGTCGCGGCGGGCGCAGTCCGACGAGCCAGGAGGCCGAGCGCCCGTTGCAGGCCATGGTCGAGGCCATCCGCGCCGGGGCCATCGGCGGCTTCATCCCGTTCGACCGGCGCGGCGACGCCGTGCTGCTGTCGTGAGCGCAGCGCCGGGGCATCCGCCACGGCGCGAACGTTCCCCGCTTGCCCTGTTCGCGCCGCGATCGCGGGTCTACCATGGACGGGTGACGTCGATGTCCACCCGCCACGCTGCCACCGGCCGCGCCCCGGGCCCGCTGCCGACTGCGGCCGTTCGCGGCCGGCCGGCCTGACCCCCGCGAATCCGCCGCGCCCATGGGAGATTACTTCGTCGCGCGCGTCCTGCACGTCCTCGGGGTCGTGCTGTGGATCGGCGGCGTCGCCTTCGTCACCCTGGTCCTGCTGCCGGCCGTCAGGCGCCTGCGCACGCCGGCCGAGCGGGTCGCGCTGTTCGAAAGCATCGAGTCCGGCTTCGCGCGGCAGGCGCGGTTGAGCACGCTGCTCACCGGCCTGAGCGGCTTTTACCTCGTGCATCGCCTGGGCGCCTGGGACCGGTTCGCGCAAGCGCAGTTCTGGTGGATGCATGCGATGGTCCTGCTGTGGGGGGTGTTCACGCTGCTGCTGTTCGTGCTCGAGCCCTGGTGGCTGCACGGCTGGTTCCTGGCGCGCGCCAGGCGCGACCCGGAAGGCACGTTTGCGCTCATCGCCCGGCTGCACTGGGTGCTGCTCGCCCTGAGCCTCATCACGGTCGCCGGCGCCGTCGCGGGCAGCCACGGCTGGAGCCCGGGCCCGTGACCTACTGGATGCTGAAATCCCTCCACGTCGGCGCGGTGACGGCGAGCCTGTGCCTGTTCCTCCTGCGGGGCGCATGGATGATGCGCGCGCCGCAAAGGCTGGGCGCGCGCTGGGTGCGCGTGGTCCCGCACGTGGTGGACACCGTCCTGCTCGCCAGCGCCGTCGCGCTGGCGGCGCTCACGGCCCAGTATCCGTTCGTGCACTCCTGGCTCACGGCCAAGGTCATCGCCCTCCTGGTCTATATCGCCCTGGGCAGCGTGGCCCTCAAGCGCGGTCCCACGCGCGGCATCCGGGTCGCCGCATGGATCGGGGCGCTGGTCGTGTTCGCCTACATCGTCGCGGTCGCCCGCACCCGCAGCCCCGTGCCCTGGCCGCCGTGACGGGCTGCGGCAGCCGCCCCTTGCGCTGCCATGCGGGAATGCAAAGCAGGTAGACTCGGTTTCATCGCCAACCACCGGGTCACCCAGGAATGTCCATGCAGTTCAGCGATTTCCCCGTCTCCGCCCTGATGGAAGTCACGTCCCGCCCGCCGCTCGTGTTCGTGCGCGGGGAAGGCGCCTGGCTGTGGGACCATGAAGGCAAGCGCTACCTCGATTTCGTGCAGGGCTGGGCGGTGAACACCTTCGGCCACAGCCCGGCCTTCATCGCCGACGTGCTCAATGACCAGGCGCGCAGGCTGCTCACGCCCAGCCCGGCGTTCTACAACGAGCCGTCGCTCCGGCTCGCCGAACGCATCGTCCGCCACAGCTGCTTCCAGAAGGTGTTTTTCACCAACTCGGGCGCCGAGGCGAACGAGGGCGCGATCAAGCTGGCGCGCAAGTGGGGCGCGAAGGCGAAGGGCGGCGCCTACGAGATCATCACGTTCGAGAATTCCTTCCACGGGCGCACATTGGCGACCATGTCGGCCTCGGGCAAGCCCCAGTTCCGCGACCTGTTCGAGCCCAAGGTGCCCGGGTTTCCCAAGGCGAAGCTCAACGACATCGCCTCGGTGGAGAGGCTGATCACGGACAAGACGGTCGGCGTGATGCTGGAGCCGGTGCAGGGCGAGGCGGGCGTGATCGCCGCCACCGACGAGTTCATGCGCGCGCTGCGCGAGCTCACGGCCCGGCGCGGCCTGCTGCTGATCGTGGACGAGATCCAGACCGGGGTGGGGCGCACCGGCCGGCTGTGGGGCTACGAGCATGCCGGCATCGAACCGGACATCATGACCCTGGGCAAGATGCTCGGCGGCGGCGTGCCGCTCGCCGCGCTGGTGGCGAAGGAGGCCGTCTGCGTCTTCGACCATGGCGACCAGGGCGGCACCTTCAACGGCAACCCGCTCATGGCGGCGGTGGGGGTGGCGGTGATGGACGCGGTGACGGCGCCGGGTTTCCTCGCCGGCGTGCAAGGCAAGGGCGCCCTGCTCACGCAGGGCCTGAAGCAGATCAGCGCCCGCTTCGGCCTCGGCGAGGTGCGCGGCCGCGGCCTGCTCGTCGCCATGGACCTCAAGGCGGACATCGCCCCCAAGGTGGTGGAGGTGGGCATGATCGCGGGGCTGCTGCTCAACGGCCCGCGGCCCAACCTGCTGCGCTTCATGCCCGCGCTCAACGTCTCGGAGCAGGAGATCGGCACGCTGCTCAAGGTGCTGGAGGACCTGCTGCGCCCGCTGGTCGCCCGGGTCGCCTAGCGGCATGGACGCGGACTTCCGCCGCGGGCTGGAGGCATTGCTCGCGGCGGCCATCGGCACGCTCGCCGGCATCCTGGCCGACAGCGGCTTCAGCGTCCGCGACGCCGTGCTCGCCCCGCTGTTCTGGCTCCTCGGCCCCGTGTTCGACCTGTTCCGCGCCTTTCCCAATGCGCAGCTGGTGTTCGCCAGCGTGGTCGACCGCCTGCCGCTCGTGCTGATCCTCGGCCTGGGGATCGGCATGTTCCTGCGCCACATTCGCTACCGCCGCCTGCTGCTGTGGACGCTGCCCGTGTGGCCGGCCTGTTCCCTCGTGCGCAAGCTGGCGGCCGCCCCGGACGCCGGCGGGTTCGCGGCCCAGGCCGCGCTCTACGCCATGGAGTACGCGCTGCTCATCCTGCTCATCCGCTGGACGCATGCCTTCCTGCTTCGGGTCGAAGGCCCGGCCCGCCCGGCCTGAAGGGCCCCCGCGAGCTCCGTCCCGGCGGCGAAGTCGCGGAATCGTCGGGACCATGGTTTAGAATCCCCCTCACGCCTCACCCCTCACGCCTCACCCAGCGATCCGAAGGAGAGCGTCTTGCGACTTGCGAACAAAACCGTCGTCCTCACCGGCGCGGGCAGCGGCATCGGCCTCGAGGCCGTGCGCCTGTTCGCGAAGGAGGGCGCGCAGCTCATGCTCGCCGGCCGCAACGAGGAGGCCCTCAAGGCGGCCGTGAGGGAGGCGGGCGACGGCCGCGCCGACTACCTGGTCGCGGACGTGTCGAAGCCGGCCGACAACGAGCGGCTCATCACGGCCGCGGAGAAGCGCTTCGGCGGCATCGACGTGTTCGTCGCCAACGCGGGCGCGGAAGGCGCGGCGGCGCCCATCACGGACTATCCCGTCGACGTCTTCGACCAGGTCATGGCGGTCAACGTGCGCGGCGTCTTCCTCGGGCTCAAGTACGCGATCCCCGCGCTCAAGAAGCGCGTGGGCGGCAGCATCATCATCACGTCGTCGATCGGCGGCATCAAGGCGCGCGGGCAGGGCAACTCGGCCTACATCGCCAGCAAGCACGCCGAGATCGGGCTGATGCGCACCGCCTCCGTGGAATGCGCCCCCTTCAACATCCGCGTCAACGCCGTGCTGCCGGGGCCCACGCAGACGCGCATGATCCGCAACATCGAGGAAGGGCGCTCGCCCGGGGCACCGGAAAAGGCGCGGGAGGCGATCCTCGCCGGGCTGCCGCTCAAGCGCTACGGCACGCCCGCCGAGATCGCCAGCGTGATGCTGTTCCTCGCCTCCGACGAATCGAGCATCTGCACGGGCGGGGTGTACCTCGCCGACGGCGGGCTGTCCGCCATCTGACCCATGACCCCGGGAGGCCGCATGCACTGGCTGCTCCGAAATGCCGCGGCAATCGCGCTTGCCTGCGCCGCCGCGAACGCCCATGCCGCCGGCGTCGAGCGCATGTACGTGCTCGATTGCGGCGAGTCTCAGACCGCCGACGTCTCCGCCAACTGGTCCCCCGGCGTCAACGTGGGGCAGCCGCGCCTGTTCAGCGACAACTGCTACCTCATCCGGCACCCGAAGGGCTGGTTCCTCTGGGACAGCGGCATCCCCGACGCGGTTGCGGAAAAGCCCGAGGGCGTCAGCGGCGCGGGCGGGCTGCTCACCCTCAAGGTCACGCGCACGCTGCAGGCGCAGCTCAGGGAGCTCGACGTGGCGCCCGAAAAGATCCCGTTCGTCGCCTTCTCGCATTTCCACGGCGACCACGCCGGCAACGCCAACCTGTTCACGGGCGCCACGCTCTATGTCCAGTTTCCCGAGTACGAGGCCGCGTTCGGGCCGGAGCCGCAGAAGTTCGGCTTCAATCCCGCCACGTACGGGAAGCTGCGCGACAACCCGGTGGTCAAGCTGAGCGGCGACCACGACGTCTTCGGCGACGGCTCGGTGGTGATCCTGTCCACGCCGGGGCACACGCCCGGCCACCAGTCCCTGCTGGTGCGCCTGCCGGCGACGGGGCCGGTGGTGCTCTCGGGCGACCTCGTGCACTTCCAGGAAAACTGGGACGAACGCCGCGTGCCCTCGCGCAACTTCAGCAGGGAGCAGACCCTGGCCTCGATGGAGAAGGTCGCCGCGGTGCTGGAGAAGGAAAAGGCGAAGCTCTGGATCAACCACGATGCCCGGCAATCGGAGGCCGTCCCGCACGCGCCCCGGTTCGTCGAGTGACACAAGGACGAAGGGGAGAAGGCGATGGCAGGCATCAGGGGGGTCGCGGTCGTGACCGGCGGGGCGAGCGGCATCGGCGCGGCGTGCTGTCGGGAACTCGCGGCGCGGGGCGCGAAGGTGGCGGTGCTGGACCGCGACGAGCGCGCGCATGCGGTTGCGGATGAGGTGGACGGGCGCGGCTGGGTCGCGGATGTCGCCGACGAGGCGGCCATGCAGGGCATCGCCCGCGACATCGAGAGCGCGCTGGGGCCGGTGGACATGCTGGTCAACAGTGCCGGCGTCATCCAGCGGCCGCTGCCGCCGGGCGAGCTGTCGATGCAGGACTGGGACGAGGTGGTGCGGGTGGACCAGCGCGGCACCTACGTCGCCGCCCTGGCGTTCGGCGTGCGCATGGCCGGCCGCCGCCGGGGCAGCATCGTCAACATCGCTTCCATCGCCGGCATGCGCTCCATGCCGCTGCATTCCTATGCGCCCGCGAAAGCGGCGGTCATTTCCATGACCCAGTGCCTGGCGGCGGAATGGGGCCCCGCCCAGGTGCGGGTGAACGCCGTCTCGCCCGGCTACACCCGCACGCCGGCGCTGCAGGACGCCATCGACAAGGGACAGCGGGACGTGTCCCGGCTCACGGGCAATGCCGCGCTGGGCCGCATGGTGGAGCCCGCCGACATCGCCCGCGCGGTCGCCTTCCTCTGCAGCGACGATGCCGCGGCGATCACCGGCATCAACCTGCCCGTCGATTGCGGCTGGCTGGTGGCGGGGTCCTGGCACACCTACGGGGGCCTGCGGCAGTCCTGAGCCTCAGAAGTAGGACCTCGACTTCACCAGGAACTGCGGCGATTCGACGTTCGGGTCGTCGTTGTTGACCGGGAAGGCGAGGTCGATGTGATAGATCTTGCCGAATGAAGCGCGGTCGCTCAGCACCCGCAGGCCGAAGCCGACGTTGGCGAGCCAGCCCGCATCCCCGGCGTTCTGCGTCGGCCCGCCCCAGGCCCGCCCGTAGTCCAGGTACACCGCGCCGCCGATCCGGAACAACCGGAACGGATACCAGTCCGTGTAGACCCGCTCTTCCACGGTGAAGACCAGCCGCTTGTCGCCGGTCTGGTAGCGCAGCGGGTAGCCGCGCAAGCCGTTGTCCCCGCCGAGCAGCAACTGGTCCGCGGCATCGTCGCTGGGCGTGTACGCGCCCGACACCCCGAAGTAAAGCAGCGCCCGCGGCGAATGCGGCAGGTAGTAGCGCGCGCTGGCGGCGAACAGCTCGTGCTGCCCCGAACCTTCGTCCACCTGGCCGCTGGCCGTGATGCTGGCGAGCAGGTCGTGGCGCGCGAAGGGACGGAAGCCGTCGTCGACCTTCACCGAGTAGGTCCAGGGGCTGCGCGTCGAGCCCATGCCCTCCAGCGCCCGGCCCAGCGTCACGTCGGAATGGAAGCCCATGGCGAAGTACTCCGGCCGCGAGATGCGCTCCCGGTTGCTGAGCTTCTGGAAGTCGTCCTCCACGACTTCCCAGCGCACGAACGGCCCGTTGAGGACCTCGTCGGGGGGCGGCGCGGCGGGCGTGGGCAGCGATGCGTCGTACGCATACTCGTCGGACTGGTGGCTCACGCCGGCCGAATACCGCTGCACCCAGCCGTCGATGAGGCCGCGCGACCACCCGGCGTAGGCCGAGGCGCTGTCGTGGGAATGCCGGTACTGGCCGACGATGTTGCCCGCGTTGTAGAGGGAATCGACCCGGTCGAAGCGGTTCCCGGTCACGCCGGCGGCCCAGCGGGTATCCAGCGCGTAGAACGGCCGGTCGAGGGTGAATTCGTCCTTGTCCCCGTCGTCGTAGTCGGCATGCAGGAGCCCGAGCCGGGTCCAGCCGCCGAAAGCGTGGTCGTGGCCGAAGCTGACTTCGGTGCCGGAACGGTCGACGTCGGACACTTCCTCGATGCCCAGCTCGACGCCGGTGCCGAACAGGTTCTGCTCGCGCAGCGCGATGCCGGTGCTGTTGGAGCCGCCCTGGCGGCTGAAGCTGCCGCCGGGCTGCAGGGTCCAGTTGTCCCGGGTGCGCACCTCGATGTCGACGACGTTGTCGCGGACCGCCGCCGGGCGGATCTGCACGTCGGCAAGGTAGCTCTTCCCGCGCAGGATGCGCTCGGTCTCCTCGATCACGTGGGCGGCCACCGGCTCCCCGCTGCGGAACAGCAGGGAGCGCCGGATGACGCTGGGCCGGGTCTTGATGTGGATCCGGTTGGCCAGCCGGTAGAGCGCGTTGTCCTCGCGGGGGTCCTCCAGGTCGAAGATGTCGTCGGTGACGACGTCGATCTCGCCGATGGTCGCGCCGGCGGCTTCCAGCTGCGCGAACGTCGGGAGGACGCCGGGCGGCGCGGATTCCTCCGCGCCCGCGGCGAGTGCCCACCATGCGGAAGCGGCACAGGCCCAGGCGCGCCATCGCGGGCGGCGCATGCGATGCGGGAGGTCCATGGTCGAGGCCATTATGCGGGAAGGCGCCGGCCCGTGGACCCGGCAACGCCGCTTGTCGCACGCAAGCCGCATTTGCGCCCGCCGGGACTTGCACTACACTCTGCCTGCCGTCCCGGGAGCGCCGGGGCGCGCCCACGACGAGAACAACGATGAACATCGAGGAAATCCTGGCCAGGGACTTCGGCACCCTCCCGGCGCTGATTGCCCTGCACGCCAGCCTGTTGCCGCCGCGCATCGCCTTGCGGCAGGACGAGCGGGCCCTCGACTACAAGAGCCTGGGCGGGATGATGGACCGGATCGCCTGCTCGCTGCAGCGCGACGGCGTGGGTCCCGGCGACAGCGTGGCGATCTGCGCCGCCATGTCCATCGAGTATGCGGCGGTGTTCCTGGGCATCCTGCGCGCGGGCGCGGCGGTGGCGCCGCTGGCGCCGTCCTCGACGGCCGCGAGCCTCGCGGCCATGGTGGCCGACGCCGGCGCGAGGCACCTGTTCCTGGACCAGGCCGTGGGCGCGGCCCTCGAGCCGGTCGCCTCGCGCCTGCCCGCGCGGCGGATCGCCCTGGATGGCTCGCCGGCGGGACAGGCGCTCGAGGCCTGGCTGGTGGAGCCCGGCCGCCGCCCGCAACCGGTCGACGCGAAACCCGACGACGCCTTCAACATCATCTACTCCTCGGGCACGACCGGCACGCCCAAGGGCATCGTCCAGTCCAACAGGATGCGCTGGTCGCAGTGGCAGCGCGCCGCGGCCTACGACTACCGGCCCGATTCGGTCACGCTGGTGTCCACGCCGCTGTATTCGAACACGACCCTGGTGAGCTTCCTGCCCACGCTCGCGATGGGCGGCGTGGCCGTGCTCATGCCGAAATTCGATGCCAAAGGCTTCCTCGATCTGGCGCAGAAGCACCGCGCGACCACGGCGATGCTGGTGCCGGTGCAATACGCCCGCATCATGGCGCTGCCGGCGTTCGGCGACTACGATCTGTCCAGCTTCCGCGCCAAGTTCTGCACCAGCGCGCCTTTCGCGGCGGCGCTGAAAACCGACATCCTGCGGCGCTGGCCGGGCAAGCTCGTGGAGTACTACGGCATGACCGAAGGCGGCGGCACCTGCGTGCTGGAGGCGCACCTGCATCCGTCGAAAGTGCACACCGTGGGCAAGCCGGCGCCGGGACACGACATCCGCCTCATCGACGAGCAGGGCAGGGTGCTCCCGCCGGGGGCGACGGGCGAGATCGTCGGGCACTCCGAGGGCATCATGACCGGCTACCACAACCAGCCCGCGAAGACCGCCGAGGCTGAATGGCGCGACGAGCAGGGCAAGCGCTTCATCCGCACCGGCGACATCGGCCGCTTCGACGAGGACGGTTTCCTGGTCCTCATGGACCGCAAGAAGGACATGATCATCTCCGGCGGCTTCAACGTCTACCCGAGCGACCTCGAGGCCGTCCTGCGGGCGCATGAAGACGTGGCGGAAGCGGCCGTGGTGGGCGTGCCCTCCGAGCGCTGGGGCGAGACGCCCGTGGCCTTCGTCGTCGCGCGACGGCGCCGCGAGGGACTGGAGAAGGAAATCCAGGAATGGGCGAACGCGCAGCTCGGCAAGACCCAGCGCATCGCCGCGGTCGAGCTCGTCGAGAGCCTGCCCCGAAGCGCCATCGGCAAGGTCCTCAAGCGCGAGCTTCGCGGCGGCTGGCAGGCGCGAGCGGCTTCTAATGCATAGGTCTCACCACGAAGACACGAAGGACACGAAGGGGTCACGAAGAAATGCAAGAACGAAGGAAGGAGAATTAGTCTGGACATCCCCTTCATTGGCAACATTTGATTCGCGATGGCCCCGGACCCTGGCGTACATTTTCTTTTCCTTTGCTCTTGGTTCTTCTTCGTGACCCCTTCGTGTCCTTCGTGCCTTTGTGGTGACACGGAAAGGTTTGGACTCAATGACCGAAAAATATGACCCGGCCGACGGCCGGATAACGACCGAGTTCAAGGACGGCCTGTTCCTGATCGGGATCGACCGGCCGGCGAAGTTGAACGGCTTCACGCCGGCGATGATGCGCGGCATGGCCCAGGCCTATACCCGCTACGAGCGCGAGGCCGGGGCGCGCTGCGCCGTCGTGTTCGCCGAAGGCGCCCATTTCACGGCGGGCCTCGACCTGCCGAAGGTGGCGCCCTACCTGGGACAGAACACGCTGCTGGTGGAGGACGACGAGATCGACCCGTTCGACACGCGCGCGCCGTTTCGCACCAAGCCGGTGGTGTTCGCCGTGCACGGCATCTGCTTCACCCTGGGCATCGAGATGATGCTCGCCGCCGATGTCGTCGTCGCGGCGGCCGATACCCGGTTTGCCCAGGTCGAGGTGAAGCGCGGCCTGATGCCCACCGGCGGCGCGACGATCCGCATGGTCGAGCGCGCCGGCTGGGGCAACGCCATGCGCTACCTCCTCACGGGCGACGAGTTCGACGCGCCCACGGCCTTGCGCCTGGGCTTCATCCAGGAGATCGTCGAGCCGGGGCAGCAGAAGGCGAGGGCGCTCGCGCTCGCGCGCCATATCGCCGACCAGGCGCCGCTCGCCGTCAGCGCCACGATCGAGAATGCGCGCATCGCGCTGGGCGAGGGCGCCACTGCCGCCGCGTCGCGCTTCGGCACCACGCAGACGCGCCTGCTCGCCTCGGACGATTTCCAGGAAGGGCTAAAGAGCTTCAAGGACAAGCGGCCGTCGAAGTTCAAGGGCAGATAGCCCATGGCACCACAGAGGCACAGAGGACACAGAGGACGGCGACAGGCCTGGCACTGAACGCCGGGAATGGACGACGACATGGGGTCCTGAAGACATCCAGGTTCGCCAGCATCCGTCTGTCATTGTTCTCGTTCTCTGTGTCCTCTGTGCCTCTGTGGTGACACATGAAGGAGGGAGTTTGTCCGGATTCGTGATGACTGCCGTCCTGTTCGCCGCCCTGCTGCACGCGGCGTGGAACGCGATCGTCAAGTCCAGTCCCGACAAGCAGCTCGACACGGTGCTGGTGACGGCCGGCGCCGCCACGGTCTCGATCGTCACGCTGTTCTTCCTGCCGGTGCCGGCCCCGCAAAGCTGGGGTTACCTCGCCGCCTCCGCGCTCATCCATGTCGCGTATTTCGCGCTGGTGGCGGCCGCGTATCGCACCGGCGACCTGAGCTACGTCTACCCGATCATGCGCGGCAGCGCGCCTCTGCTCACGGCCGTGGCCGCCGGCCTGTTGCTGGCGGAGCCGCTCGGAATCGGCGGCTGGAGCGGCATCGTGCTCATCAGCGCCGGCATCCTGCTGCTGGCGGCGAACCAGTGGCGCCAGGGGAAGTTCGACGCGCCGCAGACGCTGTTCGCGCTCGGCAACGCGCTGGTGATCTGCATCTACACGCTCGTCGACGGCATCGGCACCCGGCTCTCGGGCAACGCCTTCAGCTATGTGGGCTGGATGCTGGCGTTCAACGCCATCCTGCTCGTCGCGCTGGCCGCATGGCGCCGGCCGGAGGCCCTCGTCGCCCACGCGCGCGAGCGCTGGAAGCTCGGGCTGGCCGGCGGCGCCTGCACCTGGGCCTCCTATGCGATCGCCCTGTGGGCGATGACCCAGGCGCCGCTCGCGGCGGTGGCCGCACTCAGGGAAACCTCGGTGATCTTCGGCACGATCCTGGCGGCCGTCGTGCTCAAGGAGCGCTTCGGCGCGACGCGCTACGCCGCGGCGCTGCTGGTCTGCGCCGGCGCTGCGGCGCTTCGCATCTAGGGCATGGATTCACCACAGAGGCACAGAGGACACGGAGGAAAAACCGGTACGCGAAAGGAAGATAGCGCGACCGCTGCCCTGGCGACTGCGAGCACCCCGGGACTGGCAATCGGCCGCATGTCGATTCCTTCTCACCATTCGTTTTTCTCCGTGTCCTCTGTGCCTCTGTGGTGATATCGCCCTAGAGCCGCCCGCTGCGCTTGATGTCGATGTAGCGGTTCACGAGGGCAATGGGCAGTTCGGCCGGTTCGACGTCGAGGCAGATCGAGCCGTGGCGCTCCAGCCGCCGGAACATGAGTTCGCGGTGGCGCAGGTAGTCCGCGGTCGCGGCATGGGTGATGGCGCGATCGAAGGTGTCGACCCGGGCCGCGAGCGCCCGGGAAAGGATCGCCTCGCGCAGGGACGCGAACAGGACGAGGTGGCGGGTCTGCAGCAGCTTGAGCGCCGGCGTGATCGTGTCGTCGTCCTCGTCGCGCAGGTTGGACAGGACCACCACCAGGGCGCGCTTGCGCAGGCGCTGCATGAGTTCGAGTGCTGCGACGTGGTAGTCCGTCGAGGCCATGCCGGGCTGCAGGTCATACACGCGGTTGAGGATGGCGTTGATGGTGGGGCGCGACGTGCGCGGCGCCATCCAGCGCGACGGGCCGGACATGGTCATCAGCCCCACGGCGTCGCCCTGGCGCAGGCTCACGTAGGCGACCAGGAGCGCGGCGTTGACCGCCTGGTCGAAATGGGAGAGGTCGTCGTCGCGGGCCGCCATGCGCCGGCCGCAATCGAGCAGCAGCACCACCTGCTGGTCGCGTTCGTCCTGGTACTCGCGCGAGATGAGCCGGCCCATGCGCGTGGTGGCCTTCCAGTCGATCTGGCGCTGGGCATCGCCCTCCCGGTATTCGCGCAGCTGGTGGAAGTCCAGACCCTCGCCGCGCCGGCGCCGCTGCAGCACGCCGATCTGCGAGAGCCGGTTGTCGGTGGCAAGCAGGGCGAATCGCGTCAGTTCCGAGAAGTCGGGATAGACGCGCACCGTCTGCGCTTCGCCGGCCTCGCGGTGGCTCCACCACAGGCCGAAGGGCGACGCGATGCGCAGCTCGGTCCTCCCGAACGTTGCGTCCCCCCGTTCGAGCGGCCGCATCCGGTACCGGATCTGTGCCCAGCCTTTCGCGGGGACAGCCACGTCCTGCGGTTGCCCTTCGACCCGGGCCGTGGCGGGATGGTGGTCGCTCACCCGGAGCTGGAGCGCCCGGCCGCCGCCGTTGGCGAGGCGCAGGCCGACGTCGTGCGCGACGCCGATGGGCAGCGACCCCGGGACGATGCGCCGCACCGACGGGGTCTCGAGGCGCCGGGCGGCGAGCGCGTCGGCCAGCGCCGCGGCGAGCAGCGCGCCGGCCGCCGCGAGCCATGCCATGCCGAACGCGGGGACCAAGGACACCGCGACGCCGCCCGCCGTCAGGCCGCCGGCGAGGACGAGCAGGCGCCGGGAGGGGATCAGCATGGGGAACTTCCGTGAATGCCGTGAATGCCGTGAATAACGTGAATAACGTGAATGTCGTGAATGGCGTGAATGGCGTGAATGTCGCGGGAGGTGCTTGAGTGCATTGCGTCCAGGCAGATCGGTCCAGTGAAGCCCATGGCTCCAGGACCCCGATCTCCGGCAGTTACGGCATTCACGATAGTCACGACATTCACGGCATCTTGTCGTTGCGGCATTTACGCGCGCGGCGCCTGCACTTTTTCCAGCAGCGCCTTGAGCAGCGTGTCGCTGTTGTGGCCTTCGATCTCCAGCTCGGGCGCGGGGGTGACGCGATGGCGCAGGGCGGGCAGGGCCATGCGCTTGACGTCGTCGGGGGTGGCGAAGGCCCGGCCTTCCATCAGGGCCCAGGCGCGCGCCGCGCGCACCAGCGCCAGGCCGCCCCGCGGGCCCGCACCGGCAGCCACGCCGTTCCAGGTGCGTGTCGCACGCACGATGCGCACGACGTAATCCTGCACGGCGTCGTCCATGGCGACGTTCGCGGCGAGGGTCTGCAGGCTGACCACGTGCTCGGGCTGGATCAGGCTGCCCACCTGCTCGACGTTGAGCTTTTCCCCGACCTGGGTGGTGGTCACGCGCTTGAGCATGGCGAGCTCCTCCTCCAGCGGCGGATAGTCGATGCGCACCTTGAGCAGGAAGCGGTCGAGCTGGGCCTCGGGCAGCGCGTAGGTGCCTTCCTGCTCGATCGGGTTCTGGGTCGCCAGCACCATGAACGGCGGGGTGAGCGCATGCGACGTGCCTTCGATGGTCACCTGGCCCTCCTGCATGACCTCCAGCAGCGCGGCCTGGGTCTTCGCCGGGGCCCGGTTGATTTCGTCGGCGAGCAGCAGCTGCGTGAATACCGGCCCGCGCCGGGTGGTGAAGGCGCCGCTGCGCTGGTCGTAGAGGGTATGCCCGGTCACGTCGGCGGGCATGAGGTCGGGCGTGAACTGGATGCGCGCGTAGCTGCCGCCGAAGGTCTTGGCCAGCGCGCGCACCAGCAGGGTCTTGCCCAGCCCGGGCACGCCCTCGATCAGCACGTGGCCCGCCGCGAACAGCGCGGCGAGCACCTGGTCGACGGTGTCCTGCTGGCCGACGACGGCGCGGCCGATCTGGGCCCGCATGGCCGAGGCGATGTCGTGGGCCTGCTTGAGCTGCGTATCGGAAAGGGGGGTCATCTGGGTTTCCCTGGGTTGGCGCGCGCCTTGCGCGCGAAGTGTTCGTGGACGGACTGGTAGAGGGCGACGATATCCATGAACTCGGCCATGCGGCCGGCGCTGGCGGGGGCGAGCAGCCGGCGCGCGCGCGCCTCGGGCCAGCCGAGCAGCTCGGCCAGGCGTTGCGGGCGCTCCGCGTCGGAAGCGGCGAGGAAATCGGGGTGCGCGCGCGCGATCCGGCGCAGGCAGGCGTCGCGCGCGGCTTCGAGCATCCGCGGCGCCCCGCCGTTGGTCCACAGGAAGCGGCCGCTCGCGCGCAGGTGGTCGAGCAGCCGGCGGCGGTCGCGCACGGGATCCGGCGCCACGGGCCCGAAGCGCGGCGCCACGGACCAGAGCCAGAGTGCGACGAGCAGGGCGAGGCCGGCAAGCGGCGCCCAGGCATGCTCCCGCAGCCAGCCGGAGAGCGGGAGTTTCCCGGGGCGATGGAAGAACTGGATCACCGGCGCGTCGCCGCCGGCGGCGGCCAGGTCCCAGAAGAACTGCGCATGCTGCGCCTGGCCGATGCCGCGGTTGGCGGCGAAATGCAGGTCGTTGACGGCGATCACCAGCCCTTCTCCGCGTTCGAGGACCAGGAGCGCGGTGCCGCAGCCGCCGTCGTACGACCAGACCGGGTCACGCGCGGCCAGGCGCATGTGCCGGCCCAGGTGCACGCGTGCGGCCGCTTCATGGTGCGGCAGTACGACCTCGAACGGCTCGTCGTCCTTGCAGGGCTTGCCGGCGGTCCCGGCATTCACGGCGAACCGCTGCACGCCGAGCAGGTCCAGCAAGGGGTCGGGCAAGCCCACCGGCTCGGCTTCCACGAGCAGGGTCCCGCCCTGCGTGACGAAGCTCGCGATCGACTGGCGCAGCGACGGCGAGAGCACCTGCCGCCGTGCGGGCATCACCAGCGTCGACGCGGGATCGAGGGTCCGCAGGTCCGGCAGCGCGACGATCTGCCGGGCGCTGCCGCCCATGCGCACGGTCAGGCGTTGTGCGGCCAGCCACGGGTTGCGCAGCGCCTCGCCGCGCAGGCCCGTATGCACCTTTTCCGTGGCCTGCTCGAAGTTCTTGAGGAACAGCGCCACGCCGCTGGCGACGATGGCCGCGAGCAGCATCCACACCAGCGCCTGGCGCAGGCTCATGGTTGCGCCCCCGCGGCGAAGTGCCGGGCCCAGCCGGCGCACAGGGCCTCGATGCGCTCGGTTCCCGGCGTCCGGGCCGCATAGGCCGTCCCCTGCCAGGCGGCGACGAGCTCGCGGAAATAGCGGCTGCCGTCCTCGGGCAGCCGCGTCGCGGCCGCCCGCACGCAGTCGCCTTCCGTGTCCCCGGCCCGCAGCGCGACCTCGTAGCGGTGGACGAGCGCGGAAAGCGCGCCCCGGTACAGCAGGGACAAGGCCGCGCGCGGGTTGCCCGCCCGCGCGGCGGCGAGCGCGGCCGCGGCCACGTCCCCGGGCAAGGATTCGGGCGCGACGTCCAGGCCGAACAGCGTGTCCGGCGGCCGATAGCGCGGCCCGCGCGGCTCCCGCGCAGGCATGTAGCGGTACAGCGCGTAGAGGACCAGCACGATCGCGATGCCGGCAAGCACCCACAGCACGCCCTGCGAAACGTCGGCGAGGAACAGCATCAGGTTGCCGAGGAAATTCGAGGGGCCCCCGGCGTTGGGCGGCTGCGCCGGCCTGGGCATCTCGCCCACGTAGCGCCAGCGCCTGACTTCGCGCTCCGTGCCGAACTCCGGCGCCTTGAGCACTTCGCCGATTTCCTGCTGCGCGGATTTCGCCGCCTTCGCCTCGCCCTGGGACGGCGGCGCCGGTTCCTGCCCCTGCGACGCGTCCTGGGCCTGTGCCGGGGAGGGCGCCCCGGCAAACCCGAGGCCGATCGCGAGCGCCAGCATCGCCGCCGCGGCCGCGCCCCGCAGCCGTTGCTCCATGCGCCGCAGTTGCAGCTCGATGTCCCAGCCCTCCAGGATCGTGCGCCGGTTCAGGTACAGGGCGAACCCGGCGGTCACGTAGAAGGGCTCCACCAGGCAGACGGCGATCACGTAGTACACGACGTCCTGCAGGCTCCACTCGAGGAATTGCCGCAGGGCGCCCAGCAGCTCGTCGTCGTAGGCCGCCTCCGGCACCATGTCGGCCGCCGTGGGCTCGAGCATGGCCACGAGGGCCACGAGGGCGAACATGGCGACGATTTCCAGGTGGTAGCAGACCACCGTCAACCACACCGCGGTGCCACGGGTGCGCGCGGCCAGCGCGCTGCGGCGCTTCCTCGCCGCGCGCCCGCGCTGCCGCTCCAGCGTCGATACCGGCATCGAGAACGAGCGTGCCAGGTCCAGGCGTCCGAGCGTCAGGCCGCCGGCGAGACCCGACCACAGCCATTCGCGCCAGGCGCGCAGGGTGGAAGCGACGCCGATGCGCTCTCCGAACACCGCGCGGCTGGCGGCATGCAGCACGGCGCGATCGAACACCGGCTTGAGCCACCACAGCAGCAGGAGGGCATGGAACTTGTTGGCGAAGGCGAAGAGCAGGATCGCGGCCGCCGGCAGGTAGAGCGAAAGCCACACGCCCCAGATGGGGCGCCACCATTCGCGCGCCATCTGGAAGCCGAGGTCGAGGGCTTCCCAGGCGTTGCGCGGGCGCAGCGCGACGGTGACGCGGTCAAGCTCCACGGCCGCGCCCCGCGAGCGTGAAGTAGAGCAGGGCCAGGAGGGCCATGCCGAGGCCCGCGGCGTACTTGGTTTCCGGCGGGAAGGTCGTGAGCGGCGACCAGAAGCCCTCGATGAAGGCCGCGGCCAGGAACATGAGCGCGGCCCCGTACATGATCTGCACCGCGGGCCGGCCCGCCTGGACCAGGGCCTGCCTGCGCGACAGGCCGCGCGGGGCGACCAGCGCGCCGCCCAGCTTCAGCCCCGCCGCGCCCGACAGCACGATCGCGCCGAGCTCCATCGCGCTGTGCCCGGAGACGAAGGACCAGAAGGGCACGCCGTGGCCGACGGCGGTGAGGTAGCCGGCGACCGCACCGATCGTCAGGCCGTTGCTGACCAGGTAAAAGACGCTGCCGAGGCCGAAGGCCATGCCGGTGGCGAAGGTCTGGAAGCCGATCTTGACGTTGTTCCAGATGTAGAACGCGAACATCATCACGTTGTCGTCGGAGTCACGCTGGCCCAGGCGCGTGCTGGCCGGGTCGTACATGCCCTGGAACTGGGCCACCTGCGCCGGATCGAGCAGGTAATAGATGAAGTCCGGGTTGGCGAGCAGGGCGGCGATCATCGCCAGGGCAGGCCCGAAGAACAGCAGCGCGCTCGCGGCGACCAGCGGCCAGTTCTCGCGTACCAGCCGCGGGAAGCCGCCCGCCAGGAAGGCGAGGATGCGCGCGGAGCGCCCGCCGCGCGCCCCATAGAGCAGGTGATGGCCGCGCAGCACGAGCTGGTTGAGCCGTTCGATGAGGTCCGGGCTGTACTGCCGGTCGCGCGCGAGCGCGAGGAGCTGGCACAGGCGGCGATAGGCGGCGGGGACCTCGATGTCCGGCAGCGCGGGCCCCGCCGGCCCCTGCGCGCCGGCGGGGGTTCGCCTGCGCCCGAGCCAGTCTTCGAACCGGCGGATCTCGCCGCCGTGGCGCTGCTCGAAGGCGGCCTGCTTCACCGGCGTCCGACCAGGTGGTTGGCGATCGCGACCAGTCGTCCGGTGGCCTCGGGGCCGGTGCGCCTGCCGACGAGGCTTTGCGCGATCTCCGCGATTTCCGCCGAGCGCTCGGGTGTCAGGCGCGCGGAACGCTCCGCGAAGTCGAGGATCGCGCGCTGCTCCGAGGCCGGGAGCGGATGGGGCGGTGCGGCGGGCGGGGCCTGCGGGATCTCCAGCGGCCGCGGCTTGTCGTCACGATAGACGACGAGCGTGTTGGCCGCGAAATCGCCGAGGCGCTTGAAATCGCGGTTGCTCACCATCGAGCACCAGCCGAGGAAGTAGAAGGCGGGCAGGAAATCCAGGGCGCGCAGCAGGTTGCGGGTCAGCGCTGCGGACCAGCGCACGGGCGTGCCGTCGTCATGCAGCACCATCAGGCCCATCGCGCGCTTGCCGGGGGTGGCGCCGTTCCAGTTCACCTCGAACCACGCCGGCACGAGCCACTCGAGCAGGAACATCGACAGCAGCATGATCGCCGTCCCGAACTGCCCGAGGAGGCCGGCGATGATGCCGATCAGTGCGAGCAGGACGCCGCGGACCAGGACGTCCAGCACCCAGGCGAGCGCGCGGGGCACCGGCCCCGCCACCCGCAGCGTGAGCTCGATGCCCTCGGGCGTTCCGATGCGGGCCGTGGTGTCCAGCAAGGTCGGGCGTCCCCGCGGGACGTCGGCGTCCTAGTCGCGGTAGAAGACGTCCCGGTAGCTCGTGTAGAGGCTCGCCATGAGCACCGGGCCCAGCACGAGCCAGCCCAGGCCCAGCGGGATCGACGCGATGACCGCCAGGACCATGGCGGCGATGCCGTAGACCAGGAAGGGCAGGATGTTCTTCAGGCACGCGAAAAAGCTGGTCTTGAGGGCCTGGCCCACGGCGAAATCGTTGAACATGACCAGCGGGTAGGAGAACCACAGGGCCATGTAGATCGGCAGCATGAGGGCGAACATCACCAGCACCGCGAGCAGCATGGTCAGGCCCATGGCGGCCACTGCGGCCGGATCGGCGTTGCCGCCGCCCGAATTCATGAGCAGCGACACGAATGACATGCCGAAGATCAGCGCGACCACGACCATGACGCCGATGAAGGCCAGCAGCGCGAACAGGCCGATGCCCACCAGCTTGCCGGTGTTGTTGCTGAAGCCCGCGAACAGGTGGCCGACGGTCATGGTGTCGCCGCGGCGCACGGCGTCGGCGCCGAGCATCACGCCGCCGAGCAGGATCGGCCCGACGATGTAGAGCGCGATTGCGCCCAGGAAGGGGATGAAGCTCAGCACGAAAATGATGACGGCGAAAATCACGAACATGCCGATCCAGGTGCCCTTCTGGGGCGCGAACAACGCCCAGCCTGCGCTGATCCAGGACCAGCCGCCGCCGCGGGCGCCCTGTCCTTCGGGAACGAAGTTGCCATCGCTGCCGGGCGTGCGGGCATCGGCGATGGGCGCCTTGGGCGCGGCGTACGGATCGATGGCCATGTCGTTTTCTCCCCTGGATGTTCGCCGCGGACGCGACGCAGACGCCAGCGTAGTGGACTGCGCGGGAGGTTTCAAGGCGCCAGGAATGCCGCGCCCGCGAGGGGCCGGCGGCGGCATGCGGCCGGCATGCCCTCCGGTCAGCGGGCCAGGCGCAGCCCCGAGAACTGCCAGCGGGCGCCGGCGGGGAAGAAATTGCGGTAGCTGGCGCGCACGTGGCCTTCGGGCGTGGCGCAGGAGCCGCCGCGCAGGACGTACTGGTTCACCATGAACTTGCCGTTGTACTCGCCGATCGCGCCGGCGGCCGGACGGAATCCGGGGTAGGGGGCATAGCTCGATTGCGTCCATTCCCAGACGTCGCCGAACATCTGCGCGAGGCCGTTGCCCTGCGCGCGCTGCGGATGCAGGCGATCCGTCGCCAGGAAATTTCCCTGCACGGGCCGCGCGGCCGCGGCGTGCTCCCACTCCGCCTCGGTCGGCAGGCGGGCGCCGGCCCAGCGCGCGTAGGCCTCGGCTTCGAAGTAGGACAGGTGGGTGGCGGGCCGTGCCGGGTCGAGCGCCTGCAGCCCCCGCAGCGTGAACTCCCGCCACTCGCCTTTCTCGCCCTGCCAGTAGAGGGGATGGGCCAGTGCGTTCGCCTGCACCCAATCCCAGCCTTCCGAGAGCCAGAGCTGCGCCTCGCGGTAGCCGCCATCCTCGATGAATTCGGCGTACTCGCCGTTGGTCACCACGCGGGAGGCCAGCGAATAGGGCTGGACGTACTGGCGATGGCGGGGCAGTTCGTTGTCGAAGCTGAAGCCTTCTCCCGCATGGCCGATCTCGACGATCCCGCCCTCGAAGCCCGTCCAGTCGAGCGCCGGCGCGGCCGCGGAGGGGGCGTGCACGGCGGGCAAGTAGGCGGGGTGGAGGGGGTTCTGCGCGAGCAGGTGCTTGACGTCGGTGAGGATGAGTTCCTGGTGCTGCTGCTCGTGGTGCAGGCCCAGCTCGACCAGCGCGCGAAACCCGGCGTTGCCGCCGTGCGCGTCGAAGGCCGCCAGCACGCGGGCCTCCACGTCCTGCCGGTAGCGCAGCACGTCGGCGAGGGCGGGTCGGGTCAGCATGCCGCGGCGCGGGCGCGGATGCTTTTCGCCCACGCCGTTGTAGTAGGAATTGAACAGCACCCGGAACGCCGCGAGGAAGGGACGGAAGCCGCGCTCGAATGTCTCCAGGACGAAGGTCTCGAAAAACCACGTCGTGTGCGCCAGGTGCCATTTGACCGGGCTCGCGTCCGGCATCGACTGCGCGCAGGCGTCCTCCGCGGACAGCGGCGCGGCGAGCTCGAGGGTGAGCGCGCGAACCCGGGCGAATCGCTCCCGCAGCGCGGCGGCGTCGGCCGGCCGGAAGGTCGCCTCGCCCCTGTCGAGGCCGCGTGGGTCGTTCATTGCCGCATCCCCCGGCGCGCCGTGCTCATTGGGCCGTACTCATCGGGCCGAGGCGTGGAAGACGGCGAACCAGTGGCGCCGGTCGGTCCAGGATTCCACCCGCGCGAAGCCGGCTTTGCGCAACATCGCCCCGAAATCCTCCCGCCGGTACTTGTAGCTGTTTTCGGTGTGGATGCGCTCGCCCGCCTCGAAGCGCCGCGATCCGCCCGGCCAGCGCACCTCGACCTCGAGCCGGGTCTCGACGTGCATCTCGACGCGCGAGAGGTCGGGGTCGTAAAAGGCGATGTGCCGCCATTCGCGCAGGTCGAAGTCCGCGCCCAGCACCATGTTCACGTGGTTGAGGGCGTTGAGGTTGAAGGCCGCCGTGACGCCGAGCGTGTCGTCGTAGGCCGCGTCGATGATGGCCTTGGGCTTCACCAGGTCCACGCCGATCAGCAAGCCGCCGTCGTCGCCGGCCTGGTCCCGCACCTGCGCGAGGAACGCGCCCGCCTGCTCCGGCGTGAAGTTGCCGATGGAGGAGCCGGGATAGAAGAACAGCCGGCCCTGCCCGGGCACGGCCTGCGGCAGCGCGAGGCCGGCGGACAGGTCCAGGCCCAGCGCCGTCATGGCGATGCCGGGATGGCGCAGGCGCAGGTCGTCGATGGCGTCGCGCAGGTAGTCCTCGGAGATGTCCACGGCGACGTACTGCGCGGGCCGCAGCGACTCGAACAGGCGCGCGGCCTTGGCGCAGTTGCCCGCGCCGAGGTCGACCAGCACGCGGCCGGCGCCCACCGAGGCGGCGATCGCCTCCCGGTGCCGCGAGAAGATGGCCGCTTCCGTGCGGGTGGGGTAGTACTCGGGCAGCCGCGTGATCGCCTCGAACAGGTGCGAGCCCAGCGCGTCGTAGAAGTACTTCGAGGAGATGCGCGGCGATGGCGACGTCAGCCCGGCCACCAGCGCTTCGCGCTCGACGGTGGAAATCCTCGGCACGTCGCGGGCGCGCAGGCCCGAAGCATCGGTGAGGCGGCGCCCGGCGCCGTGCGATTCGCGGCGCTCGAAACCGGGCAGCCGGGTGATTCCATTGCTGCGTTGAGGGGAGGACTCGCGGTCCCGGTGTTTTTGTTTTGCCTGCATCATGCTCCTGGCTCCTCCTGTGGGGTTCGCTGCCTCGAGCCGGCGTGGCGCCATGGTAGTCCTTCCCCGCGGCCGCGGGGCGCCGCGGTGGCGCCTCGCGCCGACTATGACTTATCCGAAACGGGAATGGCGGGCCGGTGGGGGTCTGACCCACAGGGCAAGGGTCGGTTCGGCGCGCCCGCGGAAGATTTCACCTTGCAGGTTCTTCCTGTCGCGAAACGGTGACGGCCCGGGAAGTGCCGTCGGGAAAGGAGAATCGCGCAGGCAGGCACGGCCGTCCCGCCATGCGAAACGCCCGGCGCCGGTCGCCCCGGCCTGCGTGATCAGTCGGGCGTGAAGTTCAGCGCCACGCCGTTGATGCAGTAGCGCAGGTGCGTGGGCGGCGGGCCGTCCTCGAACACGTGGCCCAGGTGGCTGCCACAGGTCGCGCAATGCACCTCGGTGCGGACCATGCCGTAGGAGCGGTCCGTGGAAGTCTCGATCGAGCCATCGATCGGGTCGTCGAAGCTGGGCCAGCCGGTGCCGCTCTCGAACTTGCGCTTGCCCTCGAACAGCGGCGCGTCGCAGCCCGCGCAGGAGAACTTCCCGGGGCGCTTCTCGCGCAGCAGCGCGCAACTGCCCGGGCGCTCGGTGCCGTGCTCGCGCATGATCTGGTACTGCTCCGGCGTCAGGCGCTTTTTCCACTCCGCTTCGGTGCGGGTGACGGGATAGGTTTTCTGCATTGCTTTCTCCTCGCTATTTCTGAACCACGGAGGACACGGAGATCACGGAGAGCCCCGGGGACTCGAGGAATTCACTTCGATGCCGGGAAACGACGACTCCAACGGCCCGCACGTTTCCAGTTCTGACCGCCAGGCAGGGCTTCCGCGTTCAGCTTCCTCCGTGCCCTCCGTGTCCTCCGTGGTTCAGGATTGACCTAATAAGTCGCGCG
>DASZQJ010000173.1:0-2541 GCA_035549715.1 Burkholderiales bacterium
TCGACCTTCATCCGCTCCAGCGCCTTGGCGATGCGCAGCTTCTCGTCTTTCGTCATGGACGCGCCGGGGCTCTGCTCGCCGTCGCGCATGGTGGTGTCGAAGATGATCAAGTTGTCGCTGCTCATGGCACGTTCCCTGAAAGAGGATGGTCCTGTCCCTGTCCGCCTTGTGAGCGGATCGGTCGAAGCCCGGATTGTGGTGGGGGGTTTTTAGCGCGCGGGGCGCAGCAGCAGGCCGGCCAGCGCGAGGAGCGCCAGGGAGAGAAGGCCGGAGAGGAGAACCTGTTGCATGCCGCGACTATAGCGGCGGAGCGTTGCCTTGACAAGGATTCGCCGGAAAGCCTCTTTGCGCGAGATCAAAGGGCCCGGAGAAAGGCGACCTAGCCTTGCTTCATGCCGATCCGCCCGTTCGCCCTGCTGGCGCTGCTGATTGCCGCTGCCGCGCCCCCGACCCTGGCGGACGAGCCCGGCATCGGGCGCTTCGAGTATTCGGTGCGCGCGGCATCCGAGCCGGCGGTTCCGGCCGATCCTTCGGCCGAATGGGGCGTGTTCGCGGGCCTGGGGGCCGTGTCGGGAATGCTGGGCGCGATGGCTCCGCCTTTCTTCGCCAGCGGCCTCATCGTGGGCGGCGTGGTCCTGGTTCCCGGAGTCATGGTCATGGCCGAGCGCCAGCGACGCATCCTGACGGCGCTCTCGGCATCCTTGCAACGCGCCGGCTTCCCGGCGGCCGTGGATGCCGCTCTGCAGCGTCGGGCCGCCGCGGCGCTGCCGCAATCCGAAGGGCGCACCGCCAAGGTCGCGCTCACGATTCAGACCTTCGGCGTGATCGGGCAAAGCGCGGATTGGGGCTGCATGATCGTTGCCACGGAGCTCGCCGTCCACCTCGACGGGAAGGAGCTCGAGCGCGCAAGCCTGTCCATCGGGCCGGCGCGTTCGACGCGGGACGCACCGCCCCCGCAGTGCGCCTTCCTCGACCGGTTCGCCGAAGAGGACGGCCGCCTGGTCAGCGTTGTCGCGGCAGAGTACGCCGAGGTCATCGCCGCCCTCGCCGTGGCGCGGCTCGCCTCCCTGCGCCGGGAGGGGAAGCCGTGAAGCGAACGGCTGCGCTCGGTGTGCTTCTCGGCCTCGCCGCCTGCTCGACGGACTGGCGAACCAGCGAGACCGTCACGCCCGTGACCTGGCAGGCGGAGGTTTCCCGCCCTGCTTCGTCGGTCGGGCGCCTCGCCAGGCTCGCGATCCTGGCGCCGGTCATCGAGGTGGACACGACCGAGGAAGAGCGCTCGAGTGTCGACTGGCAGGCACGGCGCGAACAAGCGGCAGTCAGGCTGCAGGCAGCGATCGCCGATTACCTGCGCGACGTGAAGGGCTACGACACCGTCCTGGCGACAGACCGTGCGAGCGCCGGAGCCGTCGACGGGTACGTCGTTTCCCTGCGGTACGTGCGCAAGCCGTGGAGCACCGGCAAGGCGCTCGGCAACCTCTTCCTCGCCAACGTTCCCCTTTTCATGGCGATGTCCGCCGTGAACCTGCGGGTCGAGATCGCGGAGGCGGCCACCGGCCGGGTGGCATGGCGCGGGGAGCTGAAGGGCGAAGTGACGAAGCTCGACGATCTGCCGGACATGAAGTCGCTGTTCGGCAATATGGACAACGCGGTGCCCGCGATCCTGCGCCGCTAGGCGTTATCCTCGGCGCATGAACGCAGGCGCCCCCGGCCGCGTCGCCCTCGATCGCCTGGAACCGGGCCTTCCGGCGGCGTGGTATCGCGACCCCGCACACTACGTGCGCGAGATGGAGGCGTTCTGGTACCGCGGCTGGATCGCGGTCGCCCGCGAGGAAGAAATCCCGGACCGGGGGGACTGGAAGCGCGTCGCGATCGGCGACCAGTCACTGATCCTTTGCCGCGACGGGGGGATCAAGGCCTTTCACAACACCTGCCGGCATAGGGGCTCCGTCCTGTGCACGACGGAACAGGGACGCTTCGAGCGCCACCGGATCGTCTGCCCGTACCACGCGTGGACCTACGACCTGTCCGGCAACCTGATCGCCACCCCGCGACGCATGGAAACCCCGGACTTCGACATGAAGGCGTTCCCGCTCCATCGCGTGGCGGTGAAGACCTGGGGCGGCTTCGTCTTCGCATGCATCGACGGCGAGCCGCCGTTCGAGCCGCCCGCGGGCCTGGAGGCCTACGGCCTCGGCGGCCTGAGGATCGGCAAGCGCATCGTCGCGGACGTGAAGGCGAACTGGAAGCTCGTGTGCGAGAACTTCTCCGAATGCTTCCACTGCCCGCCCGTGCACCCCGAGCTGGTGCGCATCGTCACGGCGTACAAGGAGGCCGGCGCCTGGGGGTTGCACGAGGATCTTTCTTCCCGGCCCGAATACAAGCCTGGCGCCACCACGTTGACACTCGATGGAACGTCACGGTGCCCTCCCTTCCGCGGCCTGTCCGATCACGAGAGACGAACCCTGTATCGGGCTGAAATGCACTTGCCGAATCTCTTCCTCAACGTGCAGCCCGACTACATCAACTCGCACCTGATGT
>DASZQJ010000174.1:0-23857 GCA_035549715.1 Burkholderiales bacterium
CGCCGGCGGCGTGGCGCCGGGCGAGCGGTCGAACACCGGCGCCGGCGCGGTCGACGTCATGCAGCCCGGCAGCAGGGATGCCGCCGCCAGCGCGAGCGCCGCGATGCGTGCGGTCAAGCGGAAACCCCCGCGATCATGGGAACGAACTTCACTTCATCCAGCACCGATTGGGTGAAATTGCCGGCATTGCGCTCGACCAGGACCAGGCGCTGCTCGCGCGTGCCCAGGGGCAGGACCAGCCTGCCTCCTTCGGCAAGCTGTGCGGCCAGCAGTTCCGGCAGGTGCGTCGCCGCGGCCGCGATGAGGATGGCGTCGAAGGGCCCGGCCTCCTGCAGTCCTGCGTGGCCGTCGCCGTGCTTCAGCTTCACGTTGCGCACGCCGAGTTCGCGCAGGCGCACGCGCGCCTTGGAGAGCAGGCCGGCGAGGCGCTCGACCGAGTAGACCGCCTTGGCCACGCGCGACAGCACCGCCGCCTGGTAGCCGCAGCCGGTGCCGATTTCCAGCACCTTTCCCAGCGGCCGGCCGCCGCGCGCGAGCTCCACCATGCGCGCCACGGTGAATGGATTCGAGATGGTCTGGCCGAAGCCGATCGGCAGCGAGACGTCATCGTAGGCGCGGCTTGCCAGCGCCTCGTCGACGAAGATGTGGCGGGGGACCTCCCCCATCGCGTTGAGCACCACTTCGTCCTTGACGCCCTGGTCGCGCAAGCGCTCCACCATGCGCATGCGGGTGCGTTGCGAGGTCATGCCGATGCCGGACAGGCGCGGATTGACCGTCATGCCCGCTCCAGGGCGCCTTCGATCCAGGCGCGCACGTTGTCGAGCCTGGCGTATTGCGTGAGGTCCATCTGCAGCGGCGTCACCGACACGTGCCCGTTCGCCACGGCGTGGAAGTCGGTGCCCTCCCCGGCATCCTGCGCCTCGCCGGCGGCGCCGATCCAGTACACGGTGTCGCCGCGCGGATTGACCTGCTTGACGACCGGTTCGGCCTTGTGGCGCCGGCCCAGGCGCGTGATCGCGGTGCCGGCGAGCTGCTCGTAGGGGATGTCGGGGACGTTCACGTTGAGCAGTACCGGGAACCCGATCGGGCGGCGCCGGAACTGCTCGACGATCCCGCGCGCCACCCGGGCTGCGGTCGGATAGTTGCCCGCCGATTTGCTCGCCAGCGACACGGCGATGGAAGGAATGCCGAGCAGGAAGCCCTCGGTCGCCGCGGCCACCGTGCCGGAATAGATCGTATCGTCGCCCATGTTGGCGCCGTGGTTGATGCCGGAAACGACCATGTCGGGCAGCTGGTCCAGCAGGCCGGTGACGCCCAGGTGCACGCAGTCGGTGGGCGTGCCGTTGACGTGGATGAAGCCGTTGTAGGAACGGCGCACCTGCAGCGGACGGTCGAGGGTGAGGGAGTTGCTGGCGCCGCTGCGGTCGCGCTCGGGCGCGACCACCACCACTTCGGCCAGCGGGGAGAGCGCCTCGGCGAGCGCTGCGAGCCCCGGCGCGAAGTAGCCGTCGTCGTTGCTCAGCAGGATGCGCACGGGGGGCCGGGACGGACGGCGGGCCGGGGAACGAAGGGTGCCGAAATGCGGTGTTCCCGTCCGTTCATGCTCGCGGATCTTCCGGCGCCTTCCCTTGTACTGGAAATCTGGTCGGGGCGAGAGGATTTGAACCTCCGACCACCTGCACCCCATGCAGGTACGCTACCAGGCTGCGCTACGCCCCGAATCGAGTGCCGATTATATCGCAGCCTCGTCGCGGAAGGCGATTCAGGCGCGCAGCAGGTCGAGGATGCCCTGGAGTTCGCGGCGCAGGAGCGCCGGGGTGAGCTTGGCGGCCGCAGGCGGCTTGCCCTGCACGGCCGATTCGTCGAGGCGCGCGCGGGCGCCGCTGATGGTGAAACCCTGCTCGTACAGCAGTTCGCGGATGCGGCGGATGAGCAGCACTTCGTGGTGCTGGTAATAGCGGCGGTTGCCGCGCCGCTTCACCGGCTTCAACTGGGTGAACTCCTGCTCCCAATAGCGCAGCACGTGCGGCTTGACGCCGCATAGCTCGCTCACTTCACCGATGGTGAAGTAGCGTTTGGCGGGGATCGGGGGCAGCTGCGGCTTAGGGCTGCTGCTGTTGCTGCTGCTGTCCACCGTAATTCTTCTCGACCATGGCCTTCAGTTTCTGGCTCGCGTGGAAGGTGACCACGCGACGTGCGGTGATGGGAATCTCTTCCCCGGTCTTCGGGTTGCGGCCCGGGCGCTGCGGCTTGTCGCGGAGCTGGAAGTTGCCGAAGCCCGAGAGCTTCACGCCATCACCGCTTTCCAGGGCGATGCGGACCTCCTCGAAAAAGGACTCCACCATGTCCTTGGCTTCGCGCTTGTTCAGGCCGACTTTCTCGAACAACAAATCGGCCAGGTCCGCCTTGGTCAGCGTCATGGATTCACCTTTATTGTCTGAGGGTTGCACCGAATTCTTCCTCCAGAATCTGAAGTAATGCCCGCTGTGCGGCATCTACCTCTTCATCTGTAAGTGTTTTTTGAGTATCTTGCAATAACACACGGAAAGCAAGACCTTTTTTTCCACTCTGAATCCTGCCGCCGCGGTAAACGTCGAATATCGCGATTTCCTGCACGATGGCCGGGCTGCCGCGGCGCATGGCGTCGATCATGGCCTGGACGGCCACCCCTTCCGGGACCGTCACGGCGAGGTCGCGACGCACCGGCGGGAACTTGGACATCGGGGTGTAGGCCGGCAGGCCCAGGGTCCGGAGGGCGTCGGCCTCCACCTCGAAGACGACCGTTGGGCCCGGTAATTCGTACTTTTTGCGCCAGTTGGGGTGCAGTTCCCCGACAAAGCCGATCTCCCGTCCGTCCAGGAGGACCCGGGCGCTGCGGCCGGGATGCAGTGCCGGATGGACGCCCCGCTCGAAGCTCGCCTGCAGCGGCGATAGCAGGTTCTCGAGGTCGTTCCGGGCGTCGAAGAAATCGACCGGCCGGGCCGGCTGCTCGGCCCACTGCTCGGGCAGGGCCAGGCCGTGCGCCAGCGCCGCGATGCGCATCGGCTGGTGGATGCCGCCGACATCGAGCGGCCCGTCCATGATTCTGGCATCCCGCCGGAAGACTCGCCCGACCTCGAACACCCTCACGCGGTCGATCTTGCGGTTCAGGTTGTAGCGGGCGTTGGCGAGCAGCCCTCCCAGCAGGGTCGTGCGCATGACGGCGAGCTGGCTGGCGATGGGGTTCAGCAGCCGGATCGGGTCGCGATTGCCGGCGAGGTCGGCTTCCCAGTCCTCTTCCACGAAGCTGTAGTTCACCACCTCCTGGTAGTCGGCAGCCGCCAGTCGCGCGCGCAGGTCGTGCAGGCTGCGCCGGGCTTCGTGCGTCTGCGACATGGCGGCGCGCGCCTGCGGCGGGTTGGCGGGGATGCGCTCGAATCCGTGCACGCGCGCCACTTCCTCGATCAGGTCTTCCTCGATTTCCAGGTCGAATCGCCAGGACGGCGGGGTCACCACGAGGCGTTCCTCCGCGCCCCGCTGCTCGCGCTGGAACGGCAAACCCAGCCGGGTGAATACGCCCGCCATGTCATCCGCCGCCAGCGGCACGCCGATGATCTTGCGCGCGCGCGCGACGCGCATGGCCACGGGCGGGCGCGGCGGCAGGCGTGCCACGGTATCGTCGACCGGCCCCGCCTGCCCGCCGCAGATGTCCAGGATCAGCCGGGTCGCGCGTTCGATGCCCGCGACGTTGTTGTCGAAATCCACGCCGCGCTCGAAGCGGTGCGAGGCATCGCTGGTGAAATTGTAGCGGCGGGCCCGCCCGGCGATCGCCTCCGGGAAGAAGAACGCGGCCTCGAGGAAGATGTTGCGGGTGTCGAGGTCGGCCTTGGTGCCGTCCCCGCCCATGATGCCGGCGAGCCCGATGGGGCCGCTGGCGTCGGTAATGGCGAGCACGGTCTCGTCGAGTGCCACCGTCTGCTCGTTGAGCAGCTTCAACTGCTCGCCCTTGCGGCCGAAGCGCACGTCGATGCCGTCCTTGAGCTTGTCGAGGTCGTACACGTGCAGCGGGCGGCCCAGTTCCAGCATCACGTAATTGGTGACGTCCACCAGCGCGGAGATGGAGCGCTGGCCGGCGCGTTCCAGGCGCTGCTTCATCCATTCCGGCGTGGGTGCCCCGGCGTCGACGCCGCGGATGACGCGGCCGGTGAAGCGCCCGCACCCGCCGGGATCGCTGATCTTCACGGGGAAGCGGCTGTCCGACTGCTTCGGTACGGGCTGGACTTCCGGGGCCTGGAGCTTCGCGCCCGTCAGGGCCGAGACTTCGCGGGCCACGCCCAGCACCGACAGGCAGTCGGCGCGGTTGGGGGTGAGCTTCAGGGTGAGCAGCTTGTCGTCGAGGGCGAGCACTTCGCGGACATCCGTGCCGGGCCGGGTGTCCCCCGCCAGCGGCAGCAGCCCGCCATGGTCCTGCGACAGGCCCAGTTCGCGCGCCGAGCACAGCATGCCGCGGCTTTCCACCCCACGCATGGTGGCGGCGCGGATCTCGACGGGCTTGTCCGGGGATTCGCCGGGCAGCTTCGCGCCCACCAGGGCGCAGGGCACGACCATGCCGGCTTGCGCATTGGGTGCGCCGCACACGATGTTGAGCGTCGCCCCCTGTCCCGCGTCGACCTCGCAGACCTTGAGGCGGTCGGCGTTGGGATGCTTTTGCACCTTGAGGATCTTCGCGGCGACCACGTTGGCAAAAGGCGGCGCCACGCCGGCCACGTGCTCGACCTCGAGGCCCGACATCGTCAGCAGGTGGGCGAGTTCGTCCGTCCCGATCGGCGGATTCACCAGCGCGCGCAGCCATTGCTCGGAGAATTGCATGCGTGCGCCCTCAGTTGAACTGGCGCAGGAAGCGCAGGTCGCCGTCGTAGAACAGGCGCAGGTCGTCGATGCCATAGCGCAGCATCGTCAGGCGCTCCAGGCCGCTGCCGAAGGCGAACCCGACGTAGCGCTCCGGGTCGAGGCCGAAGTTGCGCATGACGTTGGGGTGCACCTGCCCGGCGCCGGAGATCTCCAGCCAGCGCCCCTTGAGCGGCCCGCTGTCGAAGGCCATGTCGATTTCCGCGGACGGTTCGGTGAACGGGAAGAACGACGGGCGGAAGCGCACCTGCAGGTCGTCGGACTCGAAAAAGCGCCGCAGGAAGTCCGTGTAAACGCCCTTGAGGTCGGCAAAGCTCACGTCCTCGTCGACCCAGAGCCCCTCGACCTGGTGGAACATCGGGGAGTGGGTGGCGTCGCTGTCGACGCGGTACGTGCGCCCTGGCGCGATGACCTTGATCGGCGGCTGGTGCATGCGCGCGTAGCGCACCTGCATCGGGCTGGTATGCGTGCGCAGCAGCAGCCCGCCTTCCACGTAGAAGGTGTCGTGCATCGAGCGCGCGGGGTGGTTCTCCGGCTGGTTGAGCGCCGTGAAGTTGTGCCAGTCGGTCTCGATCTCCGGGCCGTCGGCCACGTCGAAACCGATGGAATGGAAGATCTGCTCGACGCGCTGCCAGGTGCGGATCACGGGGTGCACGCCGCCGCGGCCGCGGCCCCGGCCCGGCAGGGTCACATCCAGCGCTTCCTGCGCGAGCTGGGCGTCGAGGGCCGCGTTCTGGATGGCTTCGCGCCGTGCGGCGAGCGCCTCCTCGATCTGGACCTTCGCCTGGTTGATGCGGGCGCCCTGCGCGGGGCGCTGCTCGGCGGGCAGCTTGCCCAGGCCCTTGAGCAGCTCGGTCAGCACCCCGGCCTTGCCGAGGTAGCGCGCCTTGGCCTGCTCGAGCTGCGCGGCTTCCGCGATGTCCGCGAATACCCGGCGTGCTTCGTCGACGATTGCCTGGAGATCCTGCATGTTCTCGTTAGGGGGGATAAAAAAAGGAGGCTCGCGAGCCTCCTTTTCTGTCGTGCTTCGGCCTTATGCGTTGAGGCTCGCCCTGGCCTGGCCCGCGATCTTCTCGAAGGCCGCCTTGTCGAACACGGCGATGTCGGCGAGCATCTTGCGGTCCACCTCCACCGACGCCTTCTTCAGGCCGTTGATCAGCGTGCTGTAGGTCAGGCCGAACTCCCGGGCCGCGGCGTTGATGCGCACGATCCACAGGGCGCGGAAATCGCGCTTCTTGCGGCGGCGGTCGCGATAGGCGTATTGCCCGGCGCGCATGACCGCCTGCTTGGCGATCCGGTAAACGTTGCCGCGGCGGCCGCGGTACCCCTTGGACTTGTCGAGGACCTTCTTGTGGCGCGCGTGCGCCGTGACTCCACGTTTGACTCTTGGCATGGTCTCCTCCCCTTACGCGTACGGGAGCATCGCGCGGATGTGCGCGTGGTCCGACGCGTGCACGGCGGTGGCGCCGCGGAGCTGGCGCTTGCGCTTGGTGGACTTCTTGGTGAGGATGTGCCGCAGGTTGGCCTGCGTGCGCTTGAACTTGCCGCTACCGAGCGCCTTGAAACGCTTGGCCGCGCCGCTCTTGGATTTGAGCTTGGGCATGACTCTTCCTTCGTTTTAGCCTGACTGCAGGCGGTCCCGGCGGGACGCTTTCATGGCCTGGCAATCACTTGTTCGGGGGCCCCTGCCGCCCGCCGGGGCGGGCGCGGACCGCGCCGTTTGCTGCCTTGCTTCTGCTGCTTACTGCTTTTTCTTCGGCGACAGCACCATGATCATCTGCCGCCCTTCCATCTTCGGGAACTGCTCGACCACCCCGTGCTCGAGCAGATCCGCCTTGACGCGCTCCAGCAGCTTCACGCCGAATTCCTGGTGCGCCATCTCGCGGCCGCGGAACCGCAGCGTGATCTTGGTCTTGTCGCCTTCCGACAGGAACCGGATCAGGTTGCGAAGCTTGATCTGGTAGTCGCCCTCGTCCGTGCCCGGGCGGAACTTCACTTCCTTGACCTGGATCTGCTTTTGCTTGAGCTTGGCCTCGTGCTTCTTCTTGGCCTCGCTGTACTTGAACTTGCCGAAATCCATCAGCCTCGCCACCGGCGGCTTTGCCGTCGGCGCGATCTCGACCAGATCGATTTCCAGTTCCTCCGCCATCGCATTCGCCTGCGCGATGGGCACAACGCCGAGCGATTCGCCCTTGACTCCGATCAGCCGCACTTCCGGTGCGGTGATCTCCGCGTTGATCCTGACGTCCCGTTCCTGAGCGATAAGACCGCCTCCATCAAAAAAATTAAGCCGCACCTGCCGATGTGGGCAGCTCGGATTTCAGTCGCTCGATGAATGCTGCCGGCGACATCTGGCCGAGGTCTTCGCCCGCTCGGTTCCGTACGGCAATCGCGTTTGCAGACACCTCCTTGTCACCGACGATGACCTGGTAAGGCAGCTTCTGCAAACTATGTTCCCGAATTTTATAAGTAATTTTCTCGTTTCTCAAGTCCGCGAAAGCCCGGAAGCCGGCCTCCCGCAGTGCCTGGGCCACCTTTTCGGCGTAGCCGGCCTGGTGTTCGGAGATATTCAGGACCACGACCTGCTCCGGGGACAGCCAAAGCGGCATGGCACCGGCGTAGTTCTCGATCAGGATGCCGATGAAACGCTCCAGGGAGCCCAGGATCGCCCGGTGCAGCATGACCGGGCGGCGCCGGCTGTTGTCCTCGGCGATGTATTCGGCGTCCAGGCGCTCCGGCAGGGCGAAATCCAGCTGCAGGGTGCCGCATTGCCAGACCCGGCCGATGGAGTCCTTGAGGGAGAACTCGATCTTGGGGCCGTAGAACGCCCCCTCCCCCGGATTTACGTCCCATTTCAAGCCCTTGGCATCGAGCGCGTTCTTCAGGGCACCCTCGGCCCGGTCCCAGGTGTCGTCCGAGCCGATGCGCTTGGCCGGCCGGGTGGACAGCTTGATCAGGATCTCCAGGAAGCCGAAATCCGCGTAAATCCGCTGCAGCAGGTCGATGAAGTCGGCCGCCTCCCCCTGCACCTGGTCCTCGGTGCAAAAGATGTGGGCGTCGTCCTGCGTGAAGCCGCGCACCCGCATGATCCCGTGCAGGGCCCCGGAGGGCTCGTTGCGGTGGCAGGCGCCGAACTCGGCCAGGCGCAGCGGCAGGTCCCGGTAGCTTTTCAGGCCCTGGTTGAAGATCTGCACGTGGCCGGGGCAGTTCATGGGCTTGACCGCGTAGTCGCGCTTTTCCGACTCCGTGGTGAACATCAGTTCGCGGTAGTTCTCCCAGTGCCCGGAGCGTTCCCAGAGGGCACGGTCCATCACCTGCGGGGTGCGCACCTCGTCGTAGCCGTGGCGGGAGAGCGTGCGCCGCATGTACTGCTCCACCTGCTGCCAGATCGCCCAGCCCTTGGGGTGCCAGAACACCATGCCGGGCGCCTCGTCCTGGGTGTGGAACAGGTCGAGCTGCCTGCCCAGCTTGCGGTGGTCGCGCTTTTCCGCCTCCTCGAGGCGGAACAGGTAGGCGTCGAGGTCCTCCTTCTTCGCCCAGGCGGTGCCGTAGACCCGCTGCAGCATCTCGTTCTTCGAATCCCCGCGCCAGTAGGCGCCGGCGACCTTGAGCAGCTTGAACACCTTGAGCTTGCCGGTGGAAGGCACGTGCGGCCCCCGGCACAGGTCGGTGAAGTTGTCCTGCGCGTACAGGGAAATCGGCTCGTTGCTGGGGATGGCGGCGATGATCTGCGCCTTGTATTCCTCGCCCTGCCGGCGGAAGAAATCGACCGCCTTGTCCCGCTCCATGACCTCGCGCCGGACCTTGATGTCGCGCTTCGCGATCTCGCCCATGCGTTTCTCGATCGCCGCCAGGTCCTCCGGGGTGAAGGGGCGCTTGTAGGAAAAGTCGTAGTAGAAGCCGTCCTCGATCACCGGGCCGATGGTCACCTGGGCCTCCGGGTACAGCTCCTTCACGGCATGGGCCAGCAGGTGGGCGGTGGAGTGCCGCAGGATGTCGAGGCCGGCCGGATCCCTGTCGGTGACGACGGACAGGTCCGCGTCGCGGTCGATGACGAAGGACGTGTCGACCAGCTTGCCGTCGACCCTGCCGGCGAGCGCCGCCTTGGCGAGGCCGGCGCCGATGGAGGCGGCCACCTCGGCCACGCTCACGGGCTTGTCGAAGGACTTTTTCGAACCGTCGGGCAGTCGGATGTCGGGCATGCGGATACCAAAAAAAAAGTGCGGGCTAGCCGCACTTTTTCCTACAGACTCGTTTCAGCAATTCAGGCAAAGGGGCTCAGGCGAGATGCGGCTTCGTCGTGGTGCAAGTTCGAAACATGGCCCTGCCCCTTGTCCTCGGATCCGTTGGTAGGCGCGATTGGATTCGAACCAACGACCCCCACCATGTCAAGGTGATGCTCTAACCAACTGAGCTACGCGCCTACGGGAACGGCGGATTCTAGCGGAAAGCTTGCGGCCATTCAAACCGGGGTCAGCGGCGGCGCGCGGACTCCACGCCCGGCAGCTCCCGGACGATCGACAGGATGCGCCTGAGCTGCGCTTGGTCCCCCACCTCCAGGGTGAAGGCCATGCGCGCGCTCAGGTCCTGGCTGTAGGAGGCACTGGAGGCCACGCGCACCTTTTCCCGGGTGAACACGTCGAGGATGTCGCGCATCAGCGCGGGGTGGCTGCCGGCCACGATCTCGACGTCCACCGGGAAGCGCGATTCACCGGTCTTGCCCCAGTCCGCCTCGATGAGGCGCTCCGCCGGCAGGCGCGCGACGTTGCCGCAATCCTGGCGGTGGATGGTGACGCCGCGCCCCCGCGTGACGAAGCCGACGATCGGATCCGGCGGCACCGGCTTGCAGCAGCGCGCCAGGACCGTGAGCAGCTTGTCCACGCCCACGATCAGCACCCCGCTCGACCCCGGCCGCGGGTGCGGCGGGGCCGCCGGGGCGGCGGGCGCCTGCGGCTCGCTGGCCGCGGCCTCCATGCCCAGCCCGGCGAGCAGCTGGCGCGGGCTCACCTCGCCCCGGGCCTGGGCGGCGAACAGCTCGTCCACCTTGCCGAAGCCCATGCGGCCGGCCAGCTCCTCCAGGTTCTGGCCGGTGCGTCCCAGGCGCTGCAGTTCCTTTTCGAGCGCCGCCCGCCCTTCCGCCACCGCCTGCGCCAGTTGCCGGCTGTTGAACCACTGGCGCACCTTGGTGCGCGCGCGGTGGCTCTTCAGGTAGCCGAGCGCGGGGTTGAGCCAGTCGCGCGACGGCCCGCCCTCCTTCGCCGCGATGATCTCGACCCGCTGCCCGTTCGAGAGCACGTAGGTCAGAGGCACGATCTGGCCGTTGACCTTGGCGCCGCGGCAGCGGTGGCCGAGCTCGGAGTGCAGGTGGTAGGCGAAGTCCACCGGCGTCGAGCCCCTGGGCAGGTCGACCACCCGGCCCTGCGGCGTCACCACGTAGACGCTGTCCTGGAACAGCTCGGTCTTGAAGTACTCCGCGAGCTCGCCGGCATCGCCCAGCTCGTCGCGCCAGTCCAGCACGCGCCGCAACCAGGCGATCTTCTGCTCGAATGCGCTGCCCGTCCCGCGGCCGCCTTCCTTGTATTTCCAGTGCGCGGCCACCCCCAGCTCGGCATGCTGGTGCATCTCCTGGGTGCGGATCTGGACCTCCAGCACGCGTGACTCGGGGCCGACCACGGCGGTGTGCAGCGACCGGTAATCGTTGGCCTTGGGACGGGCGATGTAGTCGTCGAACTCGCGCGGGATCGGGGTCCACAGGTTGTGCACCAGGCCCAGCACGGCGTAGCAGTCCTTGACGTCGGCCACCAGCACCCGCACCGCGCGCACGTCGAACAGGTCCTCGATGCCGACGCCCTTGCGCTGCATTTTTTTCCAGATGCTGTAGATGTGCTTGGGCCGGCCGGTGACCTCGGCCTCGATGCCCGCGCGCGCCAGTTCCTCCCGCAGCATGCGCGTCACGTCGGCGAGATAGGCCTCGCGCGCGGTCCGCTTCTCGTCGAGCTGGCCGGCGAGCGCCTTGTAGGTCTGCGGGTCGGTGCAGCGGAACGCCAGGTCCTCCAGTTCCCACTTGTACTGCCAGATGCCGAGGCGGTTGGCGAGCGGCGCGAACAGGTCGAAGGTGTCGCGCGCGGCCTCGGCCCGCAGGGCCTCGTCGTCGTGGCGCACCAGTTCGCGCATGCACTGCAGCTGGTCGGCCAGCTTGATCAGCACCACGCGGATGTCCTGCACCATGGCGAGCAGCATCTTGCGCAGGGACTCGAGTTGGGCCGCGCGGTCCGTTGCCTGTTGCACCCGCCCGCGCAGGACCTGGATCTGCGCCATGCTTTGCACGCCCTGCACCAGCGCCAGCACCGTGGGGCCGAAGGCCGCCTCGAAGCGCTCGCGGTCTTCGCGGGAGGCGAGCGGCGCGCCGAGCAGCAGCGCGGCTGCGAGGGCCTCCCCGTCCACGCGCAGGCCCGACAGCGCCCCGGCGGCGCCGCGTGCGTGGTCGAGCAGCGGCACGCCGTCCATGTGCCGGCGGCCGTCGTAATGGTCCCGCGACCAGGCGTCGGCGCGGGCCACCAGCGCCTGCTCCGCGGGCGGCAGCCGTCCCGTCAGGGACTGCAGCCAGCCTGCCGACTCGGCCTCGCGGGGAATTTCACTGACCTTGACCATCGGTTTCCTCGATCGCGTCCGGGCGCGATCGCCAGTAGCGCCGCTCCAGCCGGCGCCATTCGCGGGTGTCCAGTCCGCCCTCGCCCAGCTCCAGCACGATGGCGCCGGAACGGTCCGTGCGCAGCAGGCGCGTGCCCTGCCGCCGGTACGATGCGACCACCGCCGGATGGGGGTGGCCGAAGCGATTGCGGTAGCCGGCGGCGACGATCGCCAGGCGGGGCGCGACCGCGGCGACGAATGCCGGCGTGGACGACGTGCGGCTGCCATGGTGGGGAATGACCAGCACGTCGGACCGCAGCCCTTCCCCGTGCCGCTGCAGCAGGCCCCGCTCGGCGTCGCGCTCGGCGTCGGCGGGCAGCAGCACGCTGCCGTGGGCGGACACGATGCGGAGCACGCAACTGCGATCGTTGTCCTTCAGCTCGGTGAAATTATAGCTGCCGGGTTCCGGGTTCAGCATCTCGAAGCGCACGCCGTCCCACGTCCAGCGTTCGCCGTCGACGCAGCGACGCGCCGCCGCGGCAGCCGCCGGGACCGCATGGCCTTCCGGCAGCGACGACGCCAGCCAGCCCACCGGCATCGCGCGCAGCACCGACAGCGCGCCGCCGCTGTGGTCGAGGTCGTCATGGCTCACCACCATGCCGTCCAGGCTCGCGATGCCCTCCCCGCGCAGGTAGGGCACGACGATGCGCTCCCCGGCGTCGATGTCCCCCGAGAACGCCGGACCGGCGTCGAACAGCAGCGCATGTCCGGCCGTGCGCACGACGACCGCGAGCCCCTGGCCGACGTCGAGCACCGTCACCCGGGCGCTGCCGGGCGGAAGCGGTGGCGGGGCCTGCATCAGCATGGGCAGGAACAGGAACGCGCCGACCCAGCGCGCCGGCACGCCGCGCGGCAACAGCATCCAGGCGGCGCCCGCCACGGCGAGGGGGATCGTCCACGCGGCGGGCGCGTGCTGCTGCCAGACGGCGGCGGGCAGGTCGCCGAGCCATTGCAGCGGAACCATGCAGGCCGCCATCACCGCATGGGCGGCAATGGCCAGCGCGTCCACGGGCACGAGGGCCGCCAGCAGCGACAGGGGCACCACGACCAGGCTGATGGCGGGAATGGCGAAGGCGTTGGCGAGCGGCGACACCAGGGAAACCTGCTGGAACATCGCGAGCAGCGCCGGCACCAGGGCGATGGTGATGGCCCATTGCGCACGCAACCAGGTCAGCGCCCAGTGCGACGGCCGGAGGCGTCCGGCGCCCGCCAGCATGAGCACCGCGACCGCGCCGAACGACAGCCAGAAGCCCGGCGCGACGACCGCCATGGGGTCGATCGCCACGGCCACAGTGGCGGCCCAGGCGAGCACGGTGGCAGGCCGGGTCGACCAGCCCATCCAGAGCGCGATGGCCACCACCGCGAGCATATAAATGGTGCGCTGGGCGGGCACGGCGAAGCCGGCGAGTGCGGCATAGGCGACGGCGGCCAGCAGGCCCGCGGCCGTCGCCGCGCGCACGGCCGGGAGGTAAAGGGCCAGGCGCGTCCGCCGCCAGAGCCGCAGCACGGCCAGGAAGGCGAGGCTGGCGACCATGGTGATGTGCAGGCCGGAGATGCTCATCAGGTGGTTGACGCCGGTGCGCGTGAACACCTGCCACTGCGCCGGGGGGATGGCCTGCGGGTCGCCGACCACGAGGGCGACGATGACGCCCGCGAAGGGCCGGTCGGCCAGCGCCGCCAGCAGCCGCGCGCGAATGGATTCGCGCAGGCGTTCGACCCGATAGCCCGGCCGGAAGGACTCGCCCTCCAGGCGCGGCGCAGGGTCGCGCACGAGGTAACCGCCGGCGCGCAGGTCGCGTTCCAGCGCCCAGGCCTCGTAGTCGAAGCCGTGCGGATTCACCGTCCCGTGCGGCGCGCGCAGCCGGGCGGTCAGGCGCCAGCGCTGCCCGGCCCGGAAACCAGGCGCTTCCCCGCCCTCTTCCGGCCGATACCACGCCAGCGAGATGTGCCGGGGCACCGTGGCGCCGAGCGTAAAGGCCTGCTCGACGTCGAAGCGGAACCGCAGCCCGCGCTCGAACGGCTGCGGCATTTCGGCCACCACGCCGCGCAGCTCGACGTCGCGCCCCTCCCAGGCCGGATCCAGGGCGTCTCCGAGCTTCCAGGCGCCCGTCGCGGCGGCCCAGTGGAAGCCCGCCATGCCGCATGCGCCGAGCAGGAGCATGCGCGCGGCGATGCGCAGCGAAACGGCGCGCGCCCGGTGCAACAGCAGCGCCAGCACCGCCAGCGGAACCAGGCCGGCCGCGCCGGCCAGACCCGGGAGCAGCGCCTGCTGCTGCAGCCACCAGGCGCCGAGCACGAAAGCCGCCCCGATCCCGATCATGCGGCGCCAATCCCCGGCTCGAGCGGGCGGACGCGGCGAAGGCTTCCGGTACAATCCGCCAAGCGCATCCCGCCAAGCTCATGCCTCGCAAGTACTTCCGAAAATACCTCCCGAGCCACGAAAGCATCCGTGGCAACAAGTACCTCGCTTTCCTCGGCTCGGCGCTGCACCATCCCAACCTGTGGCACCTGAACCGCAAGTCCGTGGCGGGTGGCGTCGCCGTGGGGCTGTTCTGCGGCCTGATTCCCGGCCCGTTGCAGATGTTGTCGGCCGCCATCCTGGGGGTGCTGTTCCGGGTGAACCTGCCCGTGGCGGTGATCCTGACCTGGTACACGAACCCGCTCACCATCGTCCCGATCTACTACGTGGCGTACAAGCTGGGCGTGCTCGTCACGGGCGGGGCGGCCGCGCAGGTGCCGCGGGCGGACATCGACATCCTCAACCTGCCGCTGGTCGACTGGGTGCCGGCGCTGGTGCAATGGATGTCCTCCCTGGGCAAGCCGTTCGTGCTCGGCCTGGTCCTGCTCGGCCTCATCCTGGCGGTGCTGGGTTACCTGCTGGTCCTGGCCGCGTGGCGGATCCACGTGCAACTGGCCTGGAACAAGCGCTGCCGGGCGCGGCGCCCGGGCTGACGCGTCACCGGCGCGCAACCGGGATCGCTTATACTCTGCGTCCCCAGACGTCATGCCGCCGCAACCTATGACGCCATCCTACTGGAACGAAGCCACCGAGGAACTGGTCCGCCGCGACCCGGTCCTGAAGATCCTGGTGCGCAACCACGAAGGCCCCAACCTGGAAAGCCGCGAGGACGCCTTCGCCACGCTGGCCCGCTCCATCGTGGGCGAGCAGATCTCGGTGCAGACGGCCGAGGGCGTCTGGCAGAAGCTGCTGGAATCGGCGGGCGCGCTGGGACCGGCGGCCATCGTGCGCATGGATCCCACGCGCCTGCGCGCCTGCGGCCTCTCGCGCCAGAAGTCCGACTTCCTGATCGACCTCGCGGGAAAATTCCTGGACGGCACGATCGACCAGGCGGCCTGGAGCGATCGCGACGACGAGCAGCTCATCGCGGAGCTCACCCGCGTCAAGGGCATCGGCCGCTGGACGGCCGAGATGTTCCTGATCTTCTACCTGATGCGCCCGGACATCCTGCCTGCCGACGACATCGGCCTGCAGCGGGCGATGAGCCTGCACTACAACAACGGCAAGCCCCTTTCCAAGCTCAAGATCCGCCAGATCGCCGCCGGCTGGCAACCCTGGCGCACCGTGGCGACCTGGTACCTGTGGCGCTCGCTCGACCCCATTCCCGCCGGCGTCTAAGGCGGGGGGCTACACCTCACCGCAAAGGCGCGAAGGCGCAAAGAAGTCGCAAAGGAAGGCAAGAATATAGAGGGACGACAGCCTGGCGACGCCGACAGCGTGGAATCATCGATCCGGGCTGCGATCCCGGAATCCCGCTCCCCTGATTCCCGTTTTCTTTGCGTTCCCCTTCGCGCCTTTGCGGTGGGGGTAGGCTTTACCGCTCCAGATTGAGCCGGCCGTCCTCGAGCACCAGCGTGCGCTGCATGCGGCCCGCGATCGCGGGGTCGTGGGTGACGACGACGAAGCTGGTCGACAGTTCCCGGTTCAGCTCCAGCATCAGGTCCAGCACGCCTTCGGCCGTGCGGCGGTCGAGGTTGCCCGTGGGCTCGTCGGCCAGCACGCACGCCGGCTCCGTGACCAGCGCCCGCGCCAGCGCGGCGCGCTGGCGCTCGCCGCCGGACAACTCGCCCGGGGTGTGGGTCGTGCGCGCGGCCAGCCCGACGCGCTCCAGCACGCGCAGCGCGCGGCTCGAGGCCTCCTGCGCCGGCAGGCGCCGGATGAGCAGCGGCATCGCGACGTTCTCCAGGGCGGTGAATTCCGGCAGCAGGTGGTGGAACTGGTAGACGAAGCCCAGGGCCCGGTTGCGCAGGCGGCCCTTGTCGGTTTCGTTGAGCGTGTCCAGGCGCTGGCCGAGCACCGTGACCTCGCCGGCGCTGGCGGCATCGAGCCCGCCCAGCAGGTGCAGCAGCGTGCTCTTTCCCGACCCCGACGCGCCGACGATGGCCGCGGTCTGGCCGCGCCCGATGGAAAAATCCACGCCCCCCAGCACCGGCACGGCGTAGTCGCCCTGGCGGAAGGTCTTCTGCAGGCCGCGGCAGGACAGGACGGTTTCACTCATGGCGCGGCGCCTCATTCATAACGAAGGGCTTCGGCGGGATTGATGCGCGAGGCGCGATAGCTGGGATAGAGCGTGGCGAGCAGGCTCAGCACCAGCGAGGTCACGGTGATGGCGGTGACGTCGGACAGGTGCAGGTCGGAGGGCAGGTCGCTGATGTAATAGACGTCCTTGGCCAGGAACTGGACGCCGAACGCGCGCTCGATCGCCGGCACCACGACGTCGATGTTGAGCGCCAGCAGGATGCCGCCGGCCACCCCGACCAGCGTGCCGATCACGCCCATCAGCGCGCCCTGGACGATGAACACCTTCATGATCTCGAAAGGCGCGGCCCCCAGGGTGCGCAGGATCGCGATGTCCGCCTGCTTGTCCGTCACCGCCATCACCAGCGTGGAGACGATGTTGAAGGCGGCCACCAGCACGATGATCAGCAGGATGATGAACATCACCCGCTTCTCGATCTGCACGGCGCGGAAGAAGTTGGCGTGGCTGCGGGTCCAGTCGGTGACGTAGACGTCGGCCCGCAGCGACTCGGTGAGCTCGCGCGCCACCGCGGGGGCGCGGAACAGGTCGTGCAGCTTCAGGCGCACGCCGGAGACCTTGTCGTCGAGCCGGAACAGCTTTTGCGCGTCAGCGAGGTGGATGAAGGCCAGGCCCGAGTCGTACTCGTACATCCCAACCTCGAAGATTCCCACCACCTCGAACTGCTTCAGGCGGGGCATGATCCCGGCCGGCGTCACCTGGCCCTGCGGCGCGATCACCACGACCTTGTCGCCCTTGCGCGCGCCGATGCTCATGGCGAGCTCGCTGCCCAGCACGATGCCGAAGCGGCCCTCGCGCAGGTCGGCCAGCTTGCCGGAGCGCATGTGGGCGCCGACGTCCGCGACCTTGTCCTCCGCTTCGGGCAGCACGCCGCGGATCAGCGCGCCCTGCACGGCCTGCCGGTGGGAGAGCAGTCCCTGCGCCATCACGTAGGGCGCCGCCGCCTCGACATCCGGATGGGCGGCGGCTTCCCTGGCGACCGGCTGCCAGCCCGACAGGGCCGAGCCCATGCCCACGATCTGCACGTGCGAGGCCACGCCCAGGATGCGCGCGCGCAGTTCCTTCTGGAAGCCGTTCATCACCGACAGCACCACGATCAGGGCCGCGACGCCGATCGCGATGCCGAGCATGGAGGTGACCGAGATGAAGGAGATGAAGTGGTTGCGGCGCTTGGCGCGCGTGTAACGCAGCCCGACGAACAGTTCGTAGGGCGTCAGCATGGAAGGCGGCGGGGCATCGGCGGCATGGATGGGAGCAGCGTGCGGAAGTCTGCCACATTCCCCGGAGGCGCACTAAGCCCGCGGGAACGCGCGTGCTACACTCGGCCCGCCTTCGACAGCCTTCCCAGCGTGCCCGACGCCACCCTCTTCCTTCCCTCGGCGCCCACCGACGACGCATCGGCGCCGCTTCCCCGGCTTGCCGCGCTCGAACGCCTGATGGCGCGCAGCGCCGTCTCCCGCCGGCCCTGCGCCGAACCCGCGCAGTGGATGTGCGAAGCCTTCGGCGTGGCCCGCCAGCAGGATTGGCCCGCGGCCCCGCTTGCCCTGCTCGCCGACGGGGGTGACCCCGGCGCCGGCTACTGGCTTTGCGCCACCCCCGTCCACATGCAGGTGCGCCGCGACCAGATGCTCATGATGCCGCCGCGCATGCTCGTGGTGGCGCCGGAGGAATCCGCCGCGCTGGTCGCCGCGCTCGCCGGGCACTTCGCCGCGGAGGGCTACGAGGTCCACGCGCCGACGGCCACGGGCTGGTACCTGCGCTGCCCGGCCCCGCCGGACCTGCGGACGACGTCGCCCGACCTGGCCGCGGGCCGCCCGGTCGATCCCCTGCTTCCCGCCGGACGGGATCGCCTGGTCTTCCATCGCCTCATGAACGAAGCGCAAATGCTGCTGCACGAGCATCCGGTCAATGATGCCCGCGAGGCGCGCGGCCTGCCCGCGATCAACAGCCTGTGGCTGTGGGGCGGCGGCACGCTGCCCCAGGTCGCGACCTCGCCATGGCCGAGGGTGGACTCGACGCGCCCCCTGGACCGCGGCCTCGCCCGGCTCTCCGGCGTGCCGGAGGGCGCCACCGGTGCGCGCGCGGAGCCCGCTGGCCTGCACGTCGCGGCCGACGGTCTGGCGCTCGCCGACCTCGAGCGCGACGGGGCCGCGCCCCTGCTCGAGGCGCTGGCGCGCGGCGAGCTGGACCGCGTGGACATCGCGACGGTGGCCGCGGGAGAAGCGCGGCAATGGCGGGTGCGCCGCGCCGACCTGCGCAGGTTCTGGCGGCGCGAGGCGACCCCCGCCGCCCTGCTCGGGGAGGCGCGATGACGACGCCGAGGATCATCGCGAGGCAAGTGCCGCCGGCCGCACTCGACGTGCTCATGGAAGCGGGCATCCCGCCGGTGCTGGCGGCCGTCTATGCCGCGCGGGGCGTGGCGCAGCCCGCCCAGCTCGACACGGCGCTCGCGGGCCTGGTGCCGATGGAGCGCCTGCTCCACTGCGGGACGATGGCGCAGCGCCTGGCCGACGCCATCGAACAAGGCAAGCGGCTGCTGATCGTCGCCGACTACGATGCCGACGGCGCCACCGCCTGCGCCGTGGGCATGACGGCCCTGCTCGCGATGGGCGCGCGGGTGAACTACCTGGTCCCCAACCGCTTCGAGGACGGTTACGGCCTGACCCCGGAGATCGTGCGCCAGGCTGCGCCGCTCGGGGCGGACATCCTCATCACCGTCGACAACGGCATCGCCTCGGTGGAAGGCGTGGACGAAGCCGCGCGCTGCGGCATGGAAGTCCTCATCACCGACCACCACCTGCCCGGCGAATCGCTGCCGCGCGCCGCCTGCATCGTCAACCCGAACCAGCCCGGCTGCGATTTCCCGAGCAAGCACCTCGCGGGGGTCGGCGTCATGTTCTACGTGATGCTCGGCCTGCGCGCCGAGCTGCGCCGGCGCGGCGCCTTCGGCGAGCGTAACGAGCCGATCCTCGCGGATCTGCTCGACCTCGTGGCGCTGGGCACGGTCGCCGACGTCGTGCGCCTGGACGACAACAACCGCATCCTGGTGGACCAGGGCCTGCGGCGCATCCGCGCCGGGCGCGCCCGCCCGGGCATCAACGCGCTGCTGCGCATCGCCGGTCGCGACCCCTTGCGCGCCTCGGCCTACGACCTGGGCTTCGCCGCCGGCCCGCGGCTCAACGCGGCCGGCCGGCTCACCGACATGCGCCTGGGCATCGAGTGCCTGCTGGCGGGCGATCCCATCCAGGCGGCGCAGCTCGCGAGCCAGCTCGACGCGCTCAATCGGGAGCGCCGCGAGATCGAGGCCGGCATGCAGGAAAGCGCGCTGGCGAGCCTGGACCGCGTCGAGGCCGCGGACTCGTTCACGCTGAGCGTCTACGACCCGGCCTGGCACCAGGGCGTGATCGGCATCCTCGCCGCCCGGCTGCGGGAGCGCTTCCACCGCCCGGTCATCGCCTTCGCGCCTGCGGGCGACGGCGAGGCCAAGGGTTCCGGGCGCTCCATCCGCGGCCTGCACCTGCGCGATGCGCTCGACCTGGTCGCCAAACGCCATCCCGGCCTGATTTTGCGCTTCGGGGGCCATGCCGCGGCGGCGGGCCTGAGCATCCGGGTGGACGACATTCCGCGCTTTCGCGAGGCGTTCGAGCAGGTCGTCGCCGGCTTGCTCACGCCGGCGGACCTGGAGCGCCTGATCGAGACCGACGGTCCGCTGCTCCCGGTGGACCTGGACCTGGCGCTGGCGGAGGCCATCGAAGGCCAGGTCTGGGGCCAGGGCTTCCTCGCCCCGACCTTTCACGACCGCTTCGAGGTCGAGGGCCAGCGCGTGGTGGGCGGCAACCACGTGAAGGCGCGCCTGCGCCACGGCCATCGCCTGGTGGAGGCGATGCGCTTCGGCGACCCCGCCCCGCTGCCCGGGCGCATCGAGGCGGTCTACCGGGTGCAGGTCAACGAATACAATGGCACGCGCAGCCTGCAACTCGTGATCGAGCACTGGCAGCCTGCAAAGAACTGATATTCAAACTTGAACCACAGAGGACACAGAGAAAGACTTATGAAACGAGTCCGTGCCCATATCAGGCGCACACGGTTCGGGAAAATTTACAGTTCGCCTTGCCTTTTCCTCTGTGCCCTCTGTGTCCTCTGTGGTTCAAGATTCAGGTTGGCGACCCGTATCTTGAGGAAACCGTCATGGAACTGAGCTGGCTGCAAGGCACCGAGTTCGAACGGCTGCCCGCCCTGGCGACCAGCCTCGCCCTGGGCCTGCTGGTCGGGCTGGAGCGCGAGCGCCACCGGGAGGCCAAGGCCGGGCTGCGCACCTTTGCCCTGACCGCGCTGTTCGGCTCGCTGTGCGCGCTCATCGGCGAGAGCGTGGAGTCGGTCGCCGTGGTCGTCGCCGGCCTGGCGGCGGTGGCCACCATGATCATCGTCGCCTACGCCCGGGACGAGGACGAGGAGGACTCGGGCGCCACGACGGTCATCGCGCTGCTGGTGTGCTACGTCCTCGGCGTCCTGGTCTGGATGGGCCTGGAAGCCGTGGCCGTCATGCTCACGATCGTGATGACCCTGCTGCTTTACTTCAAGCCCGAGCTGCGCGGCTTCACCGAGCGCCTGGAGCGCCGCGACCAGGTCTCGATCCTGCAGTTCGCCGTGCTCACGTTCATCATCCTGCCCATCCTCCCCGACCGCCCGCACGGGCCTTACGGCGTCCTCAATCCCTACGAGATCTGGACCATCGTGGTGCTGATCTCCGGCATCAGCCTGGCGGGCTACATCGCCATGCGCATCGTCGGGCCGGGCCATGGCGCCGCGCTCGTCGGCGTGTTCGGCGGGCTGGTCTCCAGCACGGCCACGACGCTGGTCTACGCCCGGCACAGCGGCAAGGACCCCAAGCTGCACGACATGGCCGCCACCGTGATCGTGCTCGCCAACCTGGTGCTGCTGGTCCGCCTGGCCATCGTCACGGCGGTGGTGGCCCCCGCCGTCCTCAAGGTCGTCCTGCCGGTGCTCGCCGCGGGCCTCGTGCCCGGGCTGGCCGTCCTGGGCTGGGTGCACTGGCGCCACCGGGACGGCGGCACCCCGGTGGTCCCGGAGATCAAGAACCCGACCGAGCTGCGCACCGCGCTGACCTTCGCCTTCCTGTATGCGGTCGTGCTGGTGCTCTCGGCCTGGCTGTCCGACGTGGCCGGCGAGGCGGGCCTGTACGCCGTGGCGGTGGCTTCCGGCCTGACGGATGTCGACGCCATCACCCTGTCGAGCCTGCGCCTGCACAACAGCGGGGGCATCGGGCCCGCGCAGGTCGTGACCGTCATCGTCCTCGCGGTCTGGGCCAATACGGCCTTCAAGATGGGCCTGGTGCTGTCCACGGCGGGCAAATCCCTGTTCATGCGCTGCGTTGCGCCCGCCGCGGCGGCGGGCGTGGGCCTCTCGATCGCCGCTGCGATCCTGTGAAAAGCGGCGCCGAAACCGGCGGGCCTGGCGTTCGGATCGGTTAAAATCCGGCGCTTCGGAAACAAGCCAAGCGCACGGACCCCACCCATGGACGCAGAACAGCTCAATGCCATCGCCAACCAGCTCGAGGACATCGACGCCCGGGCCCAGGAACTGCGGAGGTATCTTTGACTTCGAAGGCAAGCGCAACCGCCTGAGCGAAGTCGTCCGCCTGCAGGAAGACCCCGCGATCTGGAACGACGCCAAGCGGGCGCAGGACCTGGGCCGGGAAAGCAAGCAGCTCGAAGCCGTGGTCGGCACGCTGGAGAAGCTCGACCAGGACCTGCGTGATGCCCGCGACCTGTTCGAGATGGCCCGCGGCGAGAACGACGAGGCGGCCATCGCCTCGATCGCCCAGGACATCGAAAGCATGGAGAAAGTCGTGGCCGGGATGGAGTTCCGGCGCATGTTCTCCAATCCGATGGACCCCAACAACTGCTTCCTCGACATCCAGTCCGGCTCCGGCGGCACCGAGGCCCAGGACTGGGCGGCGATGCTGGAGCGCATGTACCTGAAGTTCTGCGAGCGCAGGGGCTTCGGCATCGAGGTGCTGGAAGAGTCGCCGGGCGAAGTGGCCGGCATCAAGAGCGCCGCGCTCAAGATCACCGGCGAGTACGCCTACGGGACGCTGCGCACCGAGACCGGCGTGCACCGCCTGGTGCGCAAGTCGCCCTTCGACTCCAATGCCAGGCGCCACACGTCGTTTGCCAGCGTGACCGTGTATCCCGAGGTGGACGACACCATCGAGGTCGAGATCAACCCGGCCGACCTGCGGGTGGACACCTTCCGCGCGAGCGGCGCCGGCGGCCAGCACATCAACAAGACCGACTCGGCGGTGCGCATCACGCACATCCCCACCAACATCGTCGTGCAGTGCCAGAGCGACCGCTCCCAGCACCGCAACCGCGCCGAGGCGATGGCGATGCTCAAGGCGCGCCTGTACGAGCTGGAGCTGCGCAAGCGCAACGAGCAGAAGCAGGCCGCCGAGGATGCCAAGACCGACATCGCCTGGGGCCACCAGATCCGCTCTTACGTGCTCGACCAGTCGCGCATCAAGGACCTTCGCACCAACGTCGAAAAGGGCGACACCCAGTCCGTGCTGGACGGCGGCCTCGACGATTTCATCAGCGCCTCGCTCAAGCAGGGTGTCTAGGAGACCGGCCATGGACCGCTGCCGCGCCCGCCACCGTCGTTGCCGCCCGCTGCCCTGGCGGCAGACCATGGTCGGCGCGACCCTGGCCGTGCTGTGCGCGGCGTCGGAAGCCCTGGCCCGGGACCCGGCCGCGGAGGACTCGGGGGAGGCCCGGCCCGAGGCGAGGCTGGCGTTGCCGGAACTCCCGGCGGCGGCACCGGAGGATGAGGCCCTGTCCGAGGATGCGCGCCGCTTTCGCACCCGGCTGGTGCTCTGGGGCGCGCCCGGCGTGGTCGCTGCGTATGGCGCCGCAAACTGGTGGAGCGACGACGCCAGCGGCTTCCACACCGTCAGCGAAGGCTGGTTCGGCGCGAACACCTATTCGGGCGGCGCCGACAAGCTGGGGCACGGCTTTTCCGCTTACGTCGGCACGCGGGTGGTGACCTGGGCGTTCGACTGGGCCGGCAACAGCCGCGAAGACTCCATGCGCATGGCCGGCCTGCTTGCGCTCGGCACCTTCATGGCGATCGAAGTGTTCGACGGGCTCACGGAACAGTACGGCTTCAGCCACGAGGACGCCCTCGCGGGCATCGCGGGCGTCGCCCTCGGCTACGCGCAGGAGCGTTACCCGGCCCTGGACGACGTGCTCGACTTCCGCGTCCGCTACCGGCGCTCCGACGATGCGAAACGCCTCGGTGAAGCCGACCCGGTTTCCGACTACTCCGGGCAGACGTTTTTCGTGGTGGCCAAGGCCGCGGGCATTCCGTCGCTGCGGCGCTCGCCCTGGACGCGCTACCTCGAACTCGCGGTCGGCTACGGCACCCGGGGATACGAGCCCAACGACGGCCACCCCGCGGACCCGCATCGCCTGCTCTATGCCGGCGTTTCGCTGAACCTCTCGGAAATCCTCAACGACACCGTGTTCCGCCACCATCGCGGCAGCCGGGCCCAGGGAATCACCAACGGCGTGCTGGAGTTCGTGCAGGTGCCGGGCACCGGCGCCTACGCGGAGCATCGCTTCTAGACCATTTGCGGAAATCGACGACAGGGACGACATGACGGAAAAAGAACAACCGGCCGCGCAAGACAGCAACCAGATCCTCGA
>DASZQJ010000175.1:0-21045 GCA_035549715.1 Burkholderiales bacterium
GCCGCTCGAAAGCCTGCTGGCAGTCGAGGCAGCGGGTGGCTGCGGGCGCGTTCATGAGCCTGCGCAGGGCAATGGGCTGGCCGCAATCCGCGCACGTCCCGTACTCGCCCTTGTCCATGCGCGTGAGCGCCTGCTGGATGGACTCGAGCTCGAGCCAGTCGCGGCCCAGCTCGGCGTCGGCGATCCCGGTGGCCTGCAGCGCCGCGGCCCGCGCGTCCGGATCGGACCGCGATTCGGCCATCTGGGCGGTGGCCTGGCCGGCCTTGGTGCGGCCGGCCCGGATTTCGGCCAGCAGCGCGTTGTAGCGGTTCTCGAGGAGGACCCGCAGGTCCCTGCATTGCTCGCGGCTCAATGGCATGGCCGTCTCCCTGAAGTGAGGTTTCCCCGCAGTCTAGGGGAGGGCGCGCGCGCCCCGGTTGACCTGCGTCAATGGCCCAGATCCCGCGCCGGCCGAAGATTGCGCCATGAAGCTTGCCATGGCCATCGCTCCCAATCGCCGTCGCGGCATTGCGCCGGGCGCGCGCGCGGCACGCGGCGGCAGCCCGGGCTGAGGCCGCCATGCAGGTCCCCGTCCAGGTCGTCTTCCACGGGCTGGCCCGTTCCGACGGCCTGCACGGGTTGATCCGCGGCCTCGCCGCCAGGACCTGCCGGCCCCATGCGCGCGTGACGCGATGCCATGTCGCGGTGGAGTTGTCGCAGCGGGACGGGCAGGAAGAACGCTTCTACAACGTCCGGGTCACGATCGGCGTTCCCAGCGCCGAGCTCGTCTGCCAGGCCAAGGAAGCCAGCGCCCAGGGCGCCGCCCGCAGCGCCTTCGATGCCATGCGCCTGCAACTCGAGGCCTACAAGCGGGGCGCGTGCGGACAGCCCCGCCCGGCGGCGCCACACTCGAGCTAGCCGCCGCGCGCTTACATCGCCATGGGGTCCGGCGCCGCGACCGCGGCCCGCTGGGGCAGTTCGGCCGCCATGCAGTCCGTCGTCAGGATCAGGGAAGCGACGCTGGCGGCGTTTTGCAGCGCATTGCGCGTCACCTTCGCAGGATCGATGACCCCCATCTGCAGCATGTCACCGAAGGCGCCTGTGGCGGCGTTGTAGCCGTAGGCTCCGGCGCCTGCGCCGACCGCGTTTACGATCACCGAGGGTTCGGCGCCGGTGTTCGCCACGATCTGGCGCAAGGGCTCCTCCAGCGCGCGCAGCACGATCTGGATCCCCGCGGTCTGGTCCGCGTTCTCGCCGGCCAGGCCGGCAAGCGCGGAACGCACCCGCAGCAGCGCGACGCCCCCGCCGGGGACGATGCCTTCCTCCACCGCCGCGCGCGTTGCATGCAGCGCGTCGTCGATCCTCACCTTGCGCTCCTTCATCTCGGTCTCGGTCGCGCCGCCGACCTTGATGACCGCCACGCCGCCCGCCAGCTTGGCGGCGCGCTCCTCGAGCTTTTCCTTGTCGTAGTCGCTGGTGGCCTTGTCCTTCTCCAGGCGGATGTTCGCGATGCGCGCATCGATGGCCCTTGCGTCCCCGGCCCCGTGGATGAGGGTCGTGTTCTCCTTGTCGACCTCGACCCGCTTGACGCGGCCCAGGTTGGCGAGCCGGGCATTTTCCAGCTTGAGGCCGAGCTCCTCGGCGACCACCGTGCCGCCCGTGAGCACCGCGATGTCCTCGAGCATGGCCTTGCGGCGGTCGCCGAAGCCCGGGGCCTTGACCGCGCAGGCCTTGAGGATGCCGCGCATCGCGTTGACGACCAGGGTCGCGAGCGCTTCGCCGTCCACGTCCTCCGCGAGGATCAGCAGCGGCTTGCCGGCGCGCGAGACCTCCTCCAGCACGGGCAGCAGCTCCTTGACCGAGGAGATCTTCTTGTCGTGGATGAGCACGTAGGCGTCCTCCAGCGTCACCGACTGGCGCTCGGGCGCGTTGATGAAATACGGCGAGAGGTAGCCGCGATCGAATTGCATGCCTTCGACCACCTCCAGCTCGTTGGCGAGCCCCGAGCCGTCCTCCACGGTGATGACGCCCTGCTTGCCCACCTTTTCCATGGCCCGGGCGACGATCTCGCCGACGGAGCGGTCATTGTTGGCGGAAATGCTGGCCACCTGGGCGATTTCCGTCGCGGTGGAGCAGGGGCGCGAGAGTTTCTTCAGCTCGTCCACCGCCGCCGCGACGGCCCGGTCGATGCCGCGGCGCAGGTCGATCGGATTCATGCCCGCGGCGACGAACTTCATGCCTTCGTTGACGATGGCCTGTGCGAGCACGGTGGCGGTCGTGGTGCCGTCGCCCGCGACCTCCGAGGTCTTGGCCGCCACCTCGCGCACCAGCTGCGCCCCCATGTTCTCGAACGGGTCCGCCATTTCGATCGCCCTGGCCACCACCACCCCGGAGTTGGCCACCACCGGCGCACCGTAGCTCTGCTGCAGCAGGACGTTGCGGCCCTTGGGTCCCAGCGTCACCCTGACGGCATTGGCGAGCGCATTGACGCCGCGCCGCACCTTTTCGTGGGCATCGTGGTGAAAAAGCAGTTCCTTTGCGGCCATGTCGACCTCCGTGCGGGTTGGCGGCCCCGGCCCGCCGCGGCGCGCCAGGTGAGGCCTGCGAGAGCTTGCTGCGGGACGCCTAGCGGCGCGTCCTGGCTTCCTTGCGCTGGCCTTCGGTCACCACGGCGTCGAGCGCGGCCGCCTCCGCGGCCAGCCGGCCCCACAGATCGTCCAGCGTGACCACGCCGCGCAGGGCGCCGCGGCTGCCGACCACCGGCAGCCGGCGCACCCCGTGCTGGCGCATGCGGGCGATGGCGGCGGCCGCGTCCTCGGATTCGTCCGCGATGACCACCGGCGTGCGCATCAGGTCCGCGACCTTGACGCCGTCCGGGTCGAGGCCCTTGGCCATCACCTGGATGACGAGGTCGCGATCGGTGACCACGCCCAGGGGCACGCGCCCGTCATCGGGATCGTCGACGACGATGAGGTCCCCGACGTGCTTCTCGCGCATCAGGCGCGCCGCCTGCGCGGCGCTTGCCCGGGATTCGCACCAGGCGACGGTGGGGGTGCAGAGTTCTCCTAGCTTCATCGTGCCTCCTTGGGTTTGAAGGTCCCGCCAGGGCGGGAAAGGTCAGGTCTCCAGCACGGTCGCCAGCGCGTACAGGCGGCGGTCGGCGGGGCGCGTCCGGCCTGCCACGTCGGCGAGCGGGGTTTCGGCGACCTCGCCCAGGCGCAGGCCCAGCACGATGCCGAAGCGCGATGCGGCGGCGGCGGTGGCCGCGGCGGCGCCGAGGCGGCTGGCGAGCAGGCGGTCGAACGCGCAGGGGGCGCCGCCGCGCTGGATGTGGCCCAGGCGCGTGATCCTCAAGTCGGGCTCCAGGCCGGCGCCCTCGCCCTGCAGGTATCCGCCGAGCGCGTCGACGCCCAGCGAGGCGCCTTCGGCGACCACGACGATGGCGTGGCGCTTGCCCCTGCGGTGCGAGTCGCGCAGGTGGCGGGCGACTTCCGCCGCCGAAGTCTCGACCTCCGGAATGACGATGTATTCCGCGCCGCCCGCGATGCCCGCTGCGAGCGCCAGGTGCCCGGAAGTCCGGCCCATGACCTCGACCAGGAAGGTGCGCTGCAGGGAGGCCGCCGTGACCCGCAGGCGGTCGATGGCCTCCATGGCCACCTCGGTCGCGGAGGTCGCGCCGATGGTCGGGTCGGCCCCGACGACGTCGTTGTCGATGGTCGAGGCCACGCCGATCAGCGGCGCGCCCGCGCGCGAGAGTTCCCAGGCGCCGGTTTGCGAGCCGTTGCCGCCGATCACCACCAGGGCGGTGAGCGCCTGGGCCTCGATGTTGCGCAGCGCCTGCCCGCGCCCCGCTTCGGTGCGCAGGGCCTCGCAACGCGTCGAGCCGAGGAAGGTCCCGGCCGAATCGATGATGCCGCCGACGTCGCGCGCGCCCAGGGGCTGGAACTCGCCGGCAATGAGGCCGCTGTAGCCATGGCGCACGCCGTAGACCTCGAAGCCCTCATGGATGCCCGCGCGCGTGACGGCGCGGATGGCGGCATTCATGCCGGGCGCGTCACCGCCGCTGGTGAGCACGGCCAGGCGTTTCACGGGAACTGGCGGCCGGCGACCGGCCTGTTGGCGGGCGTATGCATGCCCGGCATCATGCGCGCCGGGTGCCGCCGCGGCCTTGACGAGGATCAATGTCGGCCGGGAGGGGGGCGGGCGGGGCGGATGTTGACCGTCGTCAAGGGTGCGCGGGTGCCGGGCCGCCACACTCGCGCCATGCTGAAGTTTCCGACGCCTTTCGCGCCTTCCCGCGCGTGCACGAGCGCGCATGCCCGGGAAGGGGGGTGCGTGCGATGAAGCTGCCCTGGCCCGCACGCACGCGCGCCGCCGCCCCGGCTGCGGGTCCGCCCGGCGGCGATGAAGTCCGCGCGGGCGGTGACGCCCCCCTGTTCCAGGTCGAGGGGCTGGGCAAGACCTACCGCACCGGGCCCGTCGAGGTGCAGGCGCTGCGCGGCGTGGACCTGGAGGTCCGGTCCGGCGAATTCATCGTCCTGCTGGGCCCCTCCGGCAGCGGCAAGAGCACGCTGCTCAATATCCTCGGCGGCCTCGACACCCCCACCACGGGACAGGTCCTGTTCCAGGGCCGCGACCTTTCCGGCGCGGACGAGGCCGGCCTCACGCGCTACCGGCGCGAGAACGTGGGTTTCGTGTTCCAGTTCTACAACCTGATCCCGAGCCTGACGGCGCGGGAGAACGTCGAACTGGTCACGGACATCGCGGTGCATCCCATGCCGGCGCCGCAGGCCCTGGAATGGGTGGGCCTCGCCGACCGCATGGACCATTTCCCCGCCCAGCTCTCCGGCGGCGAGCAGCAGCGCGTGGCGATCGCGCGCGCGGTGGCCAAACAACCGCGCGTCCTGCTTTGCGACGAGCCCACAGGCGCGCTCGACTACGAGACCGGCCGCCTGGTGCTGGAGGTGATCGCGCGCATCAACGCGGAGCTGGGCACGACCGCCGTCGTGATCACGCACAACGCCGCCATCGCCGGGATGGCGGACCGGGTGCTGCGCATCGCCAACGGCCGCATCGCGGCCATCGAACGGCCCGGGCGCAAGCTGACGGCGGCGCAGATCCGGTGGTGACCTTGAGGCGGCTGGCCGCCCTCGACCGCAAGCTGCTGCGCGACCTGTGGTCGCTGCGCAGCCAGGTCGTTTCCATCGCGCTGGTCATCGGCTGCGGCATCGGCGGCTTCGTGGCCACCTTCTCGACGCACGACTCGCTGCGCGATTCCCGTGACCTCTACTACGAGCGGGCGCGCTTCGCGCACCTGTTCGCCACCGTCAAGCGCGCGCCCGAATCGCTGCTGCCGCGGATCCGCGATCTGCCCGGCGTGGAGGTGGCCGAGGCGCGCATCGTGCGCGACACCCAGCTCGACGTGACGGGGGTGCAGCCGCCGATGGTGGCGAGGCTGATCGGCGCGGACTTCGCACGCCTGCCGGCCCTGAACCGCCTGTCGCTCAAGGCCGGCCGCTGGCCGGCTCCCGGGGCGCGCGGGGAGGTGGTGGTGAACCAGCGCTTCCTCGAGGCGCGCCACCTGACGCCCGGGGCGCGGATCTCGGTGCTCATGAACGGCAAGCGCGAGCGCCTGACGGTCACCGGCGCCGTGCTCTCGCCCGAGTTCGTCTATGCCACTCGCGGCGGCGGCATGCCCGACGACGAATGGTTCGCCGTGGTGTGGATGGACGCGGCGAGCCTCGCTTCGGCCTACGGGATGGAGGGCGCCTTCAACTCGGTCTGCGTGCGCCTTGCGCCGGGGGCCTCGGCACCAGCCACGATCGCGACCCTGGACCGCATCCTGGGACCCTACGGCACCCTCGGCGCGATCGCCCGCGAAGACCAGGTCTCCCATCGCATCCTGTCCCAGGAAATTTCCCAGCAGCGGGTGATGGGCTCGGTCATGCCGGCGATCTTCCTCGCCGTGGCGGCCTTCATCCTCAACGTCGTCCTGCGGCGCCAGGTGGAGACGCAGCGCGGCGAGATCGCGGCGCTCAAGGCGCTCGGTTACGACAGCCGCACCATCGCGTGGCACTACCTGAAGTTCGCCTCGGTCGCCGTGGCGCTCGGCGCGCTCGCCGGGGCCGGCCTCGGCGGGTGGCTGGGCCGCGCGATGACCGGGCTGTACACCGCATCCTTCCATTTCCCGGACTTCCGCTTCCGCCTCGCCCCCTGGGTGCTCCTCGCCGGCACGGCCGTGGCCCTGGTGGCGGCGTTCGGCGGGGCGCTGGCCGCCATCCGCAGCGTGGTCAGGCTGCGCGCGGCGGAGGCCCTGCGGCCCCCGTCGCCCGAGGCCTATCGCCCGCTGCTGGCCGAGCGGCTGGGGCTGGCGCGGCTGCTGACCCCGGCCCAGCGCATGGTCCTGCGCAACCTGGAGCGCAAGCCGCTGCGCGCAGCGCTGGCGGTGGCCGGCGTCTCGGCCTCCGTCGCCATCCTGATCTCCGGCACGTTCTGGGGCGACTCGGTGGCGCATTTCCTCCACGTGCAGTTCGACCTCGTGCAGCCGGCGCACGTGAGCCTGGGCTTCGTCGAAGCCGTGCCGCGCGGCGTGCTGTCGGAGCTGCGGCGCCTGCCCGGCGTGCAGCAGGCGGAGGTCACGCGCAGCGTGGCCGCCCGCCTGACGGCGGGCAATCGCGGCTACCGCACGGCGGTGACCGGCGTGACCGACGAAGGGCGGCTCCTGAGGATCATCGACCGCAGCCTGCGCGAGACCAAGCCTGCGCCCGGCGGGGTGGTGCTCACGCGCCGCCTCGCCGACCGCCTGGGCGTGGTCCCGGGCGACACGGTGACGGTGCACCTGCTCGAAGGCAGGCGCCTTGCCGCGGAAGTGCGCGTCAACGCCACCGTGCACGAACTCGCCGGCATGAACGCGTGGATGCGCATGGACGAGCTCAACCTGCTCGCGCGGGAAGGCCCGGTGGTTTCGGGCGCCGGGCTGCGGGTCTCGCCGGCAGAGGAACCGCAGCTGCTCGCCCGCCTCAAGGAGCTCCCGGCGGTCGCCGTGGTGATCGTCACGCGCTCGCTGCTGGAGACTTTCCGCAACACGAGCGGCCGCAACCTGCTGTTCTTCACCGCCGTGCTCACGGCGTTCGCCGCCGCCATCGCCGTGGGCGTGGTCTACAACAACGCGCGCATCCAGCTCGCCGAGCGGGCCTGGGAGCTTGCCACGCTGCGGGTGCTGGGCATGACGATGGGCGAGGTGTCCGTGCTGATGCTGGGCGAGCTCGCGCTCGAGGTGCTGGCGGCCATCCCGCTGGGCCTGCTCGCCGGGTACTGGCTGGCGGCACTCATCGTGGCGCTCACCCACGGCGACGTATTCGAGATCCCGCTGCTGATCCAGCCCGATACCTATCTGTACGCGGCGGCCGCGGTGGCGGCGGCGGGCGTGGTGAGCGCGCTGGTGGTGCGCGCGCGCATCGACCGGCTGGACCTGGTGGGCGTGCTCAAGACGAGGGAATGATGAAGACAGCCAACAAGCTTGCCCTTGCCGTGCTCGGGGTGTCGCTCCTGGGCGTGGCGGCCTGGGCGCTGCGTCCGCAACCCATCGCCGTGCAGACGGCGAGTGTGGTGCGCGGCGGCTTCGAGCAGGCGATCACGGAAGACGGCAAGACCCGGGTGCGGGACCGCTACGTGGTCTCGGCCCCGCTCGCGGGCAGCCTGCAGCGCGTCCAGCTGAAGGTCGGCGACGCGGTGCGCGCCGGCCAGGTCGTCGCCGTCCTGCTGCCGGCCGCGCCGGCCTTCCTGGACGAGCGTGCCGAACGCGAATTGTCGGAGCGCCTCGGGACGGCGCAGGCGCTGCACCGGCGCGCCGTGGCGGAAACCCAGCGGGCGGGCTCGCAGCTGGCGCAGGCGCGCATCGACGTCCAGCGCTCGCGCCGCCTGGCGGTGGCGGGGTTCCTGTCGCCCGGCGCCCTCGAACAGGTCGAACTGGCGGCCCGCACCGCGGACAAGACCCTCGAGGCCGCGAAGTTCGCGCAAGCCGCCGCCGCCCATGACATCGAGCAGGCCAGGGCGGCCCTGTCACGCTATCGCGGGCAGGGGACCGTGGCGTCGCGATGGGAAATCCGCTCCCCCATCGACGGCAGCGTGCTGCGCGTGGTCCAGGAAAGCGAAGGCGCGGTGGCGCTCGGCGCGCCCCTGATCGAGGTTGCCGATGCGCGCAGCCTCGAGGTGGTGGTCGACGTGCTGTCGCAGGATGCCGTCGCCATCCGCCCGGGCATGCAGGCAAGGCTGCAGCTGGGCGCGGGGGTGGCGCCGGTCGCGGCCACGGTGCGCCTGGTCGAGCCCGGGGCCTACACCAAGGTCTCCGCGCTGGGCATCGAGGAGCAGCGCGTCAATGTCGTCCTCGATCCCGATCCGGACCTCGGCGGCGTGCCCAGCGTGGGCGACGGCTTCCGGGTGGAGGCGCGCATCGTGGTGTTCCGCGCCGAGGAGGTCCTCAAGGTTCCGGTGGGCGCAATGTTCCGCGACGGCACCGGCTGGGCGGTCTTCGTGGTTGAAGGCGGCAGGGCGAGGCGGCGCGAATTCACGCTCCTGCGCAGCAATGGCGAAGACGCCATGGTGGGCGCGGGGCTCCAGGCAGGGGAAAGCGTGGTCGCGTATCCGCCCGACGCCCTTGCCGATGGCCGGCGGGTCAGGGCCTTGTCCGCAGGGGCGGCGCCTTCCGCCCGCTGAGGATTTGATCCCCGTCAATGCATGACGGCCGGCGCGGGTCGAGACTGAACATGTAAAAGGCCGCAAGGAGGATGTCCGCCATGACGACACCGCAACGGCACAAGCCGGCACCGCGCCACGGGGGCCCGGGCGCGCGGCGGCGCGGCCCCAGGCGGCCGGCGCGCACCGGGGCCGCCATCGAGGATCCGGGCCACGGGTTCAGCCAGGAAGAATGGCACGACATGGTCTCCACCGCCGCGTATTACCGTGCGCAGGCGCGCGGCTTCGAGAACGGCTCGGCGGACGAGGATTGGTTCGAGGCGGAAGCGGAGTTGCGCGAGCGTCTTGGCGCTGCGGAAAGCGACGTGGAAGCCGCCATGCCCGCGGGCGGCGGCCCCACCGATATCGAGACGAAAGGAGACTAGGCATGGCAAACATGACAAGGTACGACCCGTTCGGCGACATCGACGACCTTTTCAAGGGCTTCATGCTGCGGCCCGTGCGCTACGGCCAGGAGTTGCCGCAGATCCGCATCGACGTGAGCGAAGCCAACGGCGCCTACCTGGTGCGGGCCGACATTCCCGGCGCGAAGAAGGAGGACATCAAGGTGGATGTCGAGGGCAACCTGGTGACGATCAGCGCGGAGACCCGCGCCGAGACGGAAAAGAAGGAAGGCGAGCGCGTCATCCACAGCGAACGCACCTACGGCCGGGTCTCCCGCAGCTTCACCCTCGGCCAGGAAGTGGACGGGAAGGGCGCGAGCGCGAAGTACGCCGACGGCGTGCTGGAGCTCAAGCTGCCGAGGAAATCGGCGGCGACCCAGGCCAGGATCGTCGTCCAGTAGGATTTCTCCTCCGGCCGGCCCCCCGCAGTTCGGGGGGCGGCCGCCGCCCGGCACGCGAGTGCCGGGCTTTTTTCGCGGGGTCGCGGCGATGGCGGCGCAACGGAAGATGGGTGTGCCCATGAAGGTCGCACTGGTCGCGGCAGTGCTGCTGGTGATCGCGGCGAACCTGCTGCTGGTCCTGCCCGGGTACTACCTCTTCCGCGCCGGGGACCTGCCCTTCGGACGTTACCTCGCGCCGTTCCACGGCGACAACTGGCTGCCCGTGGCCATGCAGATGCAGCTGCTCTGGGCGCCGGTGCTGCCGGCGGCGTGGTGGGTCGCGCAAAAGTGGTTCGGGCCTGGTCACGCGGCCCGGTCCCTGCTGCTTGCCACGGGGCTGGCCGCGTGCTGGGCCGTGGCCCTGGCGACCGTGCTGCACTGGCTCGCCCTGTCGACCTGACGCCGGGCGGGCGCCGCCGCCGCGGGCGGGGCCTTCAGTCGCGCCGGCCGCTGCGCAGGATGGACACCAGCAGCCACGCGCCGCCCGCGAGCGCGCCCAGGAATCCCAGCAGGCCGAACAGCGGCAGCCCCAGCCAGGTCGACTCGCTGCGCGTGGTCATCACGATGGAAGAGCCCACGATCAGCGCCGCGGTGACGATGCCCATGGTGAGCCGGCTGACCGAGCGGTCCATGCGCGCCCAGGCCTGGTCGAAGTGCGAAACGTCGATGTGCACCGTCACCGCGCCGCGCTCGGCGAGCCGGAGCAGGCGGCGCAGGTCGAAGGGCAGTTGCAGGGCCAGCGCCAGGGCCTCCCTCACGCTGGCGGACCCGGTGCGCAGCATCCGGCGGGGCGATCGCTGGCCGCGCACGAGGGACTCCAGGAAGGGCCTTGCCTCGGACACCATGTCGAAGGCCGGGTCGAGCAGGCGCCCGAGCCCCTCGAGGGACAACGCCGCCTTGAACAGCATCGCCAGGTCCGCCGGCAGGACGAGGCCATGCTCGCGCATCAGGGCCGTGAAATCGCCGAGCAGGCGGCCCACCTCGATCTGCTCCAGGGGCAGGCCGTGGAACTCGTCGATGAAGGCGGCGACGTCGTCCTCGAGCGCGGGCAGGTCGACCATCGAATCCTCGCTCCAGTCGGCCAGCAATTCCGAGGCGCGCCGTGCGTCGCGGCGCGCGATGGCGTGCAGGAGCTCGGCGAGCTGCTCGCGCCTTGGCGGCGACAGCCGCCCCACCATGCCGAAGTCGATGAGGGCGACGCGGTTGCCGGGCAGGTAGAAGACGTTGCCCGGATGGGGGTCGGCGTGGAAAAAGCCATCCGCCAGCACCATCTTGAGCACGGCGCGGGCGCCACGCCGGGCGAGCAGCGCGCGGTCGAGGCCGGCCTCGTCGACGGCGCGCAGGTCACGGCCCGGGATCCCCTCCACGAGGTCCTGGACGTTCACCCGCGGCGAAGTCCATTGCCAGTGGATGGCGGGCACGACGATGCCGGCTTCCCCGGCCAGGCTGGCGGCGATGCGCTCCGCGTTGCGGCATTCCATGCGCAGGTCCAGCTCGCGGCGCAGGGACTTGGCGAACTGGCGCACCAGCGCGCGGGGCTGGTAGCGCGCGATCGCGGGGGATTCGCGTTGCAGCCGTTGCGCCAGCCGGCCGAGCAGCCGCAGGTCGGCTTCGATGACCGCCTCGATGCCCGGCCGGCGGATCTTGACCGCCACCGGACGGCCGTCGTGCAGCCAGGCCCGGTGCACCTGCGCGATGGAGCCGGCGGCGACCGGTTGCGCTTCGAAGCGCGCGAAGGCGGTGGACGGGTCGGCGCCCAGCGCCTGCGCCAGCTCGCGCTGGATGTCGTCGAACGGCACGGGGGCGGCATGGTCCTGCAGCTGCTCGAACTGCTCGATCCACTCCGGCGCGAACAGGTCCACGCGCGTGGACAGGATCTGGCCGAGCTTGACGAAGGTCGGACCCATCTCCCCGAGCGCCAGGCGCACGCGCCGGGGCGCGCTGGCGCCCGCGGCGGCCTGCGGGCCGCCTGTCCGCAGGCGCGGGACACCGGCGCGCCGCGCGAGGTCGCCCAGGCCGTGGCGCACCAGGATCGCGGCAAGCTGCGACAGGCGGCGCAGGTCGCGGGCGGCGTCGAGGGTCTCCAGCATCAACGGCTCACTTCACCAGCGTGACCGGGATCGGCGACAGGTGCAGCGCCTGGTAGGCGACCGAGCCCAGCAGCAGGCCCGTCATGCCGTCGCGGCCGCGCGAGCCCAGCACCAGGCGGTGGCAGGCGCCGGCCGCCGCGACCTGCAGCAGCCTGTCGATGATGAAACCGGCCTCGATGTGGCTGCGCACGGGAATGGCGGCGTTCTCGAGCAGCGCGCGCGTTTCGTGGAGCAGCCGTTCGCCTTCCTGGCGGTAGTGGGCCTGGAGCCTCTCCGGCGTGATGTTCTCCTGCAGGTAGGGCGGCGGCAGCGGTCCCACGACCGCGGCGAGGTCGACCTCCACCGGCAGGCCGGCGGCCCGCAGGGCGCAGACGTACGCCGCCGCGCGCAGTGACGGACGCGAGCCGTCCGAAGCGAGCAGGATGCGTTGCGGTCCCGCCCCGGGGGGTGGCGGTGCGCCCGTGGCCGGCGCGCCCACGACCGTCACGGGCAATGGCACGTGCTGCACCACCTTCATCGCCACCGAACCCAGCACCAGGCCGCTCCACCGGCCCAGCCCGCGGCTGCCCATGACGATCTCGGACACCCGGCGTTCGGCGGCGCAGCGCAGGATCCCCTCCGCCGGGGGACCGTCCAGCACGAGCACGTCGAAGGCCACGCCCGCCTGCCTCAGGCGCGCAGCGGCGCCCGCCGTGGCCGTATCGGTGCCGCCGGGGGCGCGGACATGCAGGATCGCCACATGGCTGCCAGGCAGCCGCGAGGCCAGGCCGCCCAGGTAGCTGGCGGCGCTGTCCGAGGGCGCGGAGCCGTCCACGGGCAGCAGGAAGCGGGGGATGAATGCAGGCGAACTCATGTGACCAGGGACTCCTTGGGGGATGCGGGGATGGCCGTGTCCAGCGGCAGCGTGACCTGCACGATGCCGGCAGCGGCCGATTGGAGGCGGAAGCCGAGCGCGCGGCACAGGTCCAGCATGCGCGCGTTCGACGCCATGACTTCGCCGAACAGCACGCCGGTGCCGCGGTCGCGGCAATGCGCGGCGAGCCGCGCCAGCAGGCGCCGGCCCAGGCCGCGGCCTTGCCAGTCGCGGCGCACCAGGATGGCGAACTCGGCGCGCTGGTTGTCCGGGTCGGTGACGGCGCGGACCTCGGCCACCGCGCGGCCGTCGCCCTCGAGGACGAGGAAAGCCATCTCGCGGTCGTAATCGATCTGGGTCAGCCGCGCGAGCTGGGTGCGGGGCAGGTAGCGCAGCGCGCCGAAAAAGCGCAGGTAAAGGTCTTCCTGCCGGCAGCCCGCGACCAGGGCTTCCAGGGCCGCGGCATCTTCCGGGCGCACCGGGCGCATCCGCAGCCGCACGCCGGACAGCTCGATGTCGCTCTCGAGGCCGGCGGGATACGGCGCGATCGCCAGCCGCGTGCCGGACGGTGATGCCGGGGGAGCGACGCGGATGCGGGCGTCGAGCGCCAGCACGCCCTGGTCGTCGGCGAGCAGCGGGTTGATGTCCAGCTCCGCCACCGCATCGACCTCGACCGCCAGGCGCGACAGGCGCACCAGCGTGTCCTCGACGGCGGATTGGCGGACCGCAGGAAGGTTGCGATAGGCGCGCAGGCGCCGCGCGATCCGGGTGCGGCCCACCAGGTCGGCCGCCAGCGCGCCGTTCAGCGGCGGCAGCGCCACTGCCCGGTCGGCGATGACCTCGACGGCGACGCCGCCCTCGCCGAACAGCACGACCGGCCCGAACACGGGGTCGGTGGCCAGGCCCGCGATGAGTTCGCGGGCGTGCGGGCGGCGCACCATCGGTTGCAGGGAGAAGCCGGCGAGCTGCGCCTCGGGCCGCAAGTCGCGCAGTCGCTGCTGCATGGCCAGCGCAGCCGCACGCACCGCTTCGGCCGACGCGAGGTCCAGGGCGACACCGCCGACGTCGGACTTGTGGCTCACCTGCGGGGAGCGCAGCTTGAGCACGACGGGAAAGCCCAGCTCGCGCGCGGCGGCCACGGCCTCCTCGACCGATGCCGCGATGCGCGTGGGCACCACGGGCACGCCCAGGGCGGCCAGCACCGCCCGCGATTCCTCGTCGTCGAGCATCCCGCGACCCGCGGCGAGCGCGCGCTCGAGGATGGCGCGCGCACCCGCCATGTCCGCCGGCGCCTGCGGCGCGGCTGCGGCGGGAATCTCGGCGAGCAGCGCCTGGTTGCGCTGGTATTCCAGCCGGTCGAGGAAGGCGCGCACCGCCTCCTCGGGGGTTTCGTAGGCCGCGAGCCCGCCCGCCGCGAAGGCAGCCCGGGCCGGCGCCACCGCTTCGCCCCCGAGCCAGCAGGAGAGCACCGGCTTGGCGGCGGCGCCCGCCACCGGCAGGCAGGCGTGCGCAATGCGTTCGGCGCCGACGATGGCGGTCGGCGCATGGATGAGCAGCACCGCCGCCGTGTCGGGGTCGCGCAACAGGCTGTCCAGCGCCAGCGCATAGCGCTCGGGCGGCGCATCGCCGACGATGTCGACGGGATTGGCGCCGGACCACGTCGGCGGCAGCCCCTGGCGCAGCTCGGCGAGCGTGGCCTCGTGCAGGCGGGCAAGCCGCCCCCCCGCGCGCACCAGCGCGTCGGCCGCCATCACGCCGGCGCCGCCGCCGTTGGTGAGCACCGCGAGGCCGTCGCCGGCGAGCGGCCGCGAACGCGCCAGGGTCTCGGCGGCGGCGAACAGCTCCTGGGTCGATTCCACGCGCAGCATGCCAGCGCGCCGGATCGCCGCATCCCAGACGTCGTCCGCGCCGGCCATGGCGCCGGTGTGGGAGGCGGCGGCCCGCGCGCCTTCCGGCACGCGGCCCGACTTGACGACGATGACCGGCTTGTTGCGGGCCGCGGCCCGCGCCGCCGACATGAATTTGCGCGCCGAGCGCACGGCTTCGATGTAGAGCAGGATCGCGCCGGTCCCGGGATCGCTGCCCAGGTAGTCGAGCATGTCGCCGAAATCCACGTCGGCGCAGTCGCCCACGGACACGAAATGGGAAAAGCCGATGCCGCGCGAGCGCGACCAGTCGAGCAGCGCCGTGGTCAGCGCGCCCGACTGGGAAACGAAGGCGAGCGAGCCGGGCAGGGCGTTGGCATGCGCGAAGCTCGCGTTCAGACCGATGCCGGGCACCAGCAGGCCCACGCAGTTCGGGCCGAGGATGCGCAGCAGGTGGGGGCGGGCCTCGTCGAGCATCGCCTGGGCAAGGGTGCGGCCCTGCGCATCGTGCGCCCGCTGCAAGCCTGCGGTGAGCACGATCGCCGCGCGCGTGCCGTGGCGTCCGAGCTCGCCGATGATGCCGGGCACGGTTGGGGCGGGGGTGCAGATGAGCGCGAGGTCCGGGACGAAGTCCAGGGAGCGGATGTCGGGGCAGGCGGCCACGCCCGCGACGGTCGCGTGGCGCGGGTTGACCGGGACCACGCGGCCGGCGAAGCCGCCGCCGAGCAGGTTGCGCATGACCGTCGCGCCCACGCTGCCGGGCCGGTCGGTGGCGCCGATGACCGCCACGGAGGCCGGCGCCAGCAGGCGCGGCAGGTTGCGGATCGACATGCGCTAGCCCGCCTGGCCGACGATCTTCTTCAGTCCCGCGATGTCGACGATGCAGATGTGCTTCTGCTGCACGGAGATGAGCCCGGCCTCCTGGAAGCGCGAGAAGGCGCGGCTGACGGTCTCGAGCTTCAGTCCGAGGTAGCTGCCGATCTCCTCCCGGGTCATGCGCAGGTTGAACTCGGAGGGGGAGTAGCCGCGCGCGGTGAAGCGCTGCGAGAGGTTGAGCAGGAACACCGCCATGCGCTCCTCGGCGCGCATGGAGCCGAGCAGCATCATGACGCCGTGGTCGCGGACGATCTCGCGGGCGAGCACCGCGTGCAGGTGGCGTTGCAGCGGCCTGACCTCCTGGGCGATCTCCTCGATGAGCGCGAAGGGCATGATGCAGACTTCGCTGTCCTCCAGCGCGGTGACTGTGCCGTTGTAGCTGCCCGCGCCCAGGCCTTCGAGGCCGAGCATCTCGCCGCCCATGAAAAAGCCCGTCACCTGCTCGCGCCCCTCGTCGTCGAGCACGCTTGCCTTGAAGAAGCCGGTGCGGATGGCGTAGAGCGAGGCGAAGGTATCGCCGGCGTTGAACAGCACCTCCCCGCGGCGGATGCGGCGGCGGGCATGGACGACGTTTTCCACGCGCTCGAGGTCTTCGGCGCACAGCCCGACGGGCAGGCACAGCTCGCGGAAGCTGCAGGTGGAGCAGCGTGCCGCGCGCGGCTGCGCCGCCGGGGCCTGCGCGGCAAGCCGCAGGGACGGGTTCGCGGGTCGTTGCGGCAGGCGGGTGACGGCGGCGGTGTGCATGGGCGTCTCCTTGTCGGTCATGGTCAGTGGGTCCGCGGCGCGTGGCGGGCGGCGTGCTGCTCGAGCAAGCCGCGGATGGCGGCCATTTCGGTGGCCTTGTCCAGGAACGCCGCGGCGCCGAGCTTCAGCGCGAGGCGGCGGTAGGGCTCGAGGGCGAAGCTGCTGAGGACGTAGAACTCGGGGGCCGGATGCTCGCCGCGCAGGGCGCGCATCACGTCGAAGCCGGTACCTTCGGAGAGCCGGATGTCGAGGATCACGGCGTCCGGCCGCAGGCGGCGGATGCCGGCGATGGCGCCCGCGGCGGACTCGGCGCTGCCGGCGCAATGGGCGCCCGCGATCGAGCCGACCAGCTCCTCCAGGCGCTCGCGCACCGGGGCCGAGTCTTCGACGACGAAAACTTCCAGGGGGTGGGCGGGAAGGGCAAGCGCGTTTTCCATGCCGGCAGTGTGCCGGCGGGGCGGCGCGGGACCCATCGGCGCCCGCTGATTGGGCGCTAGGAATCCGGCGAACCGGGCCTGGGAAAATTCCTACCCGTCGCGGGCGGGCGGGGCTTCGGTGAGGTGGTGCTGCAGGGCGTAGCGCACCAGGTCCGCCGTGTTGTCGAGGCCCATTTTCTCCAGGATGCGGGTCTTGTGGGTGCTGACCGTCTTGACGGACAGGTGCAGCTGCTCGGCGATCTCGGTGGGCCCGTCCCCGGCCGCGAGGCGCCGCAGGATGTCGAATTCGCGGTCGGTGAGCGCCTCGTGCGGCGCCCCCGAGGTCTGCGCGCCCTGCACCAGGCTGGCGGCGGCGGCGTCCGTCAGGTAGACCCCGCCGGCGGCCACCTTGCGGATGGCGCTCACGAGCTGCTCGCCGGCGCTGTCCTTGGTGAGGTAGCCCGAGGCGCCGGCCTTGAGGGCGCGCGCGGCGTACTGGCGCTCGCCGTGCATCGAGAGCACCAGCACGCGCACCTGCGGGCTGGAGGCCTTGATGCGCTTGATGAGGTCGATGCCCGAAGGTCCCGGCATGGACATGTCGAGCAGCGCGACGTGGGGCGCGCTTTCGCGCACCGCGGCCAGCGCGCGGTCGCCATCGGCCGCCTCGGCCACCACCTCGAGGCCGGAGGCGGCATTCAGGAGCTGGCGCAGGCCGTCGCGCACCAGCTGGTGGTCGTCGGCGATCAACACGCGGATCATGCCACCGCCTTCGCTGACAGGGGCACGCGCAGGCTGACCCGGGTGCCGCCGCGCGGCGGCGTCGTGATCTCCAGGGTGCCGCCGATGTGGTGGATGCGCTCGCGCATGCCCTTCAGGCCCAGCGAGCGCGCCTTGCCGAGGTCCTGCGGCGCGATGCCGCAGCCGTCGTCCTCGACTTCCAGGCGCAGCGCGTCGGCGCCGACCTCGAGCATCACCCAGGCGCTGGCCGCCCGGGCGTGGCGGGCGATGTTGGTCAGCGATTCCTGCAGGGCGCGATACACGGCATTGGCCAGGGAGGGCTCGAACTCCTCCAGGCCGGCGGGATTGGCGAGGTTCCAGCGGCAGCGGATGCCCGAGCGCTTCTCGAAATCCTCCACCAGCCAGGCGGCCGCGTCGGGCAAGCCGAGGTCGTCGAGCATGAGCGGGCGCAGGTCCGCCGCGATGCGCCGCACGGAGGACACGGTGTCGTCCAGGGTCGCGTGCATCTTCTGCGCCTTGGCGGAGAGCTCGGGGTCGGCGCCGCCGATGCGCTCGCGGATCCAGCCCAGGTCCATCTTGATGGCGGTGAGCAGCTGGCCGAGCTCGTCGTGCAGCTCGCGGGCGATGCGGGTCTTTTCCTCCTCGCGGGCCTCCAGCACCTGCGCGGACAGGCGGCTCAGCTCGGCCTGGCGCTGCCTGAGCTCGTCCTCGTGCTGCTTGCGCACGGTGATGTCGCGCAGGATGACGGTGTAGTAGTGGCGGCCGTCCTCCGTGGCCTGGGAGATCGAGGCCTCGATCGGGAACTCCTGCGTGCCGTCGAAACGCACCGCCCACAGGGTGGTGACGTCGCCCATGCGGCGGCTGGTGACCCCGGTATGGCCGAACTGCTCGATGTGGCCGCGGTGTGCGGCGCGAAAGCGCGTGGGCAGGAAGCGGTCCAGGGAGGTGCCGAGCACGTCCTGGCGCCGGCAGCCGAACACCTGCTCGGCCGCGCGATTGAACAGGACGATGCGCTGTTCCTCGTCCACGGTGACGATGGCGTCCATCGCCGAGTCCACGATCGCGGCAAGCCGCGCATGGGAGGCGTCCAGGGCGTCGCGCATGCGCAGGGCCTCGGCCTCGCTGCGCGAGACCAGGCGGGCGACCGCGAGGATGCCGGCGCCGAGCGCCAGCAGGGCCACGGTGAGGTTGACGCCCAGCACCCAGGGCGCGCTCTGGCCGGAGCGCGCGGCGAAGACGTTGAGCACGATGCTGCCGACCAGGGCGAGGGCGGCCACGGCCATCCAGGGCTTGGTCCAGGTGCGCAGGCTCCGGGCGGGCATGGGTCGTCAGGGCAGGCGCGGCGGCGGGTTGATGCAGGTCAAAGGGAGCGTGGCGACGCCGGGCATAGTGCGCATGTGAATGCCGAAGCGAATGTGGTGAGCATGGGAGCCTATCCGTCATCCGAGCTGGTGATCGACCCGGTGCTGATCCGCAAGTTCGATGTAAGCGGGCCCCGTTACACCTCTTATCCTACCGCGGATCGGTTCGTCGAGGCGTTCGGGGAGTTCCATTACCGCCAGGCGCTCGCCGGCCGCGGCGTCGGCGGCATCACCCAGCCGCTGTCGCTGTACGTGCACGTGCCTTTCTGCAGCGACGTCTGCTTCTACTGCGCCTGCAACAAGAAGGTGACCCGCGACCGTTCGCTCGCCGTGCGCTACCTGGACTACCTCGCCTGCGAGCTGCGCCTGGTCGACAAGGCCGTGCATGGCGGCCGGCGCCTGGCGCAGATGCACTGGGGCGGCGGCACGCCCACCTTCCTGGGCCGCGAGGGCATGCAGAACCTGGCGGACCTGGTGGACCGCTACTTCGAGCGCGGCCCGGACTGCGAATGCTCCATCGAGGTGGATCCGCGCGACGCGCCCGAGGGCAGCATGGCATTCCTGGCGGACCTGGGCTTCAACCGCATCTCGCTGGGCGTGCAGGACTTCGACCCGGCGGTGCAGCAGGCCGTGCACCGCGTGCAGCCGGCTGCGATGGTGGAGTCGGTGATGGCCCAGGCGAGGCAGGCGGGATTCCGCTCCATCAACGTGGACCTCATCTACGGCCTGCCGCGGCAGACGCTCGACGGCTTCAGCGCGACCCTCGAACGCATCGTGGCGCTCGATCCCGACCGCATCGCGCTCTACGGCTACGCCCACCTGCCGCAGAAGTTCAAGCCGCAGCGGCGCATCGACGAGGCGCAGCTGCCTTCGGCGGAAACCCGCCTGCAGATCCTCACGCTCGCCATCGGCCGGCTCACCCGGGCCGGGTATCTCTACATCGGCATGGACCACTTCGCCAAGCCGGGCGACGACCTCGCCGTGGCGCAGCGGCAGGGACGCCTGCACCGCAATTTCCAGGGCTACTCGACGCAGCCCGAGTGCGACATCCTCGGACTGGGGGCCTCGGCGATCGGACGCATCGGGGCGACCTACAGCCAGAACCACCGCGAGCTCAAGGACTACGAGGCGGCACTCGACGCCGAGCGCCTGCCGGTGGGGCGCGGCCTTTCGCTGACCCGCGATGACCTGGTGCGCCGCGCGGTGATCCAGGCGCTCATCTGCCAGTTCCGCCTGTCCTTCCCGTCCATCGAGATGTCCTACCTGATCGAGTTCCGCGACTATTTCGCGGCCGAGATGGGGGAACTGCGGGCCCTGGAGCAGGACGGGCTGGTGGAGTTGCGCCCGGACGGCATCGAGGTCACCGCCCGCGGGCGCCCGATGGTGCGGGCGATCTGCATGGTGTTCGACCGTTACCTGCGCGAAGGCCGGCGATCCGGTTATTCGCGCGTCCTGTAAGCGCGCCATGCCGCAAGCCACGCTGTTCGCCGTGTTCCTCGCCGGCCTGCTGGGCGGCGGCCACTGCATGGCCATGTGCGGCGGCGTGCTGGGCCTGCTCTCGGGCAGCCCTCGCGCGGGCATCCGCCTGCAGCTCGGCTACAACCTGGGCCGCATCGGCAGCTATGCCGTCGCGGGGGCCGTGGCCGGCGCGGCGGGCGGCCTGGTGCTGGCCCGCGACATCCTGCCCCTGCAGGTGGCCCTGTACGTCGCGGCCAACCTGGTGCTGCTCGCGATCGGCGCCTACCTCCTGGGCTGGCATGCCTTCGTCACGCGCCTGGAAGCCCCGGGGCGCTGGCTCTGGGCGCGCGTTTCCCCCCTGACCCGAACCTTGCTGCCTGCCGACACGCCGGGGCGCGCGCTGGCGGCGGGACTGGTCTGGGGCTGGCTGCCCTGCGGGCTCGTCTACAGCATGCTCACCCTCGCGCTGCTCTCCGGCGGTGCCGCCGCCGGTGCCGGCCTGATGGCGGCCTTCGGCCTGGGCACGCTGCCCAACCTGCTGCTCGCGGGGACGCTGATGCGCCGGGTCCGCCCCTGGCTGGGCCGTCCGCTGCTGCGCAAGGTCGCCGGCGGCCTGGTGCTTGCCGCGGCCGTGGGCGGTCTCGCGCATGCCTCCGAGGTCGCGGGGCACCTGCGCCGCGGCCTGCTCTGCGTCGTCTGAGGTCCTGTCCCCGCGGCACGCGCCGCCCTGCGCCTTTCCTTGTTTGCAGTGCACAGCAATTGCGTTGGACGAGGCTGCCGAAATCGTGAACAATCAGGCCGCCCCATGGCTGGGCGGCTGCAACACCCTGATAGGAGCGCGAAAAAAGGACGGCCCGGCGAAGGGCGCCGCGCAACGGGCGAGGGGACGCAGCAAAGAGAACAACACACAAGGAGGAGAAACCCGTGGCTACAACGATCACCCCGGAATTCGAGAAGGCGACCTACGACAAGATTGCCTGGCGACTGATCCCGTTCCTGTTCCTGTGCTACGTCGTCGCCTTCCTGGACCGCGTCAACGTGGGCTTCGCCAAGCTGCAGATGGCGCCGGACCTGCAGTTCAGCGACGC
>DASZQJ010000176.1:0-15588 GCA_035549715.1 Burkholderiales bacterium
GAGATGGTGATGCCGGGGGACAACATTGCGATCACGGTGCAGCTGATCCAGCCCATCGCAATGGAAGAGGGCCTGCGCTTTGCCATCCGCGAGGGTGGCCGTACCGTCGGCGCCGGCGTCGTCTCCAAGATCATCGAGTAAGGCATTGCGCGGGACGGCCCCGGGCCGTCCCACCATATACATAGGCCAGTAGCTCAATTGGCAGAGCGTCGGTCTCCAAAACCGAAGGCTGGGGGTTCGAGACCCTCCTGGCCTGCCACCACCAGAACCCGCAACCGGCAGTCGATTCAAGGTTGCGGGTTGGTGTTTGGTGGGGTGGTAAAAAGGAAGTATTGATTGATGGCTGACAAGATCAAGCTGGTTGTGGCGGTTCTGCTGGTGATCGCGGGCGTCGCCGGGTTCTACTACCTGGCCGACAGCTCGCTGCTGCTACGCATCGCGTCGGTGCTGGCCGGCCTCGTTCTCGCCGCGGTGGTCGCGTGGACCAGCACGCAGGGCAAGCAGTTCGTGATCTTCGCCCAGGAAGCCGTTGTCGAGACCAAGAAGGTGGTGTGGCCGTCGCGCAAGGAAACGATCCAGACCACCGGAATGGTGATCGCGTTCGTGTTCGTGATGGCCGTGTTCCTGTGGATCGTGGACGCGCTGCTGGCATGGGGCGTCAAGTGGTTCATCGGGCCGGGGGCGTGATGTCGAAGAAATGGTATGTGGTGCACGCCTATTCGGGCTTCGAGAAAAGCGTGCAACGTGCGCTGCTCGAGCGCATCTCGCGTGCCGGCATGGAGGACAAGTTTGGCCAGATCCTGGTGCCGGTCGAGGAAGTGGTCGAGATGAAGAGCGGCCAGAAGAACATCAGCGAGCGCAAGTTCTTCCCCGGCTACGTGCTGGTCGAGATGGAAATGACGGACGAGACCTGGCACCTGGTCAAGAACACCGCCAAGGTCACCGGATTCGTCGGCGGCGCCCCCGGGCGCCGTCCGCCGCCCATCACGGAAAAGGAGGTGCAGGCCATCCTGCACCAGATCCAGGAAGGCGTGGAAAAGCCCAAGCCCAAGGTGCTGTTCGAGGTGGGCGAAGCGGTGCGGGTCAAGGAAGGCCCGTTCACGGACTTCCACGGTTCCGTCGAGGAAGTCAATTACGACAAGAACAAGCTGCGCGTGTCGGTTTCCATCTTCGGGCGTGCCACGCCCGTGGAACTGGATTTCAGCCAGGTCGAGAAGGCCTAGGCTGTTTTAACGGGGAGCGCGCCTTGAAAAGGCGTGCGCTTGCACCCACTCTCTAGAGGAGTTTGACGTGGCGAAGAAGATCGTCGGTTTCATCAAGCTGCAGGTCCCTGCAGGCAAGGCCAACCCGAGTCCCCCCATCGGACCGGCGCTCGGCCAGCGTGGCTTGAACATCATGGAATTCTGCAAGGCCTTCAATGCCCAGACCCAGGGCGTAGAGCCGGGCCTGCCGCTGCCCGTGGTGATCACCGCGTTCCAGGACAAGAGCTTCACGTTCATCATCAAGACCCCGCCGACCTCGGTGCTGATCCGCAAGGCGGTGAAGATCGAGAAGGGCAGCTCCAAGCCGCACACCGACAAGGTCGGCAAGCTGACCCGCGCGCAGGTCGAGGCGATCGCCAAGCAGAAGCAGCCGGACCTGACGGCGGCGGACCTCGAGGCCGCCATGCGCACCGTCGCCGGCAGTGCCCGTAGCATGGGCGTGGAAGTGGAGGGACTCTGAGATGGCTCTGAATTCCAAGCGCACCAAGGCCCTGCGCCAGCGGATCGACCGCGACAAGACCTACCCCCTGGCGGATGCCCTCAAGCTGGTCAAGGAAGGCGCGACGGCCAGGTTCAACGAAGCGGTTGACGTCGCCATCAACCTCGGCATCGACGCCAAGAAGTCCGACCAGGTCGTGCGCGGCTCCATCGTGCTGCCGAAGGGTACCGGCAAGTCCGTGCGCGTCGCGGTCTTCGCCCAGGGCGACAAGGCCGAGGCCGCCAAGGCTGCCGGCGCGGACATCGTCGGTTTCGACGACCTCGCGGCCCAGGTCAAGGAAGGCAAGATCGATTTCGACGTGGCCATCGCCACCCCGGACGCCATGCGCGTGGTGGGGACATTGGGCCAGGTGCTGGGCCCGCGCGGCCTGATGCCGAACCCCAAGGTCGGCACGGTGACGCCGAACGTGGCGGACGCCGTCAAGAACGCCAAGGCCGGCCAGGTGCAATACCGCACCGACAAGGCGGGTATCGTCCAGTGCACGATCGGCCGCGCTTCCTTCACGGAAGAGGCCCTGAAGGAAAACTTCCTTGCGCTGATCGACGCATTGAACAAAGCGCGCCCGGCGAACACTAAGGGCATCTACCTGAAGAAGGTCTCGGTCTCCAGCACGATGGGACCGGGCGTGAAGGTCGACCAGGCCAGCCTGGGCGGCGCCCAGTAAGGTTTCAAGGCTGCCCGGGCAATCCCGGGCAGCCGGCAAGGACTTTGTGGACCCGGCCGTCCGTCGCCATCGGTGGCGGTTGGCCGGGGCCGTCAAAGACCGTAGGAGCGGCGACCAGAACGCATGGGAACCGCTTAATCGCCGGCAGTCCAGGCGTCCTACGCAGATGGCGATCCACGAAACGGGAATTCGCAGTCTCCTGGATCGAAGGTCGCTGGATCTGAAGGGAAGGGCATGACGCCTGCGGGCGGGATGCCCTTGGGTTCAACATCAGGAGGGTAGACCTTGGGTCTGAATCTGGACGACAAGAAAGCGGTAGTGGCGGAAGTGAGCGAGAAGGTTGCGAAAGCGCAATCGATCGTCCTGGCCGAATACCGCGGCCTCGAAGTCGGAGACATGACCGCGCTGCGTGTGAAAGCCCGCAGCGCGGGCGTGTATCTCCGGGTCCTGAAGAACACCCTGGCCCGCCGCGCCGTTTCCGGTACGCCGTTTGAGAGCCTGACCGAGCACATGGTCGGGCCGCTCGCCTACGGCATCTCACCGGACCCGGTTGCCGCGGCAAAGGTTCTCAACGAGTTTGCCAAGGCGAACGAGAAGTTCGTCATCAGGGCCGGCGCGATGCCCGGCCAGGTCATGACCCCGAAAGAGGTTGCGTCCCTGGCCACCATGCCGAGCCGCGAGGAGTTGCTGGCAAAGCTCATGGGCACCATGCAGGCGCCGGTCACGAAGTTCGTGCAGACACTCAACGAAGTGCCTGGCAAGTTCGTACGCACGGTTGCCGCACTCAGGGATCAGAAGGAAAAGCAGGCCGCTTAGATTGTCGGCGCTTCCAATCATCTAGACAAAGCAATTCAGGAGACACACATCATGGCAGTAGCAAAGGCTGAAATCCTCGACGCGATCGGCGCCTTGAGCGTCCTGGAACTGTCCCAGCTCATCAAGGACATGGAAGAGAAGTTCGGCGTATCCGCGGCCGCCGCGGTCGCCGTGGCAGCCCCGGCCGCCGGTGGCGGTGCCGGTGCCGCCGCGGCCGAGGAAAAGACGGAATTCAACGTCATCCTCACCGCTGCTGGCGACAACAAGGTCAACGTCATCAAGGTCGTCCGCACCGTGACGGGCCTGGGCCTGAAGGAAGCCAAGGACCTGGTCGATGGCGCGCCGAAGCCCGTGAAGGAAGGGGTGCCAAAGAAGGACGCCGAGGACATCAAGAAGCAGCTCGAAGAAGCCGGCGCCAAGGCCGAGATCAAGTAATTCGCAGGACAGGGAGCGCCGGCGGCTGCGGCCGCCGGCCTCCGTTTTTTGAAGCAGGGCCCCAAGAGGCCAAAGAAAAGCCGCGAACCGGTTTTTCTTTGTCTTCTGAAGCGACTGCAGAAGACAGGCAGGGTCGGATGTCCGGGCTCCCGGCATCGTCAGCCAGCGGTTGGTAGCGGCCAACCACCACGCCATTGTCCCAGTCGATGAACGCAGCGCACCCCCTGCGCCTGCCGAAATCGGAGAGTTTATGGCTTACACCTTCACCGAGAAGAAGCGCATTCGCAAGAGCTTCGCGAAGCGCGCGAGCGTGCTGCCCGTGCCGTTCCTGCTGGCCACCCAGATCGACTCCTACGCCCAGTTCCTCCAGGCCGAGGCGGCCATGGACGCCCGCAAGAACCAGGGTCTGCAGGCGGCGTTCCAGTCGATCTTCCCGATCGTCAGCCACTCGGGCAACGCGCGCCTGGATTTCGTAAGCTACCAGCTCGGGATCCCACCCTTCGACGTCAAGGAATGCCAGCAGCGCGGCCTCACCTTCGCCGCGCCCCTGCGCGCCAAGGTGCGCCTGACCATCATGGACCGCGAGGCGGCCAAGCCCACGGTCAAGGAAGTGAAGGAGCAGGAGGTCTACATGGGCGAGATCCCGCTCATGACCACCACCGGCTCGTTCGTCATCAATGGCACCGAGCGCGTGATCGTGTCCCAGCTTCACCGCTCCCCCGGCGTGTTTTTCGAGCACGACCGCGGCAAGACGCACAGCTCCGGCAAGTTGCTGTTCTCGGCGCGCATCATTCCCTACCGCGGTTCCTGGCTCGACTTCGAGTTCGACCCCAAGGATTACCTGTACTTCCGTGTCGACCGCCGCCGCAAGATGCCGGTCACGATCCTTCTCAAGGCCATCGGCTATACCCCGGAGCAGATCCTCGCCGGCTTCTTCATGATGGATACGTTCCACATGTCGAAGAAGGGCATCCAGTTCGAGATCAAGCCCGATCGCATGCGCGGCGAGATCGCGCGCTTCGATATCGTCACCAAGCAGGGCAAGCTCATCGTCCAGAAGGACAAGCGCATCACCGTCAAGCACGTGCGCGAGATGGAGCAGGCCGGCCTGACCAAGATCGCCGTCAACGACGACTTCCTGATTGGCCGCACGCTGGGCCGCAACCTGGTGAACAAGGAAACCGGCGAGATCGTTGCGACCGCCAACGACGAGGTCACCGAGGACCTGCTCAAGAAGATCCTCGACGCCGGCATCGACACCATCGAGACCATCTATACCAACGACCTCGACCAGGGGCCGTACATCTCCTCGACCCTGCGCACCGACGAGACCACCGACCAGATGGCCGCGCAGGTCGCGATCTACCGCATGATGCGTCCCGGGGAGCCGCCCACCGAGGACGCGGTGCGCACGCTGTTCAACGGCCTGTTCTACGCCGAGGAGCGCTACGACCTGTCGCCGGTTGGCCGGATGAAGTTCAACCGGCGCGTCGGCCGCGGCGAGCTGACCGGCCCCGGGACCCTGTCCAATGAGGACATCATCTCGGTCATCCAGATCCTGATCGACCTGCGCAACGGCCGCGGCGAGATCGACGACATCGACCACCTGGGCAACCGTCGGGTGCGTTCGGTCGGCGAGCTCGCCGAGAACCAGTTCCGCGCCGGACTGGTGCGCGTGGAACGCGCGGTCAAGGAGCGCCTGTCCCAGGCCGAATCCGAGAACCTCATGCCGCACGACATGATCAACGCCAAGCCGGTCTCGGCGGCGGTGCGCGAGTTCTTCGGCTCCAGCCAGCTGTCGCAGTTCATGGACCAGACCAACCCGCTGTCCGAAATCACCCACAAGCGCCGCGTGTCGGCCCTCGGCCCGGGCGGCCTGACGCGCGAGCGCGCCGGCTTCGAAGTCCGCGACGTGCACCCGACGCACTATGGCCGCGTGTGCCCGATCGAGACGCCGGAAGGCCCGAACATTGGCCTGATCAATTCGCTGGCGCTGTACGCGCGCACGAACGAGTACGGATTCCTCGAGACGCCGTATCGCAAGGTCACGGCCGGCCGCGTAACGGACGACATCGAATTCCTGTCGGCGATCGAGGAAGGCAAGTACGTGATCGCGCAGGCGAACGCGGCGATCGACAAGAAGGGCAAGCTCCTCGACGAGCTGGTCTCCTGCCGCCACCACAACGAATTCACGATGGCCACGGCCGACCGCGTCGAATACATGGACGTGGCTCCCTCGCAGATCGTTTCGGTGGCCGCCTCGCTCATCCCGTTCCTCGAGCATGACGACGCGAACCGCGCGTTGATGGGCTCGAACATGCAGCGCCAGGCGGTCCCTTGCCTGCGCGCCGAGAAGCCGCTGGTCGGCACGGGCATCGAGCGCACGGTGGCGGTCGACTCCGGCACCGCCGTGCAGGCGCTACGCGGCGGCGTGGTCGACTACGTCGACGCTTCGCGCATCGTGGTGCGCGTGAACGACGACGAAACCTCCGCCGGCGAGGTCGGCGTGGACATCTACAACCTCGTCAAGTACACCCGTTCCAACCAGAACACCAACATCAACCAGCGCCCCATCGTGAAGGTGGGCGACAAGATCGCCCGGGGCGATGTGGTGGCCGACGGCGCTTCCACCGACATGGGCGAGCTTGCCCTGGGGCAGAACCTGCTGGTCGCGTTCATGCCCTGGAACGGCTACAACTTCGAGGACTCGATCCTGATCTCGGAGCGCGTGGTCGCCGAGGATCGTTTTACCTCGATCCACATTGAGGAGCTGTCGGTCGTCGCCCGCGACACCAAGCTGGGACCGGAGGAAATCACTCGCGACATCTCCAATCTTTCCGAGAACATGCTGGCGCGGCTGGACGAGTCGGGCATCGTCTATATCGGCGCGGAAGTCGAGGCGGGCGACGTGCTGGTGGGCAAGGTCACGCCGAAGGGCGAGACCCAGCTCACCCCCGAGGAAAAGCTGCTGCGTGCGATCTTCGGCGAGAAGGCCTCCGACGTGAAGGACACCAGCCTGCGCGTGCCCTCGGGCATGTCGGGCACCGTCATTGACGTGCAGGTGTTCACCCGCGAAGGCATCGAGCGCGACAAGCGCGCCCAGCAGATCATCGACGACGAGCTCAAGCGCTACAAGAAGGACCTGGCCGACCAGTTGCGCATCGTCGAGGACGACACCTTTGGCCGGATCGAGCGCCTGCTGACGGGCAAGACCGCCAATGGCGGTCCGAAGAAGCTCGCCAAGGGCACCAAGATCGTCAAGACCTACCTGCAGGAACTGGAGCGCTACCACTGGTTCGACATCCGCCTCGCCAACGAGGAGTCGGCGCAGCAGCTCGAGCAGTTGCAGGAAGGCCTGGAGCAGACCCGCAAGGCCTTCGACGCCGCTTACGAGGAAAAGAAGCGCAAGCTGACCAGCGGCGACGAACTGCCGCCCGGTGTGCAGAAGATGGTGAAGGTGTACCTCGCGGTCAAGCGCCGCCTGCAGCCCGGCGACAAGATGGCCGGCCGCCACGGCAACAAGGGCGTCATCTCCAAGATCACCCCGATCGAAGACATGCCGCACATGGCCGACGGCACACCGGTGGACGTTGTGCTCAATCCGCTGGGCGTGCCGTCGCGGATGAACGTGGGCCAGATCCTGGAGACCCACCTGGGCTGGGCGGCCAAGGGGCTGGGCAAGCGCATCGGTGACCTGATGCAGGCCCAGGCCAAGATCGCCGACATCCGCAAGGCGCTGACGCTGATCTACAACTCGAGCGGCAAGGCCGAGGAAGTCGCCGACATCACCGACGAGGAGGTGATCGAGCTGGCCAGGAACCTGAAGTCGGGCGTTCCGTTCGCCACCCCGGTCTTCGACGGTGCGACGGAAGAGGAAATCAAGAACATGCTCGAGCTGGCGGGGTTGCCGCGCTCCGGCCAGATCACGCTGTTCGACGGCCGCACCGGGGAGACCTTCGACCGCCCCGTCACGGTTGGCTACATGCACATGCTGAAGCTGCACCACCTGGTGGACGACAAGATGCACGCGCGTTCCACCGGACCGTACTCCCTGGTCACCCAGCAGCCGCTGGGCGGCAAGGCGCAGTTCGGCGGCCAGCGTTTCGGCGAAATGGAAGTGTGGGCGCTGGAGGCTTACGGCGCTGCGTACACCCTGCAGGAGATGCTCACCGTCAAGTCGGACGACGTGGGCGGGCGCACCAAGGTGTACGAGAACATCGTCAAGGGCGAGCACAAGATCGACGCCGGCATGCCGGAGTCCTTCAACGTGCTGGTGAAGGAAATCCGCTCGCTCGCGATCGACATCGACCTGGACCGTTATTGATCCGGCAGTTGCCCACATTTACTGCTAAGGAGTTCTGAATGAAAGCTTTGCTCGATCTATTCAAGCAAGTGACCCAGGAAGAAGAGTTCGACGCCATCAAGATCGGACTCGCGTCGCCTGAAAAGATCCGTTCCTGGTCGTACGGCGAGGTGAAGAAGCCGGAGACGATCAACTACCGCACCTTCAAGCCGGAGCGCGACGGCCTGTTCTGCGCCAAGATCTTCGGGCCGGTGAAGGACTACGAGTGCCTTTGCGGCAAGTACAAGCGCCTCAAGCACCGCGGCGTGATCTGCGAAAAGTGCGGCGTGGAAGTCACGCTGTCCAAGGTTCGCCGCGAGCGCATGGGCCACATCGAGCTGGCCTCGCCGGTCGCGCACATCTGGTTCCTGAAGAGCCTGCCCAGCCGCCTCGGCATGGTGCTCGACATGACGCTGCGCGACATCGAGCGCGTGCTGTATTTCGAGGCGTTCGTCGTGACCAACCCGGGCATGACGCCGATGAAGCGGGGCGACCTGCTTTCGGAGGAGGCCTATCTCGAAAAGGTCGAGGAGTTCGGCGACGAGTTCCAGGCCACCATGGGCGCCGAAGGCGTGCGCGAATTGCTGCGCCATCTCGACATCAACAAGGAGATAGACACTCTGCGCAAGGAGCTCGAGGGCACCGACTCCGAGACCAAGATCAAGAAGATCGCCAAGCGCCTGAAGGTGCTGGAAGGCTTCCAGAAATCCGGCATCAAGGCCGACTGGATGATCATGGAAGTCCTGCCGGTGCTGCCGCCGGAGTTGCGCCCGCTGGTGCCGCTCGACGGCGGCCGCTTCGCGACCTCCGACCTGAACGACCTGTACCGCCGGGTGATCAACCGTAACAACCGCCTCAAGCGGCTGCTGGAACTCAAGGCGCCGGAAATCATCGTGCGCAACGAGAAGCGCATGCTGCAGGAGGCCGTTGATTCGCTGCTCGACAACGGGCGCCGCGGCAAGGCGATGACCGGCGCGAACAAGCGACCGCTGAAATCGCTCGCCGACATGATCAAGGGCAAGGGCGGCCGTTTCCGCCAGAACCTGCTGGGCAAGCGTGTCGACTACTCCGGCCGTTCCGTGATCGTGGTGGGACCGCAACTGAAGCTGCACCAGTGCGGGCTGCCCAAGAAGATGGCGCTGGAGCTGTTCAAGCCCTTCATCTTCCACAAGCTCGAAGTCATGGGCATCGCCGGCACGATCAAGGCTGCCAAGCGCGAGGTGGAAAACGAAAACCCGGTGGTTTGGGACATCCTCGAAGAGGTGATCCGCGAGCATCCGGTCATGCTCAACCGTGCGCCGACGCTGCACCGGCTCGGCATCCAGGCGTTCGAGCCGGTGCTGATCGAGGGCAAGGCGATCCAGCTCCATCCGCTCGTCTGCGCGGCGTTCAACGCCGACTTCGACGGCGACCAGATGGCCGTGCACGTGCCGCTTTCGCTGGAAGCGCAGATGGAAGCGCGCACGCTGATGCTGTCGTCAAACAACGTCCTTTCCCCGGCCAATGGCGACCCGATCATCGTCCCGTCGCAGGACATCGTGCTGGGCCTGTACTACACGACGCGCCAGAAGATCGGCGCCCGCGGCGAGGGCATGATCTTCCGCGACATCGCCGAGGTGCAGCGCGCCTACGACAACAAGCAGGTCGAGCTGCATGCCCGCGTGCTGGTCCGCATCAAGGAGCAGGTGTCCGACGGCGCCGGCGGTTTCTCCGAGAAGGTGACGCGCTACGACACCACCGTGGGCCGCGCCCTGCTATCCGAGATCCTGCCGCCCGGCCTGTCATTCGAGCTCATCAACAAGGCGCTCAAGAAGAAGGAAATCTCGCGCCTCATCAACGCGAGCTTCCGTCGTTGCGGCCTTCGCGAAACGGTGATCTTCGCCGACAAGCTGATGTATACCGGCTTCGGCTATGCCACTCGCGCCGGATTGTCGATTTGCGTGGACGACATGGAGATTCCGCCCGAGAAGGAACAGCTCATTGCCGCCGCGGAAAAGGAAGTCCAGGACATCGAGTCGCAGTACACCTCGGGCCTGGTCACGCAGGGCGAACGCTATAACAAGGTCGTCGACATCTGGGGCCGCGCGGGCGACATGGTGGCGAAGGCCATGATGGAGCGCCTTGGCCAGGAACCCGTGATGGAGTGGGACGCCAAGAAGGAAGAGTCGGTGCAGATGAAGGACAAGAAGGGTGCGCCGATGACCCAGGAGTCCTTCAACGCCATCTACATGATGGCGGATTCCGGCGCCCGCGGTTCGGCTGCCCAGATTCGCCAGCTCGCCGGCATGCGCGGCCTGATGGCCAAGCCCGACGGCTCGATCATCGAGACGCCGATCACCGCGAACTTCCGCGAAGGCCTGAACGTGCTGCAGTACTTCATCTCGACGCACGGCGCCCGCAAGGGCCTGGCCGATACGGCGCTGAAGACCGCGAACTCCGGCTACCTGACCCGCCGACTGGTTGACGTGACGCAGGACCTCGTGGTGACGGAAGACGATTGCGGCACGACGCAGGGCGTGGCCATGAAGGCGCTGATCGAAGGTGGTGAAGTCGTGGAACCGCTGCGCGAGCGCATTCTTGGCCGCGTGGCCGCCAACGATGTCATCAACCCGGACAACAGCGAAGTCCTGTATGTCGCCGGATCGCTGCTCGACGAAGAATCGGTCGAGCGCATCGAGACGCTGGGGATCGATGAAGTCAAGGTGCGCACGCCACTCACCTGCGACACCCGATACGGCCTTTGCGCCCAGTGCTACGGTCGTGACCTCGGCCGTGGCCAGCTCGTGAACGTTGGCGAGGCCGTTGGGGTGATCGCGGCCCAGTCGATTGGCGAGCCGGGCACCCAGCTGACGATGCGGACGTTCCACATCGGCGGCGCGGCCTCCCGTACCGCGGTGGCGAGCCAGATCGAGTCGAAGTCCAATGGCTCGGCCCGCTTCTCGCCGCTGATGCGCTACGTAACCAATGCCCGCAACGAGCAGATCGCCATCTCCCGTTCCGGCGAGGTGCTCATCCTCGACGACAACGGCCGCGAGCGCGAGCGCCACAAGGTGCCGTACGGCGCGACGCTGCTGGTGGCGGACGGCAGCCCGGTCAAGGCCGGCAAGATACTGGCGACCTGGGATCCGCACACCCGTCCGATCATTACGGAGTACGCGGGCCGCGTGAAGTTCGACAACGTCGAGGAAGGGGTGACCGTTGCGCGTCAGATCGACGACGTTACCGGCCTCTCCACCCTGGTGGTGATCGACCCGAAGCGCCGGGGCACGGCCCAGACCAAGGGCTTGCGCCCCAGCGTCAAGCTGATCGACGACAAGGGCAAGGAAGTGAAGATCCCGGGTGGGGACCTGCCCGTGAACATCACGTTCCAGATCCACTCGGTCATCACGGTGAAGGACGGTCAGCAGGTGAGCGTTGGCGAAGTGCTGGCCCGCATTCCGCAGGAAACTTCCAAAACCCGCGACATTACCGGCGGCCTGCCGCGTGTGGCCGAGCTTTTTGAAGCCCGTTCCCCGAAAGATGCCGGCATGTTGGCCGAAGTTACGGGCACCGTGTCGTTCGGCAAGGATACCAAGGGCAAGCAGCGTCTGGTCATCACCGACCTGGATGGCGTCGCCCATGAGTACTTGATTCCCAAGGACAAACACGTCATGGCGCACGACGGCCAAGTGGTGAACAAGGGTGAGGTGATCGTGGACGGCCCGGCCGACCCGCACGACATCCTGCGCCTGCTGGGCGTCGAAGCGCTGGCCCGCTACGTGACCGACGAGGTGCAGGACGTTTACCGGCTGCAGGGCGTGAAGATCAATGACAAGCACATCGAGGTGATCGTGCGCCAGATGCTGCGTCGGGTTCAGATCGTCGAAATCGGCGACTCCGAGTTCATCACCGGGGAGCAGGTCGAGCGGTCCGAGGTCCTGGAGGTCAACGACGAACTGGAAAAGGCAGGCAAGAAGCCGGCGACCTACGAGTACCTGCTGCTCGGCATCACGAAGGCTTCCCTGTCGACCGATTCCTTCATCTCGGCGGCTTCGTTCCAGGAAACCACCCGGGTGCTGACCGAGGCTGCCATCATGGGCAAGAAGGATGACCTGCGCGGCCTGAAGGAGAATGTCATCGTCGGCCGGCTGATCCCCGCCGGCACGGGGCTGGCGTACCACAAGACCCGCAAGACCCGCGACGAGCAGGACGCCTTCGGAGTCGAAAACCTGCTTTCGGAACCGGTAGCTACGGAGGCTGCGGGCGACGAGCAGGTTGCTTGACACCCCTGACGGCGGACCCTAAAATCCGCCGTCTTTTTACCTGCGATTTCGGCGGCAATCCCGGGATCGCGGGCCTTGCAGCAATCTCACCAGGGACGGCGGCAACGCCGTCCCCGGTTTTTTAGGACCGGAATAATGCCAACAATCAACCAGTTAGTGCGTAAGCCGCGAATTGCGCCGAAGACCAAGAGCAAGGTGCCGGCGCTCGAGCAGTCGCCGCAAAAGCGGGGCGTGTGCACCCGCGTCTACACCACGACCCCGAAAAAGCCGAATTCGGCGCTGCGAAAAGTGGCCAAGGTGCGCCTCACGAATGGTTTCGAGGTCATCAGCTATATCGGCGGCGAAGGCCACAACCTGCAGGAGCACTCGGTGGTTCTGATCCGCGGCGGCCGGGTGAAGGACTTGCCGGGCGTGCGCTATCACATGGTGCGCGGCAGCCTGGATACCCAGGGCGTCAAGGATCGCAAGCAGAGCCGTTCCAAGTACGGCGCCAAGAAGCCGAAGGCTGCCTAAAGGCGGCGGTGAGATTAAAGAGGACTAAGAACCCATGCCACGACGCAGAGAAGTGCCGAAACGGGAGATCCTCCCGGATCCGAAATACGGCAACCAGGAAGTTGCCAAGTTCGTCAACGTGTTGATGACCCGCGGCAAGAAATCCGTGGCCGAGCGCATCGTCTACGGCGCACTCGAGCAGATCAACAAGAAGAGCGGCAAGGATCCCGTGGAAGTCTTCACCCAGGCGCTCAACAACGTGCGTCCAATGGTGGAAGTGAAGAGCCGTCGTGTCGGCGGTGCAAACTACCAGGTGCCGGTGGAAGTGCGCTCGGTGCGCCGCAACGCCCTGGCAATGCGCTGGCTGCGCGATGCCGCGCGCAAGCGCAGCGAGAAGTCCATGGATGCCCGCCTGGCAAGCGAGCTCGCCGAGGCGGCGGAGGGTCGCGGCGGCGCCATGAAGAAGCGCGAGGAAGTGCATCGCATGGCCGAAGCGAACAAGGCGTTCGCGCACTACCGCTTCTGACCGGAACAGGCTTCAATGCCCCGCACCACTCCCATCGAGCGTTACCGGAACATCGGCATCAGTGCCCACATTGATGCCGGAAAGACCACGACCACGGAACGCATCCTTTTCTATACCGGCGTCTCGCACAAGATCGGGGAAGTGCACGACGGCGCCGCGGTCATGGACTGGATGGAGCAGGAGCGGGAGCGCGGCATCACCATCACATCGGCGGCGACCACCTGCTTCTGGAAGGGGATGGACTCGAGCTACCCCCAGCACCGCATCAACATCATCGACACGCCGGGCCACGTCGATTTCACGATCGAGGTGGAGCGATCCATGCGCGTGCTCGACGGCGCCTGCATGGTGTACTGCGCGGTCGGTGGCGTGCAGCCGCAATCCGAGACGGTCTGGCGCCAGGCCAACAAGTACAAGGTGCCGCGCCTGGCCTTCGTGAACAAGATGGATCGCCAGGGCGCCAGCTTCTTCAAGGTGCACGACCAGATGCGGGCGCGGCTCAAGGCCAACCCCGTGCCGATCCAGATTCCCATCGGCCAGGAAGAGAGCTTCGCCGGCGTGGTCGACCTGGTGAAAATGAAGGCGCTGTACTGGGACGACGCCAGCCAGGGTATGAAGTTCGAAGAGCGGGAGATACCTGCCGAGCTCAAGGCGAGCGCGCAGGAATGGCGGGAGAAGTTGGTCGAAGCGGCGGCTGAAGCCTCCGAGGAACTCATGAACAAGTACATCGAGTCGGGCGACCTCTCGATCGAGGACATCAAGCGTGGCCTGCGCAGCCGCACGATTGCCTTCGAAATCGTCCCGATGATGTGCGGTTCCGCATTCAAGAACAAGGGCGTGCAGGCGATGCTCGACGCGGTGCTGGACTACATGCCGGCGCCGACCGACATCCCGCCCGTCAAGGGTCAGCTCGAGAACGGCACCGATGCCCAGCGACAGGCCAGCGACGAAGAGCCGTTCGCGGGGCTGGCGTTCAAGATCATGACAGACCCGTATGTCGGGCAGCTGACGTTTTTCCGCGTCTATTCCGGCGTGGTGACCTCCGGCGACACGATCTTCAACCCTATCAAGGGTCGCAAGGAGCGCATTGGGCGCATCCTGCAGATGCACGCCAATCAGCGCGAGGAAATCAAGGAAGTCCGCGCCGGGGACATTGCCGCGGCAGTGGGCCTGAAGGAGGCGACCACGGGCGAAACGCTCTGCGACCCGGCCAGGGCCATCATCCTGGAGCGCATGGAGTTCCCCGAGCCGGTGATTTCCCAGGCCGTCGAGCCCAAGACCAAGGCCGACCAGGAGAAGATGGGCATTGCGCTCAACCGCCTGGCGCAGGAGGATCCGTCGTTCCGCGTCCGCACCGATGAGGAGTCCGGCCAGACGATCATCTCGGGCATGGGTGAATTGCACCTGGAGATCATCGTTGACCGCATGAAGCGCGAGTTTGGCGTAGAGGCCAACGTCGGCAAGCCGCAGGTAGCGTACCGTGAGGCCATCCGCAAGCCCGTCGAGGTCGAGGGCAAGTTCATCAAGCAATCCGGCGGCCGCGGCCAGTACGGCCATGTCTGGCTCAAGATGGAACCCAACGCGGCAGGCAAGGGCTACGAGTTCGTGGACGCGATCAAGGGCGGCACCGTGCCCAGGGAGTTCATTCCCGCGGTGGACAAGGGCCTGCAGGACACCCTTCCCAACGGCGTGCTGGCGGGGTTCCCGGTGGTCGATGTCAAGGTCACCCTGTTCGACGGCTCGTACCACGACGTCGATTCGAACGAGAACGCGTTCAAGATGGCGGCTTCGATGGCCTTCAAGGACGGCATGCGCAAGGCCAATCCGGTGCTGCTGGAGCCAATGATGTCGGTCGAGGTGGAAACGCCGGAGGACTTCATGGGCAACGTCATGGGTGACCTGTCCGGCCGCCGCGGCATGATCCAGGGAATGGAGGACATCCCGGGCGGTGGTGGCAAGGCGATCCGTGCCGAAGTGCCGCTCGCGGAGATGTTCGGTTACTCGACGACGCTGCGCTCGCTGTCGCAGGGCCGCGCGACGTACACGATGGAGTTCAAGCATTACTCGGAAGCGCCGAAAACGGTTGCCGAGGCCGTGATCAACAGGAAAGCCGCCTGAAATAATTCAGATACCGGGCAGGAAGGAACGACGAGATGGCAAAGGGAAAGTTTGAGCGCACGAAGCCGCACGTGAACGTGGGAACGATCGGACACGTGGACCATGGCAAGACGACGCTGACGGCGGCGCTGACGCACGTGTTGTCGAAGAAGTACGGTGGTGAGGCCAAGGG
>DASZQJ010000177.1:0-42918 GCA_035549715.1 Burkholderiales bacterium
GCTCGCGCCCTTTGCCGGGGCATTCTACGATCCGGCAAAGCGCCAGGCGAACGAGGCGGGATTCATGGACTGGCTGATGCGCTATGCGGTGCGCCTGCATGGCGACGGCCTGCCGGTGGACGTGCGCCGCACGCGCATGAATGCCGCCAACCCGAAGTACGTGTTGCGCAACTACCTCGCCCAGGAAGCCATCGACCGCGCCGAGGCCGGAGATGAAACGGGCATCGGGGAACTTCTCGAGCTGTTGCGGCATCCCTACGACGAGCAGCCGGGGCGCGAGAAGTTCTTTGCGCGCCGCCCCGACTGGGCGCGCAATCGCGCCGGATGCTCGATGCTGTCCTGCAGCTCCTGACCGATTTCCCGACGTCCCGGGCGGCCTTGCGGTATAACGTCGCGTCGGGTCCAGACCAATCCCAACCACCCTCTCGAGAATGCGCCCGCTTCCCCCGTTCACCCAGTGGCTGATCATCGCCAACGGCGTGCTGTACCTGCTGCAGCAGGCTGTCGGCAACGCGCTGGTCTACTGGTTCGCCCTCTGGCCGGGCGAAGGCTCCGGCATCGCCAGCCTGCCGCTGTTCACGCCCTGGACGCTGGTGACCTACAGCTTCCTGCACGGCAATTTCATGCACATCGCCTTCAACATGCTCGCCGTCTGGATGTTCGGCGCTGACCTGGAGCGGGTCTGGGGGGCGAAGCGCACGGCCGCCGCCTATTTCGCCAGCGTCGTGACCGGCGGCATCGCCCAGATCATCGTCGGCGCCATGTTCGGCGAGGGCGGCGGCCCGGTGATCGGCGCCTCGGCCGGCGTGTTCGGGATCCTGCTCGCTTACGCCCTGGTGTTCCCGAACCGCAAGATCATGCCCCTGTTTCCCCCGATCCCGATGCCGGCACGGGTGTTCGTGCTGATTTATGCCTCGCTCGAGCTGGTGTTCGGCATCACCGGGACCGTTTCGGGCGTGGCCCACTTCGCCCACCTCGGGGGGCTGGTCGGCGGCTTCCTGGTCTACAAATACTGGCGCCAGCGGCCGCGCGGCGGCTGGGGCCCGCGCTACTGAACCGATCCAGACCCATGCACCACCACCAAAAGAGAAAAGAGAGGAACACCATGAAAATTGCCGTCAAGCTGGTCCCGGCCTTCCTGGCCCTGTTCGCGCTGCAGGCCTGCGGCGCGGATCCCAAGTCCGAGGACGAGAAGACGCTGTACGCGATCGGGGTGGCGATCAGCCAGTCCCTCGAGCCCTTCGCCCTGACCCCGCAGGAACTGGAAATGGTCAAGGCCGGCCTGTCCGACGGTGTCGCCAAGAAGACGCCGAAGGTGGACATGCAGGCCTACCTGCCGAAGGCGCAGGCGATGGCGCAGGCCCGCGCGGCGAAGGTCGCGGAAGGCGAGAAAAAGGCCGGCGACGCCTTCGTGGCCAAGGCGGCGGCCGAGCCCGGCGCGAAGAAAACCGAATCCGGCGCCATCGTCATCCCGATCAAGGAAGGCTCCGGCGCCAGCCCGAAAGCCACCGACAAGGTGACGGTCCACTACCACGGCACGCTGACGGACGGCACGGTGTTCGACAGTTCGGTGCAACGCGGTTCGCCGGCGACCTTCCCCCTGAACCAGGTGATCAAGTGCTGGACCGAAGGCGTGCAGCTCATCAAGACCGGTGGCAAGGCGAAGCTCGTCTGTCCCGCCAACATCGCCTACGGCGATCGCGGCTCGCCCCCGAAGATCAAGCCGGGCGCGACCCTGGTCTTCGAGGTGGAGCTGATCGAAATCGCGAAGTAAGGCCTGCGGACCGGGTGCCATCCTTGCGGCGGCACCTCAACCGCCGTGCCTGCAGGGCCCGGCGTAACGCCGGAATCGCTAACGCGTCACCCCGCCTGACGCCGGGATTCCCAATGCGTCACTTGGCGTGACGCCGGGATTCCCAATGCGTCACTTGGCGTGACGCTCCGGCGTCTTCAGGGGGCCGAGCACCGGCTCGTCGTCGGGCTCGGCGCCGTGGTAGGCCACGCGCAGCGCCTCGTCCTCGGCGTCGTCCCAGGCTTTCGCCGCCCGCGTGTCGTAGCGCACGCGCCCGCTGCGCTTCATCACTGCATCGTAGGCGCGGTCCACGCTGATGCCGCGTTTCTCGATGAGCGCCACTGCGGCCTTGCAGCCCGCCCGGATGTCCTCCTCCGGGGCCTGTGAATCGAAGATCCAGAGCTCCATGCTTTCCATGTTGCGGCTTCCCCTTTGCGGAATCCAGTTTCCTGTGACTGCCGCCGCGCGCGGCGGTTCTGCGGTTACTGGACCTCCTGTTTGAACTCGCGCGGCGCTTGCGGCGCTGCCTCGACCTCGAAGTACACGCGCCCGATCTCGCGCTCGTCGGTCGTCTCCACCTGCAGCTTCCATCTGCCGGGCTGGTAGTTGGATTTCATGCCATAACCGCGAAATCCCTGTGCCCGGCCCCCGACGATGTTGATCGGGATGGAGTCCTGCAGCTGCCAGCGGCCCGCGGCATCCTCCCGGTACCAGCGCATCAGCACCTGGTCGGCAAAGCGCGTGGGCGAGAAGATCCGGAAGAACACGAACACCCGGTCGCCGGGCTGGGCGGCGAACTGCTGGTCGCCATTGTCCCAGAACCGCCAGAAGGGGCGTTCGTGGCTGAGCACGAAGCGGTCGCCCTGGCGCTCGACGCCGTGGTAGACGCCGATGAAGGGAATCGAGAGCGGCACCGGCGGGATGACGCGCACCACGTAGAGGGCGAGGAAGGTGCAGAGCACGATGCCGAAGGGGATCATCATCTGGCGCCGCGCCTGCACCACCCGCCCGGGCGCGTGGATCAGGATGCGGCGGTAGAGCAGGGCCATTGGGATGCAGCCGACCAGCATCGAGAGCAGGAATACCACCAGGCCGATCGAACCGGCGGCGATGGGCACGAGCGCGGCGGTGAACGACAGACCGCACAGGCTGAGCAGGGCGAACTTGAATGCGAGCCCCAGCTTCTTGAAGCGTTCCGACTCGTTGATCACCAGCAGCACGGCGAGCACGGCGAGGAAGCCGAAGGACACGAACAGCGAGGAGCTCTTGAAGAAAAAGAGCGTGTAGAGGCTGAGCAGGCTGCCGAGCAGGAAGTGCACGATCGCGGAGCGGTACTGGAAGCAGGCGCGCTTCCAGGCCGGCATCGCGGTGAAGTCCCGCTGCGGCACGCCTTCCTCGAAGAACATCTGCAGCAGGGCGGCGGTGATGACCACCAGGTAGGCGGCCTGCTGCGCGATCGTGATCCAGGAATCGATCCGGTCGAGCGTGAGGATGTCGAAGACGAAGCCGCCGACGAAGGACCCGACGGCGATCTTGCGCTCGTTCCGGTCGTAGTACCGCCTGAGGCGGTCGAGGCGTCCCGGGGTGGCGGCCGGGGCGGGTGCGCTCATCGGGCGGGGCTCCCCGCGGCAAGCGTCGAGTGCATCGTCGGTCCTCCCCTGGATACCCGGATGGCGCCGGCCGATGCGAATCCCCGCGCGGCGCGTTTCACCGCATCATACTGGGCCGCCCGCGACGGCGCACCTGCTTCAGGCGGCGGCCCGCCGGTGGCGCTCCACGCGGGCCGCGAACCAGGGCCCCAGCACGGCAAGGCACACGCCGGCCGCGACAAAGGCCCATTCGTAGTGGACGAGGCGGATCAGGCCGCCGAACACGGCCACGCCGCTTGCCTGGCCCATGAACAGCGAGAACGCGAAGACGGCGATGGCGGTGCCGCGGGCCTTCGGCGCCATTTCCGTGGCCTTGGTCTGCAGGGTGTTGTGGAACATGTAGAAGCCGAAGCCCGCCACGATGAACACCGGGATGGTGAGCTGCCACCACGGCAGCAGCGGCAGCACGAGATAGCAGGCGAGCAGCAGGCCGCCGCCGATTCTCACGAATCCGGTTTCGCCGAAGCGTGCCAGCAGCCGGCGCACCAGCACGCTGTAAACGACGCCGCCCAGGCCGAAGCCGGCGAGCAGCGCGCCGATCAGCAGGTAGGAAAGCTCGAAGCGCTCCTTGAGCCAGGCGCCGGTATAGGCGAACGCGCCGTAGAACAGGCCGCCTTCCAGGAAGACCGTGAGCATGACCGTGCGCACCCAGGGATCGCCCAGCACGCGCCGGTAGTTCCCGATCACGCTCCCAGGTACGGATGCGGCCGCCGGGCGCGCGGTGCGCCGGTCGACGACCAGGAGCACGATGCTCACCAGCAGGAACACGGCCGCCATCACGTCGAACACGCGGCGCCAGTGGATGAATTCGGCGAGCGCGCCGCCGACGGCGGGACCGAGGATCTGGCCCATCAGGATGAAGCCGAGGAAGCGGCCCAGGGCGGCCTGGCGGCGCTCGTAGGGCGTGTTGTCACCGACCCACGCGAGCGACAACGGCACGATGGCCGCGGCACCGATGCCGGTCGCGAAGCGCAGCACGGCCAGGGCCTGGAGATTGGGGGCACAGGCACTGCCCAGCGATGCCGCCGCGGCGATCAGCGTGGCGATACCGACCACGCGCAGCTTGCCGAGGCGGTCACCCAGGGGGCCGTGCACGACCTGGAACAACCCGTAGGCGAGGGTAAAGGCGGTGACGACGACCGATGCCGTGGTCGGCAGCACGCCGAAGTCGCGCGCCACGGTGGGCAGCAGCGCATCGAACAGCCGGAGGTTCGCGCCGGAGACGAAGGCCGCGGCGGCGAGGGCGAAAAAGGCGGGGTTCATGGGCGGCGAAACGGGCATTGTGCCCGGTTGCGCCGTCCTGTCCAAATGGCCCCGGCCCGCGGGCCGGGGCGCCACTCAGCTCGCCGGGTCAGAAATGCCCGCGGTCGCTCCAGTTGCGGCCGTACAGCTTGGGCAGGTCGCGCTTCGCTTCGGAGATCTCGCGCCTGGTTCGCCCGGAAGGCTCGAACACCTTCAGCAGGGTGGCAAGCAGTTCTTTCATGATGCCTCCTTTCGGGATGTCCACGGCATCCACTATGAGGCTCGCGGGCACTGCGCGGAAGGCAGCGGCGGGGCATACCACCCATGCCGGCAGGCAGGCAATTCGCGCGCGGCGTCCGGGCAAGGCCGTTACCGCCGGGGCACTGCCATGACAAATGACTTCCGCCGTTGCGGCAAATCGAGCCGCTTGCTAGCCTACGCGGACAATTGTCGAGTCGAATCCGGCCCTTCCAGGGCCGCCTTGGGAGAAGTCGATCATGCATCACTGGCAGAGAATGGCGGGCGTCCTGCTGGCCATGGCAATCCTGGGAGGTTGCGCCACCCAGGTCAGGAACGCATCCGTGCACAAGTCGGTCTCGGAGCAGTCGGCACAGCCGATGCCGCGCAAGCTCCTGCTGCTGCCGATCGACATCCGCGTCCACGAGATTTCCGCGGGTGGCGTGGTCGAGAAGGTCGACGACTGGACCGCGGCCGCCAATGCCAATGCGAACCGTTCGATGCGCGAGATCGGCCAGCAGAGGAAACTGTTCGACCTTGCGGAGACGCCCGCGCTGTCCGCGGCGGACAAGGAGGTTCTCGGCCAGCATGTCGCGCTCTACGAACTGGTGGCCAACAGCGCCGACTTCTCGCGATCCGGACCATTCCCGGTCTGGCACGAGCGCGCCCGGGATTTCGACTACACGCTGGGTCCGGGCCTGAGGGACCTTGCCGGCCGCAGCAACATGGAAGCGGCGGTGATCGTGATCGGTTCGGACTACATTTCCAGTGCCGGCCGCAAAGCCACCATGGCGCTGGGCGTGCTGGCTGCGGCGTTCACGGGCGTGGCCGTCATCCCGCAGGGCGGGACGGCTTTCGTCTCCGTAGGCGTCGTGGACCTGCGAACCGGGAACCTGCTCTGGTTCTCCACCAATCGATCCCAGGGCAACGACCTGCGCGAGGAAGCGCAGGTCCACACCGTCCTCGAACGCCTGTTCGACGAGTATCCGGCCAACCCCGTCACGACGGCAGCCAATGCCCCAAAATAGGCTGCCACGCCTTCTGGTCGCGGCTGCCTTGCTGGCTTGCGCCGGCGCCATCGCGGCGGTCGATCCCTATGCCGACCGTGAATCCGCGAAGCCGGGGTCCGAGGAAGAGCAGCGCGTATGGAGCCAGTCGAAGGAATTTGCGGAGGCGATTCGCAAGAGCGGCATCGCCTACCCGGATCCCCCGCTCACCGCCTACGTCCAGGCGGTCATGGATCGGCTGTTCCCGGAGTTCGGCGGCGGCATCCGGGTGCAGGTGATCCAGGCCACGCAGCTCAACGCCTTCGCGATTCCGGACGGCAACGTCTATGTCAACCTCGGGCTGATGTCGCGGTTCCAGAACGAGGCGCAGCTTGCGACCGTGCTCGCCCACGAGGGCACGCACTTCACGCACCGCCACGGCTTCCGGAGCCAGCAGAGCCTCAAGGGCAATGCCGCCTTCGCCTCGGTGACCGCGATGCTCGGCATCCCGATCTTTCCCCAGCTCATCGCGGTGTCGTCCATCTTCGGCTTCTCGCGCGAGCTGGAAACGGAGGCGGACAACGTTGGCTACCAGCGCCTGCTCAGGGCGGGATACGACGTCCGCGAGTCACCCAGGGTGTTCGAGCACCTCGCCCGGGAAGTCAAGGCCGGGGACATCAAGGAGCCGTTCTTCTTCGCGAGCCATCCCCGCCTGCAGGAAAGGATAGACAACATGCGCAAGCTGTCCGCGAAGGCGGCCGCGGGTGGCGACGGAGGCTCCCGCGCCGATTATGCGCGGGTCGTCGCCGCCGCGCGCGTGGAAAACGTCGAGGGGCAGCTCGCGGCAGGCCGGGCCAAGTCGGCGCTGATCGCGCTCGAGGATCCGGATTTCCTCTCGGACCTGCCGCCGCATTCGCAGTACTACGTGGGCGAAGCCTACCGGTTGCGAGGAGAGGATGGAGACGCGCGAAAGTCGGAGGAGGCCTACCTCAAGGCCATCACCGCCTCACCCGGGTTCGCGCCCAGTTACCGGGCGCTCGGCGTGCACTACCTCAAGAAGACCCAGTACGGCGAGGCGGTGCGCAACCTGCGGCGCTACCTCGAGCTGGCGCCCGATGCGCAGGACCGCGCCTACGTGCAGCAATACCTGACGATCGCCGAGAAAAAACAGGGAGGAAACCCATGAAGCAAGCTCTGCCGTTGCTGCTCGCCGTTCTGCTCCTGGCCGGTTGCGTGCCGCCGCCCGCGCGGGTGGACAGTCCGCACACCGAGGCCCAGGACAAGTCGTACACCATCGATCTGCCGGTAGGCTGGATCCGGCACATCGCGCAGGACGGGACGCTTGCGGCCAGCCGAGACGGCTTTGCACTGCAGACGATCGGCATCATCCACCTCGGGAACGACAAGGCCTTTCCAAAATCAAAGAAGGCCGCATCGGACACCATGCTCCCGTCCGAGCTCGCCGAGCTGCAGATTGCGGAGATGAAGCTGGAAACGGAGCAGATGGCTGCGCTCAAGGTGATCGAGAACGGGCCCGTGCTGCTCGGCGGCAAGGACGGATTCCGGGTCCGCACGAGCTACCTGACTCAGCGGGGCCTGGAGATCCACCGGGTCACCTACGGCGCCGCCGCCAAATCCGGCTACTACCGGCTCGAGTACATCTCGCCGAAACTCCACTACTTCGACGTCACCTACCCGGATTTCCAGAAGAGCATCGATTCGTTCCGCATCGCCGGCGCGGACAAGACGGCCGCGAAGTAGGGCTCAGAACTGCAGCGGACGCCGGTCCTGGAGGGTGAGCCAGCCGCGGGCGACGCGGTAGATGACCCAGAGGCCGGCGCCGAGGAAGATCGCCCAGGAAACGAGGAAGCCGATCAGGACGAGGAACAGCGCCAGGCCGATCAGGATCCAGAGCAGGGCGAACCAGAACGTGCGGATCTGCCAGCGGAAATGCGATTCGAGGAAGCTGCCGCGCACGTCGGCCTGGTAGGCGTAGTTGATCACCACCGCGACGATCGAGGGAATGCCGAAGACGAAGGCGCCCACGATGGTGACGGCGCTCGTGATGCCCACCAGCAGGCTCAGCGCGTGCAGGCCGTAGATGAGGTGGCAGACGGTGACCAGCGAGGGCCTGGGGGCATTGGCGGAATCCATGGCGGGAGCATCCCCCATCACGACTCCCGCGGCAAGGCCGGCGATTCCAGCGCGGGCGGCGAGCGGCGGGCGCGCCATTGCCGGAAGCGCTCGAGGTACAGGTACACCACCGGCGTGATGTAGAGCGTGAGCAGCTGCGACACGATCAGGCCGCCGACGACCGCCAGGCCCAGCGGGCGCCGCGCCTCGGCGCCTGCACCGAGGCCCAGCGCGATGGGCAGCGTGCCCATGAGCGCCGCCATGGTCGTCATCATGATCGGACGGAAGCGGATGATGCACGCCTGGTAGATGGCCTGGGCCGGATCCTTGCCTTCGCTGCGCTGCGCCTCGATTGCAAAGTCGATCATCATGATGGCGTTCTTCTTGACGATGCCGATCAGCATGATGAGTCCGACGAAGCCGTACATGTTGAGGTCGAGCTTGAACAGCATGAGCGTGAGAAGCGCGCCGAAGCCCGCCGTCGGCAGCCCGGACAGGATCGTCACCGGATGGATGTAGCTCTCGTAGAGGATGCCCAGGATCAGGTAGATCACGAAGATCGACATGACGAGCAGCAGCCCCATCCCGGCGAGCGAGGACTGGAAGGCCTGCGCCGTGCCCTGGAAGCTGCCGATCATCGTGGGCGGGATGCGCAGGTCGGCCACGACCTGGTTCACCTGCGCGATGGCCTCGCTCAGGGATACGCCAGGGCGCAGGTTGAACGAGAGGGTGACCGCGGGCAGCTGGCCCTGGTGGGCGATGGTGAGGGGGCTCACCCCGCGCGAGATGCGCGCCACCGAGGACAGCGGCACCAGCGTGCCGGTGCTTGCGCGCACGTAAAGCAGCGAGAGCGCCTCGGGACTGTCCTGGTACTCGGGCGCGAGCTCCAGGATCACCCAGTACTCGTTGGACGGGGTATAGATCGTCGATACCTGGCGGGCGCCGAAGGCGCTGTAGAGGGCATCCTCGATCTGCTCCGCGGTGACGCCGAGCGTGGACGCCTTGTCGCGTTCGATCTCGACCTTGACGGTCGGATTGGTGATCTGCAGGTCGCTGGTCACGTCCACGAACGCCGGCAGCTCCCGCAGCTTCGCCTCCAGGATCGGCGCCCAGTGGTAGAGCTCGCGGGTGTCCGCGTCCTGCAGCGTGTACTGGTATTCGCTCTTGGTGAGCTTGCCGCCGATCCGGATCGGCGGGATGTTCTGCGGGTAGACCTTGAGGCCGGGGATGTTCGCCAGCCTGGGCCGCAGCTGCTGGATGAGCTCGTCGGCCCCGATGCGCTCGCTGCGCGGCTTGAGCCTCACGAAGATGCGGCCCAGGTTGAGGGTCTGGCTGGAGCCCGAGGACGAGGGGCCGATGAAGGCCATGGCGGCCGCCACGTTAGGGTCGGCGCGCACGATGTTGGCCGCTTCGCGCTGCTTGGCGGCCATGGCGTCGAAGGAGATGTCCTGGGCAGCTTCGGTGAACACCAGCAGCTGGCCCGTGTCGGTGCTGGGGAGGAAGCCCTTGGGCATCGCCACGAACAGCCAGGCGGTGGCGGCGAAGATGGCGGCGAACGCGAGCAGCGTGATGCGGTGGTGGGCCATCGACAACTTCAGCGTGACGTCGTAGGCATCGCGGATGGCGTCAAATGCGCGCTCGCTCCACTGGTAGACGCGGCCGTGCTTCCTGCCGTGCTCCGGCCGCAGCCAGCGGCTGCACAGCATCGGGGTCAGCGAAAGCGACACGAAGCCCGAAACCAGCACGGCGGCCATGATCGTGATCGCGAACTGGTGCAGCAGCTTGCCCAGGATGCCGCTCATGAACAGCACCGGGATGAATACGGCGGCGAGCGACAGGGTCATGGAGACGATCGTGAAACTGATCTCGCGGGCGCCATCGAGCGTGGCCTGCATCGGCGACTTGCCCATTTCCATGTGGCGGTTGATGTTTTCCAGCATCACGATCGCGTCGTCGACCACGAAGCCAACGCACAGCGTGAGCGCCATCAGCGATAGGTTGTCGAGGCTGAAGCCCAGCAGGTACATGACGGAGAAGGTGCCGATGATGGACATCGGCAGGGCAAGGCTCGGGATCAGGGTCGCGGACAGGTTGCGCAGGAACAGGAAGATCACCAGGACGACAAGGGCGAGCGCCAGCACCAGGGTGAACTGCACGTCGTGCACGGATTCGCGGACCGATTCGGTCCGGTCGTAGAGGATCTCCATGTTCAGCCCCGCCGGGGCCTGGGCGCGGAAGGTCGGCAGCACGTTCTTGATGGTGTCGACGATCTGGATGGTGTTGGTGCCCGGCTGCTTCTGGATGGCGAGCACGATGCCGCGCTCGTCGTTGAACCAGGCCGCGAGCTTGTCATTCTCCACGCTGTCGATGGCCGTGCCGATCTCCGACAGGCGCACCGGGGCGCCATTGCGGTAGGCCACCACGACGGGACGGAAGGCCGCGGCATTCTGCAGCTTTCCCGTCGACTCCACGGTGTAGGCCCGGTGGGAACCGTAGAGCGTGCCGGTGGGCAGATTGGAGTTCTGGCGGTTGATTGCGTCGGCGACCTCGTCGATGCCGATGCCGCGGGAGGCCAGGGCCTTGGGATCGAGGCGGATGCGCACGGCGTACTTCTGCGAGCCCAGCACCTGCACCTGGGCCACGCCGCTGATCGTGGAGATGCGCTGCGCCAGCATGGTCTGGGCGTACTCGTCCACGGTCGACAGCGGCAGGGTGGGTGAGGTCAGCGCGAGATAGAAGATCGGGGCATCGGCCGGGTTGACCTTCTGGAACGCCGGGGGCGTGGTCATCTGGGGCGGCAGCTGGCGCAGTGCCCGGGTGATGGCCGCCTGCACGTCGGCAGCAGCGGCGTCGATGTTGCGGTCGAGCGAGAACTGCAGCGTGATGCGCGTGATCCCCAGCGCGCTGTTGGAATCCATGGAATCCAGCCCCGCGATCGTGGAGAACTCCTTCTCCAAAGGGGTCGCCACCGCGGAAGCCATGGTTTCCGGGCTGGCGCCCGGCAGCGCGCCGGTGACCGCGATCGTGGGGAAGTCGACGTTCGGGAGGTCGGAGACCGGCAGCAGCCGGTAGCTGGCGATGCCGAAGATCAGGATGCCGATCATCACCAGGCCGGTCATCACCGGCCGCCGGACGAATATCTCGGCGAAGTTCACGAGCCGGGACCCATATGCTTGGCGAAGTTCACGAGCCGGAACCCATAAGCTTGCCGAAGTTCACGAGCCGGATTCGGCGGATTTCACGGCCACATGCGAGCCGGGCAGCAGGCGCGAGGCGCCGTCCGTGACGACGGTTTCGCCGGCCTGCACCCCGCCGGCGAGCACGGTCTGCGGCCCCTCGGTGCGCGCCACCTCGACCTTGCGCATCTGCGCGCTGCCGTCCGCGTTCACGACGTACAGATACTGGCCGTTGGGCCCGGTCTGCAGCGCCTGGGTGGGCACGACGAGCGCATCGTCATCGTTGCGCAGGGTCACCCAGGCATCGACGAACTGCCCCGGCCAGAGCGCCTTGTCGCGGTTGTCGAAGCTGCCGCGCAGCTTGATGGTGCCGGTGGAAACGTCGACCGCGTTGTCGATGAAGGCAAGGGTGCCGGACAGGGGTTGCGCGCCCTTTTCCAGGGCCACCTCCATGCGCAGGGGCGACTCGCGCTGGCGGCTGCGGATCTCGTTGAGGTACTGTTCGGGCACCGCCACGTTCACGTAGATCGGCGAGAGCTGGTTGATCACCAGCATGGGGGCCGTGTCGTTGGCCTTTACCAGGTTGCCTTCCGTGAGCATCACCTTGCCGACCCTGCCATGGATGGGTGAGCGGATTGTGGTGTAGCCCAGGTTCACGCGTGCGTGCTGGACCGCGGCTTCGTCCGCCTTCACGCTTGCCTCGGCGCCGCGGAAATTGGCCGCGACCTGGGCGTAGCCTTCCTTCGACACGAAATTCTGCTCGAGCAGCTCCTGGTAGCGCCGTTCCTGCCCCTTCAGGTACTCGAGCTGCGCCTGGTCGTGGGCGAGGTTGGCCTGGGCCTGCTCGAGCTGGGACTGGTAGGGCTTGGGATCGAGCTGGAACAGCAGGTCGCCGGCGGCCACGTCCTGGCCGTCGCGCACGTGCACCTTCACGATCTGCCCGTCGACGCGCGCCTTCACCGCCACCGAGGCGATGGTTTCCACGTTGCCGATCGCATGCAGCCGCAGCGGCATGCGCTTGTGCTCGGCCTTCGCGACCAGCACGGGCACGCTCGGCGGCGCCTTCTTCGCCTGCGCCTGGGCAACATCCTTGTCGGAACAGGCCGCGAGCGCGCAGGCGGCAAGAGCGCCGGCCATGGCCAGGAGATTCCGCAGCGGCTGCACAAATGTATCCAAGTTCGACAACCTCCCCGGGGCACCGGCTGACATTCTGCTCCAGTTGACCCTGCCCCGCATGACTCGTTCCCGCGCGCCCTAGCGCGTCGCCGCGGGGCGCGGCGGCGAATCCGCCGCGACGTCGCCGTCGCCGCCGGGCAGCATCGAGGCGTCCCAGCCGCCGCCGAGCGCCTTGTAGAGGGCGACGCTGGCGGCCAGACGGCTGTTGCGGATGTCGATCGCGGTACGCTCGATGTTGAGCGCGGAAGCCTGCACCACGATGACGTTCAGGTAGCTGACGATGCCGGCCTTGTACTGGTTGGTGACGAGCTGGACCGACTGGCGCGCCGACTGCACGGCTTCTTCCTGGACCCTGGCCTCCTCCTCCAGCAGGCGCAGCGCGGAGAGGCTGTCCTCGACTTCCTTGAAGCCGGTCAGGACCGTCTGCCGGTAGAAGGCGACATTCGCGTCATAGGCGGCGATGGCCTGGTCGGTCAGCCCGCGGCGGGCGCCGCCGTCGAACAGCGTCTGTGCGAGCGCCGGGCCCACCGACCAGAACCGGTTCGGCGCGGAAATCAGGTTCGACAGCGTGTCGCCCTGGAAGCCGGCCACCCCCGAGAGCGTGAGCGTCGGATAGTACGCGGCCCTGGCGACCCCGATCCCGGCATTGGCGGCCGCCATGCGCCGCTCGGCTGCGGCGATGTCGGGACGGCGCTCGAGCAGCGCCGAAGGCATGCCGACCGGGATCGCCGGGGGCTCGGCGGCGAGCGGCGCCGGCTCGATGGAGAACGTGGAGGCGGGCTGGCCCACGAGCAGCGCGATGGCGTGCTCGAGCTGCGCGCGTTGCACGCCGATGTCGATCGCCTGCGCCTGGGTGCTCTTGAGCTGGGTCTGCGCCTGCACGACGTCGGCGCGGGGAACGATGCCCGCCGCGTACTGGTTTTGCGTGAGCTGCAGGTTTTTCTCGTAGGCGGCGACGGTGTCCTGCAGGATCTGCTTCTGGCTGTCGAGCGAGCGCAGCAGGAAATAGTTCTGCGCCAGCTCCGCCTGCGCGGACAGCCGCAGCGATTCCAGGTCGGCAGCGCTCGCCTGCGCACCGGCCCGCGCGGATTCCACCCCGCGGCGGATGCGGCCCCAGAGGTCGATCTCCCAGGAAGCGTCCGCAGAGATCGAAAAGCTGTTGCGCGCGCCGCGGTTGATGCCCGTGCCGTTGGCCGAGGCGCGCGAACGGTCCGCCGATGCGCCCGCCGACAGGATCGGCAGGTAAGTGGCGCGCGTGGACTGCACCAGCGCACGGGCCTGGCGGTACTGCGCCTCGGCCTGGGCGAGGTTCTGGTTCGAGACCGAGACCTGCTTCACCAGGTCGTCGAGCAGGGGATCGTTGAAGGCTTCCCACCAGTTGCCCTTCAACACATGGTCGCTCGGCTGCGCGGACTTCCACCCGTCCAGTGCCTTGTAGGCGGGCGGCGTCTGCGCGGACGGTCGGACGTAGTCCGGTCCGACGGTGCATCCGGCGAGCAGGGCAGCCGCGAGCGCCGGAACCAGGAAGTCGTTCGATCTCATGGCGTTGCTCCAGGCGGATCCGGGGCGCGCACGACGCCGGGCGTACGCCCGGAGAACACGCGCCTGCAGTGCAGCCGGAACCGGTCGAGGTAAAGGTAGACCACGGGCGTGGTATAGAGGGTCAGCATCTGGCTCACGACCAGGCCGCCGACGATCGAGATGCCCAGCGGCCGGCGCAGTTCCGAGCCTTCCCCGGCCCCGATGGCGAGCGGAATCGCCCCCAGCAGGGCGGCCATGGTGGTCATCATGATCGGCCGGAAACGCAGCACGCAGGCCTGGTAGATCGCCTCCCGGGGCGGTATGCCGCGTTTGCGCTCGGCGTCCAGGGCAAAGTCGATCATCATGATGGCGTTCTTCTTGACGATGCCGATGAGCAGGATCACGCCGATCAGCGCGATCAGGCTGAACTCCGTGTCACGGGCGAGGAGGGCCAGGATCGCGCCCACGCCGGCGGAAGGCAGCGTGGACAGGATCGTGATCGGGTGCACCAGGCTCTCGTAAAGCACGCCGAGCACGATGTAGACCGCCAGCAGCGCGGTGAGGATCAGCCAGGGCTGGCTGCTCAGCGAGTCCTGGAACATCTTCGCCGAACCCTGGTAGCCGCCGTAGATCGAGGTCGGCACACCCAGCCGGGCGATGGCGTCGCCGATGGCGCGGGTCGCGTCCGACAGCGCCACGCCGACGGGCAGGTTGAAGGAAATGGTCGAGGCGATGAACTGCCCCTGGTGGTTTACCGCCAGGGCCGTGTTGCCGGGCGCATGGCTGGCGATCGCCGACAGCGGCACTTGCGAGCCGTCGCTCGCGCTGACGTGGACCTGCTGGAGCACCTCGGGGCTTTGCCAGTACTCGGGCGCGGCCTCCATCACCACCCGGTACTGGTTGAGCGATGTATAGATGGTCGAGACCAGGCGCTGGCCGAACAGGTCGTTGAGCGTGGAGTCGATGATCCGGGGCGTCACCTTCAGGCGCGAGGCGGCATCGCGGTCGATGGTGAGGTTGGTCTGCAGGCCGCGGTCCTGGGTATCGGTGTTGACGTCCACGAGCTGGGGCAGTTGCGACATGGCGGCGCGGATGCGCGGCTCCCACTGGCGCAGCTCGTCGAGGTCGTCGGCCTGCAGCGTGTACTGGTATTGCGCCTGGCCGCCGCGGCCGCCGATGCGGATGTCCTGCACAGGTTGCAGGAACAGTCTTGCGCCGGGCTCGTGGGCGAGCTTGCCGCGCAGGCGCCCGATCACCTGGTCCACGCTCATCCTGCGCTCGGACAGGGGCTTGAGCGCGATGAACATCCGCGCCGAGTTGCGCTGCCCGCCGCCGGTGAAGCCGATGACGTTTTCCACCGCCGGATCCTTCTGCACGATGGCGACGAAGTCAGCCAGTTTCTTCTGCATGGCCTGGAAGGAGATGTCCTGGTCGGCCTGGATGGAGCCGGAAATGCGACCCACGTCCTGCTGCGGGAAAAAGCCCTTGGGCACGACGGAGTAGAGATAGAAGTTCAGGCAGACCGTGGCCAGCAGCACCAGCATCATCAGCGGGCCGTGGCGCAGCGCCCAGGCAAGCGAGCGCTCGTAGCCGCGGCGAACGCAGTCGAAACCGCGCTCGAGCAGGCGGGCGAGCCGGCCCTCCTCGCGATCCTGCCCCCGCCTGAGGATGCGCGCGCACATCATCGGCGTTGCGGTCAGGGACACGAACATGGAGATCAGCACCGCGACCGACAGCGTCACGGCGAACTCGCGGAACAGGCGGCCGATGATGCCGCCCATCATGAGGATGGGGATGAACACCGCGATCAGGGACAGGCTCATCGACACCACGGTGAAGCCCACCTCGCGCACCCCGGCGACGGCCGCCTTCATGGCGTCCATGCCGTCCTCCATCTTGCGGGAGATGTTCTCCAGCACCACGATGGCGTCGTCGACCACAAAGCCGGTGGCCACGGTGAGCGCCATGAGGGACAGGTTGTTGAGGCTGTAGCCGGCGAGGTACATGACGCCGAAGGTGCCCAGCAGGGAGACCGGCACGGCCACCGCGGGGATGAGCGTGGCGCGCGCGCGACGCAGGAACAGGAAGACCACCATGATGACCAGCGCCACCGATACCAGCAAGGTGCGCTCGACCTCGTGCAGCGAGGCACGGATGGTCGGCGTGCGGTCCATCATGACCTCGAGATCGATGGCCGCCGGGATGGAGGCACGCAGTTGCGGCAGCGCCTCCTTCACCCGGTCGACGGTCTCGATGATGTTGGCACCCGGCTGCCGGTACAGGATGGCGAGCACGGAAGGCCTGCCGTTGGCCAGCCCTGCGTTGCGCAGGTCCTGCACCGAGTCCACGACCTCGGCGACGTCGGTGAGCTGCACGGCGGCGCCGTTGCGGTAGGCGACGATCAATGGCATGTATTCGGCCGCCGTCATGGCCTGGTCGTTGGCCGCGATCTGCCAGTGGCGCTCCCCCTCCTCGACCGCGCCCTTGGGGCGGTTGGCATTCGCGGTCGCAAGGGCATTGCGTACCTCCTCGGTGCCGATGCCGTACTTGTGCAGGGCGGAGGGATTGAGCTCCACCCGCACCGCGGGCAGCGAGCCGCCGCCGATCACGACCTGGCCGATGCCCCGCACCTGGGAGAGCTTTTGCGCAAGGATGGTCGAGGCGGCGTCGTACATCTGGCCCCGCGTCATCGTCTCCGAGGTGAGCGTCAGCAGCATGATGGGCGCGTCGGCGGGATTGACCTTGCGGTAGGTCGGGTTGCCGGGCAGGCCGCTCGGCAGGGAACTGCGTGCGGCGTTGATCGCGGCCTGCACGTCGCGTGCGGCGCCGTCGATGTCGCGGCTCAGGTCAAACTGCAGGATGATGTTGGTCGATCCCAGCGAGCTCGACGAGGTCATCTCGGTGATGCCGGCGATGCGCCCCAGCGAGCGCTCCAGCGGCGTCGCGACCGTGGCGGCCATGGTTTCGGGGCTGGCGCCCGGCAGGCCCGCCTGCACCGAGATCGTCGGAAAGTCCACCTGCGGCAGCGGCGCCACCGGGAGCAGGCTGAAGGCGACCACGCCGGTGAGTCCGATGCCGATGGTCATCAGCGTCGTGGCCACCGGCCGCCGGATGAAGACCTCGAAGAAGCTCACCGGACGGGCTCCGGCGCGGGCGCGGCAATCATGAGGCCTGCCCCCGGGCCAGCGGCACGCCGCGCGCGCGGCGGGACAGGCGGTCGAAGTACAGGTAGATCACCGGCGTCGTGAACAGGGTCAGCACCTGGGAGACGATCAGCCCGCCGACCATGGTGATGCCCAGCGGCTGGCGCAGCTCGGAGCCGACGCCGCCGCCCAGCATGAGCGGCAGTGCGCCCAGCAACGCAGCCATGGTCGTCATGAGGATCGGGCGAAAGCGCAGCAGGCAGGCCTGGAAGATCGCCTCGCGCGGCGGCTTGCCCTCGTTGCGCTCGGCGTCCAGCGCGAAGTCGATCATCATGATCGCGTTCTTCTTGACGATGCCGATGAGCAGGATGATTCCGATGATCCCGATGATGCCCAGGTCGGTGCGCGAGATCATGAGCGCGAGCAGCGCACCCACGCCCGCGGAGGGCAGCGTGGAAAGGATGGTCACCGGGTGGATGTAGCTCTCGTACAGCACCCCCAGCACGATGTACATGGTGACGATGGCCGCGAGGATCAGGAGCAGGGTGTTGGAAAGCGACGCCTCGAAGGCCAGCGCCGCGCCCTGGAAGCTGGTGCGCATGCTCGCGGGCAGGCCGATCTCCCGCTCCGCCGCGCGGATGGCATCCACCGCCTCGCCCAGCGAGTGGCCGCGCGCGAGGTTGAAGGAGATCGTGGCCGCCGGGAACTGGCCGATGTGGTTCACCACCAGGGGCGCGCTGCGCTCGACCACCCGGGCGATGGTGGACAGGCGCACGGGCTGGCCGTCGCTCGACGCGATGTAGATGTCGGACAGCGCCTGCGGACCCTTCTGGAAGTCGGGATGCACCTCGAGCACCACGCGGTACTGGTTGGACTGCGTGAAGATGGTGGACACCTGGCGCTGGCCGAAGGCGTTGTACAGCGCATCGTCGATGGCCGAGGGCGTGATCCCCAGCCGGCTCGCGGAGGCGCGGTCGATGTCGACGAAGGCCTGCAGGCCCTTGTCCTGCAGGTCGCTGGTCACATCCGCGAGCTGCGGCGCGGCCTGCAGGCGCTCGACCAGCCTGGGCACCCATTCACCCAGGTTGTCCCCGCTCGCGTCCTCGAGGCTGAACTGGTACTGCGTGCGGCTCACCCGGTCTTCGATGGTCAGGTCCTGCACCGGCTGCATGTAGAGCTGGATGCCCTCGACGCCCGCCAGGCGGGGCTGCAGGCGGCGGATGACCTCGCTCGCGTGCAGGCCGCGCTCCCTGAGCGGCTTGAGGTTGATCAGCATGCGGCCGCTGTTGAGCGTGGGATTGGCGCCGTCCACGCCGATGAAGGACGTCACGCTGGACACGGCCGGGTCTTCCAGGACGGCCCGGGCGAGCGCCTGCTGCCGCTGGGCCATGGCGCTGAACGAGATCGATTGCGGCGCTTCCGAGATGCCCTGGATGAGCCCCGTGTCCTGGAGGGGGAAGAAGCCCTTGGGCACCCAGATGTAGAGCAGCACCGTCAGGGCGAGCGTGCCGATCGCGACCAGCAGGGTGGCGAACTGGCGGTCGAGCACCCATTCCAGCGCCTGCCCGTAGCGTTCGATCACCGCATCGAAAAAACGCCCGCTCGCCCGGTAGAAGCGGCCCTGGTCCTCCTCCCGGGTGTGGCGCAGCAGCCGCGCGCACATCATCGGCGTCAGGGTCAGCGACACGACCGCGGAGATCAGGATGGCGACGGCCAGCGTGATGGCGAACTCGCGAAACAGGCGCCCGACTACGTCGCCCATGAACAGCAGCGGGATCAGGACCGCGATCAGCGAGAAGGTCAGGGAGATGATGGTGAAGCCGATCTGGCGCGCGCCCCTGAGCGCCGCCTCCAGCGGCTTCTCGCCCTTCTCGATGTAGCGGGCGATGTTCTCGATCATCACGATCGCGTCGTCGACCACGAAACCGGTGGCGATGGTGAGCGCCATCAGGGTGAGGTTGTTGATGCTGAACCCGGCGAGGTACATCACGCCGAAGGTGCCGACCAGCGACAGCGGCACCGCCACGCTGGGGATGATGGTGGCCGGGATGTTGCGCAGGAACAGGAAGATCACCATCACCACCAGCCCGATGGCGAGGAACAGCTCGACCTGCACGTCCTTGACCGAGGCGCGGATGGTCGTCGTGCGGTCGGTGAGCAGCGTGACCTCGACCGCGCCTGGCAGGGCGGACTGCAGTTGCGGCAGGAGCTTCTTGACCCGGTCGACGACCTCGATGACGTTGGCGCCGGGCTGGCGCTGGATGTTGACGACGATGGCGGCCCTGTCGTTGGCCCAGGCGGCCAGGCGCACGTTCTCGGCGTCGTCCACGGCGTCGGCCACGTCGCGCACCCGCACCGGGCCGCCGCTCTTGTAGGCGACGATCAGGTCGAGGTACTCGGCCGCCGAACGCAGCTGGTCGTTGGCATCGATGGTGGAGGCGCGGGACGGGCCGTCGAAGCTGCCCTTGGCCTGGTTGACGTTGGCGTTGCCGATGACCGTGCGCAGGTCGTCGAGGCTGAGGCCATAGGCGCCCAGCGCGCGCGGGTTGGCCCGGATGCGCACCGCGGGCCGCTGGCCGCCGGAAAGTGTCACCAGGCCCACGCCGGGCAGCTGCGAGATCTTTTGCGCGACGCGGGTGTCGACCAGGTCCTGCACCCGCGGCAGGGGCAGGGAGGCGGAGGTGACCGCCAGCGTGAGGATCGGCGCGTCGGCGGGGTTGACCTTGCTGTAGATGGGCGGCGCCGGCAGGTCCGCGGGGAGCAGCGAGCCGGCCGCGTTGATCGCGGCCTGGACTTCCTGCTCGGCGACGTCCAGCGTGAGGTCGAGGCTGAACTGCAGGGTGATGACCGAGGCGCCGCCGGAGCTGGTTGACGACATCTGGTTGAGGCCGGGCATCTGGCCGAACTGGCGCTCGAGCGGCGCCGTTACCGAGGAGGTGGTGACGTCGGGGCTCGCGCCCGGGTACAGGGTGACGACCTGGATGGTCGGGTAATCGACTTCCGGCAGGGCGGAAAGCGGCAGCAGGCGGTAGGCCACGACGCCCGACAGCAGCACGGCCACCATCAGCAGCGAGGTCGCCACCGGCCGCAGGATGAACAGGCGCGAGGGATTCAAGCGGCTCGCCTAGTTGGCCGCGCCGTCGCGGCGCCGGCGGTGTTCGCCGCCGGCATCGGAACCGCCGGCGCCGGCCGCCGTGGCCTCCCGCGTGCCCGTCGAGCCGGGCGCCATGACATCCCGCGTGCCCGTCGAACCGGGCGCCGTGACATCCCGCGTGCCCGCCGAGCCGGGCGCCATGACATCCCGCGTGCCCGTCGAGCCGGGCACTTCGATCTTCGCGCCCTCGCGCAGCTTGTCGGTGCCGTCGATGACCACCACCTCGCCGGGGGCGAGGCCCTCCTCGATGGAGAGGGTTTCGCCTTCGGCAGGGCCCGGCTTCACCGGGCGCACGGTCACGGTGTTGTCCGGCCTGGCCACGTAGACGAAGCTGCCGCCGTACTGCAGGGTCGCGCTGCCGCGCTGCACGGCGGACGCCGGGATGAGGACGACGTCGCGGCGCGTCTCCAGCAACAGCCGGGCATTCACGAACTGGTTGGGAAACAGGCCGTAGTCCTCGTTGGAGAACTGCGCCTTGAGCTTCACGGTGCCAGTCGCCGGATCGATCTGGTTGTCGACGGTGAGCAGCGTGCCGCCCGCGAGCCGGACCTTGCCCGCGCGGTCGAAGGCGTCGACGACGAGCTTTTCCCCGGCCTGCAGGCGCTTCATGACGGGGGGCAGGTTGTCCTCGGGCAGCGTGAAGATCACGCCGATGGGCTGCAACTGGGTGATCACGACGAGCCCGCTGGCGTCGCTCGCGCGCACGATGTTGCCGGGGTCGACCTGGCGCAGGCCCAGCCGGCCGCCGATCGGCGCGGTGATGCGCGAGTAGGCAAGCTGCAGCCGGGCATTGTCGATCGCGGCCTGGTCGGCCTTCAGGGTGCCCTCGTACTGGCGCACCAGCGCGGCCTGGGTGTCGAGCTGCTGGCGGGCGATGGAGTCCTGCTCGAACAGCACGCGATAGCGCTCGAGGTCGGCCTGGGCGTTCCTGAGCAGCGCGACGTCGCGGGCGAGCGTGCCCTCGGCCTGGGCCACCTGGACCTGGAAGGGGCGCGGGTCGATCTGCGCAAGCAGGTCGCCGGCCCGGACCACCTGGCCCTCCTGGAACAGCACCTGCGTCAACTCGCCCTCGACGCGGCTGCGCACCGTCACGGTGTTGAGCGGCGTCACGGTGCCCAGGCCATTGAGATGGATGCGGATGTCGCCCGATCTTGCCGGGGCGGTGGCCACCGGAGTCGGCCGGTTGGCGTCGAAGCCGGCGCGACTGCCCGCCGGCTTGCCACCCTGCGGGCCGAGCACAGCCGGCTTGCCAGCGCCGAAATGGAACCAGGCGCCGGCTGCCGCGAGCAGCACGACGAGCAGCCAGGGCCAGGACTTCTTCAGCAAGCCGGCACGGCTGGCGATGCGTGCAGGCGCGACGGGCGGTGGCGCTTCTTGCTGGGGCGGGTTGTCCATGGATCTGCGGGTATGGCCGGGCCGGCCCGGCGTGCGATGGTCGTGACTACTGTATTGGAAGCAAATTCAGCCTCTGTAACGTAGTGTCGGGCGGGCCGGGGGCGTTACAGTGCGTGACAAAAGTCCTCCCAGCGGGAAACGGCCGAAGGTATAAAGCGCACATGAAAGACCGCATTCTCATCGTCGACGATGACGAGGACATCCGCACGCTGCTGGAGGATTACCTGCGCAGGAGCGGTTTCGAGGCGCAGTCGGCGGCCGATGGCCGGGGCATGTGGGAAGCGCTGGCCGCCAGGCCCTTTTCCCTCGTCGTGCTCGACCTGATGCTGCCCGGCGAGGATGGCCTTTCCCTGTGCCGGCAACTGCGGGCGAAGTCGCAGGTGCCCGTGCTCATGCTGACGGCGCGCGGCGAGGCGGTGGATCGCATCGTTGGCCTGGAGATGGGCGCGGACGACTACCTGCCCAAGCCCTTCGACCCGCGCGAGCTGCAGGCGCGCATCCGCAGCATCCTGCGGCGCGCCCGATCGCTGCCGGCCGAGACCGCGGTGGACGCGCCGGAGGCCTATCGCTTCGCGGGCTGGAAGCTAGACACGCGCGAACGCAATCTCTACGCGCCCGACGGCGTGGTCGTGCCCCTGTCGGGCGCCGAATACCGCCTGCTGCTGTTGTTCCTGCAGAACCCCAACGCCGTGCTGAGCCGCGACCAGCTCTCCAACTTCACCACCGGCCGTGACGCCGATCCCCTGGACCGGACCCTGGACATGCAGGTGAGCCGATTGCGCGAACGCCTGCGCGACCATGCGCGGGAAGCGGAAATCATCAAGACGGTGCGCGGCAAGGGCTACGTGCTGGCCGCGCGGGTGGAGGACGGGCGATGACCCGGCTGCCAGGGTCGCTGTTCGGGCGCATCACGCTGGTCCTCGTGGGTGGCCTGATCGCCGTCCAGCTGATCACCACCGCGATCCACGTCAACGAGCGCGACGCCCTCGTGGTGCGCACCGGCTCGCAGCAGGCGGCGGTGCGCATCGGCGACATGGTGCGCATCCTGGAAGCCACCAGCCCCGTGGAGCGGGCGAGCGTGATGCGCGCGGTTCCCGCCGACACGCTGCGCCTGGCCTATGGCAGGCCGGCCGGCGCGGATGGCGTGCCCGGCGAGGAAACCGAATTGCTGCTCGCGGCGCGCGAGGCACTGGCGCTCGCGCTGGAGCCCGGGGTCGCCTTCCGCGTGATCGATGCCCGCCCCGTCCACCTCGAGTCCGGTTCCTGGTACGTGCGCGAGTTCGGGGAGCGGCCCGGGGTGCGCATCCATGCGGCGGTGCGCCTGCGGGACGGCACCTGGGTCACGGCCGACAGCACCGAGCCGGCGCGGCCGACCAATTTCTTCGCCCGCATGCTGCGCAACCTGCTGGTCGTGGACCTGGCGATGCTGGTCCTGGTGTTCTTTGCCGTGCGACAGGTGACGCGGCCGCTGTCGGTGCTCGCCGGCGCGGCCGAGGACCTGGGCCGCAACATCGATCGCCCGCCGCTGCCGGAGACCGGGGCTGACGAGCTGGTGCGCGCCTCGCGCGCCATGAACGTGATGCAGGACCGGCTCAAGCGCTACGTGCAAACCCGCATGCAGGTGCTGGCCGCGATGTCGCACGACCTCAAGACGCCCATCACGCGCATGCGCCTGCGCGCCGAGATGCTCGACGACCCGCAGCTCAAGGCCAAGTTCGTGAAGGATTTCGACGCCATGCAGGAGATGGTGACCTCGACGCTCGACTACATGCGCGGCCTGGGCGACGGCGGCGAGCTGCTGCAGCCGATCGATGTCACGGCGCTGATCTCGAGCCTTCAGGAGGATGCCGAGGAGGCGGGGCACGTGGTCACGGTCCGGGGTGACGCGCACAGCCCGTTGCTGGGCCGCTCGCAGGCCCTCAAGCGCTGCCTGCAGAACCTGCTCGACAATGCGCTTGCCCACGGCCGGCGGGCCGACATCACGGTGCGTGACGAAGGCGGGGTGGTGGCCATCGCCATCGCGGACGACGGCCCGGGCATCCCCGAGGAGGAGATGGAGCGCGTCTTCGAGCCCTTCTACCGCGTGGAAGCCTCGCGCAATCGCAACAGCGGCGGCAGCGGGCTGGGGCTGTCCATCGCGCGCAACATCGCCCAGGCCCACGGCGGCAGCGTCCGCCTGCGCAACCTCGCGGGCGGCGGGCTCGAAGCCACGCTGCAGTTGCCTCGCGGTGCTTCCGGTGCCGCCTGAGGCGGTCGCCGCCTAGAGGCCGTCGACCACGATGATTTTCGCGTCCGAGGACGCCTGGCGGATGTCCATGGCTGGCTTGTACTCGCTCGATTCGTACCACTGCCGCGCCCGCTCCAGGCTCTCGAACTCGCAGATCACCACGCGCTTCGGGTTCCAGTCGCCTTCGAGCACGTCGATCCGGCCGCCGCGGGCGATGAACCTGCCGCCGTACCTGGCGAGCGAGGCGCCGACGAGCTTGCGGTAGTCCTCGTAGCGGACCGGGTCGTGGACGTCGATCTGCGAGATCAGGTAGGCCGGCATCGATCGCTCCTGGCTAGTTGGCGTGCTTCCAGTCCTGGCGGATGAATTCCGCCCCCTTTTCCGCGATCATCGTGGTCGGCGCATTGGTATTGCCCGACGTGATGCGCGGCATCACCGAGGCGTCGATCACGCGCAGGCCCGCCATGTCGCGGACCTTGAGGCGGTCGTCCACGACCGCCATGCGGTCGTCGCCCATGCGGCAGGTGCCCACCGGGTGGAAGATCGTGGTGCCGAGCTCGCCCGCGGCACGCGCGAGCTGCTCGTCCGTGGCGATGTCCGGCCCGGGCAGGAACTCCTGCGGCTGGTACTTCTCCAGCGCCTTTGCACGCATGATCCGGCGCGTCATCTTGATCGAGTCCACCGCCACCCGCCGGTCTTCCTCCGTGGACAGGTAATTGAGCTTGATCGACGGGTGCTCGTAGGGATTCTTGCTCCGGACCATGACGGCGCCGCGGCTGGTGGGCCGCAGGTTGCACACCGAAGGCGTGATGGCGGGGAAGTCGTGCAGGGGCGAGCCGAACTTGTCCAGCGAGAGCGGCTGCACGTGCCATTCGATGTTCGCCGACGGCTGCGACGGGTCGCTCCTGGCGAAGGCGCCGAGCTGCGACGGCGGCATGGTGAGCGGGCCGGTGCGGTGGAGCAGGTACTCCAGGCCCATGGCCACCTTGCCGAACAGGCTGTTCGCGCGCTCGTTGAGCGTGCCCACGTTCTTCACCTTGTAGATGATCCGCACCTGCAGGTGGTCGTGCAGGTTCTCGCCCACGCCGGGAAGGTTGTGCTCCACCTCGATGCCGTGCTCCTTCAGGTGCGCCGCCGGGCCCACGCCCGAGAGCTGCAGGATCTGAGGGGAGCCGATGGCGCCGGCCGACAGGATGACCTCGCGCCTGGCTTCGGCGAGCTGTGTGCCGCGCGGGCCGAGGCGGAACTGCACGCCGGTGGCCCGCCGCAGCATGCCCAGGTTCTTGAGCTGGATCTTCTCGACGTGGGCGCCGGTGATCACCGTGAGGTTCGGGCGGTGCATGACCGGGTGCAGGAAGGCCTTGGCGTTGCTCCAGCGCACGCCGCGCTTCTGGTTCATCTGGAAATAGGCGTTGCCGAAGTTGTCGCCGCGGTTGAACTCCTCGATCTTCGGGATGCCGCACTCCTGCGCCGCCTCCCGCCACGCGTCGAGGATCTCCCAGCTCACGCGGCGCTCCTCGACGCGCAGCTCGCCACCGGCGCCGTGCAGCTCGCTCGCGCCGTGCGCATAGTCCTCGGTGCGCAGGAAATAGGGCAGGACCTCGTCCCAGGACCAGCCCTTGTTGCCCTGCGCCGCCCAGTGGTCGTAGTCGCTCTTCTGCCCGCGCATGTAGATCATGGCGTTGATCGACGAGCAGCCGCCGAGCACCTTGCCGCGGGCATAGCCGATGGAACGGCCGTTCAGCCCCGGGTCGGGGTCGGTCTTGTAGCACCAGTCGGTGCGCGGATTGGCGATCGTGTAGAGGTAACCGACCGGCACGTGGATCCAGAAGTAGTCGTCCTTGCCGCCGGCTTCCAGCAGCAGCACGCGCACCGAGGGATCGGCGCTCAGGCGGTTGGCGAGCAGGCAGCCGGCGGAGCCGGCGCCGATGATGACGTAATCGAAAGGTCCCAGCGACTGGGCCATCACTCCTCCGTGCGGGGATTCCCCGGGGATGGTCTTGTGGGTCTGACGCGCGCTGCGGCGCGCGAGGCCAGATTATGCCCCAACGGCCGCGCTGGATTCACGGCGGCATTGGCATTAATCTGCCGGCTTTCCCGGAGGAGAAAATGAAAATAACCGGCATCAGGACGGCGGTCTGCAACGCCGAGATGCGCAACTGGGTGTTCGTGCGCGTCGACACCGACCAGCCGGGCTTGCACGGCTGGGGCGAGGCGACCCTCGAATGGAAGACCCGCGGCGTGGTCGGCGCGGTGCAGGACCTGGAGCCGCTGCTCATCGGCCGCGATCCGCGCGACATCGAGCAGGCCGTGCGCGTGATGGTCAAGCACTCCTTCTGGCGCCTGGGCGTCATCGGCAACACGGCCATCAGCGGCATCGAGATGGCGCTCTGGGACATCTGGGGCAAGGAGCTGGGGGTGCCGGTCTGGCGCCTGCTCGGCGGCAAGACCCACGACAGGATCAAGGTCTACACCCACCTGGGCTTCGGTGACATGCTCTCGGTCTACGAGAGCATGGACCATGCTTCGGTGGTCGAGCGCGGCCTCAAGGTGGTCGAGAAGGGCTACCGGGCGCTGAAGGTCGTGTTCATCCCCTACACCCATTTCACGGCGTCGCCGAAGCAGCAGGACCATGTCGGCGGCATGATGCGCAAGCTGCGGGAGGCGGTCGGGGACGAGGTGGAGATCATGATCGATTTCCACGGCCGGCCGGCATCCACGAGCGCCGCCCTGCAGTACATCCACGCGCTGGCGCCCTCGCGGCCGCTGTTCGTGGAGGAGCCCTACCAGCCCGGGGACGCGCTGGCGATGAAGCAGATCCTCGACAAGTCGCCGGTGCCGATCGCCACGGGCGAGCGCCTCGTCGACCGGCGCGAGTTCGACGACCTGTTCCGCATTCGCGCCGTCAACATCGCCCAGCCCGACCTGTGCCATGTGGGCGGCTTCACGGAAGCCCGCAAGATCGCCGCCATGGCGGACACCGCCGGAGTGGGCATCGCCCCGCACAATCCGCTGGGCCCGCTGGCCGGGGTGGCGGCGCTGCATTTCGACATCGCGACGCCGAACTTCGTGATCCAGGAGGAGATGTCCGGCGCCGTGCCGTGGTACCACGACGTGGTCAGGGGGCCGATCCGGATGGTGGACGGCTATTGGCAGGTGCCGGACCAGCCGGGGCTCGGCGTGGAGGTCGACGAGAAGGAGATCGCGAAACATCCGTTCAAGCAGGAAGTCATGCACGCCGGCCATGCCATGCTCGACGACGGCACGGTCGTCGACTGGTGACGACCCACTGACAGCGAAAGGAAGCCCATGCCCGAAGCCTTCATCTGCGCCGGTGTGCGCACGCCGATTGGCCGCTACGGCGGCGCGCTGTCCGCGGTGCGCGCCGACGACCTGGCCGCCATTCCGCTGAAGGCGCTCGTGGCGCGCCATGCCCAGGTGGACTGGGCCGCGGTGGACGACGTCGTCCTTGGCTGCGCCAACCAGGCGGGAGAAGACAATCGCAACGTCGCGCGCATGGCCCTGCTGCTGGCCGGACTGCCCCAGGAGATCCCGGGCAGCACGATCAACCGCCTGTGCGGCTCCGGGATGGACGCGGTGGGGATCGCGGCCCGCGTGATCAAGGCGGGAGAGGCCGGTCTGATGCTGGCGGGCGGCGTCGAGAGCATGTCGCGCGCGCCCTTTGTCATGCCCAAGGCCGACAGCGCGTTCTCGCGCAGCAATGCCGTGTACGACACCACGATCGGCTGGCGCTTCGTCAACCCGGCCATGAAGCAGATGTATGGCACGGATTCCATGCCCGAGACGGCCGAGAACGTGGCGGCGGAGTTCGGGATCTCGCGCGCGGACCAGGACGCCTTTGCCCTGCGCTCGCAGGCCAGGGCCTTCGCCGCGCAGGCGAGCGGGCGACTGGCGCAGGAGATCGTGCCAGTGACGCTGCCGGCGAGGAAGGGCGAGGCGGTCGTCGTGGATCGCGATGAGCACCCGCGCGAAACCAGCCTCGAGGCGCTGGCCAGGCTCAAGGGTGTGGTGAAGCCCGATGGCACGGTCACGGCCGGCAACGCTTCCGGCGTGAACGACGGCGCCTGCGCGCTGATCCTCGCCGACGAAGCCGCCGCCAGGCGCCACGGGCTGGCGCCGCTTGCCCGCGTGGCGGGTGTCGCGACGGCCGGGTGCGCGCCGCGCATCATGGGCATCGGCCCGGTGCCGGCGACGCGCAAGCTGCTCGCGCGTACCGGGGTCGGGCTCGCGCAGGTCGATGTCATCGAGCTGAACGAGGCCTTCGCGGCGCAGGGCCTGGCCGTGCTGCGGCAACTGGGCATCGCGGACGACGACGCCCGCGTGAATCCCAACGGCGGCGCGATCGCGCTGGGCCATCCGCTGGGCATGAGCGGCGCGCGGCTCGTGGCGACAGCCGTGCACGAATTGCAGGCGCGCAAGGCCCGCTACGCGCTCGCCACCATGTGCATCGGCGTGGGGCAGGGCATCGCGATGCTCCTGGAGCGCGTCTAGCGCAGAAAAAAAGTCCCGGCGCGCGTCTAGCGCAGAAAAAAAGTCCCGGCGCGCGTCTGGCGCAGAGAAAGAGTCCCGGCGCGCGTCTGGCGCGGAAAAGTTTCGGGCGCGCGCCTAGACCGCCACGCCCGCAGCGACATAGCAGTCTTCCATGAGCTTGAGCGTTTCCAGGTTGTCGAGGCGATCGGTCGGGAAGGGCGTGCCCTGGCGCACGCCCTTGACGAATTCCTGCACCGCCCGCGTGAAGCAGGCCTGGTAGTTCTTCGCCAGGTCGAAGACCACCGGCGGCTCATTCGAACCGACCAGGGACAGCGTGTCGCGCTCGAAAACCAGCGAGCCGCGCGTGCCCATGACCTCGAGGCGGTCCATCGGCAGCGGGGGATAGCCGGGCGCCGAGGTGTTGCCGTCCATGACCACGGTCATGCCCCTGGCGTCCTCGAGCAGGACCACCGCCACGTCCTCGCCGGCGAGCTCGGGGTTCACCTTCGCGGTCCTGGCCGACACGACCTTCAGGGGGCCGAGCAGCACCCGCAGCACGTCGAGGTGATGGATCAGCACCTCGAAGACCAGCAGCCGCCGGAAGTCGCGCAGGTAGGGCTGGCGCTTGAGGATGAAGGGCGGCGTGTCGCCCACCGTGATCATGCCCTGGCTGCGGACCACCATCCGGGCGTGGGTGACCTCGCCGATGCGTCCCTGCCGCAGCCAGTCGGCGATCTGCAGGTAATGGGGCCGGAAGCGATAGTTCTCGTGCACCATGAAGCGCACCCGGTCGCCCACGTAATCGATGAGCTCGCGCGCCTCGCGCACCGTGGGCGTGAGCGGTTTCTGGCAGCAGACATGCAGGCCCGCATCGGCCGCCATCCGCGTGAGCGGGGCGTGGGTGCCCACCGGCGTGACGATGTCGACGGCGTCGAGGCGCTCGGCCTCGATCATGGCGCGAAAGTCCGTATGGACTTTCGCGATGCCGAATTCCGCCGCCTTCGCCCGGGCCCGGCTTTCGTCGACGTCGCACAGGGCCACGACTTCGGCCTCGGGCGTCTGCGACCAGCCGGCGAGGTGGTACTGGCTGATGGCGCCGGCGCCGGCGAAGCCGACGCGCAGTCTTTCCTGCATGGAATTCCCTCCCGGTCTGGTGCGGGCGATTCTAGCCCGGAAAAAAGAAACCCCGCGTCGAAGCGCGGGGTTCCGGGCGGGGCAGGCGCGGGCTTACCGGGCCTTCAGGCAGTCGCTCATGAACTTCTTGCGGGCGTCGCCGGACAGGTTCCGGGTCTTGGCATCCGCGTTGCAGTTCTTCATCTTGTCCTGCTGGGTGAGCGGCCTGGCTTGCGCCTTTGCCGACAGGCATTCCTTCATGAACGCCTTGCGCTCGTCGCCCTTCAGGTTCTTCGCGCCGGCTTCGGCATTGCAGGTCTTCATCTTCTCCTGTTGCGGGGTCGCCGGCTTGGCTGCGTCCTGCGCGAACGTCGGCGCGGCGAGCGCCAGGCACGCCACTAATAGAATCGTTCTCATTCCCTCTCCCGGGCCATGTCGTTTGCGCATCCCGGATGGGATGCCGGCCCGTTAACGCGCAGCGGCCGCGAGCGTTGACGCCTCGTGCGCCGACGGCAGGGGCGTGAGGCGGCCCTGCGCGTCGAAGGCGAGGGGTGCCGACGGAGAGACGATCTGGAACAGCCCGGGACGCGCGCGGACCTCGTCGAGCATGGGCTCGGACACCTGGATATTGGAGAGCTCCAGGGTATTTCGGATGTGCACGATGCGGCAGTCCTGGGGCTTGACGCGCACCACCGTCTTCACGGCGAGCTGGATCGCCTCCTGGTCGGTATTCATCACGATGGGGATCGCCCCGCCGTCCAGGTTCATCGACGTGATGATGTTGGCGTAGGTCGAGGGGACATCCACTTCCTTGAACAGCCGCATGGTGATCACGTCGGCCCCACCCAGGCCGGTCGCGTTGCCGTGCGTTTCCGGGGTCAGGCCGAGCACCACGATCTTCTTGGTGCGCGGGCCGAACTTCCAGGGGATCGCGCGGCGGTTGCGCCCGGTGATGTTGGGATCAAAGCCGGCGCCGCTGATGTTCTTGCCCATCTCGTCGATCACGAGCACGTCGATGTCCTCGAAGCACAGGCGCGGCATGAGGCGCTTGGCCATTTCCTGCAGCTCGGGCTCGCGGCTGGCGATTTGCGGCGCGGGGATGGCCTCGATCAGCGCCGTCTGGTCGTGCGCGTTCTCCACGATGCCGATGCCGAGGATGACGTTGCGCCGGGCGATGTTCACGTCGCGCACCTTGGGCAGCAGGGTGGGGAAGGTGTCCATCCCGTGCCTGTGGTAGGTCGCCGCGCCGACGATCTTGCCGATGCCGATGGCGAGCATCTTGGTGACGCCACTCTCGGTGGCGCCGCGGAAGGCGGTGTGCGGCTTGACGCGGTTGATCACGATGACGCCGTCGGCCTCGGCGGCGAAGCGGTCCATGTGCACGGGCGTGCCATCGTCGAGCTCGCCGACGACGACGGTGTCCATCGTGGCCTTGATGGGTGCGCCGGTCGCGGCCTCGGTGATGCCGTAGCCCTCGAGGACCTTCTTCTGCCCCTCCGCGGTGGCGGCGCCGTGGCTGCCCATGCAGGGGAAGATGAAGGGCTTCGCGCCCAGGGCCTGCAGCTCCCGGATCACGCACCGGGCGATGAGGCCGATGTTGGCGATGCCGCGGCTGCCGCAGCCGACCGCGATCACCTGGCCCGCCTTGATGCGCGCGCGCACCTCCGGCTTGGCGAACTCCTTCGTGATGGTGCCGGGAATGTCGCCCAGGTGCGCCGAGTCGAATTTCTGGCGCACGCCCACCATGCGCGGCAGCGGCACGTCGAGCCCGCCCGCGATGTTCACTTCGATCCTGTCGCCGATCATGCCGCTCTCCTCCTTCATCGCCGGCCGTACGCCGGCAAGGGTGCAACTAGGCCGGCTGGTAGACCGGCACCACGTAGGGTCCTTCCGGGATCACCGCCACGGCGTCGTCGCCGGTTTCCTTCACCGACTGCTCGACCGCCGCGCGTACCGAATCGATCAGGTTCACGCCCGTCAGCCCGCGATCCTGCGCCGGCAGGCCGCTGCTGTACAGGTGGACGCGCCCGGCCTTCATCGGCTTGAGCTGCATCTGGGTCTGCCACTCGTCGATGTCCGCGAACTGCTTGCGGTGGATGTCGTCGAGGAAGCCGTCGGCGCCCAGCCCGATCAGGCGGCGCTGCGCCTCGGCGTATTCGTGCGATCCCAGGCCTTCGGAGCACTCCGACACGACGACCAGGTTGCCGCCCGGCTCCAGGATGTCGACCGGCCCGACCATGCCCTTGACCGTCTGGTAGTAGGTCTTGTCCAGCGGATAGCCCGCGGCGCTGGTGACCACGGTGCGGAAACGCCGGGGCACGGCGACGCGCGTGTACTTGCCGGCGAAGGCGACGGCCTGGAGGTGGCTCTCGATGACCTCGCCATAGTTGACGAAGGACAGGCGGCGGTGCTCGTCGATGACGGTATTCACCGCGAGCACGGGGCCGATCATGCGCACGATCTCGAGTTGTTCCTCGTGCAGCGGGTTGCCCTCCAGGATGCAGTTGTCCGCTTTCGGGTGCGCCATGAAGCGGGCGCTGTGGAAGGTGGTGATGGTGTCCTTGTGCGCCACGCCCGGGGCGATCACCTTGCGTCCGCCGGAGAAGCCCGCCATGAAGTGCGGCTCCACCAGGCCGGTGGCGATCTTCAGGTCGGCCTCGACGAAGCGCCGGTCGATTTTTACCGGCGTGCCCCGTGTGGACGTGCGCCCCAGGTCGGCGTGCGCGGCGTCGTCGCGGGCAAAGTGGTTCTCGACCCGGACCGTCTTCGTCACCCAGGGGTCGCCGACCAGTTCCTCCAATTCGGCCCCCTCGTTTGGCCGGTGTAGCCCGGTGGCGACAAGGACGGTGATGTTCCCGGGCTGCATGCCGGCGTCGAGCAGCTGCCTGACGATTTCCGGCAGCAGCAGACCATTCGGGACCGGGCGGGTGATGTCGCAGATGAGGATGCAAGCCGTGCGCAGCCCCCGGGCGGCCTCGACCAGGGGGGGCGCCGAGACCGGCGTGAAAAGCGCTTTTCTCAGCGCATTGCCCGGATTTTCCTCCACAGGCATCGCCGGCTTGCGCACCACCGTCACGTTCCAGTGGTCGGGCAGGTCCAGGGGATAGCGGCCGCGGCCGTAATTGAGTTCCAGGCGCATGATCGAGTACGGAATTTGCTCGAACTATACACCCGCCGGCGGCGCCCCCGCCGGTGTTGACTCCCCGGAGGCTGGAACCACCGCCATGACCCTGTCCGAACCCGTACGGGCTGCCCTGATCGGCGCCACCGTGACCGTCGCCATGTCGCTCCTGCAGTTGACCGTCAACGCGCGCCGCCAGGCGGCCGAGCGCGCCGCCGGCAAGCCGGCCTCGCGCAAGCCCGGCAACTGGCTTGCCGTCTTCGCGCTCATGCTGGCGTGCGCGGTGGGCGGCTACGCGTACTCGGAGTACCAGGGCTTCCGGGACCGCAACGACGAACGGCAGCTGCGCCAGGAGATGCAGGAGCGCCTGCGCGACATCGGTGCCATGGCGGTGCGGCTGGAAAAGGTCAACCTCCAGAGCGTGCCGGTACCGGAAGCCGCGGTGCGCCTCGACATCGAACGCAAGCGCGGCGCGGAGGGCGTCGCAGCGGTGGTGAACGTGACGCCATGCCGCGCCGCGCCTGGCTCCGCGGGTTGCGCCGAGAGCGATGCCGTGCGCACGGCCGTGTGTGCCGTCGTGCCGGCAGCGGCCGTCGTCAGCGAAGTGCAGTTGTTCGTGCGCGCCGACGATGCCGCCGGGCCCTGGGGCCCGGCGAAGGTCGGTGCCGGCCAGGATGCCGGTGGCGCCCGCTTCGTCGATGCCTGGTTCGAGCGGTCGGGGGAGGCCGATGCGAAGGAGGTCTGCATGACATTCGCGCACTGGAGCACCGACAAGGGCCGCAGCGCACGCATCCTGGTCCGCTACACGCCCTGAAGTGTCGGACCGCCCGTAACCACCGATCGCGGCAGGCCGCCTAGCGCGTGTCGCCGTAGCCGTGGATCGGCCCGCGGGTCTTGCGCATCAGCAGTTCGCTGCGGCCGGCGACGAGGAAATCCGGCACTTCCCCCACCTGGCGGTAACCGAGCTGGCGGTAGAACGCCTGCGCCGCCACGTTGAAGTCCGACACGAACAGAAACACGTTCGGTCCGGTGGCGAACAGGCGCTCCTCGACGTGTGCCATGAGCCGGCGTCCGATGCCGTGGCCGCGCTCGCCCGGCGCGACGCAGACCGCCTGCACGTAGCCCGACAGCGGTGCGGCGGTGCTCACCACGATGCAGCCGGCGATGGCCGTGCCGCGCTCCGCGACAACGCGCAGGCGGTCGGGATTGCGCAGGAGGGAGACCAGCGTTTGCGCGCGGGTGCCCAGCGTCACCCAGGGGTCGGAGGCCTGCATCATGCGCGCGCAGGCCTCGACGTCCCGTTCCTCGATCGGGCGCAGCGCGATCGTGTCGTCGGTCATGCGCCGCAGTGTGCCACACGCGCCGGCGTGCGGATCGGATATGATCGGCGCCACCATAACAAGAGCCGGGGAAGCCATGAGCCGCATCAAGCGCGTCGAGGTGCACGAGTTCGCGTTCGAACTGCCCGACCTGGGGCTGGACGCTGGCGGTTTCAACATCGTCTACCACCCCGGCAGGCGCCTTGGACTTTCCAAGTACGCCGTCACGATCGAGGCCGACGACGGCGCCCGCGGCGAGTACGTGACCCTGTGGGGTGGCTCGCGCATGGCGCTGGGCCAGACGCTGTCACTTGCGCAGCACCTCGTCGGCCGCGATCCTCACCAGCGCGAACTCATCTACGACGACTTCAAGCGTGCCCTGCGCCAGTACGACCACATGGGTGCGGGCTGCCTGGACATCGCGCTCTGGGACCTCGCGGGCAAGCAGCTGGGCGTGCCGGTCTGGAAGATGCTGGGCGGCTGGCGCGAGCGCCTGCCGACCTACGCGAGTTCCTACCATGGAGATCGCAACGGCGGGCTGTCGAGTGCGCAGGCATTCGTCGATTTCGCCGAGCAGTGCTACGAAATGGGCTACCGGGCATTCAAGATGCACGGCTGGTGCGACGGCAACGCGAAGGAGGAGAGCGAGGCCGTGCTCGCACTGGGCCGGCAATTCCGCGGCCGCATGGCCCTGATGCTGGACCCGGCGTGCGAGCTGCGTACCTTCGCCGACGCGCTGGCCGTCGGCCGCGCCTGCGACGAGGCGGGCTTCTTCTGGTACGAGGATCCGATGCGCGACGGCGGCTGGTCGCAGCACTTGCACCGCAAGCTGCGGCAGTTCATCAAGACCCCGCTGCTGCAGACCGAGCACGTGCGCGGGCTCGAGCCCAAGGCGGATTTCATCGTCGCCGAGGCGACTGATTTCGTCCGCGCCGACCCGGAGTACGACCTGGGCATCACCGGGACGATGAAGATCGCGCACCTGGCGGAATCCTTCGGGCTCGACGTCGAGATCCATGCGCCCGGGCCCGCGCATCGCCACTGCATGGCGGCCATCCGCAATACCAACTTCTACGAGCTCGCGCTGGTGGGCCCGCGCTGCCCGAACGCCATGCCGCCCGTCTACGCGGACGGCTACAGCGACCAGCTCGAGGGCGTGGGGGAGGATGGATGCTTTCCCGTGCCGCAGGGCCCCGGCCTTGGCGTGACCTACGACTGGGACTTCATCGCGCGCCACCGTACCGCGCTCCATGCATTCAACTAGCGCGCCCGACGGCTTTGTCGGCACCTATTCCGGGGCGCCATGGCAGTTATTCGCGGCACCCAGGCATTGCGCACTGCAATGAACGTTACTTGGCAGTAGTTTCATACGCGAAAGAACACATCCCTGCTGCAATCGAGGTTGACGCCGCTGCGATGCGCCATCTATATTACTGACTAGTCAGTTACTTTCCCGTCGGGACGCGGGGCGCATCCGGCGTTCCGAGACCGGCAGCGGCTTGGGCCCGGCGGGTGCAGGGTGGATCGGATCGATCGGAGGAGATCGTCCCCAATCCTGCGATTCGCGTCGGAGGTAATAGAAACAATGAACGCGCCCTACGACCTGGCAGTGGTGCAATCGCAAGCCGATTGCCTGCAACGCCCCTCGGAACCCGTCGACGCCGCCAGCATCCGTCCCGACAGCGTCAGGGTGTCGAGCCGCCCTCTCGGATGGAAGCCCCTGAACGTGGAGCGTCGTGAGCTCGAGCCGGGCTCGGATTGCCTGCCCGGCGGCGTGACCGAGCACCTCATTTTCGTCAGCCTTGCCGACGGGCACGTCATCCGGGAAAGCGGCGGCGACATCGCGGACAAGGCACTGGAGGCCGGCCTGGTCTCGATTCATCCGGCCGACACGCCGGTGCGCTGGGAATGGGACACGCGGCTGTCCTTCACCATGATGAGCCTCGATCCGGAGTACTTCAGCAAAGTGGCGCAGGAGACGTTCGACCTGGATCCGGCACGGGTCCGGCTCCAGACCGTGGAAGGCAGGCGCGATCCCGTGATCACCAGCATCGCCGGGACGCTCCTGCACGAAGTGATGACCGGCGATGCGGGCAGCCGCCTTTACGCGGAATCGCTTGCGACCCTGCTTTCCGTGCACCTGCTGCGCAACTACTCGGATCAGCCGCAACCCGAGGCCGGGCGCCAGGTGAGCCAGCCTCGTGCGGTCGTCCAGGCCCTGAATTTCATCCACCAGAACTATGCGATGGACATCAGCCTGGCGGACATCGCGGGTGCGGCGCACCTGAGCACTTATCACCTGACACGGGTCTTCAAGAAGGGGACCGGCGTGACTCCGCACCAATATCTGGTGCAAGTCCGGGTCAACAGCGCACGGCATCTGCTGACGGCGGGTGCAGGTGATCGCTCACTGGCAGAAATCGCCTCGGCAGTCGGCTTTGCCGACCAGAGCCATCTGACGCGTCACTTCAAGCGCCTGCTGGGGGTCACTCCCAAGCAATTGCGTCAATAAGGGTTCGATCTTGCCGGCAATTTCGTCCAAAAAGTAGGCAAGCGCGTCCAATAGGCATATCGCAGGAACACGTAGAGTTCACTCAAGGGTCGGGCAGGTACCACTCCTCCCCCCAGCGATGCCGCCGGAAAAGGCAGTACGGCATCGATGGACCAACGAGATGTCCGGCCCCCTCTCCCTGTTGCGGTCCCCGATGCGGGCCGACGGTCCAGCGTTTCCCTCCCTTCCCTGGGCGCTGTTCCGCCGGTCCGCGTTTTTTTTGTCGAGGCGCCGGTACCGAAAAAGATACGCTCGTATCCTAAGGGTGCTTCACAAATGGAAATAAAGGGTTAGAATGCTTTCCTCGAACTGCTTCCGAATATCAGGAGGAAAGCGATGAATTCCCTGAAGCGTTGGCTTGCCGTCGTGGCCATTTCCGCAATTACCGCAATGCCCGCCATGGCGGATGAACCGCTGCCCGCCGAGCGCAAGAGCATGGACATGGGCATCGACATGATGATCGCCCGGCCGCTGGGGCTGCTGTCCGTGATCGGCGGTTCGGCATTGTTCGTGTTGTCGCTGCCGTTCACGATTCCGAGCGGCAGCATGGACAACGCCGCGGACGAGTTGGTGAAGAAGCCGATCGACTACACGTTCAAGCGGCCGCTCGGCGAGCTCGGTTCCGGTCGCAAGTAAGACTGGAGCGGGCCAGAGGTCCCGCCCCACCGCCGCGTTCAGGGGGCATCGCCAGGGCGGTGCCGATCAGCGTCATCCCGGCGGCCTCGAGCGTCGATGGCCGCTTACCCAGCCGCAATCCGCAACGCCGGCAGGCCGATCATCGGCGTTCCCGATCCGGCAAGACCCGCAGGCATCCGTTTCAGTACGTAATGGAAAAGCAGCCGGCCCGCGCCGGTGGCGGGTAATGGCATGGTCGAGGAGGCAGCCGACAACCCTGTGCCGTAGGCCGCCGGATCGGCGGGGGCGCCGGTCGTGCCCAGGCAGGGCCCGGTAGAGCGGACCCGATCGCCACCTGCCAGAGCCTGATCATCAGCATCGAGATGCCCCCTCATTTGTCCGCAGGCGCCTCACACATCAGGCGTGCCGTCAAAGCCGCGCGCGGCTCAGGGTGATTCGACTATACTGGCCGCGCCGTCGGACAGAGGTCGCAAAGACCCACCCACCGACAGAGCACAAAAACACCAAGGAGGGGACATCACATGGTCTGGTCGCAGGTTTACGACCCGTTCAACAACACTATCCTGTCGACGCTGGTCTGCGCGATTCCCGTGCTCGTGCTGCTCGGCGGGCTGGGCCTGTTCCACATCCGCGCCCACTACGCTGCTGCGGCGGGCCTGGTCGCTGCGGCAGTGATCGCGGTGCTGGTGATCGGCATGCCCGCGCAGATGACGCTGAGCGCCGGCTTCTTCGGCACGCTGTTCGCCGCCTCGACGATCTGCTGGATCATTTTCAACCTGATCTTCCTCTACCGCATGACCCTGCAGGTCGGCCTGTTCAAGGTTTTGCAGGACAGCATCGGCGGGATCACCAACGATCGAAGACTGCAACTCGTCCTCATCGCATTCTGCTTCGGGGCATTTTTCGAAGGCGCTGCCGGCGGTGGCACGCCGGTGGCCGTAACCGGCGCCATCCTGATCGGCCTCGGCTTCAATCCGCTGGCGGCCTCCGGCCTGTCCCTGATCGCCAATACCGCGCCCGTCGCGTACGGTGGCCTCGGCACCCCGATCATCGTCCTGCACCAGGTCACCCAGCCGGCCAACGAGGATTACCTGCTGACCCTGTCCGCCATGGTCGGCCGCCAACTGCCGTTCTTTTCGGTGATCGTGCCCGTCTGGCTGGTGCTTACCTTCTGCGGCCTGCGCCGCACCCTGGAAGTGTGGCCGGCCATCGTGGTGGCGGGGCTTTCCTTCGCCATTCCCCAGTTTGTGATTTCGAACTATCACGGCCCCTGGCTGGTGGACATGCTGGGGGCGATGATCTCGATGATCATCCTGGCAGCGTTCATGAAGGTCTGGAAACCGAAGACCGTGATGCTCGACGCTTCGGGCAGCGGCAACGTCGTGCCGCGGGAGGAGGCGGGCAAGCAGGACCACGGCCACAGCCGCCAGCTGGTGGTCAAGGCGTGGACGCCGTGGGTGATCCTGACGGCCGTGCTGTTCATGTGGGGACTGCCGGCGGTCAAGAAGTTCCTGAACGTGAAGGGCGTGACCTACTGGGAATGGCCGATCCCCGGCCTGCACAACCTCGTGCAGCGCGTCGAACCCGCAGTTGCGGCCGCCCACGTGGAGCCGGCCGTCTGGAAGTGGGGAATCATCTCCGCCACGGGCAGCGGCATCCTGATTGCCGCCATCATCGGCGGCATGGTCATGGGCTACCGCTTTCGCGACATGTTCAAGATCTGGCTGCAGACTTTCGGCGTCATGAAGTATTCGCTGCTCACGATCCTTGCCATGCTGGCGCTGGGCTACATTACGCGCTATGCGGGGATGGACGGGACGCTCGGCCTGGCGTTTGCCAACACCGGCTGGCTCTATCCCTTCTTCGGCACGATGATCGGCTGGATCGGCGTCGCGCTCACGGGGACGGATGCCGGCTCCAACGCACTGTTCGGGAGCCAGCAGGTCATCACCGCCAACAAGCTGGGCCTGAGCCCGACGCTGATGGCCGCGGCCAACAGCTCCGGCGGCGTGATGGGCAAGATGATCGACGCTCAGAGCATCGTCGTCGCATCGGTGGCCACCAACCAGCAGGGCAGGGAAGGCGTAATCCTGCGCTTCGTGTTCTGGCACAGCATCGTGCTGGCCTCGCTGGTCGGAGTACTGGTCATGCTGCAGGCCTACGTGCCGTTGTTCCAGCGCATGGTTCCGCAATAGGCGCGGCTCCCATGCGCGGCAAGCCCGGCACGGCGCGCCATCGGCCGTGCCGATCTGCTTTTCTCTTCCCGTGAAGAACATCCAGGTCCGGCTCGCCAGCCGCCCCGACGGCGCCGTGAGCGAAGCGAACTTCCACCTCGTCGAGGCGCCGATGCCCGAACCGGGCGAAGGCGAGGTGCTGGTCCGCACCCTCTATCTTTCACTGGATCCGTACATGCGAATGCGCATGGACGCCGGCAAGTCCTATGCGCCGCCGGCGGAGGTCGGGGAGGTGATGATGGGCGGCGGTGTTGGCGAGATCATCCGATCGCGCGCGCAGGACTATGCCGAGGGAGACATCGTCACCGGCCGTTTCGGCTGGCAACAGTACGCGGTGTCGGGTTCATCCGGATTGCGCAGGGTCGACCCCGCGCTTGCGCCCGTCTCGACGGCGCTCGGCGTCGTGGGCATGCCGGGCGTGACGGCATGGTACGGCCTGCTGAAGATTGGCGAGCCCAAGGCCGGGGAAACGGTCGTGGTGTCGGCGGCCGCGGGCGCGGTCGGCAGCGTGGCCGGGCAGATCGCGAAGATCCGCGGCTGTCGCGCAGTGGGCATTGCCGGCGGATCCGACAAATGCCGGTATGTCGTGGAGGAACTCGGTTTCGATGCCTGCGTGGACTACAAATCGGCCGCTTTCAGCGAGGCGCTGCGCGAGGCGGTGCCTGCGGGAGTGGACGTCTATTTCGAGAATGTCGGCGGGCGCGTCCTGGATGCGGTGCTGCCGCTGCTCAATGCGTTCGCCCGCATTCCCTTTTGTGGCTATGTCTCGGAGTACGACAGAGGGGAGGCGCACGCCATCCGGCATCTGCGCCAGCTGCTCGTATGTCGTGCACGGTTGCAGGGCTACATCATCTCGGAGCACATGGACGCCTGGCCGCAGGCATTGACGGAGCTTGCCCGCTGGCTGGCGGCCGGCAAGCTGCGTTACCGCGAGACGGTGACCGAGGGCCTGGAGAACGCGCCCCGCGCATTCATCGGCATGCTGCGGGGCGAGAACCTGGGCAAGCAGCTGGTGAAGCTGCGTTAGCGCGGCACCGCCTAGTGGATCGCCGTCGGCTGGTTCATGAGCGCGTCGAAGCCGCCGAGGAACTCGTCGATCGCTTCCACGGTGGCGTCCTCGCCCAGGACCTTCTCCAGGTTTTCGCGAAACGCCGTCGCGACCTGGCCGTGGATGTAGGTCCCCAGGGCGGCGGGCTTGTTGACGAGTTCATAGCCTTCCGCGTCCGGGTAGGAGACGACGTGGTAGTTGCGGCTGCTGTAGACGACTTGCATGGTCCGGCTCCTCGGTGAGGACATGACTTCCATATGGAGCGGTTGCATCCCGAATCAAGCGGCCAGGGTGGCTGCGCTGGAGGATCGAAAATGGTCGAGAAACGCCTGAAGGAACTCGGGATCGAACTGCCGGTGGCGCCGACCCCGGCGTTCCAGTACGTGCCGGTGACGGTCCACGAACGCATGGCGTTCGTGAGCGGCCAGTTGCCGCGCCGGGGCGAGGAGATCGTGACCGGCAAGGTCGGGGGGGAGGTCGGGCTCGAAGGGGGCAGGGAGGCCGCGCGGCTGTGCGTTCTCCAGGGGTTGGCCTGCCTGCGCCAGCATCTGGGCGCGCTGGACCGGGTCGAGCGCATCCTCAAGGTCACTGGCTTCGTCGCATCTGCGCCCGGTTTCCACCAGCAGCCCAAGGTCATCGATGCGGCATCCGAGCTGCTGGGCGAAGTCTTTGGTGAAGCGGGCCGGCACGCCAGGAGCGCGATCGGGGTCGCGGAGCTTCCCCGCAATGCGAGCGTGGAAATTGAGCTGGTGGTGTCGTTGAAGGCGTAGGGCCGGGGAAGGGATGCGGCCGGCGGGAAACGTCCATTCGGGGAGGGGGGGATGAGGTACAGCAAGCTGGGGTCGAGTGGCCTCGAGGTGTCCGCCATCTGCCTGGGGACCATGACCTGGGGCGAACAAAACACCGAAAAAGAAGCCCACGAGCAGCTCGACTATGCGGTCTCGAGGGGCATCAATTTCATCGATGCGGCGGAGATGTATCCCGTGCCGCCATCGGCTGATACCCAGGGGCGCACGGAGTCCTACCTGGGTACCTGGCTGAGGAAGCAGAGGCGCGACAGGCTCGTCGTGGCGACCAAGATCGCCGCCCCGGGCCGCGGCTACGGATGGATCCGCGGGGGGCTCAAAGCCATCGATCGCAGGAGTATCCAGGAAGCCATCGACGGCAGCCTCAGGCGCCTGCAGACCGACTACATCGACCTGTACCAGATCCACTGGCCGGACCGCTACCTGCCGATCTTCGGGAACCTCTTCTACGACCCGAAGCTCGAGCGCGAAACGGTGCCGATCGAAGAGCAGCTGGAGGGTTTCGCGCCGTTGGTTAAGGCGGGAAAGATCCGCCACATCGGCGTGTCGAACGAATCGCCCTGGGGCGTCATGGAGTTCGTGCGCCTGGCCCGCACCCGGGGCCTGCCCATGATCGCTTCGATCCAAAACGCCTACAGCCTCCTGAACCGTGGATTCGAGCCCGCGTTGTCGGAGGTGAGCCGCCGGGAAGGCGTCCCGCTGCTGGCCTACAGCCCGCTCGCCTTCGGACACCTGACCGGCAAATACCTCAACGGGACCCAGCCCGCAGGGGCCCGCCTCACGAAGTTCCCCCCGTTCGGCCAGCGCTACGACAAGCCCAACGTGCCCCCGGCTTCCCATGCCTACGCGGAGCTGGCGAAGCGGTCGGGAATGAGCCCGGCGACCTTGGCGATCGCGTTCGTGTGCAGCCGCTGGTTCTGCGCAAGCACGATCGTTGGCGCCACCAGCGTCTCCCAGCTGCAGGAGAACATCGACGCCAGCCAGGTTGAGCTGCCCGCCAATGTGCTGGCGGAGATTGACGCCATTCACCTGCGTTATCCCAACCCCGCCATCTAGCCTGCCGCAGACGGTGGGTTGCGGCACGGGAAACGAACCCGCGCCTACCCATCGGATGCGCTGGCGTTTGTTTGACATCCCTCGGGTTCTTAACGATAATCCGCCGTTTCGTTCGGAGGGGTTCCCGAGCGGTCAAAGGGATCAGACTGTAAATCTGACGGCTCTGCCTTCGAAGGTTCGAATCCTTCCCCCTCCACCAGGTTTGAAAAACGCGGTCCGGGAACGGGATTTTGGCGCCGCCGGCGGTCCCTTCGGGAGCCAAAAGCAAGTGGCATCAGGTAGTTAGGCCGCCAGGCGGGTGTAGCTCAATGGTAGAGCAGAAGCCTTCCAAGCTTACGACGAGGGTTCGATTCCCTTCACCCGCTCCAGCTCCGCCGGGCGGGACGGGACCCCGGGATTGAAATTGGCGGTTTGCCGTCGAGGCAGTGGCGGCAGGCCGAAAAAGCCGCCCATGTAGCTCAGTGGTAGAGCACTCCCTTGGTAAGGGAGAGGTCACCAGTTCAATCCTGGTCATGGGCTCCAAAAAACGCGTTGCACGGTTATCAACCTAGAAAAGCTAAGCCGAGGAAATCGAGATGGCAAAGGGAAAGTTTGAGCGCACGAAGCCGCACGTGAACGTGGGAACGATCGGACACGTGGACCATGGCAAGACGACGCTGACGGCGGCGCTGACGCACGTGTTGTCGAAGAAGTACGGTGGTGAGGCCAAGGG
>DASZQJ010000178.1:0-9284 GCA_035549715.1 Burkholderiales bacterium
GAAGCCGCGGGGATAGAGCAGCCACAGGCGGCCGCCCTGGCGCATGCGTCCCGCGAGCGCGCCGGCGTCGTCGCCGAAGCCCCAGAAGAAGTCCGCGCGCGCCGCGCCCTTGATGGCGCTGCCCGTGTCCTGCGCGAGCACCACGCGATTCAGGGGCTTCGTGGACAAGGGCCAGGTCGACGCCAGGTAGACCGGGGCGCCGAGGGGCAATGCCGTGGGGTCCACCGCGATGCTCCGCCCCGCGGTCAGGGCCACGCCCAGGGCGCCGATCGGGCCCGGCTCGTCGCCCGGCAACTCGCGAAAGAACACGTAGGCGGGATTCTGCTGCAGCAACAGGGGCAGCAGGTCGGGATTCTGCCGCGCCCAGTGCTTGATGCCCTGCATCGAAGCCTTGTCCGCGGCGATTTCGCCGCGCTCGATCAGCACGCGGCCGATGGACTTGTACGGATGCCCGTTGTGCTCCGCATAGCCCACGCGGACGGTCTCTCCGCCCGGCAGCTTCACGCGCCCGGAGCCCTGCACCTGCAGGAAGAACAGTTCCACGGCGTCGTCCACCCAGAGCAGCTCCTTGCCCTTCACCGGCGCCTCGCCGTGCTCGATCTCGGCGCGCGTGTAGTAGGGCACGACCTTGCGTCCCTCCAGGCGGCCGCGCAACCGCATGCCTCGCAGTTCGGGATACTGGTCGCCCAGGTCGATCGAAACCAGATCGTCGGGAACGCCGTAGAGCGGGTAGCGATAGCGGGTGTCGGGCTTGCGGCTGCCCGACAACAGCGGTTCGTAGTAGCCGGTGACGAGGCCGTCGGCCTTGCCGTCCCTGCCACGGACTTCGTAGGCGATGAAAGCCGTCTCGAAAAATCGCCGGGCGCCGGCGGCGTCGTCCCGGCGCAACTGCGCGGCCCTCGCGCAAGCCGCCTGCCAATCGGTTTGCGTGGCAAGGCTCGCGCACGAGGCAAGGAGCGCGCCGATCGCCTCCGCCGGGTTGTCCCCCGGCCAGCCGGGCAGGGAATCCCAGCCGGCGGCGCGGTAGGCGAGCGGCACGGACGCCGGCGCAGGCGCGGCGGGGGGCGCAGGCAAGGGCGGCGTTGCGGGCGCCTCCGGAACCGCGGGCGGCACTGGCTCGGGCTCGGGGATCGCAACGGGCGGCGGCGCCGGCGGCTCGGCCGGGATCGCGGCTGGCGCGGGCGGCGGGCCATTGGGTACACTCGCGCAACTGCCGGCGAGCAGGGCTGCGGCCAGCGCGGCGGCCGCCCGGCGAAATTTCTCAGTCAATCTCTGCGACACCGGCGGGCGCCGGCGATCCTTCCATGATCTGGCTCATCCTCGAATGCGTACTCGCACTGCTGTTGTTCGTGGGCATCGTCTGGTGGACCCTGCCGCGCAAGGGCAGGCCGGAAGGCGACGAAAAATGACGACGGCCCCCGGGCGCGGATTCAATGCAGCGTCCTCGGGGCGCTCAGGGTGAACTCCGGGATCGGCGCCTCGAAACGCACGCCGTCCGCCGCGACCATCTGGTAGCTGCCCCGCATCGTGCCCACCGGCGTGGCGAGCGCGGTGCCGCTGGTGTATTCGTAGCGTTCGCCAGGGCCGAGCGTGGGCTGCTCGCCCACCACGCCTTCACCGCGAACCTCCTGCACCTTGTTGTGCGCGTCCGTGATGATCCAGTGGCGGCTGACGAGCTGCGCCGCAATGCTGCCGCTGTTCACGATGTTGACGCGATAGGCGAAGACGAAACGGCCCGCCGCCTCGTCCGACTGCTCGCTCAGGTAGGACGCGCGCACCGTGACCGTCGCGCGGTATTTTTCCGGGTCTGCCATGGCCTCCGCCCGAGACAGCGTTGCTCCAATCAATGCCGCCATTGTGCGGACAAGCCCGTGGCCGGGGCAAGCCGTTTGCTACAATGCCGCATCGATCGTCGGCGCTTTCCCATGCATCGAATCGCTCCCAGCATCCTCTCGGCGGACTTCGCGAAACTCGGCGAGGAGGTCCGGTCGGTCGTCGCCGCCGGCGCCGACCTGATCCACTTCGACGTGATGGACAACCATTACGTTCCCAACCTCACGGTCGGGCCGCTCGTGTGCGAGGCGATCCGTCCGCTCACCAGGGCCGTGATCGACGTCCATCTGATGGTGAGCCCGGTCGACCGCATCGTCCCGGACTTCGCGAAGGCCGGCGCCGACATCATCAGCTTTCACCCCGAGGCCTCCGACCACGTGGATCGCACCATCGGCCTGATCAGGGAATCGGGATGCCGGGCCGGGCTGGTGCTCAACCCCGCCACGCCGCTGTCCTGGCTGGAGTTCACGCTGGAAAAGCTCGACCTCGTCCTCGTCATGTCCGTGAATCCCGGTTTCGGCGGGCAGAAGTTCATCCCGCAGTCGCTGGACAAGCTGCGCAAGGTGCGCGAGCTGATCCGCAATTCCGGGCGTGACGTGTGGCTGGAGGTGGACGGCGGCGTGAAGGTGGACAACATCGCCGAGATCGCGCGCGCCGGGGCGGACACCTTCGTCGCCGGATCGGCCATTTTCGGCAGCGGGGACTACAAGGCGACCATCGCCTCCATGCGCGCCGAGCTTGCCAAAGCGTGACGCACCACGCAGACACAGTGACACAGAGGCGCCGAGGGAAGATGGAACCAGCGTGGGATTGATCCACGACCCGGCCGGCATTCTGCAATGAGGTCTGTGGCGGACCTCTCCGAAAGCCATTATTCCTGGTTGACTTTGCCTTTCTCTGTGCCTCCGTGTCTCTGTGGTGAATCCCAGGTTTCCCATTGAAGTCTCTGCGGTCGCGTTCGACCTCGACGGCACGCTCGTCGACACGCTGGCGGACCTGCACGAGGCCGGCCGCCGCATGCTCGCCGACCTGGGGCGCGGCGAGGTCGCGGCGGCGCTCACCCGCGCCTACATCGGCGACGGTGTCGACCGGCTGATCAAGCGCCTGCTCACGGGCGAACCTGCGGCCGAGCCGGAGAGCGGGCTGTTCGGCCGCGCGAGGCAATCCTTCCTCGGGCACTACGCGGCGGTGCTGCTGCGCGAATCCCGGCCGTACCCGGACGCGCTTGCCACGCTCGCGGCCTTGCGCGGCCGCGGATTCCGCCTCGCCTGCGTGACCAACAAGCCGCAGGCCTTCACGCTGCCGCTGCTGGCGGGCGTCGGCCTGTCGTCCGCCCTCGACCTCGTCCTGTCGGGGGACAGCCTGCCGCGCAAGAAGCCCGACCCGCTGCCGCTGCTGCACTGCGCGTCTGCATTCGGAATCCCCCCCGCACGGCTGTTGATGGTGGGTGATTCGGCCAACGACTGCCTCGCGGCGCGGGCGGCCGGCTGCCCGGTCTTCTGCGTGCCCTACGGCTACCGCGGGACGGCCGGGGTGCAGGAACTGGATTGCGATGCTATAGTGGCCCCGCTTTCGCAAACCCTCGAACTGGTCTCGTACACGCAGTCATGAACCCGGAAAACCTGAGGATGGAATCGTGGTCCGGCTGGCGCTGGTGGCGCCCGTCCGTGTCCTGGCGCCGCATCTAGAGGCGCGCGTTTCCCCCTTTCGTTTTCAGTTTCCCGGAGTCCGTCATGACTGAGCAGGAATTCAAGCAGCTTGCCGCGCAAGGCTACAACCGCATCCCCGTGGTGCTGGAGACCTTCGCGGACCTCGATACCCCCCTTTCGGTCTACCTGAAGCTCGCCAACAAGCCGTATTCCTACCTCCTGGAGTCGGTGCAGGGCGGCGAGCGCTTCGGGCGCTATTCCTTCATCGGCCTGCCGGCGGAGACCCGCTTCGAGGTGCGCGGCCGGACCTGCGCGGAATACCGCCGCGACGCCCTGGTGAGCCGCGCCGAGCACGCCGACCCGCTGGAGTTCGTCTCCGCCTGCCATGCCCGGATCAAGGCGGCGACGCTGCCGGGCCTGCCGCGCTTCCTCGGCGGGCTGGTCGGCTGCTTCGGCTACGACACCGTGCGCTACATCGAGAAGAAGCTGGCCGACCAGCCCAACGAGGACACGCTCGATACGCCCGACATCCTGCTGCTGCTCTCGGAGCAGGTCGTGGTGCTCGACAACCTGTCGGGCACGCTTTACCTCGTGGTGTACGCCGACCCCGCGGAAAAGGACGCCTACGCGAAGGCGCACAAGCGCCTGCAGGAGCTGCTGTGGATGCTGCGCCAGCCCGTGGTGGTGCCGCCGGAGGCGCCGGCCAAGCCTGTGGCGCCGCAGTCGGAGTTCAGCGAGGCGGGGTTCGTCGCCGCGGTGGAGAAGGCCAAGCGCTACATTTTCGACGGCGACATCATGCAGGTGGTGCTGTCTCAGCGCATGAGCGCGCCGTTCTCGGCCTCGCCCCTTTCGCTTTACCGCGCGCTGCGTGCGTTGAATCCCTCGCCCTACATGTTCTACTTCGACATGGGCGACTTCCACGTCGTCGGTGCTTCGCCCGAGATCCTGGTGCGCCTGGAGGCGGGCACGGTGACGGTGCGCCCCATCGCGGGCACCCGTCCGCGCGGCGCCACGCGCGAGCAGGACCTCGAGCTGGAAACCGAACTGCTGGCCGACCCGAAGGAACGCGCGGAGCACGTCATGCTCATGGACCTGGGCCGAAACGACGTCGGCCGCGTGGCGCAGATCGGCAGCGTCAAGGTCACCGACAACATGACCATCGAACGCTACTCGCACGTGATGCACATCGTTTCCAACGTCGAGGGCCGGCTGCTGCCGGGCATGGATGCGATGGCGGTGCTCAAGGCGACCTTCCCCGCCGGTACGGTGAGCGGCGCGCCCAAGGTCCGGGCGATGGAGATCATCGACGAGCTCGAGCCCAGCAAGCGCGGCATCTACGCGGGCGCGGTCGGCTATCTGGGTTTCAGCGGCGACATGGACCTCGCCATCGCCATCCGCACCGCGGTCATCCGCGACGGCACGCTCTACGTGCAGGCGGGCGCGGGCATCGTCGCGGACTCGGTGCCCAGGAGCGAATGGATCGAGACCCAGAACAAGGCGCGTGCGCTGCTGCGCGCGGCCGAGATGGCCCAGGCGGGCCTGAACAGCGGCATCCGCTAGGGGGCGACCATGCTGCTGATGATCGACAACTACGACTCCTTCACCTACAACCTGGTGCAGTATTTCGGCGAGCTCGGCGAGGACGTGCGCGTGTGCCGCAACGACGAGATCAGCCTGGACGACGTCGCCGCCATGGCGCCGGCCAGGATCGTCATCTCGCCGGGGCCGTGCACGCCGACCGAGGCGGGCATCTCCGTGGGAACCGTCCAGCGCTTCGCCGGCAGGATTCCGATCCTGGGCGTCTGCCTGGGCCACCAGAGCATCGGCCAGGCCTTCGGCGGGCGCATCGTGCACGCGGCGACCCTGATGCACGGCAAGACCTCGCAGATCCGGCACGCGAACGCAGGCGTCTTCCGCGGCCTTCCCGATCCGCTGACCGCCACGCGCTATCATTCCCTCGTCATCGAGCGCTCGAGCCTGCCCGCCTGCCTGGAGGTCACGGCATGGAGCGAGGATGGCGAGATCATGGGCGTTCGCCACAGGACGCTTGCCGTCGAGGGCGTGCAGTTCCATCCCGAGTCGATCCTCACGCAAAGCGGGCACGAACTGCTGGCGAATTTCCTGAAGAACGAATGAAGCTCCCACCGCAGAGGACGCAAAGGACGCAGAGGAAGAACGGAGGAAACCAATGGATCATGGCGTGAAGAACGTCGAACGTCTGCCGGCGCGGAAACTCCCCGCCGAGGCGCAGACGCTTGCTGATCGAGGCCGTCTGGCCTCCCGATTCTGCCTTTCCTCCGCGTCCTTTGCGTCCTCTGCGGTGGGAGTCGGGTTGAATGCAAAGGAGTGCCAATGACTCCACAGGATGCGCTGCTGCGCGTGATCGAGCACCGCGAGATCTTCCACGACGAGATGCTGGACCTCATGCGCCAGATCATGAGCGGGCAGATGTCGCCCACGCTCATCGCGGCGATCCTCATCGGCCTGCGCGTGAAGAAGGAAACCATCGGCGAGATCGCGGCGGCGGCGCAGGTGATGCGCGAGTTCTCCCTGAAGGTCGACGTGGGCGACGAGGCCCACCTGCTCGACACCTGCGGCACCGGCGGCGACAGCGCGCACACGTTCAACATTTCCACGGCGGCGGCCTTCGTTGCGGCGGCCGCCGGGGCCAGGGTCGCCAAGCACGGTGGCCGTTCGGTCTCCAGCAAGTCGGGCAGCGCCGACGTGCTCGAATCCCTGGGCGCACACCTTGCGCTGACGCCCGGGCAGGTGGCGCAATCGATTCGCCAGGTCGGGGTGGGCTTCATGTTCGCCCCCAGCCATCACGCGGCGATGAAGCACGCCGCCCCGGTGCGCCGGGAGCTCGGCGTGCGCACGCTGTTCAACATCCTCGGGCCCCTCACCAACCCCGCCGGGGCGAAGAACCAGGTCATGGGCGTCTTCCATCCCGACCTGGTCGGCATCCAGGCGCGGGTGCTGGAGCGGCTGGGCAGCCGCCACGTGATGGTGGTGCACGGCCTCGAAGGCCTGGACGAGATCTCGATCTGCGGCGATACCCTGGTGGGCGAGCTCAAGGACGGCGAGGTGCGCGAGTACATCCTGCATCCGCGCCAGTTCGGGATGCCGACCGCCGAGCTCCAGGCCATCCAGGTGGCCGATGGCGCGCAATCGCGGGACATGCTGCTGGGGGCGCTGGAGAACAAGCCGGGACCCGCTCGCGACATCGTGGCCTTGAACGCGGGCGCAGCCATCTACACGGCCGGCCTCGTGCAATCGCATGCCGAGGGCATCGCCAGGGCGCTTCAAGTCATCGCCAGTGGCGCGGCGCGCGCCAAGCTGGACCAGTTCGTCGCCTTCACCAGCAGCCTCAAGCAATGATTCACCACGGAGGCACGGAGAAAGGCAAGAGGAACGACAGGAAGTTCATGCCCGCTGCTGGCAACGTCGGTTCATCGTGCCAGTCTTCCCACGTCGCGCCGGCACTTCTCTGTGCCTCTGTGGTGACAGTTCATGTCTGACATTCTCGAGAAGATCCTGGCAGTCAAGCGGGACGAGGTCGCCACGGCGAAAAAAGCGCTGCCCGAGGCCGCGCTGCGCGATGCGGTGAAGGCCGCGCCGCCGCTGCGCGATTTCGCGGGCGCCCTGCGCAACCGCGTCGACGCCGGCAAGCCGGCCGTGATCGCCGAGGTGAAAAAGGCGAGCCCCAGCCGGGGTGTGCTGAGGACGGACTTCGATCCCGACGCCATTGCACGCTCCTACGAGAAGCATGGGGCGGCCTGCCTGTCGGTCCTCACGGACGTGCAGTTCTTCCAGGGCAGTCCCGCGTACCTGCAGCGGGCGCGGGCCGCCACCGCGTTGCCCGCCCTGCGCAAGGACTTCATGATCGACCCTTACCAGGTGCTCGAGGCGCGCAGCTGGGGCGCGGATTGCATCCTGCTGATCGTGGCCGCGCTCGAGGACGGCCGCATGCGCGAGCTCGAGGATGCCGCGTTCGAACTCGGCATGGCGGTGCTCGTGGAAGTGCACGACGCGGCGGAACTCGAGCGGGCGCTGCGGCTGCGCACGCCGCTGCTGGGCATCAACAACCGCAACCTGCGGACCTTCGAAACCCGCCTGGAAACCACCCTGGACTTGCTGGTGCGATTGCCGCCCGGGCGGCTGGTGATCACGGAGAGCGGGATCCTGGTGCCTGCCGATGTGCGTCGCATGCAGAAGGCGGGCGTCAATGCCTTCCTCGTGGGCGAGGCCTTCATGCGCGCGCCCGAACCGGGTCAGGCACTTAGCCAGCTCTTTGGGTCGCCCCCGGCCGGGGGCTAAACGCCTCGATGGGGATGCTGCCGGCAAGGCCGCAGAATTCACCTCAGCTTTTTTCCGCAACCTCCTGTTCTTCTTAAAAAGTCGCAAAAGACGCCCAAAGGGCGGTTTTTGTGCGGTGCAGTGTGTCATTCATGCAACAAATGACCTCGGATTGGCCATCTTCCGAGGGAAATTCGCTTGCGGGGGACTGTTGCGCTTTGGCAAAATCGCGGCAACTTCTTTCTTCCCGGGAGAGGTTGAATCGTGCGGGGGCCCCAAACGCCCCGTAGGGCAGGGCGAGTTAACGCGCCTTACCGGATCAAGCAAACCAATAAGGAGATCGCATGAAGAAGAGTCTTATCGCATTGGCGGTGGCCGGCGCATTCGTCGCCCCCGCGGCGATGGCCGAAGTCACCATCAGCGGTGCCATCAACCTCGGCATTGAGGCTTCCAAGTCGAACAACGGCGGCTTCAGCAAGAATTACCTGAACGCGAACTACAGCAACTTCAACCTGTCGTCGACCGATGACATCGGTAACGGCAACAAGGTCATCTTCAACTACCAGTTCGACGTTTCGGCGACTGCTGGCGGTAACCCGGCGAACCTGGGCGCGATCAACAACCGCAACAGCTACCTGGGGATCGCCGGCAACTGGGGTGCCTTCAAAATGGGCACGAACGAAAACGTGTACGAGCGCTTCATGTACCAGGCTGACCCGATCGACGGCGCCCTCGGGCCCGGCGGCAACCTGATGCTTCTTGGCACGCCCGGCGCGAATACCGCGTTCGAAGTCGGCCAAAGCGGTTGCGGTCCTGCCGGTGGCTGCGTCGGCTTCTATCGTCGCTCCGACAACACCATCTGGTACGAATCGCCGAACTGGAACGGTTTCAGCTTCGAAGTGGATTACACCCTCAGCGCCGGCAAGACGGCGACGGGCCAGGATCCGAAGCTGCTGTCCCTGGGCGGCAAGTACGCGCCCGAAGGCATGCCGTTCTACATCGACGTGGCGTACGAGAAGCATGACGACATGTTCGGCGTGAACAAGCTCTCCGGCCAGACGGATGGCACCGGTTCCAGCGACACGGGCTTCCAGATCGGCGGCGGCTACATGATCGGCGACCTCGGCCTGCACCTGCGCTACGAAATGCTGAAGTATGAAGTGGATGGGTCCGCTGGCCCGATCAACGAGTACAAGCGCAATGCCTACTGGTTCGGTGCCAAGTACAACCTGCCCTCCGGTTACATCGGCGCGGAAATTGGCATCGCCCAGGAAGGCGAAACCAATGCCGGCGACGTCAACGACAGCGGCGCCCGCATGATCGGCGTCGGTTACTTCCACAACCTGTCGAAGCAGTCGCAACTGCAGTTCATCTATGGCCGCACCGACAACGACGACGCCGCTACCTACACCCAAGCGGGTGCCACGTCCGTGGCAGCGGGTGCCGACCACCAAGTGTTCCACGTCGGCATCAAGCACACGTTCTAATACGGCCAAAAGCCAAGTC
>DASZQJ010000179.1:0-22056 GCA_035549715.1 Burkholderiales bacterium
GCAAGCCCGCTCCCAGCATATGCCGCTGGAAACCGGCCGCCAATCCCGCCCGAGTGGACGGGATCCGTCTCAGGCCTTGCGCTTTTTCCCCGCCTCGCGCCTCGCGCCTCGCGCCTCACCCCTGACGGCCGTAGCCGCCGGCAGCGGCAAGGCCGTCTGGTATTTCACCTGCTTCAACGCGAAGCTCGACCGGATGTTCCCCACCCCCGGCATGCGCGTGAGGAACTTGAGGATGAATTCCTCGAGCTGCTGGATGTCGGGTACGACCACCCGCAACAAATAATCGGCATCGCCCGTCATCAGGTAGCACTCCATCACCTCGGGGCGCTCGCGCACGGCCTTCTCGAAGGCTTCCAGCGCGGGCTCGATCTGGCGCTCCAGGGTGACGTGGATGAACACGCTCACCTTGAGGCCGACGCGCAGCGGGTCGAGCAAGGTGACGTAGCGGCTGATGTAGCCGGCCTCTTCCAGCGCGCGCACCCGGTTCAGGCAGGGCGACGGCGACAGGCCCACGGCCTTCGCCAGTTCGACGTTGGTCAGGCGGGCGTCGCCCTGCATCCGGGCCAGGATGTTCCAGTCTATCGAATCCAGGGTCAGTTCCGGCATATCTCACCATTATCAGTTTCTATAACGAAATAATATGCCTTGTAACGGCCTTCCGGAAGCGGGAAACGAAACCCCGTGCTGCGCGATTCCGGATAGCATGGCGCCTGTCCATAAATTAGAGCGCCGCCACAGGCGTACGAGGAGCCTCCCCCATGACCGACCTTTCCGACATCAGCACCTCCGGCCTCTGGCGGGTGCTCACCCAGGACCTCGACCCGGTCGAGACCAAGGAATGGCTGGACGCCTTCGACGCCATCGTCGAGGCCGAGGGCGCGGAACGCGCCACCTTCGTGCTGCGCAAGCTGCTGGACCATGCCCGCATGATGCGGGTGCCGATGCCGCCGGTGCTGAACACCCCGTACGCCAACACCATCTCGCTGGCGGACCAGCCGCAGTTCCCGGGCAACCCCGAGATCGAGGCGCGCATTTCCGCGCTGGTGCGCTGGAATGCGCTGGCCATGGTGGTGCGCGCCAACCGCGCGAACTCCGAGCTGGGCGGCCACATCGCCACCTACGCCTCGTCGGCCGACCTGTTCGAGGTCGGCTACAACCACTTCTTCCGCGCCGGCCAGAACGGCGACGCGATCTACTTCCAGCCGCACTCCGCGCCCGGCGTGTATGCGCGGGCGTACCTCGAAGGGCGCCTCACGGAGGAGCAGCTTTCGCACTACCGGCAGGAGACCGGCGGCCGGGGCCTGTCCTCCTACTGCCATCCGTGGCTGATGCCGCAGTTCTGGCAGTTCCCGACCGGCTCGATGGGCCTGGGCGCCATCACCTCCATCTACCAGGCGCACTTCATGCGCTACCTCGAGGACCGCGGCATCCTGCAGACCCAGGGCCGCAAGGTGTGGTGCTTCGTCGGCGACGGCGAGATGGACGAGCCGGAATCCATCGCCGGGCTTTCCATGGCCGCGCGCGAGGGCCTCGACAACCTGATCTTCGTCGTGAACTGCAACCTGCAGCGCCTCGACGGCCCGGTGCGCGGCAACGGCTCCATCGTGCAGGAGCTGGAGGGCCTGTTCGCCGGCGCCGGCTGGAACGTGCTCAAGGTGATGTGGGGCTCGGACTGGGACCCGCTGTTCGCGCGCGACCGCGACAACGTCATCCTCAAGCGCCTGCATGAGACGGTCGACGGCGAGTTCCAGAAGTACGCCGCCACCGACGGCCGCTTCAACCGCGAGGCCTTCTTCAGCAAGTACCCCGAGCTGCAGCAGCTCGTGGCGCACCTGTCCGACGAGGACATCGACCGCCTGCGCCGCGGCGGCCACGACCCGATGAAGGTGTACGCCGCCTACCACGCGGCGGTGAACCACAAGGGCCGCCCGACCGTGATCCTGGCGCAAACCAAGAAGGGCTACGGCATGGGCACGGCGGCGCAGGGCAAGATGACCGCGCACCAGGCCAAGAAGCTGGAGGACGACGCCCTGCTCGCCTTCCGGGACCGGTTCGCGCTGCCGCTGTCCAACGAAGACGTGCAGGCCCTGCGCTTCTACAAGCCGGCGGACGACAGCCCGGAGATGAAGTACCTGCACGCGCGCCGCGCCGCGCTCGGCGGCTACGTGCCCTCGCGCACGCCGCAGGGCCCGACCCTGCCCGTGCCGGCGCTCGACAGCTTCCAGCGCCTGCTGGACGGCACCGGCGACCGCGAGCAGTCCACGACCATGGTGTTCGTGAACATGCTCTCGCAGCTGCTGCGCGACAAGGCGATCGGCAGGCACATCGTGCCCATCGTCGCGGATGAAGCCCGCACCTTCGGCATGCAGTCGCTGTTCCGCCAGGTCGCGATCTACTCCCCGCACGGCCAGCTCTACGAGCCGGAAGACAAGGACGAGCTGCTCTACTACAAGGAGGCCAGGGACGGCCAGATCCTCGAGGAGGGCATCACCGAGGCCGGCGCCATCTCCTCCTGGATCGCGGCGGCCACCTCCTACAGCACGCACGGCGTGCCGATGCTGCCCTTCTACATCTTCTACTCCTGCTTCGGCTTCCAGCGCATCGGCGACCTGGTGTGGGCCGCGGCCGATTCCCGTGCGCGCGGTTTCCTGCTGGGTGCCACGGCCGGCCGCACCACGCTCTCCGGCGAAGGCCTGCAGCACGAGGACGGCTCCAGCCACGTGCTGTTCTCCACCGTGCCCAACTGCGTGGCCTACGATCCCGCCTTCGGCTACGAGGTCACGGTCATCATCCGCGACGGCATGCGCCGCATGCTGGAGAACCAGGAGGACGTCTTCTACTACGTGACGGTGATGAACGAGAACTACGCCCACCCCGCCCTGCCGAAGGGGGCCGAAGAGGGCATCCTGAAAGGGATGCACAAGGTCCGTGAGGCGAAGGGCGCGAGGCGCGAGGCGAAAACGGTCTCCCCCGTCGTTCAACTCCTCGGTTCGGGCACGATCCTGCGCGAAGTGCTGGCCGCGGCCGAGATGCTCGAGGCCGACTGGAAAGTGGGCGCCGACGTCTGGAGCGTCACCAGCTTCACCGAGCTGCGCCGCGACGGCATGGGCGTGGAGCGCTGGAACCGGCTGCACCCGGACGCGAAACCGAAGCAGTCCTGGGTCGAGCAATGCCTGGAAAAGACCGCCGGCCCGGTCGTCGCCGCGAGCGACTACATGCGCACCGTCGGCGACATGATCCGCACCTGGGTGCCCCGGCGCTACACGGTGCTCGGTACCGACGGCTTCGGGCGCAGCGACAGCCGCTCCGCGTTGCGCGACTTCTTCGAGGTGGACCGCAACCACATCGTGGTCGCCGCCCTCAAGGCGCTGGCCGACGAGGGCACGATCGACCGCAAGATGGTCGGCCGCGCCATCGAGAAGTACGGCATCGCCGCGGAGCGCGCCAATCCCTGGGACGTCTGAGGTTCCAGCTAAGCGCTCACCGCAGAGGACGCAAAGGACGCAGAGGAAAAACAGGAGGAAGGCGAAGCGGGGTGTTTGAACATCCTTGCCATGGTCGGTTTCTGCGACTGCCGCCACAAGCATGGTCGCAATCTCGGCCAGTCAGTACGCTCGATCCTCGTCCCGCCTTTCCTCCGCGTCCTCTGCGTCCTCCGCGGTGAGAGCCGGGTTGGACCCCAAGCACCTTGCGGTGACGACGACGCCGCGTTGTGTAAACTGGTGCCGGGCACTTGCTGCCCGGCATTTTTTTGCCGATGAATCCCGCCAAACCCGCATCCGAAGGCATTGCAGCCAGAACTGCCGCGACCGCATCGGCCGTGCCCACGCGCGTCGGCAAGTATCCCATCCGGTGCGAGCTGGGCCGGGGTGCGAGCAGCCATGTCTACCTGGGCCGGGACACGTTCGCCAACCGCGACGTGGCGATCAAGGTCCTGAACAAGGACCCCGCCGCCTCCCAGCCCGACCGGCATCGCTACGGCCGCATGTTCCTCAACGAGGCATCGCTGGTCGGCAAGCTCAACCACCCCAACATCATCGGCATCTACGACGCCGGCGTGGAGGACGACTTCAGCTACATCGTGATGGAGCTGGTCAACGGCGGCACGCTCGACCCGTACTGCGACGTGGATGCCCTGCTGCCGCTCGAACGGGTGGTGGAGATCGGTTTCAAATGCGGCCTTGCGCTGGAGTTCGCCAGCCGCTCCGGCATCATCCATCGCGACATCAAGCCGGCCAACATCCTGGTCGGCGACAACGGCGACATCAAGGTGTCGGACTTCGGCGCCGCGCTGCAGAGCAATGCCGACCTCACGCAACTGAAGGGCGTGGGCTCCCCGCTCTACATGTCCCCGGAGCAGGCCCAGGACCTGCCGCTCACCCACCAGACCGACATCTATTCCCTCGGCGTGGTCATGTACCGGCTGCTGACGGGCAAGCCGCCCTTCGTCGCCTCCAACAACACCAGCCTGCTCTACCAGATCGTCCACCTCGACGCGCCGGCCCCGGGCGTGCATCGCCCGGACCTGCCGACCGAGCTGGAGCTCATCGTCATGACGGCGATGGCACGCGACCCCGGGCGGCGTTACCGGACCTGGGAAGAGTTCTGCACGGCGCTGGCCGGGATCAACAAAGCGCTCGCCCTGCCGGCAGCGTCGATCTCGGACACGGAAAAGTACGGCGCGATCAAGGCCGTGCCCTTTTTCCGGGACTTCGCCCACCTCGACGTGTGGGAGATGGTGCGCATCGCGGCGTTTCGCCGGGTGCCGGCGGGCGAAATCCTCGTGCGCCAGGGGCAGGTCTGCGAGAGCTTTTTCCTGATCGCCGACGGCCAGGCCCGCGTGACGGCCGGCGGGGAAGTCCTGTCCGTCCTCGGCGACGGCGACTGCTTCGGCGAGATTCCCTACTTCGAGGATCGGGGCCCGCGCACCAGCGCCGTGGAAGCGATCACGCCGCTGACGGTCATCGAGGTCAATGCCGAGGCCCTGAAACGATCGAGCGATGCCTGCCAGAAGCAGTTCAACCGCGCGTTCGTGCGCGTGCTCCTCGATCGCATCGACCGGCTCTCGAAGCTCAACGCCCACCTGCGCCAGACCTTGCGCGGCAACGGCTGACGGCCTGCCGCGGGCGCCTCAGACGGGCGGCGGATTCAGCTCCGTGAAGCCGCGCTGGTGCCAGTACGGATAGGCCAGCGTCACCGCGCTCGCCGCATCCAGCTTCGCCACCTGTTCGGGCGTCAGGTTCCAGCCCACCGCGCCGAGGTTCTGCTTGAGCTGCTCCTCGTTGCGCGCGCCGACGATGATCGTCGAGACGGTCGGCCGCTGCAGCAGCCAGTTGAGCGCGATCTGGGTGACCGTCCTGCCGGTCTCCTTCGCGATGCCGTCGATGGCATCGATCACCTTGAAGACCTGTTCGTTGGGAACCGGCGGCCCCTTGTCGTTGGAGACCTTGCTCTGCAGGCGCGTGGTCTCCGGCAGCGGCTGGCCGCGCCGCAGCTTGCCCGTGAGCTTGCCCCAGCCCAGCGGGCTCCAGACCACCGTGCCCACCTTCTGGTCGAGCGCCAGCGGCATCAGCTCCCACTCGTAGTCCCGGCCGACGAGGCTGTAGTACGCCTGGTGGGCGGTGTAGCGCGCGAGGCCGTGCTTTTCCGAGACCGACAGCGACTTCATCAGGTGCCAGCCCGAGAAATTCGAGCAGCCGATGTAGCGGATCTTGCCCGCCCGCACCAGGGTGTCGAGGGTCATCAACGCCTCCTCGACCGGCGTGCGCGCGTCGAAGCCGTGCAGCTGGTAGAGGTCGATGTAGTCGGTGCCCAGGCGCTTCAGGCTCGCGTTCACCGCTTCGGTGAGATGGAAGCGGGAGGAGCCGAGGTCGTTCGGCCCGGGCCCGGTGCGGAACGTGCCCTTGGTGGAGATGAGCACCTTGTCCCGCCGGCCCTTGATCGCCTGGCCGAGGATCTGCTCCGCCATCCCGCCCGAGTAGACGTCGGCCGAGTCGAACATGTTCATGCCGGCTTCGAGGCAGATGTCGACCAGGCGCGAGGCCTCGGCCACGTCGCTCGCGCCCCAGGACCGGAAAAACTCGTTGCCGCCGCCGAAGGTGCCCGTGCCCAGGCTCAACGCCGGCACCCTGAATCCCGATCCGCCGAGCAACCGATACTCCATCGCCATGTCCTTTGGGGTCTTGTTGGATCCGGCATCCTACCGCACGCGCATCCGGGGCTACTGCCGGCAGCTGAGGCCCGTCGCCTGCAGCAGGCGCTCCGCGTCGGGCGCCAGCGCCCGCCACTCGTTGTTCAGATACAGGAAGCGCACGGGCAGCGCCTCGTAGGCTTCCACGTCGCCCGCCTGGCGCACCACCAGCACGAGGTCGAAGCCCACCGCCGGCGCCGCATGCCAGCCGCGGAACGAGGGCATCACGCGCCCTTCCTTTTCCGCGAGGCAATGCAGCGCCACGGCCGGGCCGTCCTTGCGCAGGGCGGCCACCAGGAAGCCGAACGGCGGGTTCAGCCCGCTGCTCATGACGAACAGCCGGTTGCGCTCGCCCGACAGTGCCGCAAAGTCGTCCTCCGCATGCACGAACAGCAGCTTGCCGCTGCGCGGATGGACGAGGAAGGTGCCGGGCGAATCGTGGCCGAAATGCACGTCGACCTTGTGATAGGCCGCGCCCCGGAGCGTGCCGGCGTAGAGGAAGGTCTGCTCGTCGCCTTCCGCGTCCTTCGTCGCCGCCTGCGCCCAGTCGCGGAAGCGGAAGGGTTCGCCCACGCGCGACTCGAGGACCAGCAGCGGGCCCTTGCGGGTGACGGCGCCGCGGCGCGCCTGGATGCGCCGGACCTCGCCCGCCTTCCCGGCCACCACGGCAAGCACATCGGCATCCCCGCGCCGCACCTCGGGCCGGTCGAAGATCGCGGCGACGGAGCCCGTTTGCGGCGTGGCGCTGTCGATGTCGACGGGACGGTTCACCAGCTTGCGCTTCGCGCCCTGCGCGAGCGCGCCCGACAGGTCGAGCACCCGCGGGCTGTCGAAGCTGAGCGTCTCCTGCGCGGTCGCAGCAGGCAAGGCCGCGCCACCCAGCAGCGCGCCCGCGACGAGCCGGCACAGGCGCCGCGACAGCGTGTTAGCGCAGCAGCGCATATTCGCCGCCCCGCTCGATGGCGCGGCGGTAGGCCGGCCGTTCGTGGATGCGCCGCAGGAAATCCATGAGCCGCGGGCGCCGTTCGTCCAGGCCGCCGCGCACCACCGCCGCCTCGAGGGGGAAGCTCATCTGCACGTCGGCCGCGGTGAATTCCCCGCCCGCGAACCACGGCCGGTCCTCCAGTTCCGCTTCCAGGTAGTCGAGGTGCCGGTCGAGGTTGGGCTGGATGAAGCCTTCCGTAGCCTTGCGCACGATCGCCCTTGCGATCGGCCGGGCGAAAAACGGCATGGGCGCCTTCCCGATGCGGCCGAACAGCAGCTTGAGCAGCAGCAGCGGCTGCATCGAACCTTCGGCATAGTGCAGCCAGTAGCGGTAGCGCAGGCGCTCCGGCGTGCCGGCGGGCGGGATGAAGCGGCCACGGCCATGTACCTCGACCAGGTACTCGACGATGGCCCCCGATTCGGCGATCGTCAGCCCCTCATCCGTGATGACGGGCGACTTGCCCAGCGGATGCACCTTGCGCAGCTCGGGCGGCGCCAGCAGGGTTTTCGGGTCGCGCTGGTAGCGTCGCACTTCGTAGTCGACGCCGAGCTCCTCGAGCAGCCAGAGCACGCGCTGGGAGCGGGAGTTGTTCAGGTGGTGGACGATGACCATGCAGCCTCCGGAAATGGGACGGATCGACGATGCCGGCCCGCCTCCTGTCGATTCCCCGGGATTATAGGTCGCGGCCCACGCCAGCATGCGAGGTTCCCGGGACGCATCGCCTGGCCGCCGGCATCGGCGGTGCCGGGCCGTTCGTCCCCCGGGGGCCGCGCGGGCGGTTCCTCCCCTCGCGGCAGGTGGCGGCCGCCTGGGCGGCCGACTTGCGCTAGGCTTGCGCCTTTGCCACCGGGGAGGACGGGCGAAGCGATGGGCGCGTTCAAGGAATACGAAGACTACGACGCACTGGGCCTGGCGGAGCTCGTGCGCGGCCGGCAGGTCAAGCCGGAGGAACTGCTCGACGCCGCGATCGAGCGTGTCGAGGCGCGCAACCCGGCGGTGAACGCGGTCACCATGAAGCTGTACGACTACGGGCGGAAGATGATCGCCGGCGGCCTGCCGGAGGGCCCGTTGCGCGGCGTGCCCTGGCTGATGAAGGACCTCACCTCGCCGATCGAAGGCGTGCGCATGACGCGGGGCTCGAAGTTCTTCGCCGACACGCCCCCCTCCCCGGCCGACAGCGAGCACATGAAGCGCCTGCGCAAGGCGGGGCTGGTGCTGTTCGGCCGCACCAACACCTGCGAGCTGGGACTGTCGCTCACCTGCGAGCCGCAACTGCACGGCGCGACCCGCAATCCCTGGAATCCGGCGCACATCTCGGGCGGTTCCAGCGGCGGCGCGGCCGCCGCCGTGGGCGCCCGCATGCTCCCCGCCGCCCATGCTTCCGACGGCTTCGGCTCGATCCGGGCGCCGGCCGCCTGCTGCGGCCTGGTCGGGCTCAAGCCCACGCGCGGCCGCAACACGTTCGCGCCCTTCGCCGGCGAAGGCCTGGGCGCCGTCTCCACGGAACATGCCGTCACATTGAGCGTTCGCGACACGGCCGCGCTGCTCGACGCCACGCGCGGCATGGGTGCCGGCGATCCTTACGTGGCGCCGGTCCCCGCCCGGCCTTACCTCGAGGAGGCCGGCACGCCCCCCGGCAGGCTGAGGATCGCCTGGACCACGAGGACGCCCAACGGCGCCAGGGTCGACCCGGAATGCATCAAGCTGCTCGAGGAGACGGTGCAGCTTTGCCTCGACCTCGGCCACCAGGTGGAGGAGAAGGATCCCCAGGTCGACGGCGACGCCATCGTGCCCACCTTCCTGACGCTCGCCTGCGCCAATACGGTCGTCAACCTCGCCAGCCATCCGACGGCCGGCCGCCCGGCGAAGGAAGGCGAAGTGGAGCGCATCACCTGGCTCTGCGCGCAGCGCGGGGAAAGGATTTCAGCGCCCGACTACGTGCGCGCCACGCAGACGGCGCACCGGCTCGGCCGGCAGATGGCGGCGTTCCACGCGGATTGGGATGTGCTGCTGACGCCGGGCCTGGCTTCGCCCGCGGTGAAGCTCGGCTGGCTGGACATGGGGATGGACGACTTCGACGAGTACTGGCGCCGGGTGTTCCACTTCTCGCCGTTTACGGTCTGGTTCAACCTGACCGGGCAGCCGGGGATGATGCTGCCGCTGGGGCTCAGCTCGGGCAGGCTGCCGCTCGCGGTGCAACTCGTCGGGCGCTACGGCGACGAGTCGACGCTCATCCGCCTGGGCGCCCAGATCGAAGCCGCGCGGCCCTGGTTCCACCGCAAGCCGCCTCTGGCTGGCGGCTAAGGCCTGGCGCGCACCGCGAAGGCGCGGCAGGGGTTCAGCAATCTCCAGGCGCGCTGGAATGAATGGCAGTGCGGTCCAGCGCCGAGAGCGTCGTATTCCCGGATAGCACCAGGGCCAGGTCGATCTCGTTGCGCAGGAGCTGCAAGGCCCTGGCCACGCCGTCCCGCCCCATGGCGGCGAGGCCGTACATGTAGGGCCGGCCGATCATGCAGGCCCTGGCGCCGAGCGCAATCGCCTTGAACACGTCGGTGCCGCGGCGCACGCCCCCGTCGAGCAGCACATCGGCGCGGCCCGCCACCGCATCCACGACATGGGGCAGCGCCGAGATGCCCGAGCGCACGCCGTCGAGCTGGCGTCCGCCGTGGTTGGAAACGATGAGGGCATCGGCGCCGTGGTCGACGGCGGCCTTCGCGTCGTCCGGGTCCAGGATGCCCTTGAGCGCGAGCGGCCCGCCCCAGATCGACTTGGCCCACTCGATGTCCTTCCAGGTCACGGACTGGTCGAACTGCGAATTCACGTAGCCCGCGATGGTGAACAGCGTGCTCTGGCCCGGCTTCACGAGGCTCGCCGGCAGGACCTTCGGGCCCGTGAGATAGCGCCACACCCAGCCGGGACGCATGGCGAAGTTGGCCAGGTTGGAGGGCCGCAGCGTCGGCGGGATGGTCAGGCCGTTGTGCACGTCGCGGTCGCGCTGGCCCTGCATGGGCAGGTCGACGGTCAGCACCAGCGCCGAGCACCCGGCCGCCCTGGCGCGCTCGATGAGCTCGCGCGACATGCCGCGGTCCTTCATCACGTAGAGCTGGAACCAGAAGGGCTTGCCGGTCACCGCCCGGATGTCCTCGACGGTCGAGGTCGACATGGAGCTCAGGCAAAAGCCGGCGCCGGCCTCCTTTGCCGCGCGCGCGGCCTCCAGCGCGCCGTTGGGCCAGAACAGGCCGGTCATCCCGGTGGGCGACAGGATCAGGGGCAGGTCGTGCTTCTGCCCCATGACCGTCACGGACATGTCGCGCGCCGAAACGTCGCGCAGCACGTGCTGGACGATGTTCCAGCGGGCGAAGTCCCGCTGGTTGGCGCGCAGCGTGGTTTCGTCCTGCGCCCCGCCGTCGATGTAGTCGAACAGGACGCGGGGCAGGCGCCGGAACGCCAGGCGGCGCAGGTCTTCGATGCTGGCAATCTGCATGGTACGGTACGTTGCGTGGAAGCAGCCGGGCGGCTGCCCGAAGGCGCGCATTGTACCCGCGGCGAGGGCCGCCCTCGCAGGATTCGCCCGCGGCCTGCCTACTCGGGCGTGCTGGTCTCGAAGCGACGTCCGTAGGCCGAGACGAAACGCCAGATTTCCCGATTGGCGTCGATGACGTCCGTCGCGGCACCGAGGATCTTGCTCTGCGAACCCAGGATCCGGCTGACGTACTCGTGCGCGCCACCCGGCCACACATGTCCCGCGCCGGTGAGGCGGACCAGCACCACTTCCGCGCCCGAGGCACAGGCCAGGAAACGCAGCGTCGTCGCCGTATGCCCCTCGGAGATGCCCCGTCCGTGCAACGGGATCTCGACGGCGGGCTCGGCGCTGCATCCGTCATGGCGGGCCCAGCCGGCCACCACCGATTCGACCGGCGGGTGGCGCACCAGGGTGCGGGTGAAGGGATACGGCGGGCCGAGCCCGCCCGCATAGATCGCCCGCTTGTCGTCGATGCTGTGGATGTGCATCACCGGCACGGCGGGCCGGTGCGGCGCCGGCAAAGTTGCATACGCGCCGGCCACCGGGGCGATGGCCGCCACGAGGTCGGGCGCGTCCACCGCGAGGCGGTAGGCCATCATCGCCCCATTCGACAGCCCGGTGGCATAGATGCGTGAACGATCGATGTCGGTGCGCCGCGCCAGGTCTTCCACCAGCGCGCGCACGAAGCCGACGTCATCGATCCTGTGGTTCAGCGCGTAGCCGCAGCAATCGCCCGCATTCCACGTCAGCAGCCGGTTGCCCAGCGCGCCGCTGCCGTTCGGATAGACCACGAGGAAACCTTCCCGGTCGGCGATCGCGTCCATGCGCGTGTACGCCTGCTGCCCGGCGGCGCTGCTCCCGCCGCCGTGGAAATTGAGGACGACCGGCCAAGGGTTCACCAGCCGGTCGAGCGGGACGTGGACAATGTAGCTGCGGCTGCGTCCCGCGTGCTGGATCACGATGTCGTGATCGCCGGGAGGGAGCTCGGCCCGCGCGGCCGTCCCCGACAGCAGAATGAGGCAACCCGCGAGCAGGATGGGCAGTGGCGGATGCACGGTTCCTCCGCGCGGCCCGTCGAAACCGGGCCCGAGCGGAAATCCTACGCCGGCGTCATGCGGGACGGGCTACAGTCTGAAAGTCAGATGTCATATTGACATGGTGCCCGCCCTCAGAAGCTCGCCTTGGTCTTGAGCAGGAGCTGCACCGACTTGATGTTCGGATCGCCATCGAGCGGAAAGGCGACGTCGGCATGCAGGATGTTGCCAAAGGCCGAGCGCGCGCTGAGCAGCCGCAACCCGAAACCGACGTCCTTGAGCCAGCCCGGGTTGGCCGTGTTCACGATGTCGCCGCCCCAGGCGCGGCCCACGTCGAAAAAGACCGCGCCGCCGACGCGGAACAGCCGCAGGGGATACCAGTCCGTGTAGCCCCGCTCCTCGATCGTGAACAGCGCGCGCCGCTCGCCGGTCTGGTAGCGCAGCGGGTAGCCGCGCAACCCGCTGTCGCCGCCGATCATGAGCAGTTCCGACACGTCCTCGTTGTGCACGGCATCCAGGGTGGCGGAGGCAAAGAACAGGAAGCGGTGCGCCTGGGGCACGTAATACTGCAGCATCCCGCTTCCCCTCATGTGCTCGGTCCGCCCCTCCGAGTACTGTCCCGACAGGGCCGCCGACGCCACCAGGATGTGGTCCAGGTGCGGCACCACGCCATCGCCGATCGATGCGGAATAGAGCCACGTGTCCCGCGTGGAACCCAGTCCCTGCAGGGCCCGGCCGACCTGCAGGCTGGAATTGAAGCCGGTCTGGAAATATTCCGGGCGCTCGATCTGGTTGCGGTTCTTGAATCGCTCGTAGCCGTCCTCGATCACTTCATAGCGCAGGAAGGGGCCGGCCAGGGTTGCGTCCTCCGGCAGGCGCGGCGGCGGGGCCAGGCCCGGCTCGCGTTGGTAGGCATCGTCGTGATAGCTCAGGCCGACGGAGTAGCGCTGCGTCCAGCCGTCGATCAGGCCCTGCGACCATCCGCCATAGGCCTGCGCATTCTTCGATCGATGCCGGTACTCGGCGATGACGTCGCCGGCGTTGTAGACGGAATCCACTTGGTCGTGCTCGTCGAACGACACGCCCGCAGCCCACCGCGTGTCCAGCGCGTAGAAGGGCCGTTCCACCCCGAAGGACTGCCCGGAGCCGTCCTCCAGGCTCGAATGCGAATACCTGACGGCGGTCCAGCCGTCGAAGAGGTGGTTGTGGGAGACGTCGAAGATGGTGCTCGTCCGGTCGGCGTCCTTCCTGCGGGACAGCCCCAGCGAGGTGCCGGTGCCGAGCAGGTTGTACTCCTTGAGCTGCACGCTTCCGGTGTTGACGCCCCCCGAACGACCGAAGCTCACGCCGGGGTCGAGCGTCCAGGTGTCACGGGTGCGGACTTCGATGTCCACGACGCCGTCGTGCCAGCCCACGGGCGTGATCTTGACGTCGTAGAGGTAGCGGTTGTCCCGCAGCAGGCGCTCGGATTCCTCGATCAGGCGCACCGAGAGCGGATCGCCCGTCCGGAACAGCAGGGTGGACTCGATGACGGAGGGACGGGTGCGGATGTGCAGCGCGTTGGCGGCCCGGAACAGGACGTTGTTTTCCTTCGGATCCTTCTCGTCGAAGATGTTGTCGGTGACGATCCGGATTTCGCCGACGGTCGCGCCGGCCTCCTGCATCTGCAGGAAGGATGGCATGGCCGCCGGAACTTCCGCGCCCGGCGCCCCCGCCGGGAGCAGCAGCGCGAACAGCGCCGCAAGTCGCCGTGCGGCTCCGCGGCGTGGACCTGCCATCGCAGCGCCGCGCGGCTAGCGGGCGTAGGCCAGCTTGCCCGGCACGGTCACCGCAGGCGCGCTCGTGTTCCGGAGTCCGCGCCGGTTGCAGGCGTGGAACATGTCCTGGGCCGGGTTGTAGACCGCCGTGCTGACGTCGAGCATGCCCAGCACGGAGTGGAAGACGTTGTCGTGCGACAGTGCCTCCCCGGAGCGCGCGGCGATGCACCGGGCTTCGATGCGGAAGCGGTTGCGAAAGCCGTCGGACATCCAGAGCATCATGGGCACGCGCGTCTGCTCGGCCGGCGCCATGAAGTACGGCGCGCCGTGCAGGTACATGTTCTTCTCGCCCAGCGATTCGCCATGGTCGGAGAAGTACAGGAACGCGGTGTCGACGCGGTCCTCCACGGCGGCCTTGCGCAGCAGGTCGATCGTGCGGCTCAGCACGTGGTCCGTGTACAGGATGGTGTTGTCGTAGGCCGCGACGATCGCCTCCGTGGGGCACTTGGCGAGGTCCGGCGTGCTGCAGACCGGCGTCCAGCGCGCGAAGGCGTCCGGCACGCGCTTCCAGTAGGCCGGCCCGTGGCTGCCCATCTGGTGCAGCACGATGACCATGTCGCTCCGGGAGGCCCGGATCGCCTCGGGCAGGCCGCGCAGCAGCTTCTCGTCGCGGCACTCCTCGTCGTTGCAGAGCGGATCGCCGGCCTGGGGCGCGGAGACATCCTCGTAACGCACGCGGTCGCAGGTGCCCTTGCAGCCGGAATTGTTGTCGCGCCACAGCACGTCGAAGCCGGCATGCTTGAGGACGTCGAGCAGGCCCTCCTGGCCGTGCCCCTTGGCGTCGGAGTAGTCCTCGCGCCCGAACACCGAAAAGGCGCAGGGCACGGAAACCGCCGTGGCCGTGCCGCAGGAGCTCACGTTGGAGAAGTTGATGAGGCCGGCCTGGCGCGCCAGCTGCGGGTTGGTTTCCCGGGCATAGCCGTTCAGGGAGAAGTTCATCGCCCGAGCAGTCTCCCCGACGACGATGACGAGGACGGTGCGCTTGCCGCCCGCCGCCCAGACCGGGCCCCTCACGGCATCAGTGCCCAGCGGCGCGACGGCCAGGGGCCGGGCGTTCTTGTTGAGGTATTTGCGGGTTGCGTCCAGGACGTTGAGCGGCGTGAACATGTAGCGCAGCTCGCGATGCTCGCGGAAGGCGGGCGCGTAATGCTTGTAGCCGATGAACAGCAGCAGCGCGGCCACGCCGAGCGAGGCCGCGATCACGACCAGCCGGCGCAGCAGGTCGCGCCAGAACGGCAGGCTGTCGAAGCGCATCGCCAGCAGGATCGTGGTCGGGACAACGCCCAGCAGCAGCACCGGCACGACCATGCGCCAGCTGAGCAGGTCGTAGACTTCGCGCGGGTCGGTTTCGAAGGCGTTCTGGACCATGCCCGCGTCGATGACCACGTTGTAGCGCCGCATGAAGTAGGCGACCATGGCCGTGACCAGGAACAGCACGGCCAGCAGCGGCTTGAACAGCGGGCGGAACGTGAACAGCGTCAGGATTGCGTTGAGGTACAGCGTCAGGATCAGGAAGGTGGCCGCGTAGAGCGGCGCGTGGCTGACCTGCAGTCCGCCGGTAGCCTCGACGAAGGTGCGCCAGAACAGGCTGTTGCAGGCCAGCACCAGGAACGCGGACGCGAGCAGGGTGCCGGCGGTCAGGTCCAGCCTTTTCGGGAACTGCATGCGCTGCGACTTCCGGGAATGGGCGGCAAGTCGCCGCAAGGGTCACAGGCTAGCCGGGAGCGCGTCAGGGCCCCGTCAGGATTACGTCAGGATTTCGTTAAAGCGCCCGGGAAGGCGATGCCAAAGGTGGTCCCGCCGCCAGGCCGCGCCGCGACTGAGAATGTGGCTGAGAGGTGTTCGCAAATGCGCTTGGTCAGCGCCAGCCCGATGCCCGTCCCGGCCGGGTCGGAAGGCCGCGACGCCGCGTCGGGCTCGTCGAGCAGCCGGGCCCGCAGCGAGGCCGGAATGCCCGGTCCGGTATCCTCGACGGACACGCCATCGCCGCGGACATGCACGTGCACGCTTCCCTGCGCCGTGTACTGGCAGGCGTTGCGGATGAGGTTGCCGACCGCCGTGGCCAGCAGCTCGGGGCGCGCCGCCACCATGACCTCGTTGTCCACGGCCAGCGTCAACGACACCGGCTTGCCCGCGCACAGCGCCCGGCTGCGCTCGACTTCCTCCCGCACCAGGCTCGACAACGCGGTCGGGGGTGCGTCGATGAGCTGGGGCGCGCGCGCGAGCAGCAGCAGGACGTTCACGCGCTCCGTGGCCTCGCGTGCCGCGCGCAGGATGCGTTGCGCCGGCTCGCGCAGCTCCGGGCGGTCCGCGGCGTGGCCCTGCAGGATCTCCGCGGCACCGATGATCACGGTGAGCGGGGTGCGCAACTCGTGGCTCACGTCGCCGGTGAAGAACCGCTCGCGCGCCAGGAAGCGGTCGAGCTCGGCGGTACGCTCCGCGAATGCGCGCGCGAGGGCGCCCAGTTCGTCCTGGCGGTCGAGCATCGGCAGCGCCGCCGGGGAATCGCGGTCGCGGACCGCCTCCGCGAGCGCGGCGAGGGGCAGGGCCAGGCGCTTTGCGGTGTAGCGGCCCAGGATCACCGCCAGCACGATCAGCCCGAGGAAACCGGTGGCGACGACGGAGTAGACCACGGCCTCGATCTTCTCGTAGTCGCTGTCCCGGTCCACGACCACATAGTCGCCCGCCTCGTCCCTGCCCACGAGCAGGCGCATGTCCACGCCGTCCACCCTCTTTTCCTGGGTGTCGGGCGCCAGGTTGCGCAGCGCCGGGGGAATCGAATCGCCGTGGTAGAAAATCAGCCCGGCGGGCATTTCCACCGGCAGCCCCGCGATGCGCCGGGGCGAGGCCCAGGCCGCCACGCTCTTCAGGCGCTGGTCCACCAGCAATTCCTCGATGCCCTCCACCGCGAGGACCGCGATCACCGCGAAGATTGCGCAGGCGCAGAAGGCCAGCACCAGGTAGGCGATCGTGATCCGGCGCTGCAGGGTGCGGGTCCCGGCCATGGTTTCCTACTCGCTTTCGGCCACCAGGCGGTAGCCGATGCCCTGCACGGTCTTGAGCATGGGCGCGCACCCGGCCTTGTCGAGCGCCTGGCGCAGCGCGTGCACGTGCGTGCGCAGGGCATCGCTCTCGGGCCGGTCGTCGCCCCAGATCTCCGCCTCCAGCGCCTCGCGCGTCACGACGTTGGGCGACTGGCGCATGAGCGCCGCCAGAAGCCGGTAGCCGGTCCGGGTCAGGCCGAGCGGCTGCCCGGCGCACCTCACTTCGTAGCTGCCGGTGTCGAAGCTCAGGTCACCCACCTTCAGCTTCGCCTTGTCGCCGGGCTGCGCGCGGCGCGCCAGCGCCTTGAGCCGCGCCGCCAGCTCGACCAGCGAGAACGGCTTCACGAGGTAGTCGTCGGCGCCGCTCTCGAAGCCGGCCACCTTGTCCTCGATCGTGTCCCGCGCCGTGAGCATGAGCACCGGCATGGACTTGCGCAGGTCCTTGCGAATCCTGCGGCACAGCTCCAGCCCGTCGACGCCCGGCAGCCCGACGTCGAGCACCACGACGTCATAGTCGTGCTCCGACAGCAGCGCCAGGCCGCCGTAGCCGTTCGCCGCGAAGTCGAGGGTATGGCCGAGCGGACCCAGGTAGCCGGCGATGTTCGCGGCGATGTCCTGGTTGTCCTCGATGATCAATACGCGCATGCGGGCACGGGTCGGTGGCGGCGGACGCCATTATGCGCCCCGTCGCGCGCGCTGCGAACTCAGGGCGCCGGCCCGGGGCGGGCCGCCAGGCGTTCGCGCACGCCCGCGACGAGCTCGATGGAACGCAGCCGCGCCTTCTGGTCGTGCAGGTGCGCGGTCACCATCAGCTCGTCCGGCCGCAAATCGTCCAGGAACGTGGACAGTCCCTGCTCCACCGTCTGCGGCGAGCCGACGAAGGAGACGGCGAGCGAGCGTTCGACCATCGCCTTTTCCGCCGGCGACCAATAGGCATCGATGTCGTCGATGGGCGGCGGCACCTGGGTCGGCTTGCCGCGGCGCAGGTTGATGAACGATTGCTGCTGCGAGGTGAACTGGCGTCGGGCCTGCCCGTCGCTGTCGGCCACGATGACGTTCGCGCCCAGCATCACATGGGGCCGGTCCAGTTGCGTCGAGGGCCGGAAGCGTTCGCGGTAGAGGCGCAGCGCCTCGCGCATCATGTCCGGCGCGAAATGCGACGCGAAGGCAAAGGGCAGGCCCAGGAATGCCGCGAGCTGCGCGCCGAACAGGCTCGATCCCAGGATCCAGAGGGGCACGCGCAGGCCTTCGCCGGGCACGGCCCGGATGTGCAGGCCCGGCGCGGCATCCTCGAAATACTGCTGGATCTCCTGCACGTCCTGCGGGAACTGCTCGACGCTGTCCTCCATGGCGCGCCGCAGCGCCCGGGCCGTGAGCATGTCGGTGCCCGGCGCGCGCCCCAGGCCCAGGTCGATGCGCCCCGGGTACAGGGACGCCAGCGTGCCGAACTGTTCGGCCACGACCAGCGGTGAGTGGTTGGGCAGCATGATGCCGCCCGCGCCGACGCGCAGGTTGCGCGTCCCGGCGGCGACATGCGCGATCACGATCGCGGTGGCCGCGCTGGCTATGCCGGGCATGTTGTGGTGCTCGGCCAGCCAGTAGCGCTTGAAGCCGAGGGCGTCGGCGTGGCGCGCAAGCTCGAGCGTGTTGCGCAAGGCGTCCGCGGCGGTTGCGCCCTGCGGGATCGGGGAAAGATCGAGGATGGAAAAGGGGATCATCGGTTCCTGTGGGGCGCGCCGCGGGGGCCCATGGATTCCCCTCCCGGCGGCGCTGGCATGTGGGGCATCCAGGCGCGATTGTAGAAGCTTCCGGCGCCGCTGCGCGCCGGCCGGCGACTCCTGCCGCCGCAGGCGCGGCCTCTTTCGGCAAAGCCGGGCCCCGGCGTTCGACCCTTGCAAACGCCCCGCAGGCGCCCGCGCCCTCCCGCTTCCCCGTTCCCGCCCATGAACCCATTCCCGCGGGGCATCGATTCGTCACTTGCATGTTGATAGTGACTGACCTATCCTGCCGGCATGCAACGAAAGAGCTTCGGCAAGATGTCCTGCCCCGTCGCGCGCAGCCTTGAGCATGTCGGCGAATGGTGGAACATCCTCATCCTGCGCGAGTGCTTCCACGGCGCGACCCGCTTCGACCAGTTCCGCGAGGCGCTGGGCATCGCGCCCAACATGCTCACGCGCCGGCTTTGCGGGCTCGTCGCGGGCGGGCTGCTTGAGCGCCGTCCCTATAGCGAGCATCCGCTGCGCCACGAGTACGTCCTGACCGGGCGCGGCCGCGATTTCAAGGACGTGCTCGTCGCGCTGCATGCCTGGGGCAACCGGCATTTCGCGCCGGAGGGCCAGAGCGTCGTGCTGGTCAACGCGAAGACGGGCAGGCCGGCGGACCCGGTCATGGTCGACCGCAACAGCCGGCGGCCCCTCGCGGACCGGGACTTCCGGCTCGCGCCGGGACCGGCCGCCGCCGGGCGCACCAGGAAGAAGCTCGCGTCGAGCGCCTGGGGCCTGCGGACGACGAAAAGCCGCAAGACCCGGGCCGCGGCATGACGACCGCCGCCATTTCGCGCCGCTGCGCGGCGGCACACCTGCACAAGGAAATCCGGACATGACCGAAAATTCCTCCGCGCGCGCCGCGCTCTGGCCGCTCATCGTCACTTCCGCGGTGATCCTGATGATCACCATGGGCAGCCGGCAGACGATGGGCCTGTTCATCTCCCCGCTGAACACGTCCACCGGGCTGGGTGTGGTCGCGATCAGCTTCGCGATGGCGATCGGCCAGTTCGTCTGGGGCGCCTCGCAACCGATCTTCGGCGCGATCGCGGACCGCTACGGGCCGGGGCGCGTGATCATCGCCGGCGGCGTGATGCTGGCCATCGGCTGGGCCGCCACCACCGTGGTTTCGAGCGAATGGGCGCTCATCCTCACGCTGGGCGTGATCGCGTCGGCGGGCGCGGGCGCCGGCAGCTTCTCGATATTGATCGGCGCCACCGCGGGCAAGCTGCCGCCCCAGAGGCGCGCCTTCGCGGCGGGTTTCATCAACGCCGGCGGCAGCTTCGGGCAGTTCGTGTTCGCGCCCTTCGTGCAGGCCATGATCTCGGCCTTCGGCTGGATCAGCGCCATGGTCGCCCTCGCCGTCTCCGCCCTGGCGACACTGCCGCTGGCGCGAGCGCTGCGCCGCCAGCCCGCGCCGCCGCCTTCGTCCGCCGCAAAGGGACACGCGGCCGGCGAAATGGGCCTGCGGGCGCAACTGAAGGTCGCGGCGCGCGATCCCAGCTACTGGCTCCTGCACGCCGGCTTTTTCACCTGCGGCTTCCATGTCGCGTTCCTGGTGACCCACCTGCCGGGCGAGGTCAACCTCTGCGGCCTGCCCGCGGGCGTGGCGGCCACGTCGCTCGCCATCATCGGCATCGCCAACATCGCCGGCAGCCTCGGCATCGGCGCCATGGGCAACCGCTTCCGCATGAAGCACCTGCTGTTCTGGGTCTATTTCGCGCGCGTGGTCGCCATCGCCGGCTACCTCGCCGCGCCCAAAACCGCCCTCACCTTCTACGTGTTCGCGGCGGTGCTCGGCGTGACCTGGCTTTCCACGGTGCCGCCCACGGCCGGGCTCGTGGGCAAACTCTTCGGCACGCGCTACCTCGCCACCCTGTTCGGGCTCACCCTGCTGTCCCACCAGATCGGCGGCTTCTTCGGCGCCTGGCTGGGCGGACTCGCCCTGGTGGGCACCGGGAGCTACGAATGGATGTGGTACGCCGACATGGCGCTCGCGCTGGCGGCCGCCTTCGTCAACCTGCCCATCAAGGAAGCCCCGCTGGCCGCCCCGCGGCCCGCGGCCGCCTGAGACGGCTCCCGGCGGCCCCGCGCCTGCAAGGCCCCCGACGCAAAGGCATACTAGGCACCCGAGAGCGCGGCCACGCGCCACCGGGGAGGAGCCATGAAGGTCCGCAGCATCGAGACGCTGTCCTGCGACGCAGGCTGGCGCAACTACCACTTCGTCAAGCTGGTCACCGACACGGGCATCACCGGCTGGAGCGAGTATGACGAGGGATTCGGCGCGCCCGGCGTCGGCGCGGTCATCGAGAAGCTCGCCACCCGCGTCGTCGGGCAGGAAGTCGGCCAGCACGAGCGCATCCACGCGGAACTGACCGCGGCGACCCGCCCCGCCTCGGGGGGCATCGTGGCGCTCGCCATGGGCGCCATCGAGAACGCGTTGCTCGACGCCAAGGCCCGCGGCCTGGGCGTGCCGGCCTACGAGCTGCTGGGCGGCAAGGTGCGCGACCGCATCCGGGTCTACTGGTCGCATTGCGCCACCTGGCGCATCAACCATCCGACGCACTACAAGCCGGCGATCACCGACCTCGACGGTGTTAAGGCGATCGGCCGCGAGGTGCGGGACAAGAAGTTCACCGCGCTCAAGACCAACATCTTCACTTACGACGACGGGAAGAACGCCCGTGGCTGGCGCCCCGGCTTCGGCGTGCCCTTCGAGCCCGGGCTCAACGTGGAGCGCAAGGTCCTCCATGACCTGGTGATGCACCTGGAGGCACTGCGGGAGGGCGCCGGCCCGGATGTCGACATCCTGCTCGACCTCAACTTCAACGCGAAGACCGAGGGCTACCTGAAGATCCTGCGCGCCATCGAGCACCTGGACATCTTCTGGGTCGAGATCGACAGCTTCGTGCCGGAGGCGCTGGGTTATATCCGCCGCCGGAGCCCGCACCCGGTCAGCTCCTGCGAGACCCTGCTCGGCCTGCGCGAGTTCATGCCCTATTTCCGCGAGCAGGCCATGGACGTGGCCATCGTCGATACGCCCTGGAACGGCGTGTTCCAGTCGATGAAAATCGCCGCCGCGGCCGAGGCGCACGAGGTCAACGTCGCCCCGCACAACTTCTACGGCCACCTGTGCACCATGATGAACGCGCACTTCTCGGCGGCCGTGCCCAACCTGCGCATCATGGAAACGGACATCGACCGCATCGCCTGGGACCACGAGCTGTTCGACCACGTCCCCGAGTTCATTGACGGGCACCTGGTGATGCCGGACCGCCCGGGCTGGGGCATCGTACCCAACGAGGAAGCCATTCGCGCGCATCCGCCGAAGGGTCCGCAGGGATTGCTAAACTACGGCCGCAAGGCGGACTAGACAAAAAGGAGCCGGCGAATGGCGAAGGGATACTGGGTCGCTCACATCGACGTGAACGATCCCGAGGGTTACAAGGGCTACGTGGCGAGGAACGGCAAGGCGTTCTCGAAGTACGGCGCGAAGTTCCTGGTGCGCGGCGGCCGGTTCGAGGCCAGGGAAGGCCGCTCGCGGGCACGCAACGTCGTCATCGAGTTCAAGGACTACGAGACCGCGCTCGCCTGCTACAACTCGCCCGAGTACGCGGAGGCGTTGAAGCATCGCGCCCCGCCCATCGCCGACGGCGACGTGATCGTCATCGAAGGCTACGACGGCCCCCAGCCGGCCTGA
>DASZQJ010000180.1:0-4315 GCA_035549715.1 Burkholderiales bacterium
TTGATGATCGCGATGACCGGCTTGCCCTTGTAGTCCTCGTGGGCGAAGCCCATCTGCAGCGTGCGCGAGCGATGGCCGAAGGAACGCAGGTCCTGGGCGCCGTACCAGCGGTGGCTGCGCAGCTCTTCGGGCTTTTTCTTGTTCTGGCTCATGCTCCTCCGGCGAATCGGGTGAAAGTGGCGGGAGTGGAAGCGTACAACAGGCGGTGGGAGGGGAAAAGGCGCCACGCGCAGGGCTGCCGGCAGGCGACCGTGCCCCGCCCCTCGGCCGAACTTGATGCAGGTCAATGACGCGCAGGGACCGGATGCTACGTTGACTCCCATTCATGGAGCCTCCGCAATGCAGCGTCCCTTTCATATCCCGTTCCACAACTTTTCACGCTTCGAGCAGCTGGTGCCCGGCATCGAAGCGCAGTTCATCGAAGAAATAGCCGCCGAGGGGTGCAGTCAAAGCGTTTCAGCGCCGGCAAGCATCATGTCGCCTGAGGCGGGTCGGTGCATGAGGCCCGCCGCTCCCTGGATGTTCGCCGCCCTGTTTCTGGCGCTCGTTGCAAGCGCGGCACAGCCCGCGTGGGCCGATGGCGACGCCGGCCGGGGCAGGAAGGTGTATGAGCGCTGGTGCGCGGGCTGCCACGCCATCGGCGGGGCGACTCGTCCGCTCGGCCCGGACCTTGCGGGTCTCATTGGCCGCCGCGCCGGCACCGTCGCCGGCACGCCCTACGGGAAGAACCTCTACGAGGCGAGCATCGTCTGGGACGAGGCTTCGCTGGACCGTTACCTCGCGTCGCCCGCCGACGCCGTGCATGGGACGATCATGCCGGTCGGCGTGCACGATGCCACGGAACGGACGGATCTGATCGCGTTCCTCAAGACCCTGAAGTGAGGTCGCCGGGACGGGCGGGCTTCAGGCCCGCCCGGCGAGCCCGCCGCTCAGGCGCTTGCGAACCGGGCGGCGATCTCGGCTTCCGCCTCGAACCAGTCCTGCTCGGGCGAACCGCCTGTGAAGCCGCGCGCTTCGGCGCGCAGGTAAGCGGCCGTCGCGATCAGTTGCTGCCTGTCCTGCGGCGCGAGGGCGGGTAGCGACGCCGACGCGGCAACGGCCTTTTTCTTGCGGGGCGCTGCCGGCCGGGGCTTGGCCATCGCCTTGTTCATGGCGGGCTTGGTCAGGGCGGGTGGGGACTTGCGCGTGCTGCTGCGGGCTTTGCCGGTTTGGGTGCCTGCCATGGGATTCCTCGCATCAAGGCCGGGGTCGGTGTTCCGGGCCCGATGCAAGATCGGGACCACCGGATTCCCCCCGCTTTTCGCCCGCCTTCGCCCCTGCGCCGCACCGCGGGGACGCAAGTTGCCCCGGGAATGCACCGCGGCGAACCGGGGCCTTGCCCGGGCACGGGGCGCGGTGATAAAAAGTCCCGGGGGGCGCCATCCGGCGCAGGGGAGGGAATCTTGAAGTCGCTCAAGCCATGGGCCGCAGCCTGCTGCGGCCTTGCATTCGTCATGTCGTCGGGCGCGCTGGCCCAGAAGCAAATGCAGGCCGCGCAGCCTGTGGGCGCCGCGAACTTGATCAAGGCGCCGGCGCCGATCGCCAAGCTGCCGGCCGTCGAGCCGGTGAAGCCCATCGTCACCAGGCCGCAGATCGCCAACCCGAACGCCGCCGTCGGCAAGCCCACCCTCGATCCCGCGATCAAGGGGGCGAAGACCGGCCCGGTCGCCGTCACCCCCATTGCCAATCCCCTGGGCGACAAGCGGCCCGGCGCCGGCTCCAGCCTCGACCAGTTCAGCCGCGAGGCCGCGGTGGCCAAGATCGGCGGGCGCAGCGCGGAGCTGCTGAACGAAGCGGCGGCTAAAAAGGGCCCGGGCGGCTCGGTGACGCCGCCGACCGACAACAAAATCACCCATGACTTCGATGCCGGACGCGGTACCGCCATTTCGAAGCGCGACCAGCAGTCCGACGGCGCCGGCAATCCGATGCCCTTCCCCATCAGCGGGGGGAACGACAAGCCCGTGCGTCCCAGCAACGGCGACGAGGCGGGCACCCTCAAGGGCACGGCTTCGGGCCCCGCAATGAAGGAACCCAAGGCCGATGGCGCCCGCAGCCGTCCGGCCCCCGACAGCGAAGGCGGCGACGGCGGCGGCCGGGTGTTCGGGGAGGGGAAGGAGAAGCCTTCCGCCGCGGACATCGCGAAGACGCGCAAGCGCCAGGTCGGCATGCCCTCGGACAGCGCGCGCGAGCTCGAGGATCTCAAGGGCGACGAGAAGATGGCCGCCACGGCGATGGCCAGGCGCCGGGGCAATGCCATCCGGCCCGCGGGGGAAGACGCCGGCCAGGCGGGCGTCACGCCGGGCAGCACGACGCCGACGGGACCCGCCGGCAATCCGAACCCCGGCAACAAGCGCGGCCCCGGTTTGCCCGAGCACGGCGACAACTGTCCGCCCGACTCGCCCACCTGCTGAGCGTCGCGCGCAGCGCACGACGGGCGGCAGTGCCGCCCGTTCGCTTTTCTAGAGCTTCGGTGCGAAGTGCCCGAGGAATTGCCGCAGGCGCTCGGTCTGCGGGTTGCCGAACAGCGCTTCCGGCGCGCCCTGCTCGACGATCGCTCCCTGGTCCATGAATACCACCCGATGGGCGACCTCCCTCGCGAAGCGCATCTCGTGGGTGACCACCAGCATGGTCATGCCGCTGTGCGCCAGGTCGGCCATCACCTTGAGCACCTCGCCGACCAGCTCCGGGTCGAGCGCCGAGGTCGCTTCGTCGAACAACATCACCTTTGGCTCCATGGCGACCGCGCGGGCGATGGCCACCCGCTGCTGCTGCCCCCCGGAGAGTTGCGCGGGCAGGGCATCGAGCCTGGCGCCCAGGCCCACGCGCTCGAGCCAGGTCACCGCGCGCTCGCGGGCGCTGGCCTCCTCCAGGCGCCGCACCTGTGTCAGCCCCAGCATGACGTTCTTCAGCGCCGTCATGTGCGGGAACAGGTTGAAGGACTGGAACACCATGCCGACGTCGGCCCGCATGCGCGCCACCTCGGCGTCCGGTCGCGGCAGGCGGCGGCCGGTCTCCTCGCGATAGCCGACCGGCTCGCCGTCCAGCAGGATGCGTCCTTCCTGGAAATCCTCGAGGAAGTTGATGCAGCGAAGCAGCGTCGTCTTGCCCGAGCCGCTGGGGCCGATGATCACGACGACCTCCCCCTTGGCGACCTCGAGGTCGACGCCGCGCAGGATGGTGGTCGCGCCGTAGCGCTTCACCAGCCCCTGGAGCACGACCGGTTTCTCAGCCATGGCTGAAGCGCCTTTCGAGGCGCTGCCCGGCCAGGGACAGCGCGATGTTGATGGCGAAGTAGATCGCCGCGGCCACGGCATAGAACAGCAGCGCCTCCCGCGTGCGCCCGACGACCTGCTGGGCGGCCATGGTCAGGTCCACCACGCTCACCAGTGAGACCAGGGACGAGGACTTCACGATCTCCACCGCGGTATTGGTCCACGCCGGCAGGAAGGGCGGCAACGCCTGGGGCAGGATCACGAAGCGCAGGCGTTGCGCGAACGTCAGGCCGATGCCGCGCGCCGCATCGGATTGGCCGCGGGGGATGGCGCCGACCGCGCCCCGCAGCACTTCGGCGACATGCGCAGCGCAGAACAAGGTGAGCGCCACGATGCCCGCAAGGACGGCCGGCAGGCGCAGCCCCAGCAAGGGAAATGCGTAAAAGATGGCGAAGATCAGCACGAGCTGGGGAATGCCGCGCAGGGTGTCCACATAGACCCGCGCGGCGAGCTTCGGCCCGCGGCCGCCATAGAGCAGGACGAGCCCGAGGCCCGCACCCAGCACGGTGCCGATGACAAGCACGGCCCCCGACACGGCGAGCGTGACGAGCAGCCCCTGGCCCAGCAGCGGCAGGCTGGCGAGGATCAGCTCCATCGCGCCTCCACGCCGAACCGGCGTTCCACCACGCGCAGCGCGCCCGCGATCGCATAACAGGCCGCGAGGTACAGCGCCCCGACCACCAGGTACACCTCGACGACCCGCCAGGTGTTGACGTTGATGCGCATCGCGCCGTAGGTCAGCTCCGGCACGGCGATGGCCGAGGCCACCGAGGTGTCCTTGAACAGCGAGATGAAGGTGTTGCCCAGCGAGGGCAGCGCGATGCGGAACATCAGCGGCAGGGTCACGTGGCGCGCGACCTGCCAGCGCGTGAGGCCGAGCGCCCGCGCCGCCTCGAGCGGGCCTCGCGGCACGCCTTCGATGCCCGCGCGAAACGCCTCGGTCAGGTAAGCGCCGGCATAGACCGAGAGCGCGAACAGGAAGGAGCCGATGTTGTCGAGCAGGC